>CAZLWV010000021.1:54408-71036 GCA_964563135.1 uncultured Planctomycetaceae bacterium
GTCGGCAAGAAGGGTGTCCTGCGCCAGCAGGAGGTCGACATCGAACTCGGGCAACTTGCTGCCGTCGACCTCCTGCTGGCGCAGGACACCCTTCTTGCCGACACCAAAGACGGTATTGAGCATGCGGCCGAGCATGGTCTCGCTCTCGGGCATCTTTCCCTGCCGGATCAACTCGTAGGTGGCCCTGTACTCCTTGTCGGTGCGGGAGAAGACCCAAGAGCAGCGTTCCTTGCCGAGCTCCTCGACCTTCTTGCCGATGACCTGAAAATCGACGGCCGAAGCCAGTGTTTCTCGCTCTTCCCTTTGCTGGAGAATCTTCACCAGAAAATCGAGGTGCGAGGAAATGAACAACTGCCCATTGGTAACGGTGATGGCCCGATTGGGAAACAATCCGGGGCGGTCGAGTTCCTCCTCGTCAGCCGGCTCTTGTTCCCGGGGATCGTCGCCGGGGAAAATCGGGGCGCCCAGCGAGATCCGGGATACGACCGACTCCTCCTCAGGCGGAACAGTCTCCCAGATCATCAGCTTCTCGAGTCCTGGCAGGTCACCTCGCAAAACGACCGCCTCATCAGCCTTGAGCAGTTTCTCGAGAGCCTTGGCGACGGCAGCCTCGTCCTTGACTTCGACGGCGATCAGGATCCGCTCGCTGGTGGTTGAGATGGGCATGGCAAAATCCGTGATGATCGTCACCTGAGTCCCAAGCTGATCGATCAGCGCCGTCTTCAGATCCACCTGGGGACCGTGTTTGTCTTCCCGCAGGCCGTTGAGGACATCGGCCCAGGCACCCGGATCGCCGATGTACTCGTCGGCCAGGGGGCCAAGGTTGTCGAAGGCGGTGGCGATGTCGATGAAGCTGGTCGTGTAGGTGGCCACGTCGCGGGGGACCCACGGTTGGGGCACGAAGTCCGCTTCGTTGGGGAACTTCAACATCTTCATCGATTTCTCGTAAGGCTTCGGAGCGCAGACAACGGTACGATGGATCAGTTCGTAGCCTTCCGTGGAGAAACTGACGTAGCCGCCCACTCCGGTGATCGCGTCGAAACCGGCGTTGCGAAGCGTCTCGGTGAGCGGCTTACCCGGCCGGCGTTCCCGGTCGGGCAGACTCGATCGCACCGTCTCGGCATAGCCGAACATCTCGATAAACCAGCGGATCTGGGGAACATTGTCCTTGCCGGCGTCTTCCGCACAGCGGGTCATCGCGGCATGGAAGGCGGGCACGTCGGCCAGGGACTTGAGGCCGGAGCCTCCTCGCCGCTGCAGAACCGCCTTGATAGCCTCCGCGCCGTCAGCCACTATGAGCAGGTCGCCTTGAAGCACCAGGGCTGCGTGGCGCTGCCGTTCCTGTTCGTCGTCGGGATTCTTCTTGGGAATGTCGAACACGTCGACGTCCAGCTTCTCGATCTTCTCCGTCCGCTTGACCGAACCTTCCTCGACAAGGTTCGCGGAAGCCTTCTTGACCAGTTCCTTCGCCTTCTCCTGGTTTCCGGTCACGTCAACCAAAAGGACCAGGGCGGACTGTCCCGGTGCAGGCTGGAGAAGGGCAACGGCCAGCTCGCCGGAGGGCACGCCTCGCAGGTCGTCGAGGGTGAGACCCAGTTTGTCCCTCGCGTCCATCCACTGGTCTTCGAACTGCCGTTGGACATCTTTGCGGAACGGCTCCATGACCGGATCTTTCATGAGCTGGCCGATCTTCGTCTCGTTCCAGTGGTCCACCAGGTCCTTGATGTTGGTGACGGACACAAACCCCTTGGTTGTATCGGGCAGCAGTTTTTCGCTCGGCTCCACCGCGGCAAGCGGCGACGCAAAGGCTGCTATCAAGAACAGGACTGTTGCCAACGTGCACTTACGTGAATGGGGCACAACAAGCCTCCTCATCGCCGAGTAATCAAGCCTCACAGGAAAATGCGGTCCGACCTTCCGGGTTGCCCCCACGTCGGCGGGGCACCAAGAGGCGTCGGTCCGCAAGTTCCAATTACGTAGAGAATCAGATTTCAAGTGACAGTCAGGTGTGAGATTAGTCGGTATAGCCAATTTTCGCAAGATCGGTCAAGAAAAACGGCATCCACCGCAGACCACCGGAGTTGACCATTTTTCGCCTTATCGTCTCGGCGTCTGCAGACTCACCACTCGCACCATGGCGGGCCGCTCTGGGTAACGGAGACACAAAGACTGCCCCATGGGCAAGGGCTCCTGGGCAGCGTGTCTGGTCGGCCAATGGTGTGTTCGACAGGACCTGCAAGCGACTTCAGCGGAAACCTGACAATATTGCGTTGACGGCGACCAGCGGGATCATGGTCGGCGATCCGCGGATCCCGAGGGCAGGCGAGGCGCTGCGGTCGCTGGACGACTGGGATCCGGCCCGCCATAATCTGACCTGACAACGCCAACGGACCTCCCTTCAGAACTACGGGCTCCATGAGCGAATTCGAACTCCAAAGCCTGAGCAACGACCCGATTCACGGCTACATTCCGTTTACATCTTCCGAGGGGATTCCTTCCGGGGAAGTCTCGGAACGAGATGTTATCGATCATCCCTGGCTTCAGCGTCTTCGCCAGATTCACCAGCTTCAAACGGCATGGTGGGTGTTTCCCGCTGCCGAGCACACGCGATTTCAGCATGTGCTCGGGGCCATGCATTTGGCGAGCCGGGCGGTGCGGAAACTATACCCCAGCCTCGCGCGGGCGTGCGCCGATGTTCCGAGCCTCGGTTACGTGGAGACGCTGATGCGGATGGCGGCACTGCTCCACGATGTGGGGCACGGACCGTTCGGGCATTTCTTTGACCAGCACTACCTGGCCGACTACGGCCTGACGCACGAGACCCTGGGGTGCGAGATCATCCGGCGGGATCTCGCGGATCTGCTGATGGGGATCCGGCAGAACCCCAACAGCCGAATGGAGGAGGAGAAGCTCGATCCGGAGCAGATCTGTTTCCTGATCACGCGTCCTGCGTCGGCTGCGGGGGACCAGCCCAAGTGGTTGCGGTTTCTGCAGTCGCTGTTCTGTGGTCTTTACACTGTCGACAACATGGATTTCGTGCTCCGCGACGCGTACATGTCAGGCTACAGCACGCGAGCCTTCGACCTGGCGCGGCTGCTGTATTACACGACGTTCACCGAGAAGGGCTTGACGATCCACGAGCGGGGGCTGGCGGCGCTGGTGCGATTTATTTCCGTGCGGGCTGATCTGTTCCGGGCCATCTACTTCCACCGAACGGTTCGGGCCATCGACCTGACGCTCCAGGATTTGTTCACCGACAGCAAGCCGTTCCTCTTCCCCGGCAACCCAGCGGAGCATCTGGAAGACTACCTCCACTTGACCGAGTGGTCGCTGCTGGTTCGGGTAGCGTCGTGGCACAACAGCACCGACGCAACGATCCAGGAACTGGGAGAGGGCTGGAGACGTTTTTTGGGGCGAGGCGTTCGCTGGAAGATGGCGTGCGAGCGGACGATCTTCTTTCAGCCCGGCCAATCGGAGCAGGCGAGCATCTTCAGCGATCACCACCTGTTCGAAGCGGCGGTGCGAAGCCAACTCCCCGGGCACCTTCGCGACCTGCCGCTGCGGTTTGACCCGGCCCGCCACGTGCACCGTCCGGGTGCCCACGCCCCAGCGGCCGGCCAGAATTTCCTTTACGACGCGGTCAGCGAACGGATCCGCAAGCTCGATGATCGGGAGCTTTTCCGCCAGATCCCATTGAGCTACCGTCTGTGCCGCATTTACGCGGAAGATTCCGGCCACAACGCCGAACTGGCGGCGGCGCTGGATCGTCTGACGTCGGACCGCCTGGACGATGCGACGAACATGTAGAGGGGAGGTTTCCGCGGCGGGGTCCGTCCAGGGTTGCGGGCCCCGCAGGGAGTGCAGGGATGCTTTCGCCGGGTGCCGGTGTGTTCTAGAATAGGGGCTGATCGCGTGCTTCGTGGCGGCAACCATCGCCGCAAGGGCCCGAGTATCGACCCCGCGAGAGTTTCGGATGGGTTGGTTCGTTGCATTCCTCCCACTGATCGCCAACATCGTCTGTACGGTCCATGTCCTCAAGACGGGGCGACCGGCGTACTGGATATTCTTGATCTGGCTGTTGGTGGCAGGCGTGGGACCGGTCGTCTACTTCTTCGTGGAGGTGCTGCCGGACCTGCAACGGAGCCGCCAGGTGTTGCAGATCGGATCAGGCCTGGTCACGGTCGTTGATCCCGGCCGCCGGGTGCGCAAGCTGGAGGAAGAACTGCAGGTCTCGGACACGGTCAAGAATCGCCAGATCCTCGCCAAAGCCTATGTTTCGGCCCATCGATTCGACGAGGCGATCGCCATGTTCGAGAGCTGTCTGAAAGGTATCTATCGCGACGATCCGCCGGTACTGCTGGCGATGGCCGAGGCCCAGTTTCTCAATCGCGCGTCGGCCGACGCCTTGGCGACCTTGAATCGTCTCTCGTCGGTGGACGGGAGTTTCCGTCCGATGGAGCGACGGTTGCTGCTGGCGCAGGTCCACCAGACCCTCGGGCACAACGATGAGGCTCTCAGGGAATACGAATTGCTGGCCAACCAGTACCCGGGAGAAGAGGCGCGTTGCCGCTATGGCTTGCTGCTTCTGGAGACAGGCCAGGGCGACAAGGCCCGCGAAGTGTTTCAGCGGATTCTGCTGAGCGCCCGGCGTTCGCCGCGATACTATCGCAAGGCGCAGCGGAAGTGGATTCAAATGGCCAGGCAGCACGCGGCCAGGTGAAGGAGCGGGGGGAGCGAGGAAGAGGAGTTGTCGATCCGTTTCGTGGAATGCTGGACAGGTCCGGCGGTTTTTCGTCTTCAGACAGGCTTTGCGATCCCTATGTACGACCATTCCCAATACGAGAATCCCCTGATTACCCGATACGCCTCGCGCGAGATGAGCGAGGTATTCAGCGCCCAGCGCAAATTCAGCACGTGGCGCCGGTTGTGGGTCGCATTGGCAGAAGCCGAAGCCGAGATGGGGCTGAACATTTCCCCCGAGCAGATCGCCCAACTGAGGGCGCACGTGGACGACATCGATTTCGAGGCGGCCGCCCGCCACGAGAAGAATCTCCGCCACGACGTGATGGCCCATGTTCACACCTACCGCGACGCGTGCCCTGAAGCGGGCGGGATCATTCACCTCGGGGCGACGAGCTGCGATATCACGGACAATGCGGACCTGCTCCTGATGCGAGAGGCGCTCAGGCTGGTTCGCACGCGGCTGGTGGCGGTGATCGACCGCCTGGGGCGGTTTGCCGCCGAGCATCGCAGCGTGCCGTGCCTGGGCTTCACCCACCTGCAACCGGCCCAGCCGACGACGGTGGGCAAACGGGCGTGTCTCTGGGCCTACGACTTCGTCCTGGACCTGGCTGAGTTGGAGCACCGGCTGGGGGCGATCAAGGCGCGGGGGCTCAAGGGGACCACCGGGACCCAGGCGAGTTTTCTGGAACTGTTGGGCGGCGATCACGACCGGGTCCGGCGGCTCGAAAGACTCGTCTGCGAGAGAATCGGTTTCGAGGAGTCAAACGCCGTGACCGGCCAGACGTATTCGCGAAAGATCGATTCCCAGGTGATCGGCGTGTTGTCGGGGATCGCCCAGAGCGCGCACAAGATGGCCACCGACCTGCGGCTGCTCGCCCATCGCAAGGAGGTGGAAGAGCCCTTTGAGGCCGCCCAGATCGGCTCATCGGCGATGCCCTACAAACGCAACCCGATGCGGAGCGAGAGGATCTGTTCCCTGGCGCGATTCGTGATGGGGCAGGAGACGACCGCCTCGGCCACGGCTGCCGTCCAGTGGATGGAACGCACGCTCGACGACAGCGCCGTGCGGCGGCTCATGCTCCCCCAGTCGTTCCTGGCCATCGATGCGGTGCTGATCCTGTGCCAGAACGTGACCAGTGGACTGGTTGTCTATCCGAAAGTGATTGAGCACAACCTGCTTGCCGAGTTGCCCTTCATGGCCTCGGAGAACATCATGATGGACGCCGTCAAGGCCGGCGGGGACCGGCAGGAGTTGCACGAGCGGATCCGCATCCACAGCCGGGCCGCCGGCGCCGTGGTCAAAGGCGAAGGACGTCCCAACGACCTGCTGGAGCGGCTCGCGACGGATCCCATGTTTGCGGGAGTCGATATCCAGGCTGCTGCCGAGCCCGCCAGGTACGTCGGCCGGGCCCCCGAGCAGGTCGAGGAGTTCCTTGCCGAGGTTGTCGCTCCGATCCGCGAGAGGTACCCTGAAGCCCTCAGAACGACCGCCGACATTCATGTGTGACGTCGGGCGCGAGCGTTCCTGGAACCGATACCAGTGTTGCTGCTGCTGCCAGGAATCCCCGACTGGGGGGGCTTCCGGCAGTCTGCGGCGGGCCGTTGGAGGCAATCACATCAGGAGAGGAACTGACATGTGCAGCCGATGGACGACCGGACTTCTGCTCGCACTCGTGACGGTCCTGGCGGCCCACAGCGGGCTGGCCGCGGAAAACGGCTCGGGCACACGGCCGAACATACTCTTTGTCTTTGCCGACGACTGGGGGCGGTACGCCAGCGCCTATGCCGGGCTGGAACCGGGCGGCCCCAGCGACGTTATCCGCACGCCCCACTTCGACCGCGTTGCCCGTGAAGGAGTGCTGTTTACCCATGCCTTTGTCAACGCTCCCTCTTGCACACCCTGCCGCAGTTCGCTTCTTTCGGGACAGTACTTCTGGCGCACGGGCCTCGGGGCGATTCTCCAGGGAGCGGTCTGGGACGAGAAGATCCCCTCCTATCCCCTGATCCTGAAGGAGGCCGGCTATCACATCGGTCACACGTACAAGGTCTGGTCGCCTGGAACGCCAGTCAACGCTCCCTACGGAGGCAAGGACTATGCCTACGTGAAGCGCGGCAGCCATATGAACGATTTTTCGGAATTTGTGAGCAAGGCCGACGATCGCGAGGCGGCCAAACGGCAAGTGATGGCCGAAGTGCAGGGGAACTTTCGGGATTTCCTCGCCGACCGCAATGACCGCCCTTTCTGTTATTGGTTCGGGCCGACCAACACCCATCGCAAGTGGATCCAGGGATCGGGGAAGGAACTGTGGGGAATCGATCCGGACGAACTCAAGGGCAAGATGCCGGCCTATCTGCCCGACGTGCCAATCATCCGGGAAGATTTTGCCGACTACCTGGGCGAGGCCCAGGCCGTCGACATGGCCCTGGGCGTGTTGCTGGAAGAGATCCAGCGGATCGGCGAACTCGACGACACGCTGGTGGTTGTCAGCGGCGACCATGGAATCCCCGGTTTCCCTCGGGGCAAGTGCAACCTTTATGACCTTGGTGTGGAGGTGGCGATGGCCGTTCGCTGGGGCAAGAGTGTCCCGGCCGGGCGGGTGGTCGACGATTTCGTGATGCTCCCCGACCTGGCCCCCACGTTTCTCGAAGCAGCGGGATTGACGCCTCCAGAGGTCATGACGGGCCGGAGTCTTGTGGACGCATTGAAATCCGACAGATCGGGGCTCGTGGATCCGACGCGTACCTATGCGATCGTGGGACGCGAGCGCCATGTTGCTCACGCCCGTCAGGGATTTCTTCCCTACCCTCAGCGGGCCATCCACACGGAGGATTTTGTGTATATCCGCAATTTCAAGCCGGAGCGATTCCCGCTGGGGGACGGACCGGGCTATGGTCAGCCCGAGGACCCGATGCCCGACTATGCAACCCTGCGTGAGGACACGTTTGCCGCTTTCCCCGACATGGACGCCAGCCCGACCAAAGGCTGGATTGCCACCCATCGCGACGATCCGGGAATGGGCAAGTTCCTCGGATATGCCTTCGGTGCCCGGCCGGCCGAGGAGTTGTACGATCTAAGGGAAGACCCCGATCAGCTCAGGAACGTGGCGGAGGACCCAACCTACCGGAACGTGAAGGAAGGGTTGTCGGAAAGGCTGATGGGTATCCTCAAGGACACCGGCGATCCGAGAGTGACCGGCGATGGAATGACCTACGAGAAACCTCCGTTTGCCGGCCCGCTCCAGCGGCAGTAGGGCTCTGCAGGCCACTGGTTCCAATTCAGCCGGACGGAGGCTCATCGGCCGAGATTCCGAAGGCCGCCAGGGGCGGAACGGCACCGGCGTCTGCGAGGCCAAGCGACCTGCCGGCCAGATAGGGGGCGATCTTCTCGATCAGGCTGCGCCGCGTGATCGGTTTGGCGAGATAGTCGCTGCAGCCTGCAGCCAGGCACTTGTCGCGATCGCCGGACATGGCGTTGGCGGTCAACGCAATGATGGGACCAGTCCACTGCGCATCGCGGAGCCGCCGGGTGGCTTCGTAGCCATCCATGACCGGCATCTGCATGTCCATGAGGATCAAATCAAAGGCTTCCTGGCGGTCGCGAGATTGAATCGCCGTGCGGACAGCCGCTTCGCCGTTCTCGGCCACGGAGATGGCCGCGCCGGCCTTGCCGAGGAGCGTCGAAATCAGTCGCTGATTGTCCGGCCCATCCTCCGCCAGAAGGACTCTAGCCTTCAGGTGGAACGGGGCGGGTTTCGGTAGAGATGCCGAGACGAGGAGCGGTTCGGCCCGTTCGACGCGACTGGCCAGCGACACTCCCTCCAGGTCGCCGGTGGCTACCGAGACACGGAATAGGCTCCCCTTGCCCGGTTCGCTGGAGACGGTGACGTCGCCGTCGAGCAGCCGTGCGAGTTGGCGCGAGATTGCCAGTCCCAGGCCTGTCCCGCCGAAGCGGCGCGTCGAGGAAGCGTCGCCCTGGGAGAAGGCGTGAAACAACCGCTGGGTCTGGGATTGGCTGATCCCAATCCCGGTGTCGATGACATCACACTCCAATTGGGGCCGGGAACGATCAGCTTGCCGGAGGCGCAGGACGACACGGACGCCGCCCGTTTCCGTGAACTTGATCGCGTTGCCGACGAGGTTGACCAGAATCTGCCGGAATCGCTTGGCATCCGATTGAATGACGCTCGGGACCTGAGTCTCCAGTTCCAGCACGAGGGAGAGCCCCTTCCGCGTTGCGACTTCGCGGAGGAGGTCGACCACCTCGGCAGCGATCTGGATAGGGTGGCAGGGACCGACATCCATGTGGTTCTCTCCCGCCTCGATCTTGGACAGGTCGAGGATGTCGTTGATGATGGCAAGCAAGGCTTCGCCGTTTCGGGAAATCGTCTGGAGGTACTCGCGGAGGGAAGTTCCGCTGCACTGGCCGCTCTCAGCGTATTCGGTCCCCAACAGTTCTGTGTAACCGAGGATGGCCGTCATGGGCGTGCGGATTTCGTGGCTCATATTGGCCAGGAACTCGCTTTTTGCCTTGTTGGCCTGTTCGGCCCTGCGTTGGGATTCCGCCAGGGCGTCTTCGGCGTGTTTGCGGTCGGTGATGTCTTCGATCGTCTCGATGGCCCCCACGACCGTTCCTTTTGAGTCCTTGATGACGGCGGCGATGAAGCTGAGCCATCGCCCCTCCGGACCGACAGCGGGAAAGAACCCGCGGCCCTCATAGGCGCCTTCCACGAGCGAGGACTTCTGGAGCAGGTTGGGGTAGCAGGCATCGAGGAAATCGAAGCGATTGTCGACCAGTAGATCGGCGAGGCAGGGCCGCGAATGCGGGTAGAAGGCCTTCCAGTGGTCGTGGGAGTTGACCATCTCTTCCGCAGACAGCCCTGTGAGTCGCTCGATGGCGCTATTCCAGTGGATCACCCGGTGGTCTTTGTCGATGACAAACTGGGCAATCGGCGTCCCACACAGAATATCACGGATTTTCTGGTTGCTGTCGTGGACATCGGCCTGGGCTTTCTTCCGATCGGCCATCTCGCGGCGAAGCTGCTCATTGGCTTCCTGCAATTCGGCCGTTCGCTGGGCAACCATCTCCTCCAGGTGAGTCTGGTACGCGGTTACCTGGGCCTTGGCCAGTTCCCGTTCCCGTATGAGGTAGTGATGGCAGTTCTGGGGGCGATTCAGGCCATTGTGAATTGCCAGCACCATCATCTCGCACGACTGGTATCCACAGGAACAGCAGTTGAACAGGTCGCTGCTGGAATACTTGTGCATGGACCGAAGGATGTTGTTGCGCTGCCTGGCGGAGGGAAGACCGGTGCGCGCGGCGCAGGATCTGTCCTGAAACCGGCGCATCTCTCCCAGGCCGCTCCAGTAACGCTCGACGGTTTCCCGGATCCGGCGGTTGTCCGTCGCGGAATCCCTCCCTGCCGCTCCGTATTGTTCCCGGGATCGTTCTCGCAGAAAGGCTTCCGCGGTATCCGGAGCCTGGCAACGCAGAGCCGAGGCGGGTCCCAGATTGCATCCGTGTTTGCAGTTGAGACAATCGATGAGCGTCGGGAGTTGCGACTGGCCCGAGGAGATCACGGTATCCAGGGTTTCCAGGTACGAATAGAGAGTTTCCTGGCCTTCGATGCGGCGTGTGTGGTTGTGGAGGTCGGGAGCCCATCGTTCCACAGTTCGCAACAAGCCGCCGGGGGCTGGAAAGAACAGGCCGCCATCGGGGGCAGGGCTGTCGTAAGGGATCGCATCGAAAGACTCCAGCGAGATCCCCTTCTGGCGAAGGAATCGATCGACGGCCACAAAACTGAGCTGGAGGGAACTGATTGCGGCGGCCTCGAATTCCCGCCCCTTGGACGGGCACGGCGAGACGACGACAATCCGGTGATCGCGGAACTGCGGATAGTGGTCCCGGATCATCTTCACTGTGTGAACCATCGGACTGTCGATCGGCGCCAGGTGGGGAAGCAAGGTCGGCCGGTACTGCTCGACGTAGGAAACGACGGCCGGGCAGGGGGAAGCGATCACCGGGCGAGGCCCGTCGGCACGGAGGTATTCCGCCAGGCTGCGTGCCGCCAGTTCAGCGCCGAAGCCGGCATCAAACACCGCCGACACCCCGTACGACTTGAGCCAGCCGTTCAACTGAAGATAGCGGCGGGGGAAGTTGGCTACCACAGAAGGAGCGACGATGGCGACCATCGGTTCCTCCATGCGGTAGGCTTCAAACAGATCTGCGAGGTGGTTCAGCAGATACCGGGCATCGTGCGTACATGCCTCCAGGCACCGGCCGCAGCCGATGCAGCGTTCGGGATCGACGTTGACGTAGTCGCCCGAGCCGTCGTTGCAGATTTTGACCGGACAGACCGCGATACACGCGTGGCAGTTGACGCATTTCTTGCCGTCAACCTGCACCACCTGCGAGAGCTTCGCTGGGGAACTGTCCGGTTCGTATGACTTCATTGAGTAGCTGCTCCGCCACCGAATACGCAGACGACCGGCCGTCAGCCGATCCTGCGGCGCGGTGACAGTGAAGGTCAATACTCGCTCCTATAAGGCTAGGTCTCTGCAAACAGGCGGGCAAATCCGGGCCCCGCCCCCAGCTCCTGCCAAGCGAAAGCAGGGCAATCTGCAACTGAAACCTCGGCACAGACGGCACGACTGGCAGATCCGGCCGCACGGATCCCTGCATGCAGGGGACGTCGGCCAGGAAACAACGACGCCCGCCCGGTAGTGAATCGGCATACCGGCGGGCGTCTTTGCGGTGTCAACGACGAGCGAAGCTACTTGCCCATCTTGCGGAGATTCTTCAGGCACACATCAACGCTGGCCAGAGGATCGTCGCCGCTTTCATGCTCGACAACATACCACCTGGTGTCGCCCACCGATTCGCAGAGTTGGAAGACCCTCTTCCAATCCACGTCGCCCTGGCCGACCGGCGCCTTTCCGTCGGCGGAGTACTCCTTGAGGTGCACAGTGAGCGAACGGCCGGGGAATCTTTCCAGAGTGGCATACGGATCACCGCCACCTCCAATGCAGTTGCCGATATCCATCTGCATCACGACCTGATCCGAGGAGTTCTCGAACAGTAAATCCCACTGGGTCTTGTCACCGATCTTGACGAAGTCGCCGCCGTGGGCATGGTAACCGATGTGGGCCCCGGCTTTCTTGAGATGCTCGGCCAGTTTGTCGAGCAGCTCGCCGGTTTTCTTGCAGGCGTCGACGGTACTGCGCATCTCCTCGGGCATCCACGGGAAGATGAGGTAGGGATTGCCCATCACCTGGTTGAACTCGACCTCCTTGTCGAACTCGCCGTAGTTCTCGCTCGTGAGCGTGTTGATCTGCGTGCGCAGATGGGTGCCGCAGCACTTCAGGCCGTTGGCATCGAGCATCTTCTTGAGTTCGTCTGCGGTACGATCATAGTAGCCGGCGAACTCGACGCCATCGTACCCCATCGCCGCAACGGCCTTGAGCACGGCCGGCAGGTCCTTCTCACATTGTTTGCGCACGGAATACAGTTGGAGTCCGATCGGGAGCTTCTTCTTTTCGGCAGCGGTCAGGAGCGAGGAGGGAACGGCACCGGTAGCACAGGCCGCGGCAGTACCCGCGGCCACTTTCAGCAGATTGCGTCGTGATAGATTCATGGCTTCTCCAAGGTTGCGAGGGGTCGGGGAGAAAGATGGTCTCCGTGAAGAAGCATCCAGTGTAGGCCCGCAGAATACGGATCGCAAGCGAGACCGCTACGGCCCGACGCAGGGTGGTTGCGGCCGGGCTGGTGAACTGGAATCCAGCCGGTTGGACGGTTATGCTGGTGCTTCGCAGAGCCTGGAGCGAGCTTGTTCGCGTTTCCCCCTGGGAGGAGTTGCATATGCCGTCTTCCATAAACCGTCGTCTGTTCCTCTCCGCCGCCGCGGGCGGTGCTGCCGCGTCAGCATTTCGGGTCCGTTCCGTCTGGGCTGCCCCGGCGGGGGTAGCAGGCCCCTCCGCGGCAGACACGCTGGGGCTCCGTAAGGCGGGGAAGAGAATACCCGTCATTTTCGATACGGATATCGGCGGGGATATCGACGATACGTGGGCGATGCTGATGCTGCTCAACTCGCCGGAAGTCGATGTCAGGCTCGTCGTGTCGGACTACAAGAACGCAACCTATCGAGCGAAGATCCTGGCCAAGATGCTGGAAATCTGCGGCCGCACCGACATTGCGGTCGGAATCGGCCTGGAACAGGGGGAGCAGGGCGAGAACCAGGCCGACTGGGTTGCCGATTACAGTCTGGCCGGTTATCCCGGTACGGTGCACAAGGACGGCGTCGACGCCATCATTCGCACGATTCGCCAGGCGCAGGACCCTGTGACTTTGATCGCGGTGGGCCCGCTCCCTAATCTTCCGGAGGTCCTCCGGCGTGCGCCGGATGTGGCCGAGAAGGCCCGTTTCGTGGGGATGCACGGGAGTGTTCGCAAAGGCTACGGAGGGAGCGACACGATTTCGGCCGAGTGGAATGTGCGGGCCAACCCGGCGGCCCTGCAAGCTGTCTTCGCCGCGCCGTGGGAAAAGACGGTCACGCCGCTGGACACGTGCGGAATCGTTCAACTGGACGGCCCCCGCTATGCCAGAATCCGCGCCTGCCAGACGCCGGGCGCCAAGGCGCTCATGGAAAACTACCGCATCTGGACGGCCGCCCACGAGAAACGGGGACAGCAGACGCCCGACCCAGTCCTGCGGAGTTCCACGCTCTTCGACACCGTGGCTGCCTATCTTGGGTACAGCGAGGACCTGCTGGAAATGGAAACGATCAGGCTGGCCGTCACTGACGACGGACTCACCAAGATCGACGATCGGGGTGCCGCTGTCCGCTGCGCCATGGCCTGGAAAGACCTGGGGGCGTACCAAGAGCACCTGACGGAGAGGATTGTCAGGTCGAGTTGAACGCTGACGCTGATCAACAACCAGAAGAGCACTGGCAGCGTGCATCTCCGCCGGCCCTATTGTTGCGCTGACGAGGGACCCATGCGGATCCCACGCACGCTCCAGGGCATCTTGGTCGCGGGTGTCCGATAGACCTTCGTGAACAGCGGTCGTCATGGCACCAACCGACGGACCACCCGTACCGTGCAGCCCCGGAGATCTTCATCGGGGAGGAAATGCAGACGGTTCACTACGGTGTTCCTCCGCGGGCTCAGCTTCCGAGCGGCCCGCAGCCGATCGAGCAACGGACCGTGCTGTGCCTCACTCATGTTCGGAGTGCTGCGGTCTTCTCTGGCGGCAGTCGCGGCAGAGGCCGCTGACGAAGAGCCGGTGGCTGTAGACATCGAACTCGTACTGCCTGGCAACGGCGTCGCGAACGCGTTCGATCTCGTCGCTGTGGAACTCGATCAGCTTATTGCAGACCTCGCAGTGAAGATGATCGTGGGTGGGGTAGCCGTATTCGTGTTCGTAGACGCTTCGCCCGCCCAGCGTCATCTTACGGATCAACCCGGCTTCCGTCAGTTCGCCCAGCGTGCGATAGACTGTCGGCCGGCTCACCTTGCGCTCGGCGATCAGCTCCTGCAGATGGTCCATCAGCTCGTCGGCGTCGAAATGGTCGTGATGGCTGAAGACCTGCTCGACGATGACCCGGCGCTGCTGGGTGATCCGCTTGCCTCGCGATTTCAGAAACTGCACAAACCGATCCACGGGCGGCTGGGGCGGTTCGATCGTGCGGAGAGAGTAGTCACGCGACATGGCATAAGGCGGCTGGGAAGAGGTCCTGTCGGCGCGGCCGTCCCCGGATGACTCGGACAGGCGCCCGAGCCTCCCCCTGCAACAAACGGACGCTAGCCTATCTCGTCAAGAAGGCGGCCGACGGCAATGTCGAGCTTCTCCTCGGTCTCGTAGGTGCCGCTGGCGATCTGCGCCCTGATCTGGTCGACGCGATCCTGGCGGATCTCGGGCAGGTCGCGCACCTTGTCGATGAGCTGGCCGGCGTCCGAAAGCTGGAGCTCATCCCGAATCGAGCTTGCTTCGCTCACCGAGGGCCGGTTCGTTATCCGGGAAGAATGCGGGGAACTGATGGGCTGGGCTCCGTGCAGATGGGCCGGACCGTAGATTTGCATTTGATCACTCCCAAACGGACGCCGCTGGAAAAGGAGTTGCGGCGTATCCTCCTAAATATATCTCACGTTGCTGCGTCGTTGGCACTGGTTGCCGCTGATGGAGGCTTACGGAATCACGAGAGAACTCTCGTCATACACGAGTCTTCGGCCGTCCACCAACCTCAGCCCCATCAAATCCTTGCGGGGCCCGTTCGGACCGAATCGCGCCGTCGCAAGTCCTGTAACAGCTTTGACGAATCGCCTTCCGCCAACGACAAGGAACAGTTCAACGGCAACGCTCGGCCGCTGCGATTAGGCCACACGTGTCGTTTCCACACGACCTTGTCGACCGTACGCAACCAGTACTTGGCCAGATCACCGTTCATTATCGCTGCGGACGGAAGAACCGCCAAGACGCATTCCCTCTTCTTCAGGCGATCTTTCGGGCAGTCCCTTGCCATCGACCGGTTCCGTCTCTCGCCCACGATCTGTGGTACGAGCGTTCAGTGACAGTGGTTCTCCATTTTCCTGGTGCGGATTATAGGAAGAAGCCGTAAGCCGGGCAAGATCGACCTGGGGCCGGGCAGCAAGTGCGGCAAAGGGGCGGCGACAGCGCAAACGGGCGAGTGGAGGTGGAATTCCGCGTGGTATGCGGCGCAATCGCCGCCCGGCAGACAGCTCCTGTAGAGGGGGTAGGGCTGACGATTCCGGCAGGAAGACGCGGCTGGTTTTCTCAGCCACACCCCCGCTTCCGCTGTGTGTGGGCAGCGTCTCTGGCGGTCCGGCGGTGGGGCACGGCAGATCGAAAGAGCGTTTCCGTCCAGCGGGCATCCTGAACCGTCCTGCGGAGCGTGCGGCCAGCCGGACTGAACGGAACGGAGCACAGAAAGGGCGAAACTCAATTCCCGTTCCGTGGTTTACCAAGAACAGACACGCCAAAGTCCCACGCACGACACGTGAAAGGAGACAGCGATGCGAATCTGGATGACCGTCATTGCCGGGACTGCGGTCCTGACCCTGGGAACGAGGGCTGGCGTGACCCAGGAAGAGCGTTCCGGCCCGCCGAGAACGGCGAAGTCTTCTGACAGGTTGGACGCCGACCAGGATGGAAAGATCGCCCTGGATGAAGTCCCCGAGGGCGATCCGGAACACTTCAAGGCGATGCGAATGGAGGGGCGAGGTTCCTGCGGACCTGCGAGGATGCACGCGGTGTCTGGCTCACCGAGGTTCGCTCGAGGCATCGGTCCAGCCTGCGGGAAAGACCGATTTGAAGTTCGTGCTCCCATGGTAGGCCACCACGGCCATGGATCTGGCCGGCAGATGGGGCCCGGCATGCGGGGGCTCGATGGGCCGAAGTCCGGCCATTCATGGAAGGCTCCTGGCGTAGGCGGTCTGGGGATGGCGCATCGCGGTCCCGGACGCGGCCTGCAGCGGGGCCATAGCATGCGGAAAGCCGGCGGACCGAAGGGCGAGTGGTGCCCGATGGCTCGTGGACTGGGCGGCCCGACGATGTGGCAGCGAGGGCCAGGGCGTGGCCCGCAGTGGGGCCACAGCATGCGGAAAGTCGGCGGACCGAAGGGCGAGTGGTGCCCGATGGCCCGTGGACTGGGCGGCCCGACGATGTGGCAGCGGTGGCCAGGACGCAGTCCGCAGTGGGGCCATAGCATGCGGAAAGTCGGCGGACCGAAGAGCGAGTGGTGCCCGATGGCCCGTGGACTGGGCGGCCCGACGATGTCGCAGCGATGGCCAGGACTCGGTCCGCAGTGGGAACATGGCATGCGGAAAGCCGGCGGACCGAAGGGCGAGTGGTGCCCGATGGCTCGTGGACT
>CAZLWV010000022.1:0-33996 GCA_964563135.1 uncultured Planctomycetaceae bacterium
GTTGACCAATGTCCACACTCAACTGGCCGCCGCACCACCGCAGCCTTCGTCCTTCTTTCGTCATTTGACTTTCGTCATTCGTCGTTTCCCCCCCCTCCGCTTCCCCCTTTCCGCTGCTTGCAGCTCTTTGGCAACTTGCACTCCGTAGCACGCCCCCCGGACGGCACTGCCAAGGCTCCGGCGGATCGCTCAGGGGCTCGCGCCGGCTCGCATCCGGCCGGTGCGTCATTATAATGGGGGAGACGGTGGAACCCTTTTCTCACCTTGGGGGACCAGTTGGCGATGAATGCTACGACCGTGGCCGTCCCCGAGCAGCCTCGCCGCCTGAAAAGCCGTCTGACAGTCGATGGCCCGCGGCTGACGCTCTCCTATCGAGGCTTCGATGTCAGTGGATGCTTCCTCTTCTTCTGGCTCATCGGTTGGACCGTGGGTTGTGTCTGGCTGACCGGCGCGGTGATTCAGAAGCCGGGAGTCGTGATGGTGCTCTTTGCCATTCCCTTCTGGGCGGCCTGGGTCTTCACCTTCTGTGTGATGCTGAACAATTTCTTTCGGATCGAGCGATTCGAGCTTGGACCCGAGGGGGGGCACTTCGTCCGGCGGGTGATTATCCTTCAGCGTCGGCGAGCCATTCCCCTGGAGGAAATCCGGGGCTTCGGATCGTACAAGACCGTCGTCGACAGCGAGTCTGGGACGTGCCAGTGGGGACTGGAGGTTCAAAACCCTGGCCGACCCTTGCAGTTTGGCCAGGGATTACCGGAGGCGGAACGAGTCTGGCTGGTCCAGCAGTTGAACGAACACCTCTGGCGACTGGCGCCGTGCGGTGCGCACCGCACGCCGGACTTGGAGCGGTCGGATGGGCCGGCGACCGCCGAAGGCGAAACGTCAGACGTCCGTGAGCGGTTGGCGCCGGCTCCGGTTCCCCTCCAGCCGCCAAGCGACTCGCGATGGCGGCGCGACTACGACTCTGCCGATCTAGGGCTGGCCATGCGAGGTCGTCTTAACGGCAGTGCTGTGGGGGGGCTCTTGTTCCTCAACGCCTTCTGGAACGGGGGTTTATCCGTATTCCTGGTTCAATTGTTCTCCGCCGACAACAACCCCAAGGCTTGGGGATGGTGGGGCGAGTTCGTCTTTCTGATCCCCTTCGAAGCGATCGGTCTGGTCATGTTTCTGGGCTTGCTGGCTACCATGGGCGAGCCATTCCATCGCCGGCGGTGGACGTTCTCGCGCGCCGGCGTCCGGCAACACTCGACATGGTTCGGAATCGGACCTCGCCGCGACTACCCGGTCGACCGCCTGGACCGGATCGAACTGCGCCCGCATAAGAAGGAACCCTCTATTTGCCACCGCGTGGGAGCGCAGTGCGGCGACCAGCACGGAGGCTATCGCCTCGCCTTCATCGACGGCCGGAACGTCGAAGCCTTCTCCATGGAAGAACTGACCGAGGGAGAAGCCCGTTGGATGGCCGACGTCGTCCTCCGCGAGTGCCGCTGGTGGCTGCGGTGATTCGGCTGGCCGGGAGGGCCGCGATTGCCGGGCTGCGTTGGGATCCGTGCTGCCCTCCAGCGCCCGTCAGCACCGAGGGAACAGCATCCTTGCCAGCCAACTCGGCTTCAGACCGCTGACGGGTAAGGGCACACGTCTGCCCAGCCGCTCCAGCAGCACCGACGCCGCCTGGTAGCCGCTGAGGACGGCCCCTTCCATGGTTGCCGGCCAGCCGGATCGGGTCCAGTCGCCCGCCAAGAAGAGGTTGGCAACGCTCGTCTGGGCCCCGGGGCGACTCCTCGCGGCCTCGGGCGTGACGGAGAACACGGCGTTTCGTTCGGTGATGATCCGATGGTGGAGAAGGTTGGCGGCTCGGGCGGCCTGCAAGAGGCTGCGAAGATCGCCGAGGACCTTGTCCAGCAGCCTGGCGGCGGGCAGGTCGGCCAGTTGCCCCGAGGCGCTGATGACCACCTGATATCGATGGCCGCAGTCCGAATGGGCGGTCGTGCTTTCCGGTCGGGGACTCTGAAAGATCCACTGGCTGGTTCGTCCCACGATCGCTGCATGGGGGAGTGAAGTGATCTGGCGATCGAACCACAGGTGGACCGCGGTGATGGCCGACGGTTGCAGCCCCTGCTTTTGCCAGTCGGGATCCAGGTGGCGAAGCTGCCCCGGGGAGAGAACGCGGCTGATTGCCGTCCAGGGAAGGGCGACGACCAGCCAGTCGAAGGAGAACCGGCTCCCGCCGGCAAGCGCCAGGGCCTTGGCCTGGCCGGCCTCGATGTCGACCGCCTCAACCTTTGCCGCCAAATGGACACCCACGCCCAACTGCCGGAGCCGGCTCCCCACACGGCCGTCAAGAATCTCGCCGAGGGGGCGCGTGGGGAGCAGAAGTTCGTAGCCATGGGCTGATCGCAGGAAGCCGTCGAGAAACACCTTGCGGGCCATCCCCAGATCCGTTCGATCCAAGGTTTCGCCGAGGGCGCTGACGAGCACCACGGACCAGAATCGCTCGATCGCCTGCTCGGACTGCCCTTGCGCCCGCAGCCACGGGCCGGTTGTTTTGCCACAGCAGTCGTCGGGCGAGAGGCGCCCCAGCCGCACGAGGCAACGGCCGATGCTCAGCCGATCTGGCCGGCTCAAGTAGTGGAGCCGGGCAAAGCCCGCAAGAAGATGGAGCGGCGGGGGGAGCCAGGGCCGGGAGGTGAAGGGGCAGACCTCGCCACCGGGGCCGAGGAAGGTGAGGCGAGTGTGTCTTTCAAAGCAATCCTCGACTGCGGCCCGGCGAACCAGGTCGATGAAGTTCGTGCAGCAGCCCATGGCCACATGCATGCAGCGGTCGACCAGTTCGCCGGTCTTCGGGTCCCGGAAACTGCCGACGCGACCACCAAGCCGGCGCCGCTGCTCGAACAGGTCCACCCGGCAACCGTTCTCGGCCAGCACCAGTGCGGCAGCCATGCCGGCCAGCCCGCCGCCGACGACTGCCACCCTCTCTCCTCCGCGGGTGAAATCGGCCTCTTCGCTCACGGGAGGACCACCTTGGCCGAGGGGCGCAGAAGCGTCCGGGCCATGATCGCCAACGGCTGCCATCGACCCAGACGGATGTGTTCCGACAGAACACGGTCCGGCTGCATCTGGATGGTCTTCAGAAGCCGGTAGTAGACGCGGATCATCATGACGAAGATCCGGCGGCCATCGGCCTGGAGCCCGCCAGCCAGTTGTGTTGCCTGGCGGTAGTAACGCTCCGCCCGCTGGATCTCGAATTCCATCAGTCGGCGAAACGGCCCGTTGGCTACGGCTCGGGCCAGATCCCGTTCCGAGTAGCCGAAGTGTTCGAGGTCTTCCTGAGGCAGGTAGATCCGGCCCCGCTCGTGGTCTTCCCGAAGATCGCGAAGGACGTTGGTCAACTGGAATGCCAGCCCGCAAGCATGAGCGGCGGCCGAAGGATCGTCGCCACGGTAGCCCCAGATCCTGAGGCAGGCCAGGCCGACCGCCGATGCAACCCGGTAGCAGTACTCCGAGAGCTCGTCAAAGGTCGCATACCGTTGCCTGGAGAGATCCATCTCGGAGCCGTCGATTGCGGCGAACAGATACTGGTGGGGAATGCTGAACCGTTGGACCGTATCGGCCAGTGCGGGGAGGATTCTCGCCGGCGGATCGCATGAAAAGACGCCTTCTGCCAGGGCTGCTGCCGTCTGGGCCCGCCACTCGGCGAGGGCCTGCGCGGCGTCGGCGGCACCGGTCCGATCATCGACCAGGTTGTCGGTGTGGCGCATGAAGGCATAGAGCGCCGTCATGGCCCGTCGCCGGTTGCCGGCAAGAAGATAGAAACAAGGCGTAAAATTCGAGCCGGACCGGCCCGCGATCCGGCGGCACTCGCTGTAGCTCAAACGCAGTATCCTGGGCGACAAGTTCATGAGGACATCTCCTCGAAACCGCCGCGGCGAAGACGCCACCAGCAGCCGGCCATGAGTCGCAGCTTTGCCGGCTTCGACACCGTGGGGCGCCGGCTGAGAACATCGTAGTTCTGACGCCGAATCGCCTTGAGGATCTCCAGTCCGCCGTGTGCGAACAGGGCGACGCTGAGCTGCCACGGCCGGGGCATTCTGGCCAGCAGCGGCATACCCTCCCGCAGGTAGCGCTCGGCCCGCTCGACCTGCATCGCCATAAGGTCCCGGACCGGCGGGGTGCAGGGCGCGACCCCCAGGGCGGCCTGGTCGACTCCGAACCGGCGGCAATCCTCCAGCGGAACATACACGCGGCCCATCTGCCAGTCGCGTGCCACATCCTGCCAGAAATTGGCGAGCTGCAGCCCCGTGCAAATGGAATCCGACAACGCGACCCGTTCCGGATCCTGGCATTCCGCCAGACAGAGCACGATCTTTCCCACGGGATTGGCCGAGTTGCGGCAGTACCCGAGAAGGTCTTCAAACGTCTGGTATCGGCAGACGGTTTGATCCTGCCGGAAGGCCGTCAGAAGATCGGCAAACGGCTGCCGGGGAATGTCGAACTTGCGGATCGTCTGCCGCAACGCGACGAAAACGGGGTGTCGCGTCCGGCCTTCGTAGCAGGCGTCCAGTTCGGTTTGCCACCACCAGAGCAGCGGGAGTCCCTGGCCGGACCCGGCGGTTTCATCCGCCAGGTTGTCGGCCCAACGGCAGTAGGCGTAGACATTTGCCACGTCTCCGCGGACACGTTGAGGAAGCACCAGGCCGCCGACCGTGAAGTTCTCGTAGTGGCGTCGAGCCAAGCGGCGGCAATAGCGCTCAGCCTCGGCGAGAGTGGGCACCGGGAGATTCCGGTTCCCGGGCCCGTACAATTCGAGATCGGATCGGAAGCTGGCGTCGCTCATGGCTGTCAGATTCTCACGCCCTTTCCCTTCCCGCGGCGACCCGTGGTGCCGTTATCGATTGTGGATCCCATCGGTGCATCCCTTCCCCAGGACCAGGCTCCCGCCGGTAGGCCTGGTGCTTTGTCTCAGCCAAAAACTGGGATCGAGACTGTGGAACAACCTGGCGATTGTCGCATGATTCTACGCCACTGATCGGAAGATTAAGCTGTGACAGGGCACTCGTTTCACAATCCATGCAGGATTCCACAACGGTAGTTTCTTCGGCCGGTCGTGGCGACAACTCGCACCCCTGGCCGACATCCCCCGAATTCATTATGATGCCTCCCCGGGAGTGTGCATACCATGCAGATCATTCTTGCCGCCCCCCGCGGATTCTGCGCGGGAGTGAATATGGCCATCGAGAGCCTGGAAACGGCTCTCCAGCGGTTCGGTCCGCCCGTCTATGTGTACCACGAGATCGTGCACAACAAGTGGGTTGTGGAGGATTTCAGCCGCCGGGGCGTCGTTTTTGTCGACGACTTGGGCCAGGTTCCCCCGGGGAGCAATGTCCTCTACTCAGCCCACGGCGTCTCGCCGGAGATCCGCCGCCTTGCAGCCCATCGCCGCCTGAATACCGTGGACGCGACCTGTCCGCTGGTGACCAAGGTTCACCGCGAGGCGGTCCGCTATGCCCGGGAAGGCTACACCATCATCCTCATCGGCCATGCGGGGCATGACGAGGTTGTGGGGACCATCGGCGAGGCCCCAGACGCCATCCGGGTGGTCGAGAATATCAACGACGTGGCCCAACTGGAGCTGGCCGAGAATCAGAAGATTGCCTATCTGACCCAGACGACGCTTTCTGTCGACGATGCCGCCCGGATTATCACGCGGCTGCAGGAATGCTTCCCCCAGATCGAGGGTCCGTCCAAGAAAGACATCTGCTATGCCACTCAGAACCGGCAGGAAGCGGTCCGCCTTCTGGCGGCGGAGGCTGACGTGGTCCTTGTGGTGGGGAGCCAGAACAGTTCGAATAGCCAGCGTCTGGCCGAGATCGCCCGGATGGTCGGGGTGCGGGCGTATCTGATTGACGGACCGGAGAATATCCGTCGCGAATGGTTCGAGGGCGGGGAGACGGTTGTGATCACGGCCGGGGCCAGCGCACCGGAGACGCTCGTTCAATCCTGCGTCCGATTCCTGCAAGAGAGTTACGCGGCCGACGTACGGACGCACTCGGTTCGCGACGAGAACGTTCATTTCATTCTGCCGGGAGAACTCCGCGCATGACGATCAACGATCTGGAGCTGTTTCTGGTCGAACGCCAGTCGGAAACGACCGACCCGTCGATCCGTTCGTTGTTGATTCGCCTGGTTACGGAGACGGGTATGGTGGGCTGGGGGGAGGCGGTGGTGCCGTGGCGCTCGTCTGAACTTCATGGGCGGCGCAACATGCTTCTGCCGATCCTCACCGGGCGGAGCGTGTTCGATATTGAGGACCTGGTGAGTCAGGAGAATCTGCGTCCTCGCCCGCTCCAGGCGGCGGTCGAGATGGCATGCTGGGACCTGGTTGGCCGGATTGCCGGTCTGCCTTTGTGCTGCCTGTTCGGCGGACAATACCGGGGGCGGATCCCGCTGGGAGTGCGGCTGCACGGCAGCACGATCGAGCAGGTGCTGCAGCTCTCCCGCGAAATGGCCGACCAGGGGTTCTATTGGCAAACGCTGTCGGCTACCGGGCGGATGTCGAACGACGAGAGCATGGTGACCGCCTTGCTGGACGCCGTCGGGGACCGGGTGGAGCTGCGGCTCGACGGCCGGCAGAGCTACAACATGGAGCAAGCTCAGGAACTCTGTCGTCGACTGGAGGACGAAGCTCTTGTGTTCTTCCTCGACCCGATCAGCGGCGGGCGAATGGAAGAGGTGGCAGCGTTGCGGCGTCAGACCACGATCACTATGGCCGTGGCCCGTTGCGTCGAAACGCCGGCCGATACGATGGCGGTCATCCGGGGGGGCATTGCATCGAACACGGTGATCGACGTTCAACGCGTCGGCGGGCTCGTTCTGGCCCGCAAGTGCGGAACGATCGCCGAGGCGGGGGGGATCGGGGCGTCGCTCTGTGCGGGGCATTCACTCGGGGTTGCCACGGCGGCAACGCTGCAGCTTGCCGCGTCGACGCCGGCCTACAGCGGCTGCCTCGAATGCACTCGTCACCAACCGGCAGACGAGCTGCTCACCGAGCCGTTTTCCTACGTCGACGGCATGATTTGCGTGCCCCAGGGGCCGGGGATTGGGGTGAGCGTCAACCGGGCAGCGATCGACCGCTATCATGTGAACTGAAGGAAGCCCATAGGACTTGCGGCGCCCGAGGAAGGTCGGTTCTCGTCATCCGCCGTGCGGACTGCGTCATTTCACGGCGGTATGGATGTAGTCTTTCATGAACCGGTTTTCCACGGCGAGCAGATTGTGCTGGGCCTTGACGATATCGCCCATCGAAACCAGGCCCACCAGCCGCCCGTTGGCGAGCACCGGAAGGTGGCGAATCCGGCGTTGGGTCATCAGTCCCATCACGGCCTCGACGGCATCGGAGGGGGAGCCGGTCGCCAGGTCGCTCGTCATCACTTCCTTCACCTTGGTGGTGGCCAGGTTGTGGCCGCTTCTGGACGAGCAAGCGTGGAGGATATCGCGCTCGGTAATGATCCCGATCAGCCGTTCTCCCTGTTCCACGTCGCGGGTGCAGACCAGGAGCGAGCCGACGTTGTGGTCGATCAGCCGCGAGACGACCTGATCGAGAACGGCGTCGGGCCCGATGGTGAACACCGTGCTGCCTTTGGCTTGGAGGATGTCTGCCAGAGTCATGTCGGGTTCCTTTTCTCAAACGGCGCCGCGGTACGCAGCATTCCCGTTTCCCAGTCGGGAGCGGCGGGGGAAGTATATCGACTTACGCAATGGCCGATCAACAAACGGGCCAAAGAACGCAACAAACGGCCCTTACGGTTGGGGGGCGATCAAGCGTTGGGCCGCGGTGGACACTTTTGCCGCCTCCCGATGAATTGTGGCGAAACTCAATGGGCGACGAGGCGGCCGCCGGGTCCCTGAGACTTGCCACCGGCGGAAGCGGCCATTTCAGCCGGTCGATTGGCGATAGTTCGTGTCGGCTGGCGGCCCTGCCGCTGCGTGGGACCTTGACGCCCCGGTCGGAACTGCCTAGAACCGACGACATTGCCCATCTCGGCCCCAGTATCGATTCAGGAGAGAGCATGCGGGATTTCATGGCCATCACCAAAGCCTTGGCCGACGAAACGCGGGTTCGGGTCCTTCTTGCCTTGCAGCGGGGGGAACTCTGCGTCTGCCAGATCGTGGAACTCACGGGTCTGGCCACGTCGACGATCTCCCAGCATATGTCGATCCTGAAACAGGCACGGTTGGTGGAAAGCCGCAAAGAGGGGCGCTGGATATACTATCGGCTTGCCGATGAACAGCCGTCGGAACTGGTTCGCTGCAGCCTCCAGTGGGTTGCCGATTCGTTGGCGAGAGACCCGAAGGTCGTGGGCGACAGAAAGCGGTTGGCGGCGATCTGCAATTCGGATCCGCACGAGTTGTGTGCCCGGGATTCGGGCAAAGGGACCGGCAAATGACCTTGTGGCTGGAGAATTGGCAACGATGAGCGACATTCGTCGGAGGGACTTGATCGGTTATCTGGGAGTGGCTGTGGGGAGCAGCATTGCGTCTGGGAGTCTGCACGCGGCAGAAGCATTGCCCGTGCACCCCGAACCGCCGGCGGCGGGTGGCCGCACGGCATGGACCTATGCGACGATCGAGCCTGCCCACGCAGGCAAGAGAGTTTATGAGATCTTCGGGCAAGGTGGCTGCATGTACGCGGCCTTTGGCGGGATACTTGACTGCCAGAGGGCAGAGGCCGGAAATTCGTTTCCCGAATTTCCGTTGCACATGATGAGATACGGGGCGGGTGGAGTCAGCGGTTGGGGAACTCTATGCGGGGCGCTGAACGGGGCTGCTGCCATCATTGGGCTATTTGTGGCTGACAAACAAGGACGCGATCGGCTCATCAATGACCTGTTCTCCTGGTACGAGAGCACGAGGCTGCCCAGGTACCACCCCGACGCGGCCGATGGGCCAGCGGAGATCATGGCCACCACATCCCGGTCGGTCCTATGCCATATGTCGGTGGGAATCTGGTGTCACGAGACTGGTGCCAAGGCTGACAGCAAGGAGAAGACGGAGCGTTGCCGGCGATTGACGGTGGATGTTGCCATGAAGACCGTCGAACTCCTGAATGCGTACCATCTGGGCGGCCAAGCCGAGCCGGAATCGGGTGCCACGGCTCCAGCAGGCCCGGAGCCGAAAGCGGAGACTATTCCGGGCGAGGCGATAGGGAAAATGCGGTGTGACTGCTGCCACCAGCCTGGAGAGAGCCACGTGAACGTAGGAAGCTTGTCCGGGAAGCAAAGGGAATGACGCGGACGTTTTGTCGCGGAGGCAGAGTGGCCACCCGGCAGTCGATAATCACGATGGGTATCGGCGGTTCTGTGGCGTGACGGTTGTTCGAGGCAACAGGCGACGCTTGCCGAACGTCTGGGGTACAGACGGCTGGACGGTCATCTTGCCGTTGAGGATGTCAAAGGCAAGATGTTCCTCGCCTCCCGCGACGGGGCCGACCACGCGTTTGAGGGCTGCGACTTTCTCTGCACAGTCCATGCCGACAATCTTGAACTGCAGCGGCAATTGTGGAGACTTCATGGTTACCTCCCGTCACGGCTACCACGGTTCACGGAAGATCCGTGACAACCTGCTCGGTCTCTCCCTCCTCATGGTCGTGACCGGCGTGGTCCGCTGTATGCTCGCTATGGTCGTGGCCGTCCCCCTCGTAGTGACCGGTTGATTCGGGCGTGCAGGCAGCGGGCGTGTCGGAACCGCTGCAACCAGGCAAGGCAACCAGGGCGGCAGCGCCGAGAAAGACGGCGGCAAGTTGAAACACGGTACGAGTCATCCGTTTCCTTCTCCCGCTTCCTTCAATTCGATCTCAGCGTGATGGTCATCGACGATCCGCTGCCCGGCCTTCCGTCCGATCGTCCAGAACAGAGCCGGTCGCACGAAGAACTCCAGAAGCGTGCTGCTGACGAGTCCGCCGATGATGACGGTGGCTACCGGATAGAGGATCTCCTTGCCCGGTTGGCCGGCGGCCAGCGCCAAAGGGACCAAGCCGATCCCGGCCGTCAGGGCCGTCATCAATACGGGCGCCAGGCGCTCCTGGCCGGCCCGCACGATCATCTCGCGCGACCAGGTTTCGCCCTCGTACTTCACCAGATGCAGGTAATGGTCGAGCAGCAGGATGCCGTTGCGAGTGGCGATGCCGCACAAGGAAATGAATCCCACCATGCTAGCAATGGTCAGTGTCTGGCCGGTCCAGAGGATTGCGCCGACCGCCCCGATGAAGGCCATTGGCAGCGCAGCCATCACCTGGAGTGCGAAGTTGACGGAGCGGAACATGGTAAAGAGCACGAGGAACATTCCGGCCAGCGACAACGTGAACAGGACGGCGATCATCTGCGAGGCCGTCTGTTGGCTTTGGAACTGTCCTCCGTAGTCGATGAAGTAGCCGGTCGGCAGCGACTTCTGCAGTGGCTCGAGCCGTGTTTGAATGTCGCGCACGACATCGACCAGGCCTCGGCCCGCGGTATTGCATTGCAGGACGATCCGGCGGCGAACCTTTTCCCGGTTGATCGTGTTGGGTCCGCCGGCCTGATAGATCCTGGCAACCGACGATAAAGGTGTTGTGCCACCCTCGGGCAAATCGAGCGACATGCGGCTCAGGGCTTCGAGGTTTTCGCGGTAGCGCTCCTCGAGCCGCACAAACAGATCGAAAGTCCGCTGTCCCTGGAGCACTTCCGAGATGACCCGGCCGTGCATGGCCGTCTCGATGGATTCGTTCACGTCGTCCGGTTGCAGGCCGTATTGGGCCAGCTTGTCTCGATCCAGTTCGATACAGAGCTGCGGGATGGAGATCTGCGGCTCGGGGACCAGGTCTTTTACGCCCGGCACGCCGGCCACGATGGTCTGCATTTCCTTGATCTTGGCCCGCAGCACGCTGAGGTCGTCGCCGTAGAGCTTGATGGCCACTTGTGCCTGGACACCGGAGAGCATGGCCGAGATCAGGTGGGCCAAAGGCTGTTCGACACTGGTAACGATCCCAGGAATGTCGGCCATCGCCTCGCGGATGTCGTCGAGGACTTCCTCGCGGGTTCGCCCACTCTGGGGATTGAAGTTGATGATGACCTCGCTCATGTTGACGCCGATGATGTGCTCGTCGAGTTCGGCCCGGCCGGTTCGAACGACGAACCCTTCGACCCCATGGATCTTCTGGAGGCGTCGCTCGACCGTCTGTGCAACCTCTTTGGAGCTCTGAAGGGACGTGCCCGGCGGCAGGAGCACGTTGAGTTGGGCCACGCCCTCGTCAAAGGGCGGCATGAAGTCGCTCTGCATTCTCGACATGGCGATTCCGCTCACGGCGACCGCCACCACGGCGGCGACCAGGACTGGCTTCGGCATACGCAGGCTGAGGCCGATGACGCGAGCCGCCAACCATTTGAGCCCCCGCAGCAGCAAACTCTCCTTCTGGCGGTGGGTGACAGGGGAGTTGGGCAGAAGCCAATAGGACAACACGGGCGTGACCGTCAACGAGACGAGCAGGGAGGCCAGGATCGAGACGATGTAGGCGACTCCCAAGGGAGTGAACAATCGCCCTTCCATTCCGCTCAGTGCGAACAGCGGTATGAAGACCAGCACGATAATCAGCGTGCTGAAGACGATGGAGTTGCGAATCTCCGCGCTGGCCCGAAATACGACCAGCAAGGCCGGCCTCGGGTCTGCGCTCTGACGGTTCTGTCGCAGCCGGCGGAAGATATTCTCCACGTCCACGATGGCGTCGTCGACGAGTTCGCCGATCGCGACCGCCAGGCCGCCCAACGTCATCGTGTTGATCGACATATCGAACCACTTGAACACCAGTCCCGTGACGACAATGGAAAGCGGAATGGCAGTGAGCGTGATGAACGTGGTGCGGAAATTGAGGAGGAATACGAAGAGGATGATCGCGACGAGGATGCCGCCGTCGCGCAGCGCGGCAATGACGTTTTCGATGGCCAGGTCGATGAACTTCTTCTGCTGATACAACTCCGGGGCCATGCGGACGTCGGCCGGGAGCGAGGCCTTCAGTTCGTCTAAGGCGGCGGTAACACGCTCGGTCAATTGCCGGGTGTCGGTCCCCGGCTGCTTGTTGATCGTCAGGATCACGCAGGGTCCACCCGCGAACCGGCCGTCCGCTTGTCGGACAAAGGCGGAACTGTCGCCGCGTTTGACCTCCGGCCCCTCGGTCACGTTGGCCACCTGTGCCAGGAGCACCGGACGGCCACTGCGAATCTTCACCACCAGCTTGCGGAGGTCTTCGACCGACTGGATTCGTCCCAGCGATCGGACCAGCAGCTCGTTGGGCCCCTGCCCGTCCAGGTAACCGCCGGTAACATTGCTGTTGCTCCTCTGAAGGGCCGTTTCAACCTCGTGCAGGGTGACGCCGAAAGAGAGCATCGAATCGGGGTTGACGAGCACCTGGAACTGTTTGCGATCCCCGCCCATCGCAAAGACCTGCGAAACGCCGGGGATGGTCAAGAGACGCTGCCGAACGACCCAGTCCGCCAAGGTGCGGATTTCCATCGGACTGGTCTTGTCGCCTTCGCTCCACATGCCGACGATCATGATCTGCCCCATGATCGAGGAGATCGGGGCCAGTTGCGGTTTGACCCCTTCGGGCATCTGGTCGGCGATCAAGGAGAGCTTTTCGGCCACGATCTGGCGGTCGATGTAGATGTCGGTCCCCCAATTGAACTCCACGTTGACCACGGAGATACCGACCCCCGAGGAACTGCGTACTGCCTGGACGCCGGTGGCGCCGTTGAGGGCTGCTTCCATGGGACGGGTGATCAGGGTCTCGACTTCCTCGGGTGCCATGCCCGGCACTTCGGTCATCACGCTGACGCGAGGACGGTTCAGGTCGGGGAATACGTCGATGGGCAGCTGGTACAGTTGCCAGCCGCCATAGCCGAGCACGAGAAGTGCTGCGGCGATGACAAGCAACCGATGATGGAGCGCAAACCGGATAACGGCGCTGAGCATGGCAGAGAGTCCGGAGTCGAGTGTCGAGTGTCGAAAGCTAGATTGGCCGGCCTAAGAGAGACGCTTTCAGGCCGCTAAGCATGCGAGCCAACTCTTCGGCCCTGGTGTACAAATCGTCTCGCTCCGTCTGCGTCACCCGTGCCTGGCGATGCGCAATTTGCATTTGCGAGACCACTTCCATCAGGGATCCATAGGCAATTTCGGTGAAACGTGCGAAATTGTTGTCCGAGCCCCTTCCGCTCCCCTCGGCAATATTGGACGAGATCGACACCGACGCGCGTCGCATCTGGCTGGTCAACCCGAACCGTTCTTCAACGGGGAAGTCGCGTGTGACCGCGTAGACCCGATCCGCGAAGTCAACAGCCTTCTGCCATACCTCCAGCTTTTCAAATCGAAACACGCCTTGCGTCCTTTCTCCTGCGTGGATGACCTTGATTCTGCGTCACCTCTGGCCCTCGCCCCTTGACTCCCGACTCTCGACTAATGGTTGTGGCCTGCGTGGGGGTCGGGTGCACCACCGGCCTTGTTCTTCATCGCCAGGTGGACCTGGTAGGAACCGGAGACGATGACGCTCTTTCCGGGTGTCAGTGTGCCGTCGTTGGCTACGACGGCGGAGAACTGGTCGCGGTACTCCACGCGGACGGCACGGCGATCGAAGTGGCCGTTGTTCTTCTCGAACACGTAGGTTTCCGGCCCCTCCTGCACCAGCGCGCCGATCGGAAGCACGATCCGGTTGGCCCACTGTTCTACGGGAACCAGCAGACTCACGCGCTGGCCGGGCCTGAATTGCCAACTGGAGAAGCGGTGGCCGTCGGGCCGTTCACGGTCGCGAACCACGTGATTGGGTAGTTCCACGTAGAACAGGAAGGCCCGCGATTCGGGCTCGACCTTATTGGCCAGGTACACGATCTGCAGGCCGGGTATCGTTTGCGGCTCCTGCCCGGCCCGTTCGACGACCACCTTCACCGGCCAGTCATTCTTGGCGGCGTTTTCCAACAATAGCGAATCCTGCTCAAACGCCTTCCCTTGCACATAGAGCACGGCATGGTCGGCCAGCACGCAAAGCGCGTCGCCCACCTCCACATTCTGCCCCTCGGCCACCTTCAGTTCCTCGATCTGAAGCAATCGCGGGGTATCCGCTTTGCCAGGATCGCCGATTGTTTCAGGGACGACGACAGTCATTTCGCTGACCAGGGAACGCTTGGCCACAATTTCATCGACTTGGTTGTCCGAAAGCCCGTGGAGAAGCAGCCCTTGCCGCTGGGCTCGGAGAACACCTTCGAGTTTCTGGAGTTCGTACTGGTGTTCCAGGAGGGTCTTGCCCGCGATCGCGCCATCTGCGGTAACTCTCTCCAGGCGGGCAATCTCGCGTTTCACTACGTCCAGTTCTTCCGCGGTGCGGAGGTACTGGGCCTGGCCCTCGACAACCTCCTCGTGGGTCAGTCGCAAATCGAAGAGGGCCTGACCCGGGGTGACCGTTTCCCCCTGCAACGGCCTGATTCGCGTCACAACACCGGTTAGGGGAGCGGCAATCTGCACGGTCGATCTGCCCGGCCTCTCGACCACCATGGCGGGCACCGTGATCGTTCGCTCGAAAGACCGCAGCTCAACCGTGGCCAACTGCATCCCCACATTCTGCTGCGCCACGGGGCTGAGTTTTACCGCCTCGGTCTCAACGTGTTTGTGGTCTGCCATCTCCTCGGCGGAATGGTTGGATTCATCATGGCCGACCTCTTCGTCGCTGTCAGCGCCGGAAGCTTCGGGCTCGTGGTCGTGCCCCGCCTCGCCATCACGGTGAGCATCGGCCGCCTCGTTTGCATGGTCGTGGTCGTCGATAGGGGCCGGTTTGCCGCCAAGGGACGAGGCCGCAAGTTGTCGGAGTTCCGGCACACACAGGCCGGCTGCAACCAGTCCCACAACTGCCAGCAGCAGGGCTCCCAGGAGCCACCATCGCCGTCTCTGGGGCAACAATCGTCGATAGAATGAGAGATTCACGGGTCGTCCTCAACCAACTGTGACACTGGGAAGCGGGAGTGGAGCACCGCAGCCTTGTCAGTGCGCACATGCACACGCATCGGCGCAACGACTGCGGCAGGCAACAATAGACCCGGACGTGCGCTGCGCGCAGCGTCAAGCCCAAGCCAATTCAACAAGAGCGCGCCGTCAAATCAGCAGGACTTGATTGGCCAGATGGAGCCGAACCGGCAGCAGAAGCCGGCCTGAAGCGAGAGCGGGTTGCTCGGAGAAACCGCCCACGAGCGCAGAATCGTCGGCGAGCACGGGCGTGACATGTGCCAGGCGAGGCAGGAGAAACGCCTTGGCGAGGGTGTCGCTGGCGGTGCGAAGATAGGAACACTTGACACCTTGGCACTCGTCGGTCCCGTGATGATGGTCGGTGGTTTGGTCTGGGTGGCCCGACGAGTGCCCGTCACAAGGCGCACTGGCGCCGTGCCCCATGCCACGGGAATGCCGCGCGTCGCAGGTCTGCGGACAATCGTGCGCATGATGCGCGCAGCAACCGACGACGAGGTGAACCACCAGGATCGCGGCACTCAGATTGTTCAGTAGACCGGACACAGGAAGCCTCGGCTTGGCGGTAATTCGCATCGACAGCGCAATTATACTGTTCTGAGCCAAATCAATAATACCACTTGTGAGGTATGCACGGGTCAGGGATCGGCCAATAGACAAGTTTCCCGCCTCGGATGTACCAGGCGATTTGCCGGAACGTGCTGCGCAGGGAATCATGGGGTCTTGCGCACAAGCCGCGGATTGACCCCCCAGGCAAAGTGACGGCTCCGAGTCAGGCGTGTCGGCAATTGACCAGACCTCCGCCGCTTGCCGGCCTTTTGGGGTACTTCACCTGGCAGAAGTGTTACCCATCTTGCAGAGTCTGGTACAATTACACGATCTCGAATATGTAGACCAGATTGAAGTAGATACCAGCCAAGATGAACACCCAGCCCGTTGCCATGCGGGCCCACCACTCGACCTGGGAGAGGATGTTGTAGGTCTTGCCGACGGCCTTGGCGCTGTAGGCTAGAAGACCGGCGACGACCAGGACCGGAAGGGCCGTGCCAATGCCGTAGATCAGCGGCAGGACCAGCGAGCCCCACGGGACGGACGCCTCGGGGAGGGCGATACCGACCTTCTCGAGCACGGCGGTGATCGCACCGGCCTCGGATCCCATGGTGAGGGCCAGGAGGCCGAAGAACCAGGCGGCCGAGGTAGGACAGAAGGAGACGGCAAAGAGGATGCCCAGCAGGAATGCCCCCCAGATTCCCATGGCATCGACCCGTTTCTGCATGCGGTCGCTCATCATGGCGCCGCCGGTGGTGACGGTGATCAGCCCGACCAAAAACATCCCCAGGAGGAGGAAGACCGGCCCGAGAACAAGGTGCATGTACTTCTGCAGGAAAACGGAAACGGCCGGGATCGACGCGGCCGTCGTGGTCAGAAACGTTGCCAGAGCCAGGTAGAGGATGCATCGTCCCAAGGTGTAAAGAAGGCCCGCGTGAATGACCGCCCGTGAGTCCTCCACCTTGCGCCCGATGTAGGAGACCGCGGCAATATTGGTTGCCAACGGGCAGGGGCTGATGGAAGTCAGAATGCCCAGGTAGAGTGCGGCTCCGACGTAAAGCAGGTAAACCAGCAAGGGAAGTCTCCGATCAGGGATGGAAGAATGGAATGCTGGATACTGGAAGGATAGAAAACGGGAAACGGAAACTGACCAAGAAAGTCACATCCAGGCTTTCCCCAACATTCCAGCATTCCATTATTTTACCGTTTCCGGCTCCCATAGCAGGAACGGAACGAATCACGGCCGACCGTGAAGCTCCGGGGGCGCGGGTTTACTTGGCCGCTGCCTGGTAGGCTGCGACATTGTCCTGAACGTACTTGAGGAAGGCCTTCTTATCGCCCACGTTGGTCCAGATATCTTTCAAGTTCTTGAATTCGGTCACCTTATTGTCGACGACCTTGGCCAGGATCAATGCCGGACCGGTAATCCCGTAGGCCTTGGTGAAGGCGGCATTGTTCTTGTTCTGGAAGTCGATGTAATGAAACTCGACCGTCCCACTCTTGAGTTGCGCCGCAAAACCACTTGCCATCGCTTCTTCCGTGTAGCTGCCCATCTTCAGGCAGGTGGGGCAGCGTTTGGTGCGGTGGAAGTACATGGCGACGATGCGGTCCTTCGGGGGCGTCTTGGCGGCTTCGGCTGCGGCCGCATGTTCGGCAAGAACCGAAAGGAACAGGGCCAATGCAGCAACGGTCATTACGGGCAGGACGAGGCGTTTCATCCGAGACTCCTTCTTGGGTAATCCTTGAGACAAACGAGACATCAATCGGGCAAAGGCAAACTGGTCGCACTGCTACTCTGCGGGAGGGGCGGCGGCGAGGATGGCACGGGGATGTCGAGCAGGTTGGGTTCTTCCGGCGAATCGGCAGGCGGAGCCGTCTCGGCCGTTGTCGGGCTGGTCTCCGTCGCTTCGGCGGGGGCGGCACTCTCGGCCAGCATCTGGCTGATTTCCGTCCGCACAAACTCGGCAAAGGCCGGCTTGTCGCCCACCAGTGCCCAGACCTGATCGAGCCGCCTCCAGTTCCGGATCTCGCCCCCGCTCATCTGGACAAGCACGACATTGGCCATGTGGACGTCGAACTGTTTGGCCAGATCGGCCCCCGCGGGCTTGTCATAGTTCAAGACTTTCCAGGTGATCAGGTCATCTTCCATCTGCCTGGCAAAATCGTTCTGGACGATCTCGTGCGTTTGCGATTCGATCGCCCGGCAGGTGGGGCAGCGAATGTCGCCGTGAAAGTAGTAGACGACCAGGCCGTCTTCGGGCATCTCCGCTGCGGGACTGCCGGAAAGGGGCACTCCACCCTGGGTGCGGATGGCCCGAAGCTCGTCAACGATCTGTGCCAACTGCGGCTCCAGCCTGGAGGCGGCCTGGTTGTCGAGCGCTCGGGCGATGAGCACCACAAGCGTGGCCGAGAACAGCGAGATCAGGCAGACGGTAACGGCGTTTTTCAATTCCATGAAGAGGTGCTCCTGAGGGTACCTTTGCCCGGCTGTCACCGGTCGGCAATTTCCTTCGGTTGGCTCTGGTCACTGCTGCCTGGTTTCAGGTTGTAGCCCAACTCGTACCATTTGGCCAAGATGTCGTCCTTGGCAATGAAGCCGACGTGCCGCCAAAGCTCCTTTCCGTCCGGATCGAGGAAGATCTGGGTGGGGATTTCCTTGATTCCATACGACCGGACCGCTTCCTGGTTCTCCGGCTGCCAGGCATCAATGAACTCCACGGCCATGACCCCGGCATACTCCTTCTCCAACTCATCGAGAACGGGGACCATCATTTTGCACGGGATGCACTGCGAGGCACCCAGGTCGACGAGCTTGGGCAGACCGGCCTGAGCGGTGGCTGCGGTTGGCGAGGTGGCGCTGCCGGGTTCCGGCCGGTTGCTCGTCTTGTTGCATCCGGCCAGCGTGAGTGTCGCCAGGACGACCACCGGCAGGAATGGCGGGTTCGGACTGAAGCACGCTCGACTCGCTTTGTGCATTTCACGGCTCATCAGCGTCTCCTCGAAATGTCCTCACTGAACCGAGGCGGTCAACCGGCGGCGAGTCGCCCGGCTACGGCAGAGGCAACGCGGGCGACGGCCTCGTCCGACACAGGAGACTGGCCTTTTGCCAAGCCCAGGTCCGCCAGCTGAACATGCTCGAAATCGTTGAACCCCGCCTTTTCCAAGGATCGCCTTGCACAATTGAGGGGGCAACCATCGATGACCAGGATCTTGGATGCCGCCCGCGTAGTCTCCAGAATTCCGCTGACTTCCCCGCCAATGCCGGCCAGACAGAACATCTTGCCGACACCCTCTCGGGTCAGCTTCCGGGCCGCCAGGTCGGCGATATGCCCGACGTCCGCCGCTCCGGAACAGGCAAGAATGAGGTTCGCCGCAGTGCCGCAGGCACACGATGCCGCTGGTTTGCTCTCCGTTTTGGGCATGCCAACTCTCCCGTGTCTTTCGTGATAGCTACCTTAGACTTTTCGGATCAAGCTTTGCGAGGCGAACCTCTCCGAATGATCCTCGCCTCGAACACAACCATCACACCAACCGCCCGGCCCGATCCGACCACGCGGCTCTCTGGTGTGTGTTACTTAGGCAGTTTCAGTTTCCCCTGTTCGGCAACCTTGGCCACCGCCTCATCGGTCACCGGCGTCTTTCCCTTCGCCATCCCGATGTCGGCGAGACAGAGATGCTCGAACTTCTTGAATCCTGCCTGCTCCAGCGTATTGCGCCCGCAGTGCAGCGGGCAACCGTCGATGGCCAGGATCGCCTGTGCTCCCTGGGCGATCTCCATGAGAACCTTGACTCGTCCGCCGATCCCGGCCAGACACGACATCTTGCCCACACCCTCCTCAGTCAGTTTTCGGGCAGACAAATCCGCAATCTTGCCGACGTCGGCTGCTCCCGAACAGGCAAAGATGACTTTTGATGCCGGCGTGCAACATACCTCGGGGGCTGTTCCGTCTTCTATGCGCTTGGTCTGGGCGTCGGGTAGCGGCGGGAGTGGATTGTCCGCCCCGTACGCCGAGACGACGGTGGCCGCCGCTCCCACGGCAGTACCTGTTGCTGCACTGGCCAGAAATCGACGACGACTCACTTGTGATGCCATGATCTTACTCCTATCGAGCCTTGCATATTCAGTGAACGGAAAGCTGACCGCAAACCTGGCTTCTTCCCCAAAAAGGGCCTGCCCGGCCGTTCATTCAACAGGCAAACACCCATTGTGACAGGAATGGACGAAAATGAGGAGACCAGCTAGGCCAACAGCTTCCGGATGTCTTCCGGAGACAACACTTTGCCTACCGATTTGACCTCGCCATCGATAGCCAGGGCCGGAGTCATCATCACGCCGAATCCGGTGATGACGTTGATGTCGGTGATCTTTTCGACCAAAGCCTCGGCGCCTGACTGTTTCACTGCTTCCTCGGCATTGTGTTTCAGCTTCTCGCATTTGGCACAGCCGGGCCCCAGGATCTGCACGAGTTTCATACTTCGTCTCCAAATGTGTTCACACAACGCTACGGGATCCGGTCCCGCTATACGAAGAACCAACCGAAAATCATCCCCACGACGGCGCTCATCACGACAGTGAGCAGACAGAACGTGAAGGTCTTCTTGAACCCAACGACACTGTAGATCACCGCGATGCTTGGAAGCGACAACGCCGGGCCGGCGAGGAGCAAGGCCAGGGCCGGTCCCCGACCCATGCCGAGCCCGAGCAGGGCCTCCAGAATCGGAATTTCGGTGAGCGTAGCAAAATACCACATGGCCCCGATCATCGACGCGACCAGATTCGCCCGAAAGCTGTCGCCGCCGACCCAACTGGCGACCACGTGTTCCGGGATCAATGCTCCGACGAAGCCCGTTACCAGGACTCCTCCGAACAGGAGCGGGATGATCGACTTGGAGAAACTCCAGGTCTGATCCATCCAGTCGTTCAGTTCCTCCCGGTCGAACCAACGGGAAACCATGGCCAGGACCGCCAGAAAACATGCACCTGCAAAGTACCAGCGATTGTGGTAGGTCCAGGCTACCCACTTGTAGTTGTCGGGCGTGGAGTCCGTTTCGGAGACGATATCCGCCCGGTTCAGCGTCAGCTTGACACCCTTCTTCAGGTCCCCCAGCGGTTCTTCAAGCTGAACCCGATAGGTCTCGGAAGTCCGGATCAGAACGGCCACCTGCATACGTGTGCCATCCGTCTTCTCGATGACCGTCTGGCTGGGATTGGCCCAGTCGCTGAAGACGAGAAACGCGATCATACACGCGAAGAACAGCGTGGTCTGGAACAGGCTCCGCTTGGCCGGCGGCGGTTCGGGGAGTTGCATGACGGCCGCCGTTCGCTTCTCTTCATCCTTGCGGAAGATCGCTGCCATCATCAGGCCGATGACCACCGCAAAGACCACCGAACCAATCACACGGGCAATGCCCAAATCATAGCCAAGCACACGGGCGGTCAGGAAGATGGCCATGACGTTGATCGCCGGTCCGGAGTAGAGGAATGCTGCAGCGGGCCCCAGCCCCGCACCAACGCGGTAGATGCCGGCGAACATCGGTAACACGCTGCAGGAACAGACTGCAAGCACGGTTCCCGATACCGAGGCTACACTGTAGGCCTCCACTTTATTGGCTCTGGGCCCAAGGTGACGCAGCACGGCCTCCTTGGAGAAGAAGGTGGCGATGGCGCCGGCGATGAACATAGCCGGCACGACACAGGCCAGGGTGTGGTAGCGCACATACCACTGGAGCATGTAGAACGCTTCCATGATGGCGTTCTGGATCTTCGAATCCGTGAAGTTCAGAGAATACGCCAGCAGAAAAACCACTACCAGGGCGGTGAGGATGCCCAGTTCTCTCTTATTCATGTTGCTCTTACCTTGCCATGCCCAAATCCCCGATTCGGCGATTGGGCACGAGTACGAAGTTCTGTGGGATCAGATTCAGTTTGTCTCTACGGATGTGGACTGACTATGGGAACTCCTGGTTGGTGGTCGCCTGCCGCATCAATCCGACGAGGCAGAGGTCGAAACCATGGCCCCGCGCGCTCTGCGCCCTGTATCAGGCATGCTCGCATTCCTTGTCTTCAGGTGACACAATCGGGGTCTCGCCAGGCGCACTTCCGCCGGAAAAGAACCGCTCCTTGAAGTAGAGGGCGACGTTGACCAGGCCGATCAGCACCGGCACCTCGACCAAGGGACCGATCACGGCGGCGAAGGCCGCTCCATGGTCGATTCCGAAGACCGCCACGGCCACCGCGATGGCCAGCTCGAAGTTGTTGCTTGCGGCCGTGAACGAGAGAGTCGCCGTCTGGGTATAGTCGGCTCCCGCCTTCCGGCTCATGTAGAAGCTGACCAGGAACATCACCAGGAAGTAGATCAGGAGCGGAACGGCGATCATCAGCACGTCAAGCGGCTGCTTGACAATTTTCTCTCCCTGAAGGCTGAACATGACCAGGATCGTGAACAGGAGAGCCACGAGCGTGAGCGGGCTGATACGCGGGATGAACTGCTGCTCGTACCACGTCCGTCCCTTGGCCTTGACCAGGACCAGCCGCGTGAACATGCCGGCCAGGAAGGGGATACCGAGGTAGATGAACACGCTCCAGGCGATCCGGCCGATCGTCACCTTCGTGCGGAGCGTCTCTTCATCGACCGCCAGGGGCAGGCCCATTTTGAGGGGCAGGACCACGATGAACAGGTAGGCATAGAGACTGTAGAAGAAGACCTGGAAGATGCTGTTGAAGGCCACCAGGCCAGCGCAGTACTCGGTGTCGCCCTTGGCCAGCTCGTTCCAGACGATGACCATGGCGATGCAGCGGGCGAGGCCAACTAGGATCAGCCCGGCCATGAACTGCGGCTCGCCGCGAAGAAACAGCGTTGCCAGAACAAACATCAGCACCGGTCCGACGATCCAGTTCTGCACCAGGGAGAGCCCGAGCACCTTCCCGTTGCGGAACACGTCGCCCAGTTCCTCGTAGCGGACCTTGGCCAGAGGGGGGTACATCATGAGGATGAGCCCCAGGGCGATCGGAATACTCGTGGTTTCGTCGAACTTGAAGGCGTTGATGACTTCAGCCACGCCCGGCCAGACCCGCCCGAGTCCGACTCCCACGGCCATCGCCAGGAAGATCCACAGCGTCAGGTAGCGATCGAGAAAGGAGAGACGCCTGGAAGCACGGTCACGCATTGAAAGTACGTTCCTTGGCGAAATTGCCAACTATGATGGTCAACAAAAGGCGGTTTTACCGCCCTCGTAGTCAGACTCGCCAGAGTCTGGCTCTTTGCCCGTTTTACTCACACACAACACACTTCGACTTGGTCTGGCCCTTGCAGCCGATCACCGATTCGATACAGCGGAAAAAATCGAGGATGCACGGGACACGCAGGCGGTAATAGACCTGGTTACCCCGTTTGTCGTCGGCGATGATCCCGGCATTCTTGAGCACGGATAGGTGCTTGGAGACGGTGGAGATGTCGGCCCCGACCATCTCGGTCAGTTCGGAAACCGATCGCTCGCCCCTCTGCGAAAGCTCATCGACGATGAACATCCGCGTGGTGTGGGCCATCGCCTTGACCACGCGGACTCGGGACTCGTAGCAGGAGGGGGATCTCATGTTCGCCTCGGTGCAGGCTCCGCTGCCAGAACTGCTATCGGCAGTTTGGTACTTGGCATTTTAGCCAAATACCATTTCGTGCACAATGCCGCTTCAGAGTTGCTCGATCATCGTTGGCAGCGATTCCACAAACGCGCGAATTTCGTCCCGCACGCGGCGATAGACGGCAAGCCGTTCTGCTTCGGACGAAGCGCCGGCCGTGAGCTGCGGAGGATCATCGAACCCGACGTGGATCACGCGAGTCTTGCCGCCAAAGACGGGGCAATGCTCGTTGGCGTGCCCACAGACGGTCACCACACAGTCAAACTCGATGTTGGTCAACTCGCCGATGTGCTTGGACCGTTGACCGGAAATGTCGACCCCAGCCTCGGCCATGACCTTGACGGCATAGGGGTTGAGTCCGTGGGGGTCGATCCCTGCCGACCAGGCCTCGAACTGGTCGCTCTGGAGATGCCGCGTCCATCCCTCGGCCATCTGGCTGCGGCAGGAGTTGCCGGTGCATAAGAAGAGGATCTTCATGGTTTGACTTCGGAATTGGCCAGTTCAACGTTGTCCAGCCCCAGCGTCGTCTCGTGATTGGCCGTGCTGCAGAAGCCAGGCCAGTCGAGGCGGCGGACATGCCGGGATCCAACAAGGAGTGGTTCTGGTCTGGGTGGATCGAAACGGCAGGCAACGGGCGTTATTGTATCCGCAATTGTGTGTGAGTTCGAACGGTGTACAAGGTGGAGGCGGCGGTGGCAAAGGCCTGGGTGTTGCTCAAGGTCCAGGAGAAGTTCCTGACGTTCGAACCCTATCTCTGAACCCTGTCGGAGGCCGGCCAATCCAGAATCGCCGGACGCGGCTGCAGGGTGCTCCGGGTGCTGGCGCCGCGGGAGAGCCGGATTCTGGACTACGCTGCGGGTACGACAGAACCTGCGCGGCACTGGCCAGGGCGAGCCACCGGAATCTGGATTGCTGACCTCCTGTTGCTGCGGGTTCTCCTCAGGCGAGATCCCCGGGAGGTGCTGACGATGAACGCGAACGGTACGTGGGTCTACCTGGTCGGGGCCCAGAAGAGGGAGAGCGAGTGATCTGGCCTATCGTCGATGGCCGTGTATCGCGTATGCTGAATTGACCGATCCGACCCAGGAGCGCCGCAGCGGTTCTTTTGTTGTGTCGGCGAGCCCCTGATGTGGTTTCCCGCATGACAATCATTGAAGCGGCGGTCGAAACGCACGCCGACCCGCGTCTTCCCACTCGACTTCTCTCGATCTGTCTGATCAATCCGCGGTTTGAGCCCTCCTATTGGGGGTTTCAGTATGCGCTGGCTCTGTATCCTGGGGACAAACGCAGCACGATGATCTCCGGGTCGCTGCCCACGGTGGCCGGTCTGTGCGGAGCCCACCAAGTGACCCTGATCGACGAGAACGTGGAGGAGATCGATTGGGATTCGCTCAAAGCCTACGACATCGTGGGGGTGACCGGCATGAACGTCCAGAAGAAGAGGATTCGCGAGATCCTCTTGCGGACGCGAGAGATGGGGCTGTTCACGGTCGTCGGCGGGCCGTTCGTGTCGGTCCAGGAGGAGTTCTTCGAGGGACTGTGCGACGTGACGTTCATCGGCGAGGCGGAGGCGACGTGGCCGGCCTTTCTGGACGATTTTGCCTGCGGCAAGCCGATTGAGAAACGTTACGTGCAGTCGAAACCAACCGACATGACCAAGTCCCCCCGCCCACGGTACGATCTGCTCAAGGCCGATCGCTATGCCTCGGGGGCGTTGCAGTATTCGCGGGGCTGTCCCTTTCAGTGCGAATTCTGCGACATCATCGTGATCTACGGCCGCAAGCCTCGCGTGAAAGAACCGGAGCAGCTTCTGGCCGAGTTGGAGGACATGCGACGGACGGGGTTTCACTCAGCGTTCATCGTCGACGACAACTTCATCGGCAATCGCAAGAAGGCGAGAGTCCTGCTGGAGAAGATCATCCCGTGGATGGAAGAGCACAACTATCCGCTGCGTTTGACGACGGAGGCCAGCATCGACCTGGCCGACGAGCCGGAACTCCTGGACCTGATGTATCGGGCTAATTTCCGGAGCGTGTTCATTGGCATCGAGACTCCGCGGATCGAGTCGCTCAAGGAAACGAAGAAGTTTCAGAACACGCGAGGCGACTCGATGGGAGCCAAGCTGGCGAGGATCCAGAACGCAGGCCTCGATGTGAATGCGGGCTTCATCGTCGGCTTTGATAGCGACGATCAGGGCATCTTTGACGATCAGTTCCGTTTCATCCAGGACAATGGCATCACGCTGGCAATGGTGGGCATGCTGCAGGCGATTCCCCGTACACCACTCTACAAGCGGCTGCAGGAGGAAGGGCGGCTCGTGGAAGACGATCCCAACTGCAACTTCATTCCCAAGCAGATGACGCGGGAGGAGTTGCGCGACGGATACTGGGATCTGGTGACGCGGCTCTATGCTCCCGAGGCATTTCTGGACCGGTACTTCAAAATCTTCGAATTCCCCGGTTACCTCTGGCGGCGAGCGGAGATCTGCCGGAAGGCGGGGGAAGGGAAGAGCCTGCCGACATTGGGGTATGGCCTGATACTGCTGTGGTCCCTCTTCTGGGCCCTGGTGCGGGACGGCTCGCTGATCTCGGTCGGTGGGGTTTATCTGAAGGACTATTTCTTCCGGAATCTGAGGTACGGGCGCGGAATCATCGGTTTTGCCCAGTACCTGAACCGCTGCGTGACCCATTGGCACTTCTACAAGTTCACGCGGGAGGCGACGTCCGGCAGGCTGCGGACCTACAACAGCGGGTAGGGGGGGCGGAGCGGCGCATAAGGAACGCCGTCGGCATGCGAAGATACCGGCGGCGTTTGTGGTTCCATGAGTGACGTTTGGCGTTGTGGCCGCCGCGCGTCATCGGGCAAGGTCAGACGAGCTTGACGTTCTCAGCCCGGGGCCCCTTGGGTCCGCGTCCTTCCTCGTAGGACACTTTCTGGCCGATGCGGAGAGCCTCGATGGCGACGCCTTCCACGGCGCTGTGGTGGAAGAAGATGTCGCCACGGTCACCCTCGATGAAGCCGAATCCCTTGTCTGCCAATACTTTCTTGATCGTTCCTTGCGGCATGTTTGCCACTCCTTCAAAACGAGACGTCAGTAACCCGATCCGCTCGACTTCGGTCAGCCCCTTGCGACAAAGCGAAGTTGCGTTCGGAAAAGAAAAAGGTGGCAATCAACCGCATTCGGAAACAGTTGGTCCCCAAAAAAGGGACCGCTGACACACGGAAAGCAGTGCGTCGAAGAGGGACTCTGGGGAATCTGGAAAAGGTTCCCGAGAGTTGGGGGCCCACTTCTTCGTATTATCACCCCATAACTGACGGCATCCTACCAGAATCTGAGGGGAATACAAGAGGGAATCCGGAGGTTATGGGACAATTTTTGGTGGGGACGGCTCTTTGTAGCCGTTTGGGGGGGTGTTGCGGGAAAAGCGGGCGAGCCGGCCGGGTGCTCAAGGAGACAGTTGGCACAGCGCGCCGGCGGTCTGGAGGCCGGCGTTCGGGCTATGAGCAGTCTCTCATTGCGGCAAACCCGGTTTCCGTGAGCGAGTAGCCGCCCTGAAAGCTTTCTTCCGCCAGCAGGCCCCTGTCGGTCAGTTGAGCCAGTGGTTCGTCAAAGGCTTCGAGTTCCGAGCGGTTCAGGCAGAGCATCTTTCCTGGAGACATCAGGTATTTCCGGAAGACATTCAAGACGGCTTGTTCGGGCGGAGACAGCGTGATCTGCGATGCGGTTGACTCGCCAGATGAGTCTGCCTTGGGGTGGTTTGGTGTCTTGGTCATATCCAAATACCAGGGCGGAAGTAGTTGTTGATTGTTCGAAGAGCCTTCATGGCATGAATTTCCTTGCCGCTCCACACGTCTGCCGGGCGCAGACGGGCGCGAGCAGGAAGCTGCCGGGCTGTCCCCGGGCCGCCTGGGATGGCCGACGCTGCCATCGGTTCGTCATTTCCGAGGAACGAGTTGCCAACCGAGTCGTTCCATGACCATGCGGACCAGAATCGTGACCGCCTGCTCAAAACGTTTGATCTGAACAGGGTCGCTCGAGGCCATGAAGTCCTGAAGCGACTGGATGGATTCGAGGTCGCGTATCACGGCAGCCAGAGGCGCCTTCTTGTACAGGGTTTCGGATTCCTCCATTCGCTGCTGCCGGTCGCGGTGGTTGAAGAACTCCAGGAGGGTGTCGAACGGTAGTGTCGGATCTTCCAGAAGGTCGCAGAATTCGCGGCCTTGGCGGTCGCGAAGGAAATCCTGTCGAGTGATCTGCGTTGTGTGCATGGAAAATGACTCAGATGGGGTACGCTCCGGCAATTCGGATGCCGCAGCGTTTGGAACCTGCGATCAGTTCCGTGTCCGCGCTGCGACTTTCGTTGTTCGGTCTTGGCTGGATAGGGTCACACCCGGTGGATCCGTTTCTGGACGTCGGTTTCCAGTGCACCGAACGCCGCTTCGTGTCGCTGAACGGTAAGCTGCAAGACCTGGAGCAGGCGTTTTGCGGTGTAGAGGTTCATGACGACTCGCTGTTTTACGACGATCGGCTGTGAGGGGGGGCCGACGGGTTGTGGATTGAGCCCGAAATCCACGACGAGTTCCTCGGGGGTGCCAGTGACTCTGCAGAAATTCGCGTAGCAGGCGATCGTTTGCGAATCGTCGATTTCGAGGCCGCCGGCCCGGCTGGCGGGAGTCTGGGCGGCCGGTTCAACGGGGCTGGATTGGGCCACGATGCGGTTCCTTGTCGAACGGTCAGGGTGTTTTGGGGTCGCCACCAGGCTGCATCGCTGAAGGATGATTCAGGGAGGGAGTCGATTTCCTGGGAGAAGGCGATCCTAGACGATTCGAATACTGGTCAATGCCGGGGGCAGGCCTGGTGGATTATTTCGACGAATGGGGCGGTTTCAGCGGGACGCCGGCGACACGGGGCGGCGATCGACCTGTTCGCTGCGCTGTCGCACGCTGCGGAAAGGCATTCCTTCAATCAATTCGTAGCGTTCGGCGCGGAGGAACCAGAAGGCCAGGCCGCCCGTGTTGTGGTATGCTCCCGGCGTCCTCGAACCGTGGGTAACGGCCGCCCGAACGCCCAGCGAACCTTTCTTGCCGGTCTTCCGCCATCCGCGCTGCTCCATGATGATGCGGACCACGACGCCGACGGCCTGCCGCAACCGCTGGGTGCGGCGTGGATCCTGCGTTTCCAGAAAACTATCGATGTTCGGCTGCGCTTCCAGTTCGCGGATCACGCCGGCCAGGGCGGGGCGGTCGTGATGGATTTCGGCCTCTTCCATCCGCCTTTGGCGCTCGCCGTCGTTGAAAAACGACAGCACGCAGTCGAAGGGTTGTTCCGGATCGTCGAGCACGTCGGAGAATGTTCGGCCCTGTCGATCCTGGAGAAAACCCTTACGAGTAACACGAATCGTACACGCCATTGGAGCGGCCTCTTGCTTCCTTGGAGGTTGACCTTCCGATTCTGAAACTGCAAAAATCGCACATACAAATATTGTATCTCCAGATCGGAAATCAGCAAGGCCAATCCCATATGGGGGCATCTCATGGGGGGGCTACCGTACAATCGAACTGGCCAGTTCTCTCGGCCCCCTCCGCAGAGATGCTTCCGGTCGTCGAAGGCCTCGCCGGATGCCATGGTGGATAGGGCGATATTTTCACTAATCTGTGGTTCATGCCCGGCGAAAACGGCGGGGCGATGGCCAGGATGCCCTGTTCCCGCGGCAGCACTGTTGATACAATGACTTTTGCCCGGGGCCTGAGGCCGCCGCCTGGAAGGCCTGAACGACGCGTTGGGGATCGCATCCACAGAGCATCGGCCTACTCGACTCTTGTTGTCGTTCGAGGTGTTTTTGTCAGGACTCTCTATCTTCAAGTCGCACGGTTGCGACGGTGCTGCGAAAGTCGGCGGATCGCAGCGGAATCGACCTCTCCGCCTATCGGCAGGGTTCATTGGCGGAGTTTGTATTGTTCTTCGCGGGGGTATCGCGCTGGTGCGTCCTTGTCGCCTGGTCGGCAAGCGGCTGTTGCCGGAAGATACGTCAGGGAGGATCGTGGCGCCGGTTGCGACTGGAAAAAGGAGGCTACATGGGACGAGACAACAACACGTTCGAGAAGATGCAGCGTGAACGTCTGAGGAAGCAGAAGGCCGACGACAAGCGGGCACGACGGCAGAAGCGGAAGGAAGAGGCGGCGGTATCGGCCGACGCTCAGAGGCGCCAGGCTTCTCCGGCCGAGAATGCCTGCGAGAAATGAGGGCATGTGGATCTTTCGGTCAGGGCGCAAGAGACTGCCCCTGTTTTGTTGAAGAGAGCCTTGGTCTGGGCATCGGAACACGCCTCGTCATGAGGGCCGGTTTCGAGAGTTCGCCGGCGGATGAGTTCTGCTCGCTGACGGACGGTACTTCTCTGACTATCGGGAAAGAAGCATTTGGCAAAACAACGTCATCGAGTTTTCGAGATCTACGAACACCGCGACGAGGCGATTCGCGCACTGGCGTCGAAGTCGGCGGAGGGGGAGACTGCACGCTCGCAGCCTGCTCTGCTGCCGGCATTCACCCACCTCGGCGTGTGCCGAGCCGCGGGTGTGACACTTGTGCAGTTCCAGGGGGCCGAGGCGTTTCTGGGCGACGCGGAGGCCGCACTTCAGGAGGACATCGAGAAGCTGGCAGGGATGCTGGAAATCGGCAGCAAGGTGCTGCTGGATTTCTCCGACGTGGAGTCGTTCAGCCCCGCCTGCATCGGCGTCCTGGCAAACTTTGAGCGGAGACTCCGCAACCGGGGGAGCCGAGTGGTGCTGTGCTGCCTCGGTCCAAGCACTCGTGCGTGTTTCTACGGAGCACGCTGAAAGCGAACCGGCATGTGTTAGCCGATGTGCCCGTCGACATTGCTGTGGCGTGGTCGCTCCTGGCGGCATGTTCCATCTTTGTGTTTCTGTTTCTGGCCAGGCATCTCCACCTGTTCCGATGCCCGCATTGTCGGGCGCGAAGGGCCTTTCGAGCGGATCGCTGCCCGCACTGCGGCAACAATCTGCGGTGGTAGGGCGTCTCCGAAACGGTGCCTGGACATGACTCGGTTTGACGCCCTGCTGGGCAGGATGCGGTCCTGTTCTACGGCGTGCTGGCGGTTGGTGCCTGGGGGCTTTGGTGGCGCAAGGCCCGCCCGTGGAGCTTTCCGGTCGGTTTGCCGCTGTCGATGGCCAGGTTTCCCGCCAAGAGCAGGCAGCAGACGCCGGTGGAGTGGACGCCCGGCTCCTCGTAGGTGGCCCGATCCAGATAGTTCTTGGGATCCAGTACGACGATATCGGCGTAGGCGCCCTCGCGGAGGTAACCGCGATCGGGAAGGCCGAGGATGTCGGCCGGAAGGCCGCTGCAACTGCGGATCGCCTGGGCGAGCGGGATCACGTTTTTCTGGAGCGAATAGAGGCCGATCTTCCGGGCAAAGGTGCCGAAACTGCGGGGATGGAAACTGGAGCCGGGGTTGGCAACTTGCCCGGAGCCGTCGGATCCGGTGGCGACCCAGGGGATGGTCATGCCGAGGGCTACGTCGTCTTCGTTCATGGAGAAGCTGACGGCCCTGGCGCCCCCCTCTGCGTGGAGTTTGAGCACCAGGTCGACGATGTCCATGTTCTCCGTCTCGGCGATCTCGGCCAGATGCCGGCCCCGCCACGGGGCGGTCTTGCAGGCGGACAGGGCGATGGTGCGTGTGAGGGATAGCTGGGAACGGATCAGTTCGCGGATACTCTGGTCGAACTGGGGATCGGCCTTCATTCGCTGGATGACCTTGTAGCGCCCGTCGGGGATCTTGTCGTGGGGGAGGAGGAAGGAATCGAGGGAGGTGGCGCAGGCGATGTAGGGGTACTGGTCGGCGGTCACGACAAGTCCGTCCTTTCGGGCCTTTTCGATCAGGGCGATGGCATCGCGAAGGTGGCCCCAGTTGGGTTTGCCGTTGGACTTGAAGTGGGCAATGTGAACGGGGATTCTGGCCCGTCGGCCGATTTCGAGGGCCTCCTCAATGGCCTGGAGGAGGCCATCTTCCTCGCTGCGAAGGTGGGTAGCGTAGATGCCGCCATGGGAGGCCGCGGTCTTGGCCAGTTCGGCGATCTCCTCCATCCCGGCGTGGCAGCCGGGGGCGTAGATCAGTCCGGTCGACAAACCCCAGGCCCCGGCGCGCATTCCATCGTCGACGATTGTCTGCATGCGTGCAATTTCCTCGGCGGTTGCGGGGCCCAGTTTGTTGTGGAGGACGGCTTGCCGCACATTGCCTTGCGGAACGAGGTGGGCGATATTCGTGCCGGCTCCGTTGTGGTCGACGTCGGCCAGAAACCTGGCGATTTCCCCCTTTCCGCCGCCGCAGTTGCCGGTGACGACCGTCGTACAGCCCTGCGTGAGGTAGTTGAGGTTGTCGCGAGTGGCCGAGTTCAAAATGGAGCCGTCGCAGTGGGTATGGAGGTCGATCAGTCCGGGCGCGACGAGCAGTCCGGTGCAATCGATGGTGCGGCCGATCTTGCCGATCTCGAACCGGCCGATGGCAATAATGCGGTCGCCCCGGATAGCGACGTCGCCCGATCGGCCTTCAGCGCCTGAGCCGTCGTAGATCGTGCCGCCGCGAAGGAGGATGTCGGCGTCGACGGCCAGACAGTTGTCGGCCGGCACGACCAGGGCGCCTGACAGCACGAGTGCGGCGAGGGAAGGGAACCGAAGGTGCGGCCGGTGGCTGTCTGCAAGTTGCATGCGTCGGGTCTCCTGTGGGGTGTGACTGGTGGCCAGGATGTTCGAACGGCCTTACTCCGGCGGCAGGATCACATCCTTGCGCCGGGACTCGGGAGTGACCTGGAGCGACTCGATTCTGCCGTCCTGGAAGGCAACCTCGACCACCGTTTTCCTGGGGGCGTGGAGTTTGAAGGAAACATTCCAGTCCTTGGGCCAGGCGGGGAGGACGAAGATCCGCTCGCCGTCGGTCTGGAGGGCCATCGCCTGGAGGGTCTTCAGGAGAATGCCGCCGTGGTCCTGGTCGGGGACCCAGTCGTAGTTGGGACCCCAGAAGGCCGGAAATCGCGAGCCCTTGTCCTTCATGCGGGCTCGAGCGACGAGACCGTTTCTCGCATCGTCGGCCAGCCCGAGATAGGCCATGAAGACGTCGTCCTGACGCCAGCCAAAATGACCGCGGTCGTCGCGATGGTTGAGCGCCTCGATGGCAAGCTCCATATCGGGACGGCCGATGGCGAACAGGCGGAACGGGAAGACCGCATAGAGTTCGGGGTTTTCCACGTTCTGCTTGTCTTCAAAGCGATCGGCTGCGGCGAGCATGCGGACACCATCGACCTGACGGGTGGGAAGCTGGGGCAGCCTGGCCTGAAGGCCTTGCCAGAACACTCGCTGCTCCGGCAAGGTGAGCGTCTCGGGCAATGCCAGCAGCCGGGCGGTGACGGCGTGGAGTCCAGCCAGTTCGGGCATGGGGTTCGTGCAGTTCCACCATGTTTCGAGGGCCTGGGAGGGATGCATCAGGAGCTTCCCGTCTGCGTCGACGGTGTAGTGCTGATCGAAGAAGGTGAGAATCTCATGGGCCGTGGGGAGGAGTGTTTCTTCCAGCATGGCCTGGTCGAGGGTGTGGTCGTAGTAGTCAAGCATCATCCAGACTAGTTCGAGCCCGGAGACCCATTCCCACTTGTGCCATCGGCTCGACTGGAGCTTGTCGTCGCCGCGCTCTTCGAAGGGCGTCCAGCCGTAGGTTTCGGAAAAGACATCGCCCCAGAACATGATGCACTCGGGAATAAAGGCCCCCTTGTGATCGAAGTAACGCTGGGTGCGGTACTTGAAGAGGGGCATGAGCTGCCGGCCATACATCCGGAAAAGGGGCTCGAGCATCTCGAAGTCGCCGGAGGTGCACATGCTGATGTAGGGCAGACGGGTGTTCTGCCACCAGTAGCCGGGACCCCAGCGGCGATAGTCGGCGTCGCCCGGCTGGCCGGGCGAGGGGACCGTGAAGATGGATCCGTTGAACTTGATCGGGTACTGACCCCGGCCGGCGCAGGCGCTGATGAAACGCTGGAGGGCGTAGGCCCGGGAAACGACGGCTGCATCGTCGCCGCCGACCATGGCGGTTTCGGCCAGGAGGCGCCCATCGCACCAGAGCTGGAGGCTGCTGCCGGCGGCGCCGATGACTGCGGCCACGTGGTGCCAGCAGCCGGGCTCGAGGCAGTCCTTGACGCTCAAGTCTTCCTGGCCGACGATGAGTCGCAGGCTGTTTCCGGGCCAGGTGTCGAAGAGGAATCCGTCGCTGCCGCCGGGGGTGATCTTGTCGGCGATGCGGCCGCCGCGATCACGTTCATCCAGCCGGATCCAGGCTTCGATGGTGAGAGAACCTGACAGATCGGCCGGCTTTGCTTCGAGCTGGGGGGCGGCAAACTGGGTCCAGGAGCCAATCCGGTCAGGGGATTCGGGAAGTGACTGGCGGCCGCCGGCCGACAGTTCGGCCAGTTGGCCAGCGCTCAAGGCTCGCCGCAAGAGGCTGATCCGGTCCAGCCGCCCTTGAAAGACGCTGCCGCCGTGCTGGTCGCGGCCGGCCAGAAGCGGGTGTTCGTTGGCCGGGATGATCGTGGCCAGTGGCGTCTTGCCGGACCGGGAGACATGGATCCAGCTTCGGGCCCAGAACTGCCTCCACCAGGCGAGATGAGCCTGGCGGCGGACTTCCCACGGCTGCCGGCTGACTTGGGCAATCTGGTCATTGACGGCCGCCAGCCACTGGTCGGCAGTGGCGGGGTGCCGCGTAAGGACGTGGACGCTGAAGCGATGGCTC
>CAZLWV010000022.1:34006-68497 GCA_964563135.1 uncultured Planctomycetaceae bacterium
GAGACTCGAGATGGAGGTCGTCAATACGTCTGCCGTTTTCGGCGGTCACGACGGCGCCGAAGGTGCGGTGCAGGAGTGGATCAACCCGCTCCAGGCCCTCGAGCCCCTGGATGCGGGCCATGAAGGCGGGGCCGACCGACTTCTTGTTGTGGTGGTACCATCCGATGCGGTCGACCTCGGCGGCGAGGACCGTATCAGGCTGGACGATGGTGGGTTCGTGCATGTCGTTGGGCCGGGAGCGATCGAGGTTCACGTCGCTGGTTTCGATGCTGGGCAATTCGAGGGGCTCAGTCCGCCAGAGTTCGATCGCGGCGGTGGCCGTGCAGGGCTGGGAGCCCTCGACCTGGAGTTGCACCACCGGATGATTGGCGTCGACCCACAAGCGAAGGGTCGTCTGGGTTGGCGGCTGGCCAAAGCGGGCGACCAAAGTGCCTTCTTCGAGAACCAGGGTCTGCTGGAAGGGCTGTCCGGCCGTGAGTGGCGAGGGGTCAAAATGGACCCGGACGCGCCCCACCTTGAGGAGACGGGCGTTGTCGTCCCAGGCATCGGTCTTGGAGAGGTAGAAGAGCAGATCGCCACCGGGTTCGATCCAAGCATTGAGGCCGATGTCGCCGTTGCCCAGCGGCATGCTGCCGGAAGCATCGGGGCTGGGGGAGTCCCAAACGACATTGCAGGAGTCGAGAGCCGCCGGTCCGGCGGCGGGGAGCGGCCTGGTCGTCAGGGCGACCGCGATGGCCAGGATCGCCGGGAAGAGGCGGCGAAGGGTGGAGTCCATGGGTTAGTCCTTGTGCGCTCTTGACGTGTCAATCAGGCCCGGCCGGGACAGCACAATCTGACGGGATTGTGTCCGCCCTGCCGGAAGCTGGGAGGCCCGTGTTCCAGGGGAACAGCAGTGATCGGCATCTGTTATAGCCTGCCGGCGGCCGGAATGCAGGGGTGGCATGCCCCCGGGGGCGGGCGGATCGGGGCGCGACGCGGGTCAGCGGGAAGCCGATTCCGCCAAATTCAGGCCTGGCGGGGGGGAGGACAGACTTGTAGGACGGGTCTCCAGACCCGTCAGGAGCCCGGAAGCGTAGGGTGGGCCAGAACGCTCCAATGCCAAAGGGCGTTCACTGAGCGCCGATTGGCCACAGTCATTTCCGCATGAATTGTCGGTCCGCGAGTGACGGCCCACTTGTAGGACGGGTCTCCAGGCCCGTCAGGAGACAGGAGTCCGGAAGCGTAGGGTGGGCCAGAACGCTCCAATGCCAAAGGGCGTTCACTGAGCGCCGATCGGCCAGAGTCATTTCCGCACGAATTGCCGGTCCGCGAGTGACGGCCCACCATGGGGCCGATCCCATTTCATACCGCGTGCATCGAATCAAAACAAAAAACATCTGAACGTCATGGTGAACTGCGCAACCTGACGCGAACCGGCGGCCGCACCTGAATGAGATTGTCACAGCTCATCTTCCCAACGGCGCGCACCGTGGAGCACGCGAACTATTCGAACTCCGCCGAAGATCGGCTCATAGAAGATCAGATGGTTGCCCATCACATGTCGGCGTAGGCCCTGCTTGAGTTCGTCCTGAGATTCACCGATCTCCGGGTGTTCAGCGATCATCCGAACGGTTCGGTCGATGCGTTCGAGAAACCGGTCGGCAGCGTCAATGCTGTCCTGGGCGATGTAGAGCCAAGCGTCGCGCAGGTCGGCCCGTGCGAGTTTGGAGCGGACGATACGGGACATTATGACGTCTGCGGGGGCGCTTGTTCCAAGACTTGACGTGCCTCCGCTTTGATCGACTCGATGTCCCAGTCCTCGACCTCGCCACGATCAATGGCGTCCAGCCCCCTTTTCACTTCGCGACGAATGTAGTCCTCCCACAATGTGGGGAGCGCCTCTTCAGGCATAACGAGGTAGACCGTATTCGTTTCATCGTCCTCGACACGGAGCGGCTTGCCCGGATTGGCTTGGAGGGCCAGACGTTGTTCACTGGTCAGTTTCGGAGTCATGTCCTCATTATAGCGGCCCACCTGCAAAATCGCTAATGCGCATTGGCTGTTCTCCCTCCTTCGGGGGCGTGGCAATGTCTTCTCCGCTGCCTGAGGTAGCGGGATTTCCCTGCCCCCGCATCGCCCGGACGCATTCGCAACCGCTTGATCATCAACCCGACGGCACGCCAGCACGGACGGATGCCGTCGTGGTTCACTTGGCCCACTTGTAGGACGGGTCTCCAGGCCCGTCAGGAGCCCGGAAGCGTATGGTGGGCCAGAACGCTCCAATGCCAAAGGGTGTTCACTGAGTGCCGATTGTCCAGAGTCATTTCCGCGCGAATTGCCGGTCCGCGAGGGACGGCCCACTTGTAGGACGGGTCTCCAGGCCCGTCAGGAGCCCGGAAGCGTAGGGTGGGCCAGAACGCCCAGAGCCAAACGGCGTTCACTGAGCGCCGATTGTCCAGAGTCATTTCCGTATGAATTGCCGGTCCGCGCGTGACGGCCCACCATGGAACGGATCCCATTTCATACCGCGTGCATCGCATCAAACCGTGTCCCATCACGCATCACCAATGCGCTGTCGGCACGATTGGGCCTGCAACCAAATCATCCTGCATGGCAGACCGCGCGTGTTCAATCAAAAACGGTCACTGAGCGGAAGAGGTCCAAGAGGCGCTTGTCGCCGGCCGTGTTTTTCGTAGTTCCGTAGTGCCCGGTGGTGGGATTGGTGCTCATGAACTTCCTGGTGGCCGCGGGCAGCGCATTGTAGAAGGCGAAGACGCTGCTGGGAGTACAGAGCTCATCGGCAAAGCCGGTGCACACGTAAATGTCGCACTGGATGCGCGGGGCAAAATTCACCCCGTCGTGGTAAGCCAGCGTGACCGCACGGCGCGGGTCGGCCTCGATACGGGCGACCGCCTCCTTGCCGCGGTAAAGGGCTGCCGCGTCGCGCCCCTGCTTGTGACCGTTGTACTCGCAACCGCTCGGCACGCTCACCACCGCGATGGTGACCTCGGGATCCAAAGCCGCCGCCGCGATCGTCTGGATGCCGCCCAGACTCCCGCCGCGGACGACGAGCTGCCGATGGTTCCACTCAGGACGGCTCTTGATGAAGTCCAGCGCCCGCCTCACCCGAAGATACATGTCGTGGCCAAACCAGGTATCCCGGTCCGTATCGCCGGCTTTTCCCCCCTCTTCATACCAGGTCTGAGATATCCTCTTGTACTCTTCCTCGGTCTTGCCGGTGGGCAGACCGTGCCAACTGACGTAGAGGGCCAAGACCCCCTTGGAAGCCGTTTCCATGGCAACCTGCCTGCTCGCATCCTGCCACACCATGCTCAGGTAGTCCACGCAGGCCGGCAGACTGGCAGGTTTCGCGTCGAGGGGCACGGCCAGATAGCCGGTCACGGGAGTGCGGCCAAGGCACTTGACCTCCACGCTGTAGCACTTGACCTTGCCCAGGAAAGCCTTGGGGACATCCACGGCGGTCAACGTCGGGTCGAGCGGCACCTGGTCGAGCTTGGCGCGGCAGGAAGCCCAGTAGGCGTCGAAATCGGCGGGACGAGAGTCGAGGGCTTTGATCTTGTCGGCGTCGTACATGGCGCCAATCTCGCCCACGATCGTGGGCTTCATCCGGTGTTTGAAGATCCCCTCGCCCTCCAGCGGCTTGCCGTCGGGGCCGATGATCTCGAAGCCGAAGAACAGCCAGCCCGGACGATCCATCGACGCCCTGATGGTCACGGCCTTGCCGTCGCAGAGAAACTCCTGCTGGCCGAAGATGTCGCGTTCGCGCTTCACGGTGCAGCGCAGCTTTTCACCCACGGCCGGCTTGCCGTCGTTCAGAAGCGTGGCCGTGCAAATCGTCTCTTCACCGACCCTGTAGAAGCCGTCGCTCTTGTCGAGACGAACGTCGACCGAATAGCCGGCAAGTGCGACTGCCGGGGATATCGCCAGGAGTCCATAGATCAGTACCGTCAGTTTCATGTCATGCCCTACGATTCTCAAAGACGTGAATATTTCATAAAGATCCGCGACCAACGGGAGCAGACCATTCCAGCCGAGCGGTAGCTCGCTCTGGTTGGCGGCCCTGCCGCCCTGCACTACGATTTTCAAAGACGTGAATATTTCATAAAGATCCGCGACCAACGGGAGCGACCCATTTCAACTCGAGCAGTAGCTCGCTTTGGTTGGCGGCCCTGCCGCCCTGCACTACGATTTTCAAAGACGTGAATATTTCACCAAAATCCGCGACCAACGGGAGCAGACCATTCCAGCCGAGCGGTAGCTCGCTTTGGCTGGCGGCCCTGCCGCCCGCGAGGACGGCGCCGGTCACTTTCCGGTGGCCTTGTTGGCGACGATCGCCAGCGCGCTTCCGGGGGAGACGATCTTGCCTGCCCGGATGTCGGCCTCCGTAACGCGATGGAAGGTGATCTCCTTGGCGCCGGTGCGCTCCCGGTCGTGGATGATGTAGATCACGCCGCCGTCGTCCTCGACCGCGTCGGGGTACGAGACCTGGTCGCGAGGGTCGAGCACGAGGCCGCCAGTCCACGTCTGGCCGTCGTCGGCGGAAACGAATGCGGTCATGTGCGAGCGGCTATAGCGCTGGTCGACGGGTCCGTTCTTCACCAGCAGCAGGTTTCCGGAGTGGAGACGCCCGAGGAAGAATCGCGAGTCGGGATTCTGGATCTTCGACCGTGCGACTTCGGTCCATGTTTTTCCGCGGTCGGTCGAGAACGACTCGCCCATGCCGTAGTTGGTGCGAACGAGCATCCAGAAGGAGCCGTCGCGGCGCTCGACCAGCATGTGTTCGTAGAAGGAGCGGTCCTGGGGGGGAACGCGGGCCTGAGAGAAGAAGCTGAACGTTTGGCCCTTGTCCCGAGAGACAAAGACATTGGCGCCGTTCAGTTCCGGCATCGAGAACACCACGTTCGCTTCCAGGTCGTGGGTCAGCTCGCCCAATCGGCCGGCGGTCGGGGGCATGTTCATGAACTCCACCGGCAGCAGCCAGCTTCCGTCGGAGGCGACCAGCGGCTTGTTCTTGAGATACCCGTGACCGAGACGCCGGGGGGCGGACCAGTTGGTGTTCTCATCGTCGGGATTGTCGGGATGGATTGCCCACAGTCCGCCGCGCCCGTCCCAGAAGCCATACAGTTGGCAGTAGAACAGCCAGACCTTGCCGTCCGGATCGGTCCAGAACCCCGGATCGAGAATCCGCAACGGCCCCGGGATGTCCAAGGCGAAAAGGGGCTTCGACCACGTGTCGCCGCGATCGCCGCTGGAGATCACAACACAGCCGTTCTCGTCGCCTTCGGTAAAATCGCCGGTGTGCCAGACCGCCCACAGCCTGCCGCCCCGGGAAATCGTCAGACTGGGGGCGGACTGGAAGCGCCGCGCGTCGTCGCGAAGGCTCGGCGGGACCGGCCTGATGATCCCGTGCGGGACGAGGGCGTCGGTCTCGTACTTCGGCTCTGCGGCCACGAGGCCGTGCGAGAGCGACAGCAGGACGAGAAAACAGCCGTATCTGGAGCAGTTCATGGCCAGCGTCCTGTCGTGCTGAGGTTCTGGGAGAGGTCGTGGTCCAAGATATCCCGTTGCCATTGCGCCGGCAAGGCAGCGCATCGGGCGACGAGCTTGGAAGATTGCGGTGCAGGCTGCGTTCTTGGCCGTTGCCCGCTATAATCGGACCGCCGACTGCGGTGCGGCAAATCGAATATCTCCCCGCGGAAAGCCGGCGGGAACCAGCTCTGGGCAGGGGGGCATTCGTGCGTCGGGACTCGATTCTCTTGCGATTTCTCCTGGGGCCGCAGAACAGAAAAGGAACTGACATGGTTCGCGACATGATGCGATTGGTGTGCCTGCTCTTGACCGGCTGGTCGCTGGCCAGCGCGGCCGATGTGGCGCCGACACAGGATTCGAAGTTCGAGCGGCTCAAATACAACCACCCGGGCCTGGCGGTCGATCTGGGGGCCGGGCTGTGGGCCTGGCCGCTGCCGATGGACGTCAACGGCGACGGGCGGATGGACATGGTCATCAACGAAGAAGACGTGCCCTACAACGGCGTTTATGTCTACGAGAACCCGGGCTCGAACGAGAAGATGCCGATCTTCAAGCCGGCGCGCCGACTCAGCGACGGGATGATCAACGCCCAGGTGAGCTACGTGGACGGGAAACCGCGGGTTCTCACGCCGGGCAAGGAATACCCCGACTTCGTTCATTTGGGGCTGTCCAAGCCGGTCGCGCTGCCGCTGGACGCCAATATCCACCCCAACAAGGTTCGGGGAAACATGTGGCGCTATGTCGACTTCGACGGCGACGGCACGACGGACCTGGTGATCGGCATCGACGACTGGACCGACTACGGGGAGCCCTGGACCGGCTACAACGCCTACGACCTCTCGGGCCAATGGCTTCGCGGACCGTTGCGGGGCCAGGTCTACGTGGCGCGGAACACCGGCACCAACGAGCGCCCGCAGTACGCATCCCCGTCTCGATTGACCGACGCCGGCGGCCGCATCCTGGAGACCTACGGCTGGCCGTCGCCGTGCCTGGCCGATTGGGACCGCGACGGCGACCTGGACATTGTCTGCGGCGAGTTCCTCAACCGTTTCAGCTATTTCGAGAACACGGGGACCCGGACGGAGCCAAAATACTCGGCCGGGGTCCGGCTCGAGACGGCCGACGGCTCGCCGCTGGAGATGGACATGCAGATGATCACGCCGGTGGCCCTGGACTGGGACCGCGACGGCGATCCCGATCTGGTCTGCGGCGAAGAGAACGGCCGCATCGCCCTGCTCGAGAACACGGGCCGGTTGAAAGACGGGATGCCGCTGTTCCTCGAGCCGGCCTATTTCCAGCAGGAGGCCGACGAGCTGAAGTGCGGGGCACTGGCCACGCCGTTTGCCGTCGACTGGGACGCCGATGGCGACTGGGACCTGATCAGCGGCAACTCGGCAGGCTACATTGTGTTCTTCGAGAACCTGAGCGGCTCTGGGGTGGAACGCCCCAAGTGGGCCGGCCCGGTCCGCCTCGCGGCGGACGGAAAGACCATCCGCATCCAGGCCGGCCCGAACGGCTCCATCCAGGGGCCCGGCGAGGCCTGTTTCGGCTACACGGTGCAGACGGTGGGCGATTGGGACGGCGACGGGCTCTTGGACATCGTGGCCAATTCGATCCTGGGCAAGGTGATCTGGTACAAAAACGTCGGCAGCGCCGCGCGGGCCAGACTCGCCGCGGCCCAGCCGGTGGAGGTCGAGTGGACGGGTCCCCAGCCGGCACTCGCCTGGGGCTGGATGCGCCCGGAGGGAAAACAACTCCTGACCCAGTGGCGTACCACACCCTTGGCGGTCGACTGGAACAAGGATGGCCTGATGGACCTGGTGATGCTCGACCAGGAAGGCTACTTGGCCCTGTTCGAGCGCGCCAAGGTCGGCGGCCAGTTGAAGCTGTTGCCACCCCGGCGTGCGTTCCTGGATGCCCAGGGAAAGCCGCTCCAACTCAGTGCCAAGAAGGCCGGCGCCAGCGGGAGACGCAAGATCTGCGCGGCGGATCTGGATGGCGACGGCGCGCTCGACCTTCTGGTCAACAGTTCCAATGCCAACTGGCTCCGTCAGAAGGAATGTCGCGACGGCCAATGGTACTTCGAGGACCGCGGGGCGGTCGATTCCCGACGGCTCGCCGGTCACACCACCTGCCCGACCACAGTCGATTTCGACAACAACGGCATTCCGGACATCCTGATCGGCGCCGAAGACGGGCACTTCTACTATCTTCGCAGCGGGCGCTCCAAATCCAGCATGTGATCGTACGCCCTGCACGGGTCGATTGGGCACAGGGGCACTGGTTCTCGGCCAAAGAGGCCGCCATTGGGCTTGCCCAATGGAAGCCACGATTGATGGCTAAGGGTGAGCCGTAACCTTACTGTTTGCTCGTTGTCCCCCGCCTCGCTGCGGCCGACGGAACGACAAGCAGAAGGTCCCTGTTCGGCGCAAAGCGGACCGCCGTGAGTCCGCCAACCGTGAAAGTCCCGACCCGACGCCACGGCAGTGGCGGATCAGAAGCGGGCATTGCCCGCATGCGTCGAATCATCGCGATCAGATGCGGAGGCAACGGAGAGTCCGCCATTGATTCCTTCCCCGAAGCGTCAAGCTCCGTCGGTTAGCCGACGATGGCTGTCAGCCAACTTGGTTTCCAACGCCTTCTTCACGTCGTTGATCCACGCCGCTTTCACCCACTCCAGGTCGTTGAAGGGTGCAAGCCGGGAACACGTCCAGCCAGCGTCTTCCAAGACCATCATCATCCCTGGGGCTGCCAACGAATTGGACGTGTGGATGAGAACCGGGCAGACCGGCTGCCGTGATCCCAAGTAGTCGGCCACATCACGACCCGTGCCAGGGTCTTGGATCTTTTCATTCAAGACCCGGTTTGCGCCGAGATCGTGGTCCAGGCAGAGCAGCTTCACGTCGGCCAAGTGTTCGGTCAGCCAAGCGATCATCTTCGGGGCGTTGTCGAAAACGACCACCCGATCCTCGCCAATGCACTCGCGCAGACAGATGACCCTGTGGGTCGCTCCTGCCGGGCGCGACTTGAAGCAAGAAAGCCGTCCTCAATTCAGAGAGTGACACCCGGCAGGAGTCAACCACGTGCCCTTGCCAGCTTCAACAGCAGATACATCTCCCCTTGATGCCGGGCTTCGTCGTGCAGCCCATGGAGAATCGTCCCGGCAAGGTAGCGGGCAGAACCCTCCGGAATCACCAGCCGCTCGGCGGGCGTCTCTCGGAGCACGGCAAGCATCCGCTGCAACTGAAGCATCAGCAGCCGGGCAACTTCGTCGCGACCGGGCCAGTCTTTCGTCGATGCCACCGGCCGGCAGTGCATGCCGAATCTCGTTTCCCACCCCTTCGGCAACTCGCTCTTCTTCGTGAGCGGCTCCAGGCACAGCTTGTCTTGCAGCCACAAGGCATGACCCGCATGCCAGAGGATATGGTTCGACGTCCCCCGCGGCGCCCACAACAGTTCGGTATCGGCGGCACCGAGCAGCAGATCGAGCGTGCACTCGCGCACCTGACGTGCCAGGTCGCACAGATGGGACGCACCGATCTCAAGCTCAGTCATCAGCCGGCCTCCCAGCCTTCAATCACCGCCAACGCCGTGTTGACGTTCCCGAACGGCGCACTCACCTGAATCCCCGCAATCCGATCGCTGACCCGGCGGACCGATTCCTGGGCGATTTCGACGCCGACCTGGAGCTGCTCTTCCCGACCGCCGGCCGCCTCCATTCGCTCCATCACCGAGGTCGGGAATCTCCACGCCCGGCACCTCGTTCTGCATGAACTGGGCGTTGCGGAAACTAGCCAGCGGCCAGATGCCGGCCATGATCGGAATCTCGTACTGCTCGACTTCATCGAGGAAGCGCAATCGCCCAGAGCGACGAACCGCAGGGCGTAGGTCGTAAGATACTCGGGCGAACAGAGATAGATGCGGCGATTGTCGACCTCCTTGCACACCCCCTCACGAAGGGCATCTTTGAAACTGGTTGAAGCGGGCATGTTTTCGCAATTGGCTCAAAGTGTCTCGAAGTCACGAAGAAGGTGATACCTTTTGCCGGAATGGCCGGACCAACCTTGGGTCGGTGCCCGGTGTTTCGCACAAAAGGTGGCTGTCACCTTTTTCCGCCCTCCGGCGCTCCACGACAAACCACTCATTCTAGGAAATGCCGCCCGATTCCGGGAGGTATGACGACCGATCGGCCAGACCGATCACAAAACAACCCTCACGATTCCGAAAAACTGGTTGACATTTGTATTCGAATCAGATACAGTTGTCGTCGTGTGGTCGGAGCGACCAAGTCCCGTCCCCAACAGAAAGGTAATTCCGTGGGTGACCAAAGACCAAAGGACCTTTCCACCGCCGAGTGGAAGATCATGAAGATCGCCTGGGAACTGAACAAGGCCATGGCCCGCGAGGTCTATGTCATCGCCGGTGAGCGGCACGGCTGGACGTCCGGCACGGTGAAGACGCTCCTGAAACGCTTGTGCGACAAGGGCTACCTGCGCACAACGAAGGTGGGGAACGGGTTCGTCTACCGCCCGGCCCGCTCCGCGATCTCCGTCCTCCGGGCCGCCGCCGACACGCTGCTCGGGAACGCTGTCCCCGAGGCCTCCGGCCCGCTGCTGGCCCACATGGTCGAGAAGAGTTCACTCAGCGACGAAGACCTGGAAATGCTGCAGAAGCTGATCGAGGCAAAGAAGAAAGCTATGGGTGGAAACGTGTAACTGGTTGGTTAGAGCCCAGTCGCAATACAGAAGGTGGGAAATCATGCTGACTGCAACTTTGGTGGACATGAATGACTGGGGTACCATCTGGGTCGCCTGGCTACTCGCGGCCCTCGTCGACGCAGCCCTGGTCCTTATCGTTGTGACCTTTGTCTGGCTGGTCGTTCGGCGCCACGCGGCCGCCGCGCTGGGAAGTCTTCTGTTCCTGCTCGTCCTCCTCAAACTCGTCCTGCCCCTGGAGATTCCCGTCCCCGACTCTGTAGCGAGCTGGGCACCTCGTCGGCTGGCGTCGAACTGGCTCGCAGAGGTCAGAGTCGAGGAATCCCAACCCGCTCAGACAGCTCCTGCCTCGACGGAAGATCCCGCGATCGACCCTCCCGCCGAGCCGAGCGAGATCGCGACGAGTCCGGCGATCGTACCGGAGGAAGGCATCCGCGAGCCGTTCTTGGACGTGAGAGATTTTGGCGCAGATGCCGCGCCCTCGGCCGGCGTCACGGGTGGCTCCGCGTATGACGCAGAGAGTCCAGACTCTTCCATTTCCTCCGTCCGCCCCCAACCGGCCGAGCCGGTTGCTGCAACTCCGGCGGTCGAACCGGTTGCGGCGTCTGGGGTAGCGCAACCGGCCGCCGATCCGCCTGAAACGTCTCCACGTCTCTCCCTACCGGCTATGCTCATGCTTGCCTGGCTGACGGTTGCAGCAGGACTCTTCGTCCGCTCCCTCTGGAAACACCTTCGCTTTTGCCGCCAACTGCGCCGGGGACGCTCGATCGATCAGGCCGATCTGCCTGTCGATCTCGAACAACTCGGACGCCGAATGGGGATCAACCGGAGGATCCGAGTGATCGAAACCGAGGCGATCTCCTCCCCCGCGGTCTGCGGGATCTTCCGCCCGGTGATCGTTCTTCCCCGGGGGCTGCTCGACTCCATGCCGGGTGCGCACCTGGAGTGGATCCTGCTCCACGAGTTGGCCCACATCCGCCGCCACGACCTGGCGGTCGTGTGGTTCCAGTGGCTGATGGCGATTGTCCACTTCGTCAATCCGGCCGTCTGGATCGCCAACCGGATGATCAACCGGCTTCGAGAATACGCCTGCGACGACCTGGCCCTGGCCCACGCCAACGCGTCGCGGCTCGATTCCAGCGAGGCGTTTATGGCGGTGGTCCGCCACGCGGCCTGTCGTCCCATGGCGATGAGCGGAGTGCCCGGCGTGTTCGACGAATCGGCCCGGTCGTCCTGCTTCCGGCGAATGACGCGTCTGCTGGACACCCAGCGCCGATTGCGCGTGCGGCTGAGGGTCGGCTCCCTGGTAGTTCTTCTCTTTGCGACGGCGATAACACTGCCACAGTTGCGATCGGTGGGACCAGTCACGGCGCAGGCAGCCTTGGAATCCAACTCGGACCAGGTGGAAAGCTTCCGTCGGGGAGTCGCCGATTCGTTTGAACGACTCGTGCCGGCTGCCAGGGCCTACTACGCCTCGCAGTCTATCCACAAGAGCCAGCGCAGGGGGCAGGCTGAGATCAACCGTCGCTATTCTGAAGTGGACGAAGAATTCCGAAGACAGGTGGCCGAACACTGGCCCTACGACGCCCCCGCCCTGGTGGAGCAGCAGCAGGCGTATCAGGAAACGTTGAACGAGGTCTTCTCTCTGTTCTCCCGGGCCAAGGGAGGCGAGACTCCGCCGATCGACCGAGAGGAAGCAGTCCGGCAGATGCTTCATCTCGCTGAAGTCTTTCCAGACACGCCACTGAGTGACATGGCTCGTTTTCGTGCCGCCAAGCTCTTCTCGGAGGTCGAACCTCACCGGCGCGAGGATATGTACAAGCTAATGCGAGAAGTGACGCTCTCTGAGGCTCCCTTGAACGGGTATCGGATTATGGCGATGCGCGAGTTGGTCAGCGAACCGGAAGAGAATTGGAAGCGCACGAAGAATCTTGAACGTTTCTTTACATCACTCAGAGAACTGAACGATTCGCAGGTGCTCGGAGAACGCCTGCTCGATCCCCTTCCAGTCGAGAGCCAGACTTCCTATTTGAAACGAATTACGGAAACGCTCGCTCAGATTGAGGCCTCCTACGCCGCAAATGCCGCTGGCGTGACAACCGTTGCAGCAACTGCGGCAAGCCAGCCCGAGGCGATGCAGGACAAGCCGGCGCGTGCCGAACATGCGGCCCACCTGACCGGTACTGTCGTCGACCGCGAAGGTCACCCCGTTGCCGGCTGCACGGTGCAGCTCTTCGACTACTTCGCCAAGCGGTGCGAATGGCTCGCGCCCGTAACGACCGACGCCGAGGGACGATTCCGACTTCCCGTCGCCGAAGAGAACCTCCTGAGTATCAGCCGCACCTGTGCCGTGCGAGCCATTTCTCCCGACGGCCGGCAGATGGCCGTAGAAAGGACCGGTAGCCGATTCGCCCGCACTCTGCTGCGCGACGTTCTCGATACTCCCCTGACCCTTTCCCTGATGCCTCTCCACGAAACGGTGGTTGAGGTCTGCGACGGCTCGGGCAAGCCGGTCGCCGGGGCGACGGTCGAAGGCCTCGTCGACTTCGGCCAATCCCTGCCCTCCTTCGTCGCCGACAAAACGGACGCATCGGGCCGGACCCGGTTGCAGATTCCGGAAGGCATCAGGATTCACGACGTCATTGCGTTCAAGCCCGGCGTGGGCTTCGACTATCTCGGCAACCGGAGCACGAGCGAAGATGCTCTGCTCGACTTCATCGAAGAAAAGGAGCGAATCGCCGACTCCCTCCCCGATTCCATCCAGCTCGTCCTCGACGGCGCCCTGACCTATCGGGCCCAGTTCAAGGATTCAACCGGAAAACCGATCCCGGGCCTTCGAGTTGCGCCCTGGATCCTTCAGAAACCCGGCAAACCGTACGATCTGAACACCACATGGTCGGTGACGCCCCATGCCGTCACCGATGCGCAGGGCATCGCCGTCTTCGATTGGATCCCTGCCCGCCTGGATGGGGACCAGATCGAGCTGTCCATCTACTATGCCCAATATCCCCACTGGGAACGTCCGGAATTCGAGGTCAAGGCTCCCGGCGTCGGCCGCTCCGAGCCCGATATCGTCGTCGAGTTTGCCGTACCGGCTATCGTCAGCGGAAGAATCACAGACCCCGAGGGAACACCGCTGGCCAACGTTGCCGTAGAGAACGGCGGGTCGGTGGTACTGACCGACGCCGGTGGCAACTACCACATCCAAGTCGTTCCCGCCTCGGGCGTCAATGGCGACAAGCGAATTCTCACACTGTCGGCACCGGGCCGGGCGATGTCGGCAATCGAGGCCACTGTGCCGGGGCCGGGCGAGACGGTCGAAAGCGTCGATGCGGTCCTCACGCAGGGTTCAGTTGTTTCCATCCAGGTGCTTGTTGATGAGGGGAAGATGCCTTTCCCCCAAGTGCGCCAGAGAATCTACGAACTGGGCCGCCTGCCCGCCTCCGGCCCCCTCGTCACGGTGCAGTCGAGCGGCGAGAACGCCCCTCCCTTCCACGATCTCCTGGCTCTCGACGACGAAGGACGCTGCCAGGCCCGGCTCGCTCCCGGGACGTACACGCTGCGCGCTCAGATTCCCTTCTTCAAGGTTGACCGGAAACCCATGGAATTCGTCATTCCGGAAGAAGGTGATCCGCCGGCTCTCACGGTCCAAGCCAGTTCGGTCGCAACCAAGGAATACCGCGTTCGCGTCGTCCGCTCCGATGCCCCCAACGTCGGTCTTGCCGGTGCAACCGTCTGGTTCAATCGTGACCTGACCGCCGGGCTCGATGGCTGGCGTCAGGCCCGGACGAACGCGGAAGGCCGTGTGCGCGTCCTCCGAACCCAACAAGATCCTGTCGGATACTTCGCCGTCAGCGACGACAGGAAGTGGGCCGCCCTGGGCGTCGTCGATTCGAACCAGACGGGCGAGATCATCATCACCATGAAACCCGCCACGACCCTGAAAGGGCGCTTCGTCGATCGTCGCGGCGACCCGATCTCTGACGGCTATGTCCTGCTGGAGATCGATCCGTTCGTCGATGACCGCAACCTGGCAAACCTCTCTCCCGGCCGCCCCATGCCCGGGCAGGCACGCAAACCGACCGGCGACGGCACCTTCGAATTGACCGGCGTCGCCACGGGCCTTCCCTACCGCGTGTCGCTCACGAAGATGGTCGAGACCGTTCTCCCGTCGGGCGGCCGCAGCGTTGGCCCCCGAACCGTCGGTACCGAGCGGTTCCGAGTGAACGACGCCGGGGTAATCGACCTCGGCGATATCCGCTGTGAGAACGAATCCGTCGCGCCCCGCCCCGCAGAGCAGCGCCCTCCCGCTGCCTTGAAGGCACTCGACGCAGGGGCGGCCGAAAGAGCAATCGCGGCCGAACGCTCGGCTTCTGCACCGAACTTCCACGGAACCGTGACCGATCCGCAAGGACAGCCTGCCGCAGGTTGCGAGGTCCGGCTGATCGCCATCACCGCCCCGAGCATGACGGCTCCACTCTACCGCTCCGAACCCGTCAAGACCGACCAGCAGGGACACTACTCCATCTCCACCGGCCCCGTGCAGGACGGTGTCGCAGCCATCGCCCTCCGCGCCTGGTCGCCCGACGGCCGGCAGATGGGGCACGTCGAGCCCCGAAGCGTCCGCAAGCTGTATTCGGCACCGCTGACAAAACTCACTCAAGACCCCTTCGACATCCAACTCGCGCCGGTCGAAGAAACGGTCGTTCATGTCCAGGACGCCGGCGGGCAACCGATCCCCGGTGCCGCCGTGGAGGCCTACTTCTCCGGTTACCTTCCTCCGCTCACGCTTCCTGTAACCGACGCCAACGGCGACACTGCCCTTCGCTATCCCAAGGGAACCGGCATCTATTGCATCCTGGCCCTCAAGTCGAAGCAAGGTCTCGACTGGATCGACAACCTAGCCCCGAGCGGAGGCCCCTTCCAGGCCGCGGGCCCATTGCCCACCCGAGTGGAAATTACACTGGCCGGGGCACAGACTCGCAGGATACAACTGCTGGACACCGATGGCCGGGCACTCCAAGGGCTCACTGTCCGTCCCGACTATTTCAAGAAGGCAAGTCGTGAGTCAACCGTCACCTTTGGATGGTCGAGCATCGCGTCGGTCGTCACCGACGAGCAGGGAATCGCCGTCTTCGACTGGCTTCCCGCCGATGCGTCAACCATAGGCGGAGGCCCCACCCTCTCCTTCGAGCCCGCCTCTTACATCTATTGCCTTGGCTATGGATTCCGCGTTCCCTTCAATCCGTCCGAAGCCGATCGGCTCTACCAGGTCGTCCTCACGCCGTCGGCCGTCGTGTCTGGACGCGTGACCCGACCCGACGGCTCGCCTGCCGCCGGTGTACGGATCTATCCAGAAACGCACGACAACCAGAATCCGGTCTGCTTCACCGACGCCGACGGCCGCTACTCCTTCCGCGTCATGCCCAACAAGTTCGAAGGTCCCCGCCCCAACTCGATCGGCTCGGACCCCCGCCCGCTCACCGTCGTCGTGTCGAATTTCTCGCGCGACAATCCCTGGGTCGCCAAGCCCCTCGGACCCATGTTCCTTACGCCCGGCCAGACGGTCGACGACGCCGACTTCCAGTTGGCCCGGGGAACGCAGATCGAGCTTCGCCTGGTCATCGACAACGGCGATACCACCTACGCCCGACTTCTCGAGATCATCAAGCAGCAGAAGCCTCCCGTTCGAGAAAGGCCCCGGTTGAGCCTCACCTTTCTCGAGCCGCAGGATGCCCCAGAACCGGCCGTCGAGATCGTCAACCCGAATGACCACGACAGGCTCTACAGCAAGAGCATCAACTTCGACGAGACGGGCCACGCCTCGTTCAGCCTGCCCCCTGGTTCCTTCCGCCTGAGTCCTTCCGTCCCTTGCGTCACCTACGAATTGCCCGAGGGCGCCGACCCTCAGGAAGAGCTGATTTCAGAGAGTCCCAAGACGGAATTCGTGCTCTCCGGCACCGACACCGAGCGCAGCTTCGAGGTCCGCGTCTTCACCGAAGTTACCAAGGAGTACCGTCTCCGTGCAGTTCGAGCAGACAACCCCGACGTGGGAGTGCCCGACGTCAGCATCCTGATCGAACCCGACACGCGAGCCGTCTTCCAGCCGATCCGTCTCACCACCAACGCCGAAGGCGAAACGACGATCCGGCGTTCGAACCGGCCGCTCACCTACTTGGCCTACAGTGCGGACCGCAAGCTGGGTGCTTCCGAGGAATGGCTGAAACTCGATCCGGAGAGCGATGTCGTCACGATCCCCATGCGACCTACGCGAACGGCAACCGGCCGATTCCTCGACAACTTGGGGCAGCCTCTGAAGAACTGTCGGGTAGTCTGCAGCACCACCCGCACGATGCCTCTCTACTCGGAGCACGGCAACTCGCGGCTCATGCTCTCCCACGATCCAACCGTCGAGACTACCACCGACGACGACGGCCGGTTCACCGTCGAGCACCTCATCCCGGGCGTGGGCTACGAGATCCGGGCCTGGAAGTACCTCGACGAGTACGAACGATCGATGCCGGTGGGCGACAAGGAGATCGACGTCCCCCTCGACGGCCCCACCGACCCGATCGACTGCGGCGACATTCGCGGACGGTACTGACAGGAAAAGTAGCAGGCATACTCCGTATAGGCCGCTAAAACGGCGTTGGGTTGAATGGGCGGTTTTCGTGCGGTTCTTGTTCCGTAGTTCTATTACAGAGCGAGCCGGATTCGGGGGTCAGACCTTGTTTGTTGTTGCCAAGGCCAGTCTGGGCTGCTGGACTCAGCCCATGGCTCGACCATTGCACAGCGAATTGCCCAGCGGATCCGGGCCATGAGCCGCCTGAAGGCCACCTCTCCGGTGGTTTTCACCGGCGGGGTCGCCCTTGTGCCGGCGATGGACGGGGCCCTCAGCGCGGCACTCGGACAGCCCGTTACCATCGCCCCCGCCCCCCAATTGACCTGCGCCCCGGGTGCCGCCATCATGGTGGCAAGGCGTGTGGGTGCCCCCGAAGGAGAGCGTCATGTGTGAAGGATCCTGGCGAGAAGAAATCCGCCCCTCCGTGCGAACTTCGCAGATCGTTATCGCAGCCCTGACGATGGGGCCCACGACGTTTCTCGCCGTGGCCGGCGTGCTCGTGGCTCGAGGAGTTTTCGACGCCCGGGACGACTCGCTTTCCTTCCTGCTGCATTGGGTGCTCATCGCGCTGGTTGTTGTGGAGATGGTCGTCTGGATGATCGTGCCGAACGCGATCGTTGCCCAGGGGCGCCGGCGGATCGCTGCCGGGCACCGGCCAGCATCGGCCGGTCCTGGGGCGGCCGATCCCGGAGCATTCATCGAGCGGACAGGCGACGCCGGGCACCTGATGGTTGTGTTCCAGACCAAGACGATCGTTGCTGCTGCCCTGTTCGAGGGAACCGCCTTCTTTGCAGTCATCGTGTTCACGCTCACCCAATCCTTGATCGCCCTGGGCATTGCCATTGCCATGATCTTAGGAGTAATGCTCCAATTCCCGACCCATTCGGCGGTGAGCCACTGGATCGACGACCAGCTTGCGCTCCTTCAGCAGGAACGCTCGTTCCGTTCGTGATTCGGGGTCAGACCTAGCCCTCAGCAAGGACTCGCGATTGCAGAACGACGTTCTTGAAATTGAGCGGCAACTATCACCTGAAACCAAAAGACAAGGTCTGACCCCGAACCAGGACCGAACGCGAGCGCGGGGCAAGCCCACGCGGCTACCCTCTGAATCGCCCGGATGGTAAGCTGGTAGGTTGGGGTTGAGGCCTTTTCGGGCGACGCCGACCTGAGGAGGGGAGGTGATTGTGGTTTGCATGAACTTCAGAACGTCCGCGTTTGTGATTGCCTTCGCCGTGGCGAGCATTGTTTCGGGACAGGCCCAAGAGGAGACACCGTACGTGTCGCCCTCTGCGTCTGACTTCTGTCCCTCGGTGGTTGAGTTCACGATCGGGCGTCCCCCCGTGCCCGACGCCGCCGCCCAGTCGCAGGCCCGCGATGCGGCCAAGCAGCTCTACGGCACGGCCTACGCCGAGGCTAAGACGGCCGCAAGCCGTTCTGCACTGGCCAGACAACTTTTGCAGGAATCGGATCTCGCCAAAGGCGATCCGGCCAGCCGCTACGTGCTGTTGCGGATCGTCGTCGATATGGGCGGCCCCTCGGGCGATGCCGAAACCGCCCTGGCGGCGGTCGACCGGCTGATCGACGAGTTCGAGGTCGACGTCGTCAAGGAGAAACTTGCCGTCCTCCACGTGCTTGCCGGCTCCACCCGTTCGGCGCCCCAGCATCTCGCGCTGGCAAAGGCGGCCTCCGGGCTCCTCAGCGTGGCGGCGTCCGAGGAGCAGTTTGCGGCCGCCGAGGAGGTCTTTTCCCTCGGGAGAACGGCGGCGCTCAAGGCACGCCGCGTGGACCTGGCCAAACTGCTCGATGCACGCTGGGAAGGAATCGACGTGATTGGCAAGGCCTGGCAGGAGTATCACGAGGCAGGGGAGCGACTCCGGTCGGCCCCCGACGACCCGGCCTTCAATCTGGCCGTCGGCCGCTACCTTTGCTTCGCCCGTGGCGACTGGAGCTCGGGCGTCGAGCGGCTTGCCAAAAGCGGCGACGCCGTCCTCAAAACCCTTGCCGCGAAGGAACTCGCCGATACGCCCGAAGCCGAAAAGGCAGTCGCTCTTGGGGACGGCTGGTGGGCGGCCGCCGAGGCGAGGGAACCGTGGGAGCAGAACGCGGTTCGCCATCGAGCCGCATTCTGGTACGGCCGTGTGTCCCCAGAGCAACTCACCGGTCTGACAAAGTTGACCGTCGAGAAACGGCTGAAGGAAGCGGCCGATATTCCCAAACCCTGGGAAATCGCAGCGGCCTCGGACGTGATTTCCTCGGGACGTGCGACACTACGCCTCAAAAGCACCTGGAAAGGCCATGAAGCACGCGTGTTCTTCACGGAGTTCTCGCCCGACGGTCGGTTGCTGGCGACGGGCGGCGGCTCGGAAGATTTGCTCATCCGATTGTGGGACGTTGCCTCCGGCCAGCTCCTTCGGACGTTCTCGGGTTACACGAGTTGGACCCCGCGAGCTGCCTTCTCGCCCGATGGAAGCCTGTTTGCATCGGCCGGCGGCTGGGAAAAGACGGTTCGCATAGCGCAGGTGTCGCCCGGAGGGCAATTGCGGACTCTTGAGGGCCACGCGGCGCGAGTTCGCGCCGTAGCCTTCACCATCGATGGTAAACGATTGCTCTCTTGTGGAGACGATCGAACCGTCCGACTCTGGGATCCGCACACGGGAGAATTACTCCAGACGCTCACTCCGCACAAGAATTTGATCACCAACCTGATCGTGTCGTCCAACGGAAAGACCATGGCCACCTGCAGTTTTGACAAGACGATCAAGATCTGGGACGTCGCCAATCTGCGCTTGCTGAAGACGTTCCAAGGCGACAAGGAGTGGCCCTGGAAAATTGCCTTCTCCGCAGACGGTCGTTTCCTTGCCACAACATTCGGCAATACGCAGGCAACCTTGTGGAACGTCGAAACCGGCCAGCCGCGTTGGGTGGTCTCCTGCCCAGACTGCAAGCAGTCTCAGGCCGTATGCTTCTCGCCGGACGATCGCTGGGTTCTAATTGCAGGTGATTCAACCTACTATGTCTTCGATTCGTTGCAGGGCAGGGAATTGGCTCGCTTTCAAGCCCATCCGGCCGTGGCGCGTTGCGCCGACTTCTCCCCGGACGGCAAAACCCTCGTCACCTCCGGCGACGACGGCTTGATCAGACTCTGGCACGTGGAGACAGGACGGCCGCAGTGAAATGGCCGTTCCGAACAACGCGGTCACCGATGACAAAACGTGAAATCATCCGCATCGTCCTCGAAGGCAAACAGCCACCCTACGTCCCCTGGTCGATGGGCTTCACGCTCGAGGCGAAAGCCAGGCTCCTCGAGCATTACCGGTGCGGCGACATCGAAACGCCCTTGGACAACCACCTCCTCAAGCTCCGGCAGGACATCGGGTTCTGCGACCCGCTGGATGACGATCGCTATCGCGATGTGTTCGGAGTGACCTGGGATCGAACGATCGATAAGGACATCGGCAACGTCGAGGGCCAGGTTCGCGGGTGGCACGGCTTCTTGACCTGTCCCGTTTAATTGCCCGAGGGTCGCAACATGTTCTCTGGAATGGAGTTGTGATTTTGGTGCAGGAGGGGTGAAGGATTTCGTCCAGGTGTGCACTAAAGGAGATAAATGGAAGCGGAGGTCGCCATGACGACATGTCGGGAATTCCAAATCGCGATCGAAATGCGGCTGCACGGAGCACTTCCAGACGAAAGGACCGCGGAGGTCCACGAGCACCTTGCATCGTGCGACGCCTGCCGCCACTTCGAGACGCTAGCACTGACGACGAAACGAACCATGGACGTGCGAGCCAACACAGTTGCGTCTGAGATAGATTGGGAACACGTCTTGGAGAAGATCAAGGCGATGGAGAAGGGTCTGTACCGGGACTTGAGTTGGGGAAGGATACTCTGTGAGATAACCATCAGTGTGCCAATCTTCGTCGCCCTATTGTGGTTGACAGGAAGTAGGGACCCATTCTTCACCATTGTCTTTCTCTGCACCTCTTTCTCTACACTCATAGCGTTGCGGCGGTGTGCCGCCCGAAGACGACTTCAGGAACTGAAGCAGGCCGAGCTTGTTCGCGACGAGATCGTGCAATACTACCGGAACGACGTGGAAGGCCGTATCCGGGTGTTACGCCGAAGTATACTCTGCGCGCCTCTCTTTGGGATCCTCTGTATTGGCTATGGGCTCTACAGGGCATTCTCAACTGTATCGATTGCCGTCTGTGTGATTCTGGGTCTTCTGTTCATCCTAATGTCTCTTTATAATGGGATTGCCGTGCTTCCGCGGCTGCAGCGTGAACGAAGAGAGCTTGAGTAGAGCGCAGAGATGCCGAACTTGTTCATGCGAGCCATGCCGATCGCGCCGGATACGGGCCGCCAATCCGATCTCGTCGCTCGCCTGCAACGAGGAACCGCGGGCGAGCGCGAGGCGGCGTTTGGGGAGTTGTTTCGGGAGTTCCGCGGGCCGGTCTTCACGCTGTGCCTGCACCTTACCGGAAACGTTAACGACGCCGAAGACGCACTACAGGAGGTCTTCCTCGCGATCCACCAGGGGATAAAGCGGTTTCGCGGCGAGTCGCGCCTGTTCACCTGGATCTATCGCATCGTGATTCGGATTGCGCTGCGTGTGAAGGCCTCGCGTCCACAGCAGTCGAAAGAGCTCCAGGTGGACTCTGTCGCGACGACCGAGGATGATCCAATCGAAGCGCGGGAGGTGTCGGAAAGGGTATTTTCCGCCCTCTCTCGCCTGTCTGCGGACCACCGGATAGTGATTTCCCTGTTTGCAGTCGAAGGACTGTCGCACAAGGAAATTGCCGCCACCCTCGGTGTTCCGGAAGGTACAGTGTGGTCGCGTCTCCACCACGCCCGGAAGAACCTGGCGTCACTGCTGCAAGAGTGAGCGAGAATGATACGGACGGTGCTCAGGCGCCTCGAAATAATGGCCAGGCTGAAGCCGAGAAGTCAGAGCGGCGGACGCCCGGTCGTCGACCACCGTTCATTTACTTGCTTGGGGCACATCGCCCTGGTGCCTGAAGACCTTGGTGACGAACGCCGCTGCCGTCACAGGAGACAACACGCACAGATCCGCATGGGCCGACTCTCGAGCGTCTTCAGGATGTTCCGCTCGAAGTCCGCGTCCTTCAGAAACAGACGCATCCGGCCCAAGCCTCGGTTCAAGATGTGGAAAATCATTCCGCCAGGAGCAATTCGGGCAGTGCGGGGCATCGCAGTAGTCTATCCAGAACTGCCTGCCTCGTCAATAAGTAGACCTGTCCCGTTTAATTGCCCCTATCTTACTATGTGGCCCCTCCTTCTTGCTACGCTCCAGGCTCGGCGTCAACTTCTCGATCCGCTGGCCTCGGCCGAGGTGATCGCCCAAAAGCTTCGCCAAACAGGCTTCGTGATCAGCCGACGAAGCGTGGCGAGAGTCATTGGCGACTACGGGCTTCAGAAGAAGACTCTATCAATGTCACCCTCGTCCTGAACCGCAGCCGTTCGTGGAAAGGTACCTCAGCCGGCAGTATCGCAGACGAATGGACTGCGATCCTGTTGATATTGAACGCGGCGTACGCCAGTTGCTGGCGAACAAGGTCAGCGGCACGAAGAGAAGATCGTTCACAACTCGCCGCGATCAGACGTGGACAGAAAGAGGAAGGGAGTCTTCGTCGAAGAGGATTTCGAGATGCATGAGACCCATGCCATCTGCCCGAACGGTAAACAGCTCGCTTGCAGGCCGAACATTGTCGTTCGCAGATCCAGCGAGCAGTGGCAGCCAAAGCCAGACAGACGGACTGCCGCAGTTGTCCGCTTCGCAGTCAATGCACAACGGGCAAGGGCTCGAAAATGCTGTGCTTCAACGTCCACCGGGAAGACCTGGCGATCCACGCCGAGCGCATGAACGCCGATCCCGAACGTACCGGCGATCTCATGGGCCGGCATCGGGCGATGAACGAGGGGATCGTGAACAACCTGATGAATCACCAGCACGTTCGTTACGCGAAATAAAGGGCCTTGCGCTGGCCCGCATCCAGGTCGCCCTGCCCATTGTCATGACCAACACCCTCAAGTGGCACAAGATCGTTCACAGACGCCTTGAACTGATGACCCTGAAGCCAGCCGCGTACCCATGGATTGAGTACCCCTGAGGGGCGCCCGCATTACTTCATAGGGTGTCGCTGAGCTTCCTCAGGGGCTGACCCCGATTACACGCTGCTCTACGCGGTGGTTCTTGGTGATGACCGTCACGCCACTGTCGGTGACAACGAAGCCACGGTTTCGGTCGAGCGTGTGGTCGCAGCCGACCTCTGTGCCGGCCGGGATACATACACCCTTGTCGATAATCGCCCGGCGGACCTTAGCTCCTCGGCCGACACTCACCCCTTTGGCTAGAACCGAGTCGATTACCCGGGCGTAACTGTCGATACGGCACTGAGGCCCGACGACGGAACGCTCCACCTGGCCACCGGACACGATGCTGCCGGCGCACACAATGCTATCCAGGGCACATCCACGGCGCGTTTCGTCGGCGAAAACGAATTTGGGCGGCGGGCAGTTGGGTTGATAGGTGCGGATCGGCCAATCATTGTCGTACATATTCAGTTGCGGATCGACCGATATGAGGTCCATATTGGCGTCGTAGTAGGCGTCCAACGTGCCCACGTCGCGCCAATAGGCCGTCTGCTTCCGGTTCTCGTCCATGAATGGAAATGCAAAAATCCGACTCGTGTGCATTGCAGCGGGAATGATGTCGGCGCCAAAATCATGCCTGCTGCTCTGTTGCACCGCGTCGCGGCAGAGTTCCTCGAAGAGAAACGCCGGGCTGGAGACGTAGATGCCCATCGACGCCAGACAGCGCCCTCCATCGCCGGGAATCGGCTTCGGATCGGCCGGCTTCTCCTGAAAACCGATCACGCGATTCTCCCGGTCTACCTCCAGCACGCCAAACTGCCGAGCAGCCTCTTCCCGCATCACGGGTAAGACGCCGATGGTCAGATCGGCGCGGTTTGTAACGTGGTACTCGACAAACAACTGGTAATTCATCTTGTAGACGTGATCCCCGGCCAGAATCACCAGCAACTCGGGAGATGCTTGCTCGATGGTGTAGATGCTCTGATACACGGCGTCAGCAGTTCCGCGATACCAGTTCTCGTCGATCCGCTGCTGCGGCGGGACAATATCGACAAACTCGCCCATATCGCGGTTGAAGTAGCCTCGCCAACCCATATTGATGTGCCTATCGAGACTCATCGACTTGTATTGAGTCAAAACAAGAAGTCTGCGCAAACCGCTGTTGAGACAGTTCGACAGCGTGAAGTCGATAATGCGATAGGCACCGCCAAAAGGTACCGCAGGCTTGGCCCGGTCTCTCGTCAACGGTTCCAAACGCGAGCCTTTGCCACCTGCTAGAATCACCGCCAACGTACGAGCCAGCATACGCGAACTCCTTTCGTTCACTGGGCACACGCTTGGCCGGCCAGGATACTCCATGGCCAACAAGACGCCCCCTCAGCAGCACGGCAGCTCAGACGCCGTAGACACCCGGGCAGTCTTTGCCGGACGACCGGAATCAGGCTTCCGCCCCTCCAACAACGCATCCAAGTCACGAAGAAACGACAACAGCGAGACGTGGTCCTCCAGCCTGTAGGCGGCGACGGATGGCGCGTCAGGACCGACGCCCAGGGTGAGACCACCCAACGCGGCGACCTCCGCCAAGGCTTCGGTGTCGTTCGCTCCATCGCCAGCGTAAAGAAGGCCTGCGTCATCTGCGCCACAATCCGCGAAGATCACACGCACTGCCGTCCCCTTGTTCCAAGCGTTAGCTGGAGTAAGCTCCCACGCCTTTGGCCCCTGCACGATACGCACTGCGCCGGCAAAACGCGATGTAGCGAGGACAACGGCATCGCGCAGCGAGCCAAGCAGGTGAGCAGGCATGTGACGATAGTGAACCGTCAATCCGCGTTTCTTCCTCTCCAGCCATGCACCATCGTACGATGTCACCGGCGATTCGAGTTGCAGGGCAATCGCTTCTAGTGTTTCTGTCACTTGATCGGCGCCTGGGTAGACAATGCGGAGGCCACGCAGGTCTAGCTCCAACCCTCCGGTGCCGGCCAGATAAAGCCCCGGCACTCCGACCAGGGATTCCAACTCGGCTAAGTCCCGCCCGCTGACAATACCGACGTGGACGTGTGGCCGGCTGGCAAGATCGACCAGCAGCCGCCGAGTCTTGCCGTCGAGCACGGCCAGTCGTGGGTGTTCCACAATGGGTGTCAGTGTGCCGTCGTAGTCGAACAGCAGCACGAGCGAACCGCCGCGACCGTAAGCCCCGGACATTGTGCCGAGCATCTCTCGCGAAGCGTCGATCATACGGGCTCTCCCACGGGTTGCCTCGCTTCGGCGAGCTTAATCGCCTCCGACAGTAACATGCCAGCCCAACGGTAGATGTTGTTATTGCTAACCTGTCGCCGCATCCGGGCCATGCGCTGTTGCTGCTCTTCCAGCGGCATGGTCAACGCCGCATAGAGCGCATCGGCGAACTCATCCGTAGCGTAGGGATTGACCTGGAGGGCATCGTTCAATTCTCGCGCCGAGCCAGTGAAGCGTGAAAGGACCAACACTCCCTGTTCATCGTCACGCGAGGCGACGAATTCCTTTGCCACTAGGTTCATGCCGTCGTGCAAAGAGCTGACCACGCAGGTAGCTGCAACCCGGTAGAGCCCGAATACTTCTTCGGGACTGTAGTGCTCGTTGACGAAAAGAATCGGCCGCCAGGTACCTTGTCCATGACGCCAGTTGATCTCGTCGGCGGCTGCCTCAATGTGTTCGTTGAGCCGGCGGTAGGTCGGTATATGCACACGGCTCGGAGCGCCAATCTGGACAAAGCTGAAACTGCCTTTCAACTCCGGGTGTCGTTGGAGCAGACAATCGACGGCGGCAAATCGCTCGGGAATGCCCTTGGTATAGTCCACGCGATCCACACCAACCAGAATCCGTTCGTCACGCAGCCCTAGACGCCGCCGCAGTCGTCGCTCGGCGTCGGCCTTGTCAAGCGGCAGACGCGATTGTACCAAATCCGCGTCGATGCTGATGGGGTATGGCCGTACTCGTGTGGTCCGCCCACCGCGCGTCACAGAGAAATGCTCCCAGTCCACCTTGGCTTCCAACATCCGGTCGATGGTGTCCAGAAAGTTGTTGCAGTGGTACTGGATGTGAAACGCCAGGAGATCGTTGCCCAGCAGGCCATCGAGTATCTCCTCCTGCCAGGGGCACACCCGGAAAACCTCGCGGTTCGGCCACGGAATGTGCCAGAATTGCGTCACGACGAGATCATCACGGGCGTTCTTGAGCATTTGCGGCAACAATGCGAAGTGGTAGTCTTGCACAAACACGACCGCTGGTCCGTCTCCCACTTCCGCGAGAACTGCCTCGGCAAACTTGGCGTTCACATTCTGATACTGCTGCCAATCACTGGAACTGAATCGGGGTCGGGTGTAGGCGACGTGGCACAAAGGCCAGATGGCTTCATTCGAGAACCCGTAGTAGTAACCCTGTTCCTCTATCTTGCTGAGCCAGACCCGGCGCAGCCTGTAGGTCGGGTCTTCCGGCGGCACTGCAACGCAGTCATGTTCATCCGTCATGGAACGGTCGGCGCCGCCGCTGCCGTGCGCCACCCAGACGCCACCGCAGGCCCGCATCACCGGGTCGAGCGCAGTTGTCAAGCCACTGGCTGGCCGCATGCAGTGGATGTCATTGTCTTTGTACACGTGGATATACGGCTCGCGGTTGGCCACAACCACGAGCTTTGCCTCGCCAAGGTGCTCGCACACCGTGTCTTCCAGCCGTTCTCTCGTCCAGGCCATTTTGCGGTCCTTTGTGTTCGGTGTCCTGTTACACAAGCAGCACGTTCGGCTCGGGACGATCCAAACAGAGCAGCACGTTCAAGTAATCACGCAGATGGCGAGTCAGCAGGAAGTGCTCACGCACGAAATCGTGGCCATTCTGACCCATACGTTGCCGTTTCTCGGCATATCGCAATAGGTAGCGGATCCGGTAGGCGGCCCCGGCGGGTGAATGAACGAGAAACCCCGTGTGGTAGTCATGCACCTGGAGCGTGATCCCGCCACAGGCTCCGCCGATCACCGGTCTGCTCTTCCAAAGCGCCTCGGTCGCAGTCAGCCCAAAGCCTTCCTTCAACGACTTCTGCAACACCACGACGGCAGAGCGTTGAAGCGCGTTGATGGTTCGATGGGAATCCGGTGGAAGCATAAGAACCTTGATGTCCTCCTCATCGCCAGCCTGGTCCAGAACCTCGCGCAATACTTCGGCCCCCTCGGGGTCGTCGTCGGCTGGCCCGCCAGCTAAGGCCAACTGCAACGCAGGGTAGTACGGCTTCAACAAGCGGTAGGCTTCAATGACGCCCAACGGGTCCTTGAAGCGGTCAAAACGCGAGACTTGCAGCAACAGCGGTCGATCAGGATCAATCTTGTAATGCAGGAGGGTCTCCAGTCGCTCCGCCTCGGGAATCGAGCAGTTCTTCTCCGACAACGGGTCAATCGACGGCGGAACTAGGAACATCGGGCAGTCCAACGATCGTGCAAACGCCGGCATGGAGAATATAGCCGCTTGATAGTGGGGAATGGCCCCTTCCAGGTGCCTCCAAACGGCGCGATCTGGGCGGGAAGCGTCGATATGGCATCGCCATACCCAACGACTTACCTGTCCTTTGGGTGTGAACTGCGGCAAGTAGATCGGCTGAGGATCATGGATAAATACGACATCCGCTCCCAAGCTTAACCGCTCAGCGTTCTCGCGATTGACCTCGTAGTGCAGATCGAAATCACGCTTCTTCAACGCAAGCGGCAGCCCCTGCAACCCGTTGTGAAACGCCTTGGTAACGCGATAGAAATCGGGTGGTCCGGCAATGGTCTCCCACCGCGCGTCGATACCCAAATCCTGCATTAGCGGAATCATCCAGCCGAGAATCTCCGCCACACCACCGCCAGTTCGCGTTGAGTTGACATGAACAACAACCCTTCCCGAGAGCCGCTCCGCCAAGCGACGTAGGCATTGCATCTCTTGATGCCCCACCACTTCCTCATAACGATCGAGCAATGTCATGGGGTCACTCGCTAGGCCACCGTGGAATGCAGGAGATACTGTCCGAAGACTTCCATCAACTCCCGGCGGAGTTGGCTCAGGTTGAGGAAATAGAAGTCGATTGCCCGAATCCCGGCCGCCAGCAACGGGTTTACGTCCCACTGCTCCAGCCAGAGCGAAAAATCGTCGCACTTGCCTTCGGCACGTCGTCGCGCTTCGTGTATATGGAAGAACAGCGAGCGGGGCGACATTTGCGGAATGGCTTCGGCCAACGCCACGGGCGTCGGGATTCGCTGGCCCGTGTCGTAGGCCACGACGCGGGAGGCCAATAGGTGCAGTTCCAATCCAGGCCGACACCACGGCACCCGGTCCAGATTCCACAGCCGGTCCTCCAGAATGTTCACGAGCTTAGCGCGCAGGTCTGCAAGGGAGTGGTGCCGGTAGGGGTCTACCAGACCCAGTTGCTCTCCGACAACGTGGTCTCCGAGTGCGTCCCAACACCAACGGGCCAGGTCGTTGGGAAACTCATAAAGCTCAAAATGGTCCTCCAGCGGACAACGCAGCAGGTGATGCTCCAATACGTTGTCGGGGACGTTGTGCAACGCCGTCAACAGCTCGCGCAGATTGGAGCAGCTTTGCCCAATCGCGCGCCGCGCCAAACTGCAATCGAACACGGCAAAATGGTCCATGAAGTTGCCTCGTGTGCTACGTCTTTTCGTGTCGCTTCCCTTGAGGAGAAGACAGACGCTTGACGGTGGCCGTTATCGCGCCATCATCGCGGTCTCGCGCAACGGCCAGTTTCCAACAGGCGATCCCCTTGGCCTGCCTTCTCTGGGAAACCAGCAGGTCGCCGACCAATAGACAGATTACCGGCAGGTTCGGGCATTCCTGCGCCAGCACAACGAGTTCTGCACCAGCGTCAGCCACCATTCCAACGCTGAGGTAGACGAACGCGGTGTGCAACTGGTCGGCCCTTTCCTTCACGTCTTCTGAAAACACCGTATCCAGCAGTTCGCGGCTTCCTGTGAAGTCTTTCAACACGGCCCTGCAATAGGCAAGCATAATTGTCGCCGACGGGTCGTGCCCATTCGATCGCGTCAGGGCCTCGAAAACCGGCAGTGCCTCCTTGAACTTTCGCGTTCTTGTCAGCAAGTACGCGAAGACGAATGCCCGTCGGAAGTCGAGACTGTATGTCTTTCCGCCAGCGCGGACCTTCAATCGGTATTCATGTGTCGTGGTTGTCATCATCCACCTCGCAAGCTCAGGAAGTGATTGCCGACGACATTAGCTGCTATCCATGCCACGCCCGCCACGATCGGCAACACGGTGACGTACCGCCGCAAGTCTGCATAAGTGGAAGGTTTGCCGTAAGTGTCCGTTGCTTGGCCAGATCGTTGTTCGATCCATCGGGCATAGGCCATCAGAACAACCACGATCAGCAATCCAAGGTCAAGGCCGGTCAGCCAGCCGCTTCCTGACAGTACGATATTGCATAGCAGCAGCCCAGCTGTGAATGACCCGGCAACCATCCAGAAGAAATGTGAGCCTGTGACGCTGGACTTCGTGGTGGCAACCTGGTCTGTCTGATTCTCTTGCCAACGATCGTTGGTCATGGCAATTTCCTAACCTTCTCGTGCTTGACGCGTGGTTAGCGACGTGCCGTGTTGTGGTGAATTCGTCTCCCATGTTCTGCGTGTTGCAACGGCCCGAATCCGCTCTGCAAGCCGCTTCGGTCGCAAGGGCTTCACGTGGTAGTCGTCGATCTCAAATGGGGCCAATCGATACAGCACTTCACGGTTACGCCCATGGGTGAGCACGATGACTGGGACAAGTGGAACGTCCGCCTCCTCGCGCATCATGGACAGAACGCCGTCACCCCATCCCCATGGAATCGACGGTTCCAGGACCAGCACATGCGGGAAGAACTCGCGAAGCCTTTTCACACATTCCATGCCGGTTGTCACGGTCGCTACCTCGAATCCGTGCTGCCCCAGGTAGTCGCGGTAGTTGTCCAGCAGATACTCATCTGGGTCGGCGATCAGCACGCGGACTGGCATCGAAGCATCCTCCAAGGGTGATGTTGCTACCGTTTCGTGACGTGGGCGGAGGACGTAATCTGGATGCAGAACCTCGCTGCGATACACCCGAACTTCCGACGGTCCCGCGATGCCGAGCCGGACTCGCTCGCGATGTATGCCAAGCACCGTGACTGTCAACCGACACTCCGGCACCACGATCTGTTCGCCCCGTCTACGGCTGAGAACCAACATCGGGCATTTCCTCCGGTAACGACCTGCATGTCCTTGTGTGAACCTGGCAAGAAAAAACAGTCACCTTCCCCCTCCCGATGAGGAGGAACGCGGCGTTCACACTGGGAAGACGACGCCGGCAACGGTCTGTGCTGCAACTCGTGTGCCAGGAGCTCGGCTCTGGCCCCTGGAACAAATTCGGACTCTTGTGTAAAAAGGACTTACGAATACGCTCCGGTTGTGCCGGTCCGAAGAAATCGGCTCACGGTTGTCGGATACAAGGAAAGCGATTTTCCCCGGAGGAAAGGCTTTGTCTGCAGACCTTCCACCCCCGACTACCCCCCGTTCGGTCTGCCGATGATCGCAATGCGTTTAGAGGAAAAGGCATCTGCGCTGTCATAGCCATTTCTGTGCCGCGCCACTCACTCATGGGTATCGTTATTGCTGTTTGGCATGGCAGCTCCGAGGAGTGCAATACAAGAACAAGACGAAGGAGCGTGGTGCGGCGAGCCCGCGCGGTTCTCCATTGCTGTCAAACAGGATGCTCCTATGTGGAAGCGAGTTGTTGCACCGGCCATTATCGTTAGCGTCCTGTGGATTGCAGGCAGCACCATCTCGACGTACTACATCCAGCGCGTCTACGCGTCGCATTCTCGAATACTTGCCGAGAATCTCTCCACGATTCGCGCCGCCTGGGCCATGCAGGACGCGCTGTGGCGACTGCACGCGATCGTGATGGAGTCAGCCGACAAGGATCGCCGAGAGACCCGCATTGAGGCTGCTGAACTGGAGTCTGCTTTCAAGCAACATCTGGCCGAAGCCGAAAAGACCGCGTTCACGTCCGACGAACGGAACGCCGTCAAGGCCGTGCGAGAGCTTTTTTCCGTCTATCGCGACCACAGCAGGGGTCGCCTGGAACCGCCGGCCGTGACCGATTTGCTCACCTCGCAGTCCGCCGAAACGGAAAAGACGATTCGTCTGGCCCGTGCCGTAGCCGAGCCTTGTCGTCACCTCATCGAGCTCAACGAGCGGATGCTGGCCGATTCGACGGCGCGAAGCGATCGGCTCAGCACCTGGGCAAACCTGATGCGGATCGTGTTCTTGATCGCTGGGCCACTCGTCGGCGTGGCTCTGGGGCTATGGATTACTCGCGGCCTGCATCGTTCCATTTCCCAGATCAGCGTCACTCTGAGCGATGCCACGGGTGACTTGGGCCGACAGCTTGGTTCCGTGGAGATACGAAACCTGAGCGACCTGCCCGGTCTCCATCAACAAGTGCAGGCTGTAGCCACCCAAATCCGCCAGGTGATGGAAGAGCTGCAACAGGCTCGCCACGAGGCCATGTCAGCGGAGAGGTTGGCGGCAGTTGGGGAGTTGGCAGCCGGTGTGGCGCACGAACTCCGCAACCCGCTGACCGCTGTCAAACTGCTGATCCAGACGGCGGCGCAGAAACAGCCCCAGACGGCGATGGCCGGCCGTCAACTCCAGGTCGTGCAGCAGGAAATCGCACGGATCGAAAGCACCATTCAGGGATTGCTGGATTTCGCCCGTCCCCCGGAACTGCGTCGGGTGACTCACGACCTGCGCACCACGGTTCGCCGCGCGATCAACCTCGTCGCAGGGCGGGCAAAACAGCAAAATGTTGCGATCATTGAAACCATGCCCAATAGGCCGGCACTTGTCAGCGGCGACCCCGAGCAACTTCATCAGGTGTTCATCAACCTGCTGCTCAATGGAATCGAAGCCATGGCCCAAGGGGGACCGCTGAATGTGACCATCGAGAGCGACGATGGAAGCCACGTTTGCCGCGTCTCTATATCTGACCGAGGAGAAGGCATCCCGCAGCCAATTCTCGACCGGATTTTTGAGCCTTTCGCCACCAGCAAGGAGCACGGTACGGGTTTGGGATTGGCAATCAGTCATCGCATCGCCAAGGAACACGGTGGCATACTGCTGGCCGCCAATCGCGCGGAGCGTGGGGCAGTGTTCACTCTGGAATTACCTTTGAACAGGGATGGAACGAATGGCAAAACTACTGGTAATTGATGACGAACCCACCATACACTTCAGCATTGCCCAGGTCTTTGCGGATGAGTCTGTGCAGGTCCTTGGCGCGGAAGCGGCCGCCGAAGGTCTGCAACTGGCCGCGGAGGAATCGCCCGACGTGATTCTGTTGGACATTCGCCTCAACGACCGATCAGGGCTTGAGGTGTTCCACGATCTCCGTCGTCTCGACCCCCGCAGCCTTGTTATCTTTATCACGGGTCACGGCACCGCGGACACCGCCATTGAAGCCATGAAACTGGGCGCGTACGATTACCTGGTTAAGCCTCTCGACGCGGAACAACTCCAGCAGATCGTAAACCAGGCATTTGCCATCAGTCGGCTGATGCACGTTCCTACGGTCCTTGAGGAAGGAAATCGGCCCGAGGACAGGCCGGATCGAATGATCGGCAGTGGACCGGCCATGCAGGCCGCATGCAAACAGATCGGCCGAGTTGCATCCCAGGATGTGAATGTCCTTATCCTGGGTGAGAGCGGCACCGGAAAGGAGTTAGTCGCTCGCGCAATTTACTGTCATAGCCGCCGTAACCAAGAAGCATTCTTGGCCATCAACTGTGCGGCTATTCCCGAGCCACTTCTGGAAAGTGAACTGTTCGGTCACGAGCGGGGGGCATTCACCGGGGCTGACCGCCGACGGATCGGGAAGTTCGAGCAGGCCCACGGCGGGACGCTTCTCTTGGACGAGATCGGCGACATGTCTCCGCACACGCAGGCGAAAATACTGCGCCTGCTCCAAGAAGGGACATTTGACCGCATTGGCGGCAGCGAACCGATCGTGGCCAACGTGCGAATCATTGCTGCTACGAACCAGCACCTTGAAGCCCTGATTGAACAGGGCAAGTTCCGCAACGACCTCTACTACCGCCTGCGCGGTGTGACGATTCACCTGCCACCATTGCGCGAGCGCCGTGAGGATATCGCCGAACTGGCTCACTATTTCCTGTTTCGTTTCAACAAACAGCTTGGTACTACTGTCCAGTCCATCTCGCCGGAGGCGCTCGAGTTGCTGGAGCAATACGACTGGCCCGGTAACGTGCGAGAACTCCAGAATGTCATCCGGGAGGCGTTGATCGCTTCTGCCGGTCCCACCGTCCTGCCCGACTTCCTTCCGACTGAACTCCACCAGGCTGACCCTGCCGCGGGGAAAATGGAGCTCGAAGGCGGCCCCGCGTCTGAAATGGATTGGGACATGCTACGTCAGTTTGTGGAAGAGGCCGTAACGAAGGAGGAAACCGACGTGTACCGTCGGGCAATAGAGCGATTCGATCGCTTGGTTGTCTGCTACATCATGCGACACGCCGGCGGCCAACAGAATCGCGCCGCCGAAATCCTCGGCATCAGCCGCGTTACGCTGCGAGCAAAGCTACGGCACATGCAATTGTCGGTGGAGAAGATACTCACTCCTCAGGAACCCAAACGCCAAGAGTAGTAAGCGGCGCAAGGGACAGCGAGTATTGCGGTTCCGGAGGAGGAATTGATCCGCAAAAGAACGTTCGAGTCGTCGATAAGGGCGGTCGTTGTTCAAATCCTCGACGGAAAGGAATTCTACCATGCCCTATGCTACCGACGACTCGAAGGCGACCCCAAGGATAGTAGGACTCGAGGACTTGCAGGAGGCCCAGGCGGACTTGGAACGCTGGCTGGCGGGGAGGCACCCGCTTGCGGGGCCGCCAACCGCCGCCGAGCTGATCCGGAGGGAGCGGGAAGGAAAGGTGGTAACGGACCTGTGTCCAGACGCTGGCCGCGGCGCTCGACCTGCAGCGGGCTTTGGCCAGCCCGGGGTTGCACGCGCAGGAACGGGCGCTGGCCAAGGCTTCTCCCCAGAAGATGAAGGACTTCGGTTAAGGGTCGGACTGCCCAGGAGTTCATCCCGGTAATCGACGGCACGCTTCAGGACCCCGACGAGGTATTGCGGCTCCGAAAATTGTATCTGCGCGAGTTGAAGGTCCAAGAGGCCAAGGAACGCGACCACCTGCTGCGCTCGTTCGCGCTCTCCGCTCCTCTTGGCTCCGCCTCCCGTTTCTGCGGTTTCGCCGGACGAATCAAGCCGTCCTGGTTGCTTCCTCCGTGTTGTCGGTGCCACGAACCTCAAACATACTGAAATCCTTCACAAAGACTGGCGACTTGCCGTGAGCAGCCCATCTCAGCTCGAGCGGTACCTCCCCTTGGCTCTCCCTCTCCCTCCCCCTCTGCCCTCTATCCTCCGCCTGGCCCCTCCTGCCCCCCTGTCCCC
>CAZLWV010000023.1:0-25170 GCA_964563135.1 uncultured Planctomycetaceae bacterium
TGACCAATGACCAATGACCACCAACCACTGACCACTGACCACTGACCAATGACCACCAACCACCAACCACCAACCACCAACCACCAACCACTGACCAATGACCACCGACCAATGACCAGCCGCGCCCCCTTCCATGGCGATGCTACGATCCCACCCGATGTGTGCACCCAGCGTCATACCCTCCTATAGCGTGGGAATCTGGCGAATGTTATAATTGTTGGTTTCATCGCCCTGGAGTCCTGGCGGGGGGGCGGGCGCATGGAAATCTACTTGGTCAGTGCCCCCTCTGAAGCGTCTTCAAGGAATCAAACATGGAAACCGAAGGGCCCGCAAAAGGCTCCTCGCCGATGGTCCTGGCGGCCATCGCTCTGCTGCTGGTGGTCTACCTTGCCGCCCTGGCCGCCGGGCTGCCCCAGAGGGGCACGGCGGCGGTGGTCGGCTCCGCGCACTCTGACCAGCAGGCGCACGCTGACGTCCAGCACGCCGGGCAGCGGCAGCCGCCGCCGCTGGGCATGATCGTGCCCTTTGCGCTGCTTCTGGGCGCCATCGCCGTCTTTCCCCTGACACCCGGCGTGGCCCACTGGTGGGAGCACAACCGCAACAAGTTCTACGTGGCCAGCGGCCTGGCCCTGGTGACGCTCGTTTATTACCTGCTGTTCCACGAGGTGCCGATCGAAGGCCACTTTCCGGCCAAACATGCGATCGAGCCCAACCCGGCCGGGTTGAACCTGGGGACCTCGCTAACGGTGTTCAGCAATGCGATGCTGGCCGAGTTCGTGCCGTTCATCGTGCTCCTGTTCAGTCTCTACACCATCAGCGGCGGCATCCGCCTGGAGGGCGACCTCAAGGCCCACCCCTCGACCAACACCTGTTTCCTGGCCATCGGTTCGCTGCTGGCCAGCATCATCGGCACAACCGGGGCGGCCATGCTGCTGATCCGTCCGCTGCTGGAGACCAACCGCGAGCGGAAGCACATCAAGCACACCGTCATCTTCTTCATCTTCGTCGTCTGCAACTGCGGCGGCTGCCTGTTGCCTACCGGCGACCCGCCCTTGTTCCTCGGCTACCTCATGGGAGTTCCCTTTCTCTGGACGTTTGCCCTGTGGAAGGAGTGGCTGTTCATCAACGGCTGCCTCCTGGTGATCTACTACGCCTGGGATCGGTTCCTCTGCTATCCGCGTGAGGCCAAGTCGGACATTGCCCGCGATGAAACTCAGGTCCGCCCGTTGCGGATGGCCGGCCTCTGGCCGAACGCGGTTCTGCTGTTGGGTGTGATTGCCACAGTAGGCCTGTTTGACCCCTCGAAGGCGGTACCGGGCACTTCCTGGCATCCGTGGGTTTTTCTGCGTGAGATGGTCCAACTGGTGCTGGTGGCGATCTCGCTGGCCCTGGGCTCCCGCGCGGTCCGGCAGGCGAACAGCTTCAGCTTTGGTGCAATCGTGGAGGTGGCGGCCCTGTTTTTCGGGATCTTCATCTGCATGCAGCCCCCGCTCCAGATCCTGGAGACCAGGGGCCCCAGCCTCGGCCTGACCGAGCCCTGGCACTACTTCTGGGCCACCGGGTCCCTTTCGTCGTTTCTCGACAATGCGCCGACCTACGTGGTGTTCTTCGAGACGGCCAAATCGGTGACGGCCAGCCTGGGACTGGAGCCGACGGTCGCCGCCACCGGCGTCTACCTCCCGTACCTGCTGGCGATCAGCCTGGGGGCGGTGTTCATGGGGGCCAACACCTACATTGGTAACGGGCCCAATTTCATGGTCAAGTCGATTGCGGAAGGCTCCGGCGTGAAGATGCCCAGCTTTTTCGGCTACATGGCGTACAGCATCGCGATCCTCGTGCCCTTGTTTCTGCTGGCGACGTTCCTGTTTCTCTGACACGCGAGCGGCCCATGGAATTCCTGCAGTACGTCGTGGATCTGTTTCTCCACCTGGACAAGCACCTCGATGTGATCATCCAGGACTACGGGGCGTGGACCTACCTGATCCTGCTGGTGATCATCTTCTGCGAGACGGGTCTGGTAGTCACCCCGTTTCTTCCCGGCGATTCGCTGCTTTTCGCCGCCGGCACTTTTGCCGCACGGGGTTCCCTGAACGTGAATCTGCTATTCCTTCTGCTGTCGCTTGCCGCGGTCCTGGGAGACACGGTCAACTACTGGGCGGGGGCCTGGATCGGTCCCAAGGCGTTCAGCGGGAAGATCCCGTTTCTGAACCAGCGTCACCTGCAGAGGACCCACGAGTTCTACGAGCGCCACGGCGGCAAGACGATCATACTCGCCCGTTTCATCCCGATCATCCGCACGTTTGCCCCCTTCGTGGCGGGCATCGGGGCGATGAACTACACGCGGTTCATCGCCTACAACATCGTCGGGGGAATTGCCTGGGTGGCCCTGTTCGTCTACGGTGGATACGCTTTTGGCGGCCTGGAAACGGTCAAACATAACTTCACGCTGGTGATCGTGGCGATCATCGGGATTTCGGTGCTCCCGATCGCCGTGGAATTCCTGCGGGCCTGGCTGGCCCCGAAACCGGAGGACCCGGCGGCATGACCACCGGGAGCCGGCCCGGGTCTGGCGAGTGGGGAAAGCGCGCCGTTTTCCCCTTCCACCCAGGCAGAGTTCTGCTTCGGGGATGCCCCGATTCTCGCGCCCTGCGGCGAAGACGAGAGGGGATGCTCCCCTGCACCCGTATGCGATTCCCCTCGAGGAAAACGATATGATCTGGATCTGGATCGGTTTCATCTGCTTCGTCCTGTTGATGCTCGCCCTGGACCTGGGGGTCTTCCATCGCCATTCGCACATTATTTCGGTGCGGGAGGCGGTGGGGTGGACGATCTTCTGGATCATTCTGGGCGTCAGCTTCACCGTGTTCGTCTACTTTGGATACGAGAACCACTGGATGGACATGGGAGCGAAGCCCGACGCGGTCGACGGGCTGGTGAACGACGGCGTGAAGGCGTCGGTGAAGTACCTGACCGGTTACGTGCTGGAGAAGTCGCTGAGCGTGGACAACATCTTCGTCATCGCCATGCTGTTCAGCTTCTTCGCGGTGCCCCGCATGTACCAGCACCGGGTCCTGTTCTGGGGCATCATGGGGGCCCTGGTTCTCCGCGGCGTGATGATCCTCGTCGGGGCGACGCTGATCGCCAAGTTTCACTGGATCCTGTATCTGTTCGGGGTGTTTCTGATCATCACCGGCCTGAAGATGCTGGTGGCGAAATCGGGCCATTCCGATCCGAACCACAACATCATGGTTCGGGCTGTCCGGCGGATCTGGCCCGTTACCGGCCGATTCCACGGGGAGCATTTCGTGGTGCGTGCCGGATCGACGGCCTCGCACGAGAGCGAGACGCCCGGCGCGGTCGTGCTGGTCGACGAGATCGTGGAGCGGACCCGGCCCGGCACGCTGATGCTCACGCCGCTGGCCCTGGCGCTGGTGGTGGTCGAAACGACCGACGTCGTCTTTGCCGTGGACTCGATTCCCGCGATCTTCGCCATCACGGCCGACCCGTTCCTGGTCTTCACGAGCAACGTCTTCGCCATTCTCGGGCTGCGGTCGATCTACTTCGCCCTGGACGGTATGATGAACACGTTCCGCTACCTGAAAGTGTCGCTTTCGCTGGTGCTGGTCCTGGTGGGCGTCAAGATGCTGACGGTCCACTGGCTCAAGGAATGGCTGGGAGAACACTTCAACCTCTATCTGCTGGGGCTGGTGCTGGCGATCCTCACGGCGGGCGTGGTCGCGTCGTTGATGGTGGCCGATCGGGAGGAGAAGGACTCCGCCCATCGCTGAGGCCCCCAGGCCCGCGCCGACTCGTGATTCCCGACCCCCGAAACGTCCGCCCTGCAACGCCCGAGGAAGCAAACCGTGTCGGAATCGTCGCCCACCTCGACAACCCTTCGCACCGCATGGCTGGTCGTCATCCTGCTCATGCCGGTGGCCCTGCTGAACTACCTGGACCGCCAGATGCTCGCGGCGATGAAGTACTCCGTGATGGGAGACATTCCCACGATCGGCTCGGAAGAGAACTGGGGATTCATGCTAGGGCAGTTCAAGTGGGTTTACGCGTTTCTCAGCCCGATCGGAGGCTACGTGGCCGATCGTTTCAGCCGGCGGCTGACGATCTGTGGCAGCCTGTTCGTGTGGTCGGCCGTCACCTGGTGGACCGGCCACGTCGACAGCTACAACGAGCTGCTCTGGGCGCGATCGCTGATGGGCATCAGCGAGGCCTTCTACATCCCGGCGGGGCTGGCGCTGATCGCCGACTACCACCTGGGTCGCACGCGGTCGCGGGCGGTGGGGCTGCACCAGATGGCGATCTACTGCGGCGTGATTGTCGGCGGCTTCGGCGGGTATGTGGCCGACGCGCCGAATCTCGGCTGGCGGCTCGCCTTCGACGCCTGCGGGATTTTTGGAATCCTCTACACGCTCCCGCTGATCGCCTTGCTCCGCGATCCGCCGAGGCTCGGCAGCCAGACGGCCCAGCGCAAGACCTCACCGGTCCGGGCGGTGACGGAGCTGCTGTGCAACGTGTCGTTCATTTTGTTGGTACTGTACTTCACGCTGCCGGCGCTGGCGGGCTGGGTGGTGCGCGACTGGATGCCCGCGATTCTCAAGCAGCAGTTCAACATTGGCCAGGGCAAGGCGGGGGTGGCCGCCACGCTGTACTGGCAGGCCGCCGCGATCGTGGGCGCGGTGCTCGGCGGTTGGCTGGCCGACCGCTGGATGCGGCGACTGGACCGCGGTCGGATCCTGGTAAGCGCGATCGGGATGAGTTTCATCGTGCCGGCGATTTTCGGGGTGGGCAACGCCGGCTCGCTGGGCGTGGCGGTGGCCTTCCTGATCCTTTTTGGACTCGGCTGGGGCTTCTTCGACTGCAACAACATGCCCATCCTCTGCCAGATCGTGCGTCCGGACCTGCGGGCCACCGGCTACGGGATCATGAACCTGGTGAGCATCAGTTGCGGCGGACTGGCCGACTGGGGCTTCGGTGCCCTCCGCGACAGCCAGGTGCCGCTCAACGTGATCTTCGGCATCTTTGCGAGCACGGCAATCCTGTCGATCGTGATCGTGCTCTTGATCAGGCCGAAGCAGGAGCTGATCGACCGAGCGCCGGCGGACGGGTGCTGAAGTCTGCATGGAAGAGGCTCAGGCCACCCCAGGGGAGGCCGCAGAAAGCGGGTTATCCGCCGGCGAGCATCGACTGCGCAGGCGTCAAGCAGTGCCGATCTCGGCGAGAGCCGGGCGAACCCCAGGACGGGGCTGGGCGGCCCCAGGCCTCGCGCCACGGAGGGTGTCTTCGCGTGAAGAACGGCTGATCCTGGCGAGGAGGTTGACCAAGTCCGGCAAACCGGCCGACCTATACCACGAGCAGGCAGCGGGGACCGGAAGACCCACGCATGGAGACTGGCCACGGCGGGCAACGGCTCAGCCCATGCCGGGCGTCCAGAGCTTGGGTTTCTCGCCTTCGCTGCGTCCCATGGCGCTGTCGGGGGTCCAGATCTTGCCGGGCTCCTGGGCCGAGGAGTCGCCGGGCACGATGATCGCGGGCCCGGCAGCCGCCTGCCCACCGGGCGGAATGGCCAGCGATCCATCGGGCCGCAGGACGCCCATCTGCATCAGCAGCCGCGTGAGCGCCTCGATCACGCCCGGCTCGCGTCCATGGCGGGTCTCGAAGTGGGAAAGGAGACGGGCGACCTCCTCCCCCTCCATCCGCTCGAAGCGCAAGGTCATCTCCATCATATCCCAGTTGGCGCAGGAACCGCCGCGTTCGAGGGTCGCTCGGCGGCCGGACTCGATCAGTTCGATGGCCTCGTCGGGATCGTCGGTCATCCGCGCCAGCAGCCGGTAGGCCTGCAGCCGCTCGTCGCGTGCCGCAAGACTCTCGCGCCCGACCAGTTCGCGTCCGAACCGTTCTACAGCAGCCTGCGCCCCAAAGGAGACGGCCCGCCGGTAACCGGCGAGCACATCGTCGTCGGAGATCTTCGTCACGTCGACGCGGGCCAACCGGACCAGGGGCAGGCTCGTGATGGGAGTCACCGTAGCGTCGATCGTCTGGAGGGTCGGCAAGCCGAGCTCGGAACGCAACCGATTCGTATCGAACCTCGCCCCGCTCTGTTCGAGCCAGAAGTCGATCACCATGATGGCGGCAAGCAGTTTGACGCGACAGGCAGGATCGCCGGCTGCCTGGCGGGGCGTTTTGCCGGCGAGAAGTCCCAGAGGCATTTCGACCCATCGAGCAAGCAGAACATCGGCCAGGTACTGGTCGGCGAGTTTCTGAAACGCCTCTCGCGACGACCCGTCCGGGAGCCGCCACTGGCGGTTCAGCAGGTCGTGAGTCCGCGAAGCGTTTCCCGAGGGCTTGGCCAGCGGCTCCACCTCGCTGTCGACCTGGCGAAGCAACTGGTTGATCAGGGGCCGATCCTGCTCGAGGACTTCAAAACACTCGAGGCGGGCATCGCGGTCGGTTTCCTTGCCGTAGAAGACTCCGTGGCAGACGACGCGGGGCACGGCGGCGAAATCGAGAACTGCGTCGGCCTCCGGGGCCGGCTTATCGAAGAACAGATAGACCGCCTTGGGCGGCGGAGCATCGTCCTGGCGATTCATCGCCCGCGGATCCATGGGAGCCTGGGCGATCCGAGGCGACGCCGAGAAGACCTCCTGCAGCTTCGCGGCGTCCTTGATCATGTAGCTCACTTCGAACACGTGGAGTTCGTCGCCGAACGGGTCATCGGAGAGGAAGAGCGCCAGGCTCTGCGCCTCAACGGCCTCCTCCAGCCCCACGTCGAGCGTGGCAAAGCGGTTGAGAGCCTCGATCGCCCCCTTGGAATCGGCCATCCAGGACCGCAGCTTTGCCAGATTCCGCCACACGGCGGTGGACTGGGGAGCGATGCGGGTCAGTTCGGCCATTTTGGCCGCGGCCTCCGACCAGCGAGCCTGGCCGGCGAGCCGGAATGCGGCGTCGAAGTCGGCCTTCCACGGTGCATCGTCGGGACACTGCTGCAACCCCCTTCCGTCCTTGACAACCAGCGGCACGTTCTGCATGGCGTTGAGCCGCATGAGGATCTCCATCGCCGGGTCGTCCTGGCCGACGATCGACGCCAGGAACAGGGCCAATGCCCGTGCGGCCAGAAAGTGATCCTCCGAGAGCAACACCTGGACGATCGCGCTGATGGACTCGTAGAGCCGCCCCGAGAAGTTTCCCTCCGAGGCCGCGATGGCCTTCTCGAGAATGGGTAGCGCCACCTGCCCGCCCTCATCCAGCGCCGTGAGCGTCGCCAGTTCGCACAAGGCCAACGGATTGCCGGGATGGTGCTGGGAGAACTCCAGGACGGCCTTTCGGGCATCCTCGTCCCGGCCGGTCACGCGCAGCAGCAGCGTCTTGGTGGCCATCAAACAGGCTCGGTTCGGATTGGACTGCTCCAGGCGTTCGATATGGGAGAGGCAAGCAATGTACTGCTCGCCCTCGATCATGCGTTCGATCTTCTGGAGATCCCCGAGAAGGTCCTTGCAGCAGAACTTGATTTTCTTCCCACTTCCACAAGGGCACGGGGAATAGGCGTCTATCGGCATTGGGAACACCGTGGGTTGGCGTGGTTTCCTGGTAAGGCAGCGAACAAAACAAGCCATGGGCCCCCGAGAGGGCCGGTTGGTCGGTACGGGCAAGAGGCGGCAATTGGTGGCGGGGAGGGTCGGAAATCGCCCCTGGTCTTCGTTTTCCCCCAACCAGCCTGGCCGCCAAGCCAGCACCCGTCAGAGGGGATTGCGTCGCGCCGTCAACTGCTCCTCGTCTAACCCGATCCTGCATGACGCCCCGGAACGGCCGAGCGACAAGCCTTGATCGTAACATACCGGCCGGTTGTTGACGAGCCACGGAAAACCGAGCCCCGCGCAGGATGCCTTCCGCGGGGCCGGCCGGATCAGGGGACAGGGACGCACGTTCAGAATGCCTATGTCGGCCGGGGAGGAAGGCGAACCGGCAAGAGAAGCGGCAGACCCAGGATTGTCGTCCGCACTGCGGCCAGGTCAGACGCTGACGGTGTCGACATCCATGGAAGCCATCTTTCTGAGTTCCATGGCCTGATAATGGCGGCAGATACCGGGGAGCGAGCCACCGACAACGGCGGTACATATCACGCCGCCCAGAATGAGGGGAAAATAGACGGCATAGGGTTGCGAAACCAGCCAGGCGACCAGGCCCGCCACCAGGCAGGCCACGCCAAACGCGACCAGGCCGACGCTGAGCGAGATGACCGATCGGCGGGCCTTTCCGAGGCCGCTGAGAAGGCCGATCATCGCTCCCAGGCATCCGCACATCGAACCGCCGATGGCTCCGATCCATCCTGCCGTCCTGTCGGTCCACCAGGCTTTTGCAGGGGACAGTGCCGCCAGACCATTGGGGTACTGGACCAGCCGGAGTTCGCCCAGCTTCACGGTACCGGGTCCTGGGAGGGCCAGGTTCAGCTCCAGTCTGCTGGGAGGTCCCGTCTTTGCGTCGCTGACAAAGGGGAGCATGAATGGGCGCCAGTTTGAAGTGCCCCGCAGGCTCCCCATGGGACCGGAGTCTCCCAGTGTCCTGGAGAAATACGCACCTCCGCCGGGAAAATGGTTCCACATCTCCAGGTAGCCGGTACCACGAACCCCTTCATAGCTGACGGTCCCCGTCAACGCATACTGCGTGGTGGTGATTTTCGGATGCTCGAGGGAGATCAGCGCCGCGTTCAGCGGCAGTTCGGTCGCATTGCGGATGGCCAGGTATTCGTCGGGGCCGGCCCCGCCGCCTGGCTGGATTTCGCCGGCGAGCAGTTGCCCCTTCTGCTGCACCTCGCTCCAGCGAATGCTGAGAACGAGCTCCTCTTGTCCTGCGGCCGGCCGACACGCAAGAACCACGACACTAAGTGCGATCAGAAGTCTCATGATGATTCTCCATCTCCTTCCGATGGGCTCGTGACAGCAGCTTGAGAGTCTGGACATCGATCTTCCCGTCGGCGTATTGCGCTCGCAGCAGGCGTTCGAAGTCGGACAAGGAACGGTTTTCGTCGACCACTCTGATCTTGGCAATCAACCGGTCGAGCCGGAGCCGGATGGTCGGGTAGGTGACGCCGTAGGCAGCGGCCAGTTCCTTCAGGGATCCGCTTGCCAGCACGAACCGCTTGACGAAGGCAAGATCCTCGTCGTCGAGAAAATTGAGCCAGGTTTCTTGCGGCACGTTTTCCTGCATGACACTCATATCCCGGGGAGTCAAAGCCGCCGGCTGCACAATAATTCAACTCCAGATTCACTTTAACCTTTATTAAATTAATGTCAACTTTCTTTTTATTGAAAAGAGAGGGAATCGCGAGGGCTGGGATCTGGCCGACCGGCACTCTCTGGAACTCAGGTTCTTTGGGGGGCTTCGTGGGATGCCGGCCGCAGGCCGCTAGTGCGGGCGGTGAACCTGGAGGGGCTGAACGGCCGTGGTGAACCTGTCGCAGGGCGTGTGGACGAGCGAGCCAGGGAGACCGGCCGCTGGCCGGCGGGGGCGGGGCAGGCTCCGGGGCAATACTCAGAAGGTATAATGTCTGGATAGTCGAACCTCGCCCGCCCCCGATCGACCGGCCAGCGGCGGGCGACTCCCGCGTCCATGGGGAGGCACCTCCTGGTGGTCCACGGCCGACGAGCCTTCACCCTGATTGAGCTTCTGGTGGTCATTGCGATCATCGGGATCTTGATTGCCCTGCTGCTGCCGGCGGTCCAGATGGCCCGGGAGGCGGCGCGGCGGACTGACTGCAGCAATCGCATCAGGCAATTGGGGCTGGCCGCCCACAATTTTCACGACGCCCAGGGGAGATTTCCGCCCGGCTATCTGGGGCCGATCCCACAGGCTCCTTCGCCGCCCTGGACGGGGCAGTGCACCGGATCGCTCGCGTTTCTCCTGCCGTACCAGGAGATGGACGCCGTGCACGAGCATCTCGACGAGGACCGGGCCGGCAACGGGAATATCTCCGTGTATGACGTGGAGCACCTTGGCGAGCGTTTCTGGAACCGCACCGACAGTTGGACAGCCGCCCAGACCAGGCTGAGGGTCTTTCTCTGCCCCTCGGAAAGCGAGTCACGGCCAGCCAGCACGATCGTGACGATCCATCTGTTCTACGACGGCAGCGACGCGACGCAGGCCGGGGGGCATTTTCCCGGGATTACCGGCGAGGTGCTGGGAAGGACCCATTATCTGGGTGTTGCCGGAGCGATGGGCGAGACCGGCCACGCGCACTGGGACAAGTGGCGGGGCACGTTCGGCAACCGTTCCAAGACCCGGTTGGCCGACATCCTCGACGGGACCAGCAACACCCTGCTCTTCGGCGAGAACGTGGGCGGACATGCCGCCGGCGATCCCACGGTCTACCACGCCTTCTCCTGGACCGGCTGCGGACTGGCCGGGACCGCCTGGGGATTCGGCGAGGGATGGTTCCAGTGGACGAGCCGGCATCCCGGAGTGGGCCAGTTCTGTCTGGCCGACGGTTCGGCTCGCGCGGTCTCCCGCACGATCGACCGGGGCGTCTTCCGATCGGCCTCGGGAATCGGCGACGGAGACCCGGCATCTCTCGAGTGACCCGCGGGCGGCCTGCCGCGCCTGCCAAGGGAAAGGACTAGCGATGCTCCGAAGACTGACCTGCTGGCTGCCCCTGACTCTGCTGCTGGCGGCGGGGTGCGGATCCGCCGCGGTGGAGTATCCGGCGAACCCGACGCCTCCGCCAACGGCCGATCCGGTTTCAACCTCGACTCCGGCGGCCGATCCCGGCTGAATGGCGGACCTGACGCGCCGGCCACTGCCGCAGTCGGCGCCGCCGCGCGGAAGGCAACCGACCGGTTCGCGCGCTCCGCATCGGGGCCCAGCCGGCAGGCCGACGCGGTGCGAGATACCAAGAACGCACACGGGGGTGCGAATCCTGCCGACTCGCACCCCCGAGGTGGATTTCGTTCGTGCCAGCGGGCCACTTGCGGCAGCCGGCCGGGATCAACCGGGTCCTGAGCGAGCAGGAACGACCTGGCGAAGCGGCCTCCGCAGCGGGCTTTAGTCCCTCGTCTGGTCGGACTGGCTCTCCTCGGACGCGTCAGCATCCGACGAATGATCGGAGTCTTCCTGGACGACCTCATCCTGGTCGAAGGCCGGCTTCTCGCTGGTCTGGCGAACACGGTCATGGACGCCGACGAACTCAAGGATGGCCCGGGCGCCCGCATCACCCAGGCGCGGGCTGGCGAGCTTCAGGATCCGGGTGTAGCCCCCGTTACGGTCGGCGAAGCGCGGACCGATCTCGTCGAACAGGACCGCGACCGCCTGCTTGTCGCCGAGCAGCCGGAGGGCGCGGCGTCTGGCCGCCACGACCGGGGCGATCGCCTTATTCCACTGCTGCCAGCCGTCACTCTGGCGCCACAAACGCCAGGCGTCGGAACCGCGTTCGGCTTCGGACTCGAGCCGGTCGGCGGCTTCCTGGTGCCGCAGGCTGTGCCGGGCGATGGTGACACACTTCTCGACCAGGGGACGAACCTCCTTGGCCTTTTGCAGCGTTGTCACGATGCGGCCCTTGACCTGGGGCGCGTTCTTGTCGAACTCGGCGTCGCGCTCGGTGAGGATCAGGGCGGAGGCGAGGTTCCTCAGGAGAGCCCTCTGGTGGCTCGGATTGCGGCCGAACTTACGGCCTTTCTTTCGATGTCGCATGGCTGTTCGATCGATTCACGGATAGAGTTGTCTTCTCGTCGCCCCGCCGTCCGAGGCGAGGCCCTGGTTTGGCCGCCGCGATGGCCGGAAGGCTGCAATCCCTGCCTGGGCGCCTTCCTCGCTCGCGGTTCACATAGGTAGATACTACAGAGGGCTCGCCGCCGCCGGCGGAACGCGCATTCCCAGCCGCAGGCCGAAATCGGCCAGTTTCTCCCGGACTTCGTTGAGCGTCGTCTCGCCGAAATTGCGAACCTCCAGCAACTGGTCCTCCTGACAGACCACCAAGTCGCGGACCGTACGGATGTTTTCCGATTCGAGGCAGTTCGTGGCCCGGACCGACAGGTTCAGCTCGGCCAGGCTCATCGACAGCTTTGCCTCGACGGCCGGATCGAGGCCGCTCGAGCTGGCGGCCTTGACGCCGGTATGGATCTTACTGCCCAGTTCGCTGTACTGCACAAACGGGTTGAGGTGTTTCCGCAGGATCTTGGCGGCCTCCACAAGCGCCATTTCCGGACCGATGGCTCCGTCGGTCCAGATCTCGATCGTGAGCTTGTCGTAGTTGGTCTTCTGCCCGACGCGGGTTTCCTCCACCTCGTAGCGAACCCGGGTCACGGGGCTGAAGGCTGCGTCGACCGGAATCGAGCCGATCTCCTGCGACGGGTCGCCGTGCTCGGTTGCAGGAACGTAACCGCGGCCGTTCTCGACCACCATTTCCATGACAAAGGGAACGTCGTCGGTCAGGGTGGCCAGGACGTGATCCCTGTTGATCACGTCGATCGATTCGTCGGTCTGGATATCGGCTCCGGTGATCACGCCGCGCTGGTTTTTTTCGACGCGGAGGACCCGGGTCTGCTGGCTGTGATTGCGGACCACGAGCGACTTGACGTTGAGCACGATGTCGGTAACGTCTTCGACGACGCCGGGGAGCGTGGTGAACTCATGCTGGGCGCCGTGAAGATGGAGCCGCGTGATCGCGCTGCCTTCGAGGCTGGAAAGCATGATGCGGCGAAGACTGTTGCCGATACTTGCCCCGAAGCCGCGTTCGAACGGCTCGGCCGTGAACTTGCCGTACGTTGCCGTCAAGGACTCCTTATCGCACGATACTTGACTGGGAAGCTCAAGCCCGCGCCATCGAATTCGCATTGGACCCTCCGATTGATTGAAGGACGACTCGAAATGGACTACTTCGAGCAGAGCTCGACGATCAGTTGCGGCTCGATCGGAATCGAGACGTCCTCCGCCTCGGGCAGCCGGACCATGTGTCCTTCGGGTTTCTGCCCCTCGACACGGACCAAGAACTCGGGGACTTCGCGGCTGGATTCCGCGAGGCCGGCCTGGACCAATTCCAAACTACTCTTGTGTTCTTTGACCCCGATCACGTCGCCGACGCGAAGCTCGTAGCTGGGGATGTCGACGCGGCGGCCGTTGACGGTGATGTGGCCGTGGCAGACCATCTGGCGGGCGGCGGCTCGGGAGAGCCCCCATCCGAGGCGATGGACGACATTGTCCAGCCGGCGTTCGAGCAGGCTCATGAGGATCTTGCCGGTGTTTCCGGTGCCTCGATCCGCCCGGGCGAAATAGAGGCGGAACTGCCGCTCGAGCACTCCGTAGTAATGTTTGACCTTCTGCTTTTCGCGCAGGTGGATGCCGTAGTCGGTCAACTTACCGCGGCGGAAGGTATGCATGCCCGGCGGGTTCTGCCGCCGCTCGACGGCGCACTTCTCCGTATCGCAGCGCGTGCCCTTGAGGAACAACTTGCCCCCCTCGCGGCGGCACATGCGACAAACCGCTCCCGTATAACGTGCCATGCCTGTCTCTCACTCCCAACCAAATAGGACTTGATGTTTTGCTCTGGATGACGGCCGGACACGGTCCGCCAGGGAATGCTCCCGCAGCGTTGCCGGCCAGGGGACGATCAGACGCGGCGGCGCTTCTTGGGACGGCAACCGTTGTGGGGCAGCGGCGTCACGTCTTCGATCGATTTGACGGTCAGACCGGCCGCCTGCAGCGCGGTGATGGCGCTTTCGCGGCCGCTTCCCGGGCCTTTCACGCGCACGTCGACTTCCTTCATACCGAACTTCACCGCCTTTTCGGCAGCCTGCTGGGCGGCCATTTGCCCGGCAAACGGCGTGCTCTTCCGGCTGCCCTTGAAGCTGACGGTGCCGGCACTGGCCCAACACAGGGTATCGCCCTTGGTGTCGGTGATGGTGACCGTGGTGTTGTTGAATGTCGCACGGATGTGGGCGACACCCACGGTCACGTTACGACGCGCTTTTCTTCGTTTGCTCTTAGCCACCGCTCGCTATGCTCCTAACTGAGTCGCGTGGTTGCTCATGTATTGCCAATTCCAGGTTGAAGCCGCCATGGCGCGGCCAGGGCACCGCCGACGCGGTCCCTAGCGCAGGTCCTTGACGCCCTTCTTTCCGGCCACGGTCTTCTTCGGGCCCTTGCGAGTGCGGGCGTTGGTTCGGGTCCGCTGGCCCCGAACGGGCAGGCCGCGACGGTGCCGCAACCCGCGATAACAGCCGATATCGCGAAGGCGAGTAATGTTCTGATTGATCTGGCGGCGGAGCTGCCCTTCCACCACGTAGTCCTTGTCAAGGAGCGCCGCAAGACGCCCCAGCTCATCTTCCCGGAGCTCACGGGCGCGGATTTGCGGGTCGATTCCGGCCTTGTGACACAGCTCTCTGGCGGTCTTGCGGCCAACGCCATACAGGTAGGTCAACGAGACGACGGCAGGGCGGTCGTTCGGAATGTCAACACCCAGCAAACGCGGCATAGGATTTCTCCCGTCAGAGGCCGATGGGCGGCCCGAATTGATCTCGAATCGGTTCGGCTCCCCTCATCGGTGGAGCTTCGAACGCATGGTCTGTTCAGTAGGAAACTGCCTTGGGGGAAGTTGCTCCCAACCCTGCGGCGCGCGATCCAGGCCCATGAAAGGCGTGAACCGCAGTACTAACCCTGTCGTTGTTTGTGGCGAGGATTCGTGCACACGACGTAGATAACGCCCCGGCGGCGCACGATCTTGCAGTTTTCGCAAATCCGCTTCACGCTGGCACGGACTTTCATCTCAAGCTACCTTCTTTGGCAAACTGGCGGGGCAAAGCACCTCAGTATAGACGATGCGATACCGACCTGCCAAGGGCCCGACCGCTTGGATTCCGCCTCCGAAGGCGGCCTGCCAGCGCGACAGGGCCCGATTATCATGTTATCCTTGTCTTGCCATGCACCCCAGAGCGTCTATTTATCGCAAACATCCCGCTCGCTGACAAGCGGAACTGCCGGCAGACTCAGAGCAATCGCTCCTCGTGCGCTGCGGGGCCGGCCGTCAGGACCATCGGCCCCGATTCGGTCATGGCTATCGTGTGCTCGAAATGAGCACTTGGCTTCTTGTCTACGGTGATCTGGGTCCAATGATCGGCCATGGTCCGGACCTTCTTGGTACCCATATTCACCATCGGCTCAACGGCGATGATCAGCCCGGGAACGAGCCGAAAATCGCCGTTTCGCCGCAACTGATCGCTCACAAAATTCGGCACCTGAGGATCCTCGTGCATCTCCCGGCCGATGCCGTGCCCCACAAAGGCCTCCACGACGGAGAACCCGGCCTCCTTGACATAGCGTTCCATTTCGGCCGCCACATCGCTCCAGAAGGTCTTCTTGCCCATCAGGTCGATCGCCAAGTCAAGGGTCTGCCGGGTGACGTCGACCAGGCGTTGAACCTCCGGATCGATCTTGCCGATCCCATGGGTGGCCGCCGCATCGCCGCACCAGCCATCGACCTTGCAGCCGGTATCGATACTGACGATGTCGCCTTCCAGGAGCTTGCGCGGCCCCGGAATTCCGTGGACGACCTCCTCGTTGACCGAGATGCAGGTCACCGCGGGAAACGGGACTCGTCCAGGAACACCCTTGAAGAGGGGCCGGGCCCCGTGCTTCAGGAAAAAGGCTTCCACAGCCGCATCAATCTCACCGGTCGTCACTCCTGGCTGAAGGAGCGACTGAGCCAACTGGTGCGCGTGCCAGACCATCAAACCGGCCCGACGCATCATGGCAATCTCACGACTCGAACGGAGAATCTGCACGCCTTCAAGTACTCCTCGGTTCCGCATGCCAACGGGAGGTTTTCAACTCTGTCGACGCACGCAGCTCCGTACCGCTACCAATCAACCTGCCAGGGGGTCCAGAACGGCCTGAACGCGGTCGAAGATTTCTTCGATGGTTCCCAGACCGTCAATCGACCTGAGCAGGCCGGCCTTACCGTAGTAGTCCAACAGGGGGGACGTCTGGTTGCGGTAAGCAACCAGCCGTTGCCTGATCACCTCGGGCGTGTCGTCGGCCCGCCCCCGCCCGGCGAGCCGCTGAAACAGTTCGTCTTCGGGGACCTTCAGCTCGAGCACGCCATCCAGGGGCGTTCCTTTGTGGGCCAGCATCTTGTCGAGGGCTTCGGCCTGCGCGATCGTCCGCGGAAAGCCGTCCAGGAGGTATCCGCCCTCACAATCGCGCTGGCCCAGGCGCTCCCGGATGATCTCGACGATGATGTCGTCGGGCACCAGCGCGCCGCTGGACATGTAGTGGTCGGCCTTTTTGCCGACTTCCGTCTGTGCATCACGAGCCGCCCGGAGCATGTCGCCGGTGGAGAGGTGAGCCAGCCGGTATTTTTTGATCATGCGTTCGGCCTGGGTTCCCTTTCCGGCTCCCGGCGGTCCGATGAATACGATTCTCATGGCGGGTGTCCCTCAGACGCTATTCCAGGAGGCCCTTGTAGTTCCGCATGACCAGGTGGCTGTCGATCTTCTGGACCAGATCGAACGCCACGCTCACGGCGATCAGCAGCCCGGTTCCGCCGTAAAACCCGGCGACGGAGTAGGGAATATTCATCCAAGAGGCGATCAGGGTCGGGATCACCGCGACCAGTGCCAGGAATCCGGCCCCCACGTAGGTGATGCGGACCATGACCTTTTCCAGGTAGTCGGCGGTGCGTTTTCCGGGCCGGTAGCCGGGAATAAACGTGCCGTAATTCTTCAGGTTGTCGGCCATATCCTTGGGGTTGAACGTGATGGCCGTCCAGAAATAGCAGAAGAAGTAGATCAGGCCGATGTAAAGGATGTTGTAGATGAAGCCTTCGCCGCGATGGAAGACATTCTTCACCGTTTCCATGACCTGGCCGAACGGGGTGGTGGGGTCGAACCACTGGGCGATCCAGCCAAAACCGACGGAGGGGAACAGGAGCAAGCTGCTGGCAAAAATGATCGGCATGACGCCGGCCTGGTTGACCCGCAGCGGCAGGTACTGCCGCGACCCGCCGAAGACCCGGCGCCCGCGGACGTGCTTGGCGCTCTGGGTGGGAATACGCCGCTGCCCCTGGGTGATGAACACCACGCCGGCCACGACGGCCACGAACAGTGCCGCGAGCACCAGGAGCGTCTCGACGCCGAACTGTCCGCCGCCGAGTTCGAACCCGTTCCGCAGCATCGGCCTGAGTAGTTCCATGCCGGCCGCGGGCATCTGGGCGAGGATACCCGCCATAATCAGGAGGCTGATCCCGTTACCGATTCCGTATTCGTCGATCTGCTCGCCCAACCACATGAGGAACGTAGTGCCGGCGGTCATGGTGAGCACGGCGGTGATCTTCCACCCCAGCAAGAGATTGCCATTGACCAGGTACTCGTCGCGGACGATACCCCAGCCAGGCGACGCCAGCAGGCTCACCCAGAACCAGCTTTGCACGAGGCAGATGCCGACGGTGGCGTAGCGGGTGTACTCGTTGATCTTCTTGCGGCCGCTCTCGCCTTCTTTCTGCAGCCGTTCGAGCGGTTCCCAGACGGTGCCGAGAAGCTGGAAGATGATCGACGCGGAGATGTAGGGCATGATGCCGAGGCCGAAGATCGTGGCCTGGGTCAGATTGCTGGCGCTGAAGGTGGCCACGCGGTTGAGGACATCGGTGAGCTCGTTCTCACCTCCGAAGAGCCCGGTCATTTTGCTCGTATCGACGAACGGCAGCATGATCTGCCAGCCGATGCGGTAAATAGCGAGAAATCCCAGGGTCAGCAGGATCTTGGTCCGCAACTCAGGGATCGCGAAAACGATACGTGTTTTCTCCCACATCGCTCGCTCCGTGCTTAAGGATCAACCGACAAATTGACTTGCTGGCAAGTTCACTCACGGCCGGCCCTGCAAATCCCGCCAGTCGTCCGTATCGCGTACCAGCGGTGCTAATTGGCTTTCTGCTTGCTCTTGACGACAGGTTTCTTTGCCGGAAGGGGTACCGTCTGACCACCGGCCTTCTCGATCTTCTCTTGGGCCGATTTGCTGAACCGGTGAGCCGAGACGGTCAGCTTCTTGCTCAACTCGCCGTCGCCCAACACCTTAAGTACGTCGAAACAACCCTTGGCCAGGTTCTTCGTCTTGAGACTGGCAAGAGTGACCTCATCGCCGTCGTTGAAGGCGGCATCGAGATCGCCCACGTTGACGACGGCGACCACATCGGCCCACTTGTTGTTGAATCCACGTTTAGGGATCCGGCGGACGAGCGGCATCTGGCCGCCTTCGAACGTGGGATGGGCCGAGAACCCCGCGCGCTGGCCTTGTCCCTTATGCCCGCGGCCGGCAGTCTTTCCGAGCCCTGAGCCTGGCCCGCGCCCGACGCGTTTCCGCTTCTTGAACTTGTGAATACCACGATGGACGTCGTTGAGATTCATGACAGGGAAACTCCTCGCAGCCGCTCCACGTCGCTCTGCGTCCGCAAACTCTGAAGGGCGTCGATGGTCGCCTTCACGAGATTAGTCGGGTTGCTCGTGCCAAAACTTTTCGTGAGGATGTCCCGGATGCCGCAGGCCTCGCACACGGCGCGGACGGCGGAGCCGGCGATGACGCCGGTACCGGGCCCAGCCGGGACAAGGATGACGCGGGCCGCTCCGAAACGTCCTTTGACCTCATGGGGGATCGTCGTACCGCTGAGGTTGACCCGGACCATATTCCGGGTACCGTCCTTGACCGCTTTCTCCACGGAAGGGGGAACCTCGTTGGCCTTGCCGTAGCCCCAGCCAACCTTGCCCTTTCCGTCGCCCACAACCACCAGGGCCGTGAAGCTGAAGCGGCGGCCGCCCTTGACCACGGCAGCACAGCGCCGGATCTTGACGACTTTGTCGATCAATTCCCCTTGAGTTGGTTCGGTGGTAGCCATCGGTAATATGACCGCTTTGCTCAGGCTTTGTTCTTGGGATCGAGAGGCTGCCGAGCCCCGCTGCCGCGGCGGCCCGGACGGGTTCCCTCGTTTCGCTTATTTCTTCTTCTTGCCCTTTTGGGGCTTTTCTTCCACTACCTCTTCCTGGGCCGGCACGGCTTTCTTGGCCCCCAGGTCAAGGCCGGCGTCGCGTGCGGCATCGGCCAGCGCGGCCACCCGGCCATGGTACTTGTACTCTGCGCGATCGAAGGCCACCTGCTTCACGCCGGCCGCCAGGGCCCGCTCGGCGATCGCTTTGCCCACGAGCTTTGCCGCCTCGCAATTGCCGCCATAGCCGACCTGGCCTCGCAACTGCTGGTCGTTCGAGCTGGCCGAAACGAGGGTCTTTCCGCTCTGGTCATCGATGATCTGCACGTAGATGTGTTTCAGGCTGCGAAACACGCTCATCCGCGGCCGCGTGGAGTCGTGCTTGATCCGATTTCGCACGCGGAACCGGCGGCGCTGACGCTGCAATCTGTTCTGTTTCTCTTGTTTCACTTTGCTGCCTCACTGGGCACCGGGACGCTTGCCAAACATGGTCCGACACAATCGGGGCAAAAGTCCTGGTCTTATTTCGCCATGACCTTACCCTGCTTGCGGCGAACCGCCTCGCCGTCGTAGCGGATTCCCTTGCCCTTGTAGGGCTCTGCCTTGCGCAGGGCCCGCACCTCGGCGGCGAACTGCCCGACCTTCTGCTTGTCGATCCCTTTGACAAGGACGTGCTGCTGGTCGGGGCAGGTAACCTTGAGGTCTTCGGGAATCGGCTTGTGCAGCTCGTTTGCCAGGCCGACGCGGAGCTGGAGCTCGTTGTTCTGGATCGCCGCAATGTATCCCACGCCCTGCAGTTCGAGTTTCTTCTCGTATCCCTGCGTGACGCCGATCAACATATTCTGCAGGACCGCTCGCGTCAGACCATGGAAGGCCCGCGACGTGCGCTGGTCGTCTGCGCGCCGCACCGCCACCGACCTGGTAGCTTCGTCGTAGGACACCGTCACTTCAGGCCGAACGGCGAACTGGAGCCGGCCGAGCGGACCCTCCACGGTAACGGTGCGGTCGGCGATAGCGACCTTCACGCCGTTTGGCACGCTGACGGGTTTGTTACCGATTCGAGACATGGATCTGCACCTTCTGCATGTCGCTCCGACAAGTAATACTGCGCCGCATTGCCGCGCCTGCTACCAGACCTCGCAGAGGACTTCGCCCCCGAGCTTTCGCTGGCGAGCCTCACGGTCGCTGACGACCCCGCGGCTGGTGCTGAGGATCTGGATCCCCAACCCGTTGAGCACGGGACGCAGCTTGGTGGAGCGACTGTAAATGCGTCGCCCGGGAGTACTCACCCGGCGGGCGTGCTGGATCACACGTTCCCCGTTGGGCCCGTACTTCAGGTAGAGCCGCAGCAACCGGACGGGCTGGGACTCAACCTCTTCCCAGTCCCAAATGTATCCTTCGCGTTTGAGCACCTCCGCCAATCCTCGTTTGACCTTGGACAGCGGCATCTCCACGTGCGGACGTTCGACGCGCACCGCATTCCGGATGCGGGTCAACATGTCGGCAATAGGGTCAGTCATCATGGTGTTTGCGGTCCCTCTACCAACTCGCCTTTTTCACACCCGGGATCAGCCCTTGGTCCGCCAACTCGCGGAAACAAATGCGACATATCCCGAACTTACGGTAAACCGCTCGCGGACGCCCGCACAGGCGGCACCGGTTCTCGCGACGCGTTGAATACTTCGGCGTTCGTAACGCCTTAGCGATCTTGGACTTGCTTGCCATAGGGGGGTCGAGTCCTCAGTTATCGACTATGCTGGTTCCGATCGGAGGCGCCGCACATGCGGAAGCCTTGCCGACGGGAGCCAACCATTATTCCCTGCTACTTCGAATCCGAATCGTCGCGACGGAACGGCATACCGAAATCCCGCAACAGCATCCTGGCCTCATCGTTGCTGTCCGTACTGGTGACGAAGGTAATGTTCATCCCTTGCTGACGAGTGAACTTGTCGGGATTCAGCTCCGGGAACACCAACTGTTCCGAGAGCCCGATGCTGTAGTTTCCACGCCCGTCGAATGCGTCGGGGTTCAGCCCGCGGAAGTCCCGGACGCGCGGCAGGGCGATGGAGATCAGGCGATCCAGGAACTCATACATCCGTTGTCCGCGAAGGGTGACGCGGCAGCCGATCGCCATGCCTTCGCGGAGGCGGAATCCGGCGATCGAGTTCCGGGCGATGGTGACGACCGGCTTCTGGCCGGCGATCTGGGTCATCGCCTCGACTGCCTCTTCGAGGTGTTTCTTTTCGCCCACGGCGCTGCCGACGCCCATGTTGATCACGATCTTCTTGAGACGCGGGAGGGACAGCCGGTTCTTGCGGCCGATCTTCTCCTGCAAACCAGGAAGGATTTCTTCGTTGTAACGCGTTAACAGTCGGGGAATCATATTTCGCTACGCCTGCTTCTTGGCGGCCGACGCCTTGGGCGGGGAAATCTGGCCGATGTTCGCACTGCACTTCTTGCAGTAGCGGACCTTCGAGCCGTCCTCAAGGCGGCGCGCTCCGGTGCGCGTCGCCGCACTACATGCCGAACAGACCAATCGCACGTTCGAAAGCTGGATCGGCATTTCCTTGGCGAGCCGGCCGCCCTGCGGATTGCGCTGGCTTCGATGCACGTGCTTCTTGACTCGATTGACTCCTTCCACGACCACTTTGCCCGTCGCATGATCGACGGTGAGGACCCGCCCGCGGGTACCCTGATCGTCTCCGGAAATCACTTCTACGGTATCGTCGACTCGAATATGCATCAGACCACCTCGCTTGCGAGGCTGACAATTTTCATGAAGTTCTGTTCGCGAAGCTCCCGGGCCACGGCGCCGAAGATTCGCGTTCCACGTGGGTTCTTGTCGTTGTCGATAATCACGGCGGCGTTGCTGTCGAACCGGACGTAGCTCCCGTCGGGGCGCCGCGTCGGCTTGCGGCAGCGAACGATCACCGCCCGCACGACCGCCCCCTTCTTGAAGTCGCTCCCGGGGATGACCGACTTAACGCTGCAGACGATGATATCGCCCACACCCGCGGTGCGGCGGTGCGTGCCGCCCAACACTTTGATGCACTGCAATTCCTTGGCGCCGGTGTTGTCCGCGACGGCAAGGCGTGTTTGCATCTGGATCATGATTGCTACCCAAGTCGAAAAACCAACTGTCACCGCTAACGAACCGCCCCGCCGGCAGACACTACGCGCCAGGGCCACACGTTTGCCAGGGCAACCTAAGTATCGCCGCCGTCCGCCGCTTCAGTCCCGCTCTTCACCGCCGCCCGCATCGCCGCCAGGTCGATCAATTGGCCTTCGGTCAGCACGCGAACCAGTTCCCATCGCTTCTTCTTGGACATGGGGCGGCACTCGACGATCTCGACCGTGTCTCCCTGTTTGGAGCGATTCTCTTCGTCGTGCACGAAGCACACGGTCCGGCGGCGCATGAACTTGCCGTACTTCGGATGCCGGACCAGACGCGGGATCTCGACACGGCGCGTCTTCGCCATTTTGTCGCTGGTGACGACACCAACCGCAACTCTTCTGGGCATTGGTTGTTTCCTCTGGGCGGGCTCCGGAACCGGGCCGCACTCCTGGTTCGTACTGTCTCTTGTGTTCAGACCTGCGCCGGCCTGGCGCCGGCAGCCGCTCGCTCATGCTGGATCGTCAGAATCCTGGCAATCAACCGGTGCTGCTTGCGAAGCTCGCTCGGCGCATCCAACCGTTCGGTCTGCGCCTGGATCCGCAGCCGGAACAAATGCTCCCTGGTCTCGGCCAGCGTGACCTGGAGCTGTTCATCGCTCATTTCGCGAAGCTCGGAAGCGTTCATGATCTCTGTACTCGACTTGCTGCTCGTTTCTTCTGTCGGCCGCTGCAGAAATGCGGGCCACCGCGGCTACATCGCGCGGCGTTTGATGAACCGCACCTGCACCGGCATCTTGTGCGCCAGACGATTGAAGCACAGGCGCGCCGCTTCCTCGGTCGCCCCGCCGATCTCGTACAACACGGTGCCGGGTTTGACGGACGCAGCCCAATACTCGGGCTCGCCCTTTCCCTTTCCCATGCGGGTTTCGAGCGGAATCGACGTAATCGGTTTATGGGGGAAAACACGAATATACAGCCGCCCTTCGGTACGAAGGTACTGCTGTGCCGCAATACGTCCGGCTTCGAGCGTGGCGGCGCTAATCCAGCCGCCTTCGACCGTTTGCAGACCATAATCGCCGAACACCACGCGGTTGCCGCGGGTCGCATTACCTTTTATACGACCTCTTTGGCACTTTCGATGTTTGACCCGTTTGGGCATCAACGCCATCGATATCATCCTCGCTATACATGCCCTGATTGATCCACACCTGCACGCCAATATGCCCTTGCGCGATCATCGCTTCGGCGAAACCGTAATCGATCTTCGCACGCAAGGTCGAAAGGGGGATCGAACCGGAAATCTGTTTTTCGCGGCGGGCCATTTCTGCCCCGCCCAGCCGGCCCGCCATCTGGATCTTGATCCCTTTGGCGCCGGCTTCCATTGTCTGCTCCATCGTGCGCTTCATGGTGCGGCGGAAGCTGGCCCGCTTCTGAAGCTGCTCGGCGATATCCTCCGCGACGAGCTGCGCCACCACTTCGGGGCGGCCGATTTCCTCGATCTTCAGGTTGATCCGCCGACCGGTGAGGTTCTGCAGTTCCGTCTGAAGCTCTTCGACGCGTTCCCCCTTGCGGCCGATCAGCACGCCAGGCCGCGCCGAGTGGAGGACGACTTTGACCTCGTCTCGCGTGCGCTCGATTTCGATCTTGGCGATCATGGGGTACATCACGCGTCCCGCACGATCTTTCCGCTTCTTGATGAAGTTGCGGATCTTCTGGTCCTCGACCAGCAAGTCGGCGAACTCCCGCTTCGAGGCGTACCACCGGCTCTTCCAGCCGACCATCACTCCCGTGCGGTACCCGGTAGGATTGACTTTCTGACCCATGCTGGCTACTCCAACGCGACGGAAATGTGAGACAATCTCTTCTTGATAATCGAGGCCATTCCGCGCGCCTTCGGCCTGAGCCGCTTGAACATGGGCCCGCCGTCCACGCGCACGTCCACGACCAGCAGCCCACCCAGGTTCCGCGCCCGGCGGTCTTCCGCGTTGGCCATGGCGCTCTTCAGCACCTTCTCCAACATTCGCGCACCGCGGTTGGGGTGATACCGCAATATATTCAAGGCTTGGTCGGCGCTTTTCCCGCGAATCAGGTCCGCGAAGGCCCGTACCTTCCTCGGACTGATGCGGGCGAACCTGTGTTTTGCCTCGTATGCCATCTTGCCGTCCTCAAAACCTCATCCACGGCCAGCGCCGGCCACGGCCTGCGCTGCGCCACGATCGAACCGATGCTACTTCTTGCCGCCCTTGCCGCCGTGGCCGCGGAATGTCCGCGTGGGAGCGAACTCGCCGAGCCGGTGCCCGACCATTTCCTCCGTCACAAACACCTTCATGTGCAGCTTGCCGTTATGCACCATGAACGTGTGGCCCACGAACTCCGGCACGATCGTACAGGCCCGGGCCCACGTCTTGATCGGCTGCTTGCTCCCGGCGTCGTTCTGCTTCTCGACCTTGAGGTAGAGCTTCGGGTCGACGAAGGGGCCTTTCTTCAGGGATCTTCCCATGGTAGGTAGCCGTTTGTCTTGCGTCTCTTAAGTTCGTTTATGCTTCGCACGCGACCGGAGCGGGAGCGCCCCGGACCCGTCGAACTGACTGTCACTTGTTCAGTTTCAGCACGCCATACCGCCGCGACCGCCGACGGCGGACGATCGCCCGATTGGAGGCCTTGTACCGCTTGCGGGTGGCGCCGCCCTTGGCCGACTTGCCGGTCGGGCTGACCGGGTGACGACCGCCCTTCGTGCGCCCCTCACCACCGCCGTGCGGATGGTCGATGGGGTTCATTGCCGTGCCGCGGACATGGGGGCGACGTCCGAGCCAGCGTTTCCGGCCGGCCTTGCCCAGCACAATGTTCATGTGCTCGGAATTGCTCATGGCGCCGATGGTCGCGCGGCAAGCCGCCGGAATACGGCGGATCTCACCGCTGGGCAGGTTGATCTGCGCCCAGTCGGCATCACGTGCGGCAACCGTGGCCCTGGAGCCGGCCGAACGGCACATGACGCCACCGCGTCCCGGCCGAATCTCGATGTTGTGGACGTCTGTTCCCAGAGGAATCTGCGAAAGCGGAAGGCAGTTGCCGACCGAAGGCGCCGCCCCGGG
>CAZLWV010000023.1:25180-30978 GCA_964563135.1 uncultured Planctomycetaceae bacterium
CGCTCAGCACCGTGTCCCCCACTTTGAGTCCATCCGCCGCCAGGATGTAGCGTTTCTCACCGTCCACATAGTGGAGCAGCGCGATCCTTGCGGTGCGATTGGGGTCATACTGGATGGAAGCGACGACGGCGGGCACCCCGTCCTTGTTGCGGCGGAAATCGATCAACCGGTAACGGCGTTTGTGGCCGCCGCCCCGGTGTCGCACGGTGATCTTGCCCTGGTTGTTTCGTCCGCCGGTGCGCCGCTTCGGCTTGAGCAGCTTCTTCTCCGGCTTCACGCCGGCAGTCAGATCGGCAAAGTCGCTGACCGTTGCGGTGCGGCGTCCAGGAGTCGTCGGTTTGTATTTGCGAATTCCCATGATTCTTTACTCTTCGCTCGCGCCCAGCATCCTAGAAGAAGTTGATGCGATGTTCGGGATCCAGGGTTACGATCGCCTTCTTCCAGGCTTTGGTGTTTCCGAGTCGAAATTTCGTTCGGCGGGGCTTGCCCGACCGGTTCTGGGTGTTAACGCGGAGAACCTTGACGTCGAACATCTCCTCGACGGCCTGGCGGATCTGGTCCTTGTTTGCCCGCCGGTTGACCTCGAACGCGTACTGGTTGTCGCGTTCCGCCTTGTGGAAGCCCTTTTCCGTCACCAACGGACGGAGTATGACCTGATACGGCTTCAGGCTCTTTTTCGATTCCGTGACATCTCGTGCCATAGCCAGACTTCCCTTGCGGTCACGATGCCTGCGTTTGTTGTTTCACTTTTTCGCGGAAGGCGTCCAGTGCGGCCTTCGTCATCAACATCCGTTTCGGCCGCAGCACCTCGAGAGCGTTCAATTCGCCGACCGGGAGGATCGATACGTCCGCGATATTCCGTACGCTGCGGAAGACGTTGGTGTCGTGTCCTTCCACTGCAACCAGCAGGCTGCCATCGAGCTTCAGGGCCTTGAGGATCGAAGCCATCTGCTTCGTCTTGGCTTCCGCAAACGCGAGCTGGTCGATAAGCACGACCTCGCTGTCTTCGATCTTCGACGCCAGCGCCATCCGCGTTGCCAGGCGCACGGCCTTCTTCGGGAGGCGATAGGAGTAGTCGCGGGGACGCTTGGCGAAAATGTGGCCGCCGCCGCGCCGGACGCCGCTTCGCCGGTGGCCGGCACGGGCGTTTCCGGTGCCCTTCTGGCGGTACATTTTCTTGGTCGACCCACTGACCTCGCCGCGGCTCTTCGTCCTCGCGGAACCCTGCCGCTTGTTCGCCTGGTACATAACCACAACGTCGTGAAGCAGTTGCTTCGATATCCGCGGAGCCAGTTCGGCCGGGTCGATATCGTAGGTACCGACCTCCTGGCCGTTTCGGTCGTATACAGGCAAGCTCACCATGATACGGGACGTCTCAAAATATGTCTCATTTACCGCCGGTGACCCGTAGTCGCCGGCACGCACCACAACTCAGTCCTTGGCCGCCGACACCGGCAGCTTGTTCGTCGGGCGAATGGCCAGATAGCCGCCGTTGGGCCCGGGAACCGCACCGTAGACGAGCAGCAGATTGTTTTCCGCATCCACCTGGACCACACGAAGATTCCGCACGGTGCTCAGGGCGTTGCCGTACTGGCCGGCCATCCGCTTTCCCTTGAACATGCGGGACGGGTAGGCACTGCTGCCGGTACCCCCCAGATGGCGATGGACCTTCTTGACACCGTGGGTGGCCCGCTGGCCGGAGAAGCTGTGGCGTTTGATCACGCCCGAATAACCCCGTCCTTTGCTGGTGCCTGTGATGTCGACAGAGGCGACACCCGAGAGAACGTCGACCTTGAGTTCCTGGCCGACCTCGAAGCCTTCGGGAGAGATGCGGAATTCGCGAATGAACCGCTTGGGCTCGCAATCGGCCTTAGACACCGTGGCGATGCCCGCGGCGGCGCGGACTCGCTGCCGCTTGCTGTCGAGCCTGGCCACATGGCCGCGTTCGCTACGGCGGGCAAGACGGCGAGGTTTGTCCATGTATCCTAACTGCACAGCCTCGTAGCCATCCCGCTCGGCGGTTTTCACCTGGAGCACATGGCACGGGCCCGCCTGGACGACAGTGACCGAGATCACGTTACCGGCAGGGTCGTAGACCTGCGTCATCCCGACCTTTCGGCCGAGTATTCCGATACCCATCGTTCTCGCCTCTCACCCGTCTGCCGACACGGGAGCTACCGGACCAAACCGGACTTACCCGTTCGACTTCCAGATCATAGGAAATCCCAAAAAATCCGTTCTATCGACCATGCAGCGAGCCTAGTGCCTCGCCGATGCCTTGATCTTGATATCCACACCCGCCGGCAGGCTCAGCTTGTTCAGGGCCTCGATCGTCTTGGCAGTGGCCTGCACGATGTCTACAAGGCGCTTGTGGGTGCGGATCTCGAATTGCTGCCGGGCCTTCTTGTCCACATGCGGGCTGGACAAGACGGTATAGCGCTCAATGCGAGTCGGCAAAGGAATTGGGCCATGCACCACCGAGCCGGTTCTCTTCGCCGTATCGACGATTTCTGCCGCGCTCTGATCCAAGATGGCGTGATCGTATGCTTCCATCCGAATGCGGATAATTTCCGTCGTTTGACCAGCCACAGAAGCTCTCCCAGGTCACCCAATTCCAAATTGCCAAAGATAATGCCGCTCTCAAGGGCGGAAAAACTCAAATCGTACCAAGCTTTTCGGGCGTCGTCAATCGGTTGCCAGCACAAAACTCGCCGTTTCCTGGCCGCCTGCGATGACACAACGACTGTTTTCGGAGAGTGGGAGCGGGAAATGGGAGTAAAAGTGGGCGAAATCGCCGGAATTCCCATCGTTCTTCCCCCTCGCCACGTCACCGGCAGCGGGCTTCCAGGGTCAGTCGAGCCACTCAGATTACCATTCGGGCTGGAGGCTGGGAATGCCCCCGGCAGGCAATTCTGCAAGATTCTTTCGCCAAGGAGCGGTCAGGGGCCTTAGGGCGGCGCCCGACGCCGGTTCGGATGGCCGCGGGCGGGCAGGGTCCTCGGAGAAGCACCCGCCTCGGGAGACGGTCCGTAACATGCTTGAAAGCCGAAAGTTACAGCCAGGAGCCCGTTTCCCTCCGCTCGCAGATCATCTGCCACAGCGGTCAGACGGCGAAGTCGCCCGAGAAGTAGCCAGATGGTCAAGATTGCCCAGATTCTTCCGGTGACTCTTTGAAGGCGGCACCCGGCATGCTACGATCTCAAACAGGCAGGCCATCGAGAGGAAGCGGCGGCTGATTGTGTTCAAGGAATCGGCGGATGCAGGATCACGAGAAATCCACGGAGCAGCTGCTCACCGAATTGCGGGAGCTTCGTCGCCGGACCGCCCAGTTGGAAACTGCCGATCAGCAGCGGCGCCGCGCCGAGAAGGAGATCCGCGATTCCCAGGCCCTCTACTCTTCCCTGGTCGACAACCTCCCGGTGCAGATCCTGCGGAAGGATCTGGACGGGCATTTCACCTTCGTGAGCCAGTCCTTCTGCCAGCTCCTGGGGAAGTCGTCCAGGGAGATTCTCGGGAAGACCGATTTCGACTTCTATCCGCACGAACTGGCCAGCAAGTACCGGGAAGACGACATTCGGGTGGCCGCCAGCGGATCGTTGTTCGAAGACGTGGAACGGTACGAACGGGATGGGCAGGCGCGCTTCGTCCAGGTGATGAAGTCGCCCGTCCGCAACGCCTCGGGCAACATCATCGGCGTGCAGGTCGTGTTCTGGGACGTGACCCATCGGAAGCAGGCGGAGGCCGACCTGGAACAAGAGCGCTATCTCCTTCGGTCGCTGCTGGACTACCTGCCCCACAATATCTACTTTAAGGATTCCGCCAGCCGTTTCATCCGCGTCAACCGGGCCATGGCCGACTACTTCGGCCTGAAGGATCCGGACGAGGCGATCGGGCGCACGGATTACGACTTCTTCCGCGAGGAGCACGCCCGCCAGGCTCGAGCCGATGAAGAGCGGGTGATGGAGACGGGCGAGCCGCTGGTCGACCGCGAGGAAATGGAGACTTGGCCGGACGGCACGGACACGTGGGTGAGCACGACCAAGCTTCCACTCTACGACCGGAACGACGGGATCATCGGCACATTCGGTGTCTCTCGAGACATCACCGAGCACAAGCGGGCCGCCCAAGTCCTGCAGCAGGCCAAGGAGGCGGCCGAGGCGGCCAACCGTGCCAAGAGCGATTTCCTGGCCAACATGAGCCACGAGATCCGCACGCCCCTGAACGCCATCATCGGCATGACGGAACTGGTGCTCGATTCGAACCTGAACGACTCGCAGCGGGAGTATTTGCGGATGGTCATCGAATCGGGCGATGCCCTGCTTTCGCTGATCAACGATATTCTGGATTTTTCCAAGATCGAAGCCGGCAAGCTCGATTTCGAGCACGCGCTGTTCGACGTTCAGGAGAGCCTCGGCGACACGATGAAGTCGCTTGCCCACCGCGCCCACACGAAGGGACTGGAACTGGCGTGCCGGATCCAGCCCGGTGTGCCGGTCATGCTCATCGGCGATGTGGGGCGAGTTCGCCAGATCGTGGTCAACCTCGTGGGCAACGCGGTCAAGTTCACCGACAGGGGCGAAGTGGTGCTGGAGGTGGAAGTCCGCGATCAGTCGCCGGACATGGTTCAACTGCATTTTTCCGTCAGCGATACCGGGATCGGGATTCCGGCGGAAAAGCTGGGGTCGATTTTCGAGGCCTTCGAGCAGGCCGACTCGTCGACCACGCGGCGGTTCGGCGGAACGGGCCTGGGTCTGGCCATCTCGTTGCGACTGGTGGAGCATATGGGGGGCGAGATCTGGGCGGAGAGCGAACTCGGAGTGGGCAGCAAGTTTCACTTCACCGCCTGGTTCGACCGGCCTTCGCCGAGCGAGGCGGCGCCGCTGGAACCGCGGCCGGTCGTGGTGACGGGCACACGGGTTCTGATTGTCGACGACAATGCAACCAATCGCTGCATTCTCCAGGAGATGCTGGCCAACTGGGGCATGGTTGCCACGGCCGTGCCCGATGTTGCCACGGCCCTGGGCGTGCTGCGCGAAGCCTTCCAGTCCGGCGGGATGATCCCGCTGGTGCTCACCGATGCCAACATGCCTGATTACGATGGTTTTGCACTAGCGGAACGGATCAAACAGGATCCGGAGCTTTCCAGCACGGTCATCATGATGCTGACCTCCGGCGACCGACCGGGCGACATCTCGCGATGCAACGAGCTCTCCGTGGCCGCCTACCTGCTCAAGCCGGTCAAGCAGTCGGAGTTGTTCGACGCCATCGTGATGGCCCTGGGCGTGACCGCCGCCGAAGACGCCTACCACGTCGACAGCCGCGAGCCCCACGAGCAGATCCCTCCCTTGCGGATCCTGCTGGCAGAAGACAGCCTCGTCAACCAGAAGCTGGCGGTGGGCCTGCTCGAGCGGCACGGGCACACGGTCCTTGTGGCCAATCATGGGCGCGAGGTGCTTGGGGCCTTGGAGTCGGATCGTTTCGACCTGATCCTGATGGACGTGCAGATGCCCGAAATGGACGGTCTGGAGGCGGCCCAGATCATCCGCGTCCGGGAACGCGACACGAAGAGTCACGTGCCGATCGTTGCCATGACGGCCCACGCCATGCAGGGAGATCGCCAGCGGTGCCTGGAAGCAGGCATGGATGAGTACATAGCCAAGCCGATTCGTGCCCGGCAGATCTTCCAGACGATCGCCAAGGTGCTCGGGCTTTCGTCGGAACCGCTTCCGGCGCCGGCCCTGCCTTCGGGCGAGCCGGCCCGGTCCCAGTCGGTCGCCGATATCTGGGATCTGGGTGTG
>CAZLWV010000023.1:30988-66917 GCA_964563135.1 uncultured Planctomycetaceae bacterium
GTGGCGCTCGAATCGGTCAGGAACGACCGCGACCTGCTGCGGATCGTGATCGAGACCTACCTCGAAGAGTCACCAACTCTTGTGGCACGGATGCACGAGGCCCTCCAGCGATCGGACGGCGCCCAACTGAACCTGGCGGCCCATTCGCTCAAGGGGTCGTTGCGGTTTTTCGGAGCCGAGCAGGGCTTCCAGCTCGCCTACCAGCTCGAACTGATGGGGCGCGGCGGCGATTTGCAGCACGGGGCCGACACTCTCGGGGCACTGGAATCGTTTCTCTCGCAACTGGTTCCCAGCCTCCGGGCCTACCTGGGCGAGGCGGACGAGAACGCCTAGTACTTTGTCTCGGCAAAACTGGGATCGAGACTGCGGAACAACTCGGCGATTGTCGCATCATTCGACGCCATTCATCCTGAAAATCAAGCTGTGACAGAGCACGAGTGTGACGCATGCCAATCAACCGCGTCTTTCTCGGATGGAATCGCCCTGCCCTGGCTCTGGCCGCCGACTACCTCCTGGAGCGATACCGGGATTCTGCGTTGCTTGACCTTTCGGGCGCGATCCTGGCAGTTCCCGGCGGCCGGGCCGGACGGCGTCTGGAAGAACTCCTCCTCGAACGCGCCGAAGCCGCCGGGCTGAGATTCGCGCCGCCGGCGATCATCACCGTGGGCCAGTTGCCCGAGGAGCTCTATGTGGCCCAGCGTCCGTTTGCCGACAGGTTGACCCAGCAACTTGCCTGGGTCGAGGCCCTGCGGAAAACGGAAGACCGCAATCTGCTGCAACTGGTCACCGCCATGCCGGCCGAAAGCGACCTGGCCGGACGTCTGGCCCTGGGAGAGATGCTCGCCCGACTCCACCGCGAACTGGCTGGCGACGGCCTCGACTTCCGCCAGGTAGCCGAGTGCGGTGCCAGGCTCGACGACTTCCCGGAACAGGCCCGCTGGCAGGCCCTGTCCGCCGTCCAGCAGACCTATCTCGACACGCTGGACTGTCTGGAGCTCTGGGATCTCCAGACGGCCCGGTTGTTTGCCATCCGCTACCGCGAATGCCAGACGGATCGCGAGGTGATCCTGGTGGGCACGGCCGATCTGAATCGGGCCCAGCGGCAGATTCTGGAGCTGGTCGGCGACCGGGTCACCGCAATCATTTTCGCGCCCCCATCCGTGTCGGACCGGTTCGATTCCCACGGCTGCCTGGCAGTACCGGCGTGGCAGGATGTGCCCCTGGAGCTGTGCGAGGATCAGATCGAAATCGTCGACGGCCCGACGGATCAGGCCCTGGCAGTAGCCCGGGTCCTGGCAGGCTGGAATGGCCGATTTGCGGGGCAGGAGATTTCCATCGGCGTTCCTGCCGAACCGCTGATTCCTTACGTTCAGCAGCAACTGGAGCAGTGCGGGGCAGCCGCCCGTTACGGGGCCGGCCGGGCAATCGGCCGCACGTCCCCTTGCCGGCTGCTGGCGGCGATGGCCGACTATCTCGAAACGGCCTCCTTCAGCAGCCTGGCTGCGATCCTGCGTCACCCGGCGATGGACTCGTGGCTGGCCTCCAGGGCGGCCGCCGGCGATTGGCTCAGCGAGCTGGATCGCTACCGGAGCCGGCACCTGCCGGTCGCGGTGGACGGAAACTGGCGCGGCGACCAGGAGGAATATGCCACTCTCCAGGCCGTCTGCCGGGAGATCGACCAGCTTCTGGAAGCGACGCTGGGCCTTCCCGGCCGGGGCGACACCAGCCGGCGCCGATTGAGCCAATGGGGACAACCAATCCTCGGTCTGCTGACGGCGGTTTTCGGCCACCGGGCGCTGCGCCGCGACGAGGAACCCGACCGCAGCCATTGGCTGGTCTGCGAAAAGGTGTTTCGCGTGCTGTCGGCCAACCTGGCCCTCCAGCGCTACCCCGCACTGGAACCGGAACTGGATGCGGCCGAAGCTCTGCGGCTGGTTCTGCGGCAACTGGAGGGGGAGATGATCGCCCCTCCGCCTGATCCCGACGCGATCGAACTTCTGGGATGGCTGGAACTGCCGCTCGACGACGCGCCGGCCCTGGTGGTTTGCGGCATGAACGACCAGACGATCCCCGATTCGCTGAACGCGGACCTGTTCCTGCCCGACCACATGCGGCGCCAACTGGGCATCGAGGACAACGACCGGCGCTACGCCCGCGACCTCTACGCCCTGTCGGTTCTGGCCGCCTCCCGCCCGGATCTGAAACTGATTGCCGCTCGACGGAGTCCGGAGGGGAACCCTTTGACGCCGAGCCGCCTGTTCTTTGCCTGCGACGACGAAACGGTCGCCCGCCGCGTTCTGGCCTTCTTCGACGACAAGCGGCCCAGCCAGACCGGTGCCGCTGCCCGGGGAACTCTCGTGCCGGGGAAGTCGAAGACCGCGCTGATGCCCCCGCGGCCCGAGCCGCTCCGGGGCTCGATCCAGTCGATGCGCGTGACGGAGTTCCGCGACTATCTGGCCTGTCCGTACCGCTATTACCTGAAGCATCGCCTGCGGCTGGCAGCCCTCTCCGACTGGGGCGAGGAGCTCGACGCGGCCGGGTTCGGATCGTTGGCCCACGAGGTGCTTGGCGATTTCGGCACCAGCGACGCGGCCGCCAGCATGCACAACGACGAGATCGCCTTGTTCCTCAGCGATTCGCTCGATCGCCACGCCCGGGCGTTTTTCGGCAATAGTCCGCTCCCGGCTGTCCGCGTCCAGATCGAGCAGTTGCGATGGAGGCTGATGCACTTCGCCCGCTGGCAGGCGGAATGGGCGAGCCTGGGCTGGCGAATCGAGGCCGTCGAACAGGATTTGTGCGGGACTTCGCTGCGGGTGGATGGCCAGCCGCTCGAACTGCATGGTCGGATCGACCGCATCGACCGGAACGAGGTGACCGGCGAGCGGGTGATATTCGACAACAAGACCGCCGACACGGCCAGGCGGCCCGAACAGACGCATCTGAAGCGGGGCGAGTGGATCGATCTGCAACTGCCTCTCTACCGTCACATGGTGCACACCCCCGAGGAGGCCCATTCGATCCGCGTCGGTTACATCGTGCTGCCCAAAGATACGACCAGGATCGGGCCGCTGTTTGCGCCGTGGACGGAGAAGGAATTCTGCGAGGCCGACCGGGTTGCCGAAGAAGTGGTTCGCCGGATTCGCAACGCCGACTTCTGGCCCCCGACCCTGCCGCCGCCGGCCTTCTCCGAGGAGTTTGCCGCCATCTGCCAGGATGGCCAGTTCGGCGCACTTGCCGATGCGCTGCGGGAAGAAGGAGGCGCCCCGTGAGCCAAGGCCGGGTGTCGAACATCGTGGTCCGCGCTTCGGCAGGCACGGGCAAGACTTTCGCGCTGAGCAACCGCTACATTGCACTGGCCGCCGGTGGGGTCGTTCCGGACACGATCCTGGCGACCACGTTCACGCGCAAGGCGGCCGGTGAGATTCTCGCCCGTGTGCTCTACCGCCTGGCGGAGGCGGCGGCCGATGCAAGCAAGCTCTCCGCGTTGTCGCGGAGCATCGACGACCGTTCGTTCGATCGGGCCCACTGCCTGGCGGTGCTCAGGCAACTCGTGCACCATATCCACCGGCTCCGCGTGTCGACGCTCGACAGTTTCTTCATCCAGATCGCACAGAGCTTTGCCCTGGAGTTGGGTCTTCCCCCGGGGTGGCAAATTGCCGAGGAAATCGACGACGCCCGCCTCCGTGCCGAGGCCATCCGCTCGGTGCTGGACAGCCATGAGACCGCCGACGTCGTCCGGCTCATGCACCTGCTCACCAAGGGAGAGGCCGCTCGCAGCATCGCCGAGCAGATCAACACCCTGGTGAGCGATCTTTACGGTTTCTACATGGAAGCACCCGCCGAGGCGTGGTCGGCCCTGCCGCGCCGCAAGGTGCTCAGGACGGAGGAGTACCAGGAAGCGGTGCTCGTGCTCGAATCGGCCCCGCTCCCTGCCGACAAGCGTTTTGAAAAGGCCCGAGCGGGCGACCTGGCCAATATTCTGGCCGAGAACTGGGCCGACTTCCTCTCCGCCGGGCTGGCCGCCAAGGTCCTGGCCGGGGAGCGGAAATACTACAACAAGCCTCTTCCGGACGAGCTGGTGGCCGCCTACGAGCCACTCCTGGAACATGCCCAGGCCCAGCTTATCAACCGGATTGCCGACCAGACCGAGGCCACGCACAGCCTCCTGGCACGTTTCGACGAGGTGTATCGCCAGATGAAGCTGCGGCGGCGGAGCCTCCGCTTCGACGACGTCACCCGCCTGCTGGCCGGCACCCTCGACGAAGGCGAATTGGAGCGGATCGTCTACCGCCTCGATGCCCGTGTGGCCCACCTGCTGCTGGACGAGTTCCAGGACACTTCTCCCGGCCAGTGGCACGTGCTGCGCCCGTTTGCCAGGCGGATCGCAGGGGGGGCACGTTCTCAACGCGTCAGATCCGACACCGCCGTATCCCCCAGGCAGTCGTTCTTCTGCGTGGGCGACGTCAAGCAGGCGATCTACGGCTGGCGGGGAGGCGTGGCGGAGATCTTCGAGGCCCTGGCGGGCGAACTGGAGGGGCTCAGCTTCGACTCGCTGGAAAAGAGCTGGCGATCGAGCCCGCCGGTGATCGAGACGGTCAACCGTATCTTCCGGGACCTTCCGGCCAACGAGGTCCTGACCCGCTACCCGGACGCCGCCCTTCACTGGCAGCGACGTTTTGCCGAGCACTCGACGGCCCTGACCGGTCTGGCCGGCCACTGCCGTCTCTGCGTGGCGCCGGCCGCCGAAGACGAAGACGAGCAGAAGATCGTGACCCTGGTCCATGCGGCCGAGCAGGTTGCCCGGTTCGCCCGCCAGGTTCCGGACGGTTCGATCGGCGTTCTCGTGCGGACCAATTCGGCCGTGGGCCGGATGATCTACGAGCTGCGCCGGCGCGATGTCGATGCCAGCGAAGAGGGGGGCAATCCGCTCACCGACTCGCCGGCCGTGCAACTGGTGATGTCGCTGCTGACCCTGGCGGACCATCCCGGCGATACGGCCGCCCGGTTCCACGTGGCCCACTCGCCGCTGGCGGGATCGGCCGGTCTGGCCGACTACCGCCAGGAGCAGGCCGCCCTGCAGCTCTCGCGCCAGCTCCGGCGCCGCCTGATCGACGAGGGATACGGGCCGGTGGTGCGGGGCTGGGCGGAGGTTCTCGCTCCCCAGTGCGATCGTCGCGATGTGAATCGCCTGCTCCAGCTCGTCGAACTGGCCAGCGACTACGAGCCGAGGGCGACCTTGCGGGCCGACGATTTCGTGGAATTCGTGCAGAAGAAGCGGGTGGAATCGCCCACGGCCGCCCGTGTCCGGGTGATGACGGTCCACCAGTCGAAAGGTCTGCAGTTCGACATCTGTGTCCTGCCGGAACTGGACTGGCGTCTGAAAGGGCAGCCGCCGTCGCTGGTTGTGGGTCGGGCGGGCCCCGCCCAGCCGGTGGAGCGGATCTGCCGCTATGTGAGCAAAGAGCTGCAGCCGCTTCTGCCCCGCAAGTTCCAGGAGATGTTCGCCACCTACGACCGGCAGCAGGTCGAGGAGGCCCTGTGCGTGCTCTACGTGGCCCTGACGCGGCCGATCCACGCCTTGCACATGATCGTGGCACCGGCCAAGGAAAGCGAGAAGACGATTCCCGCAACTGCCGCCGGCGTTCTCCGGGCAGCCCTGTCCGGCGGCCGGGCGGCGGAACCACTTTCCGTCCTCTACGAGAACGGCGATCCGGCATGGGCCGATCGGGCACCCGCCGCCGAGAGGAGGGCCTCGACCGAGGAGCCAGCACCGCTCGTGATCCGCCTGGCTCCCCGCAAAGGGGCGGTCGGCCGCGGGCTGGAAACGCAGAGCCCGTCGCAATTGGAGGGCGGACCTCGCGTGCGTTTGGAGGAGCGGTTGCGGCTCGATCGTTCGGCCGCGATGGATTGGGGGACCGCCATGCATGCCTGCTTCGAGCAGATCACCTGGCTCGACGACGGCCCTCTGGACGAAGACCTGCTCCGCCGGAAACTTCAGACCTTGCAGCTCCCGCAGACGAACGTTGCGGCGGTCGTCCGCCGGTTCCGCCACGCCCTCGAGAAGCCGGCGGTTCGCGCCGTTCTGAGCCGGTCGGCTTACCCGTCGGGCAGCCGACTGCAGGTCTGGAAGGAGCGGCCCTTTGTTGTCCGCCGGGAGGAAACCCTCCTGCGCGGCACCTTCGACCGGCTCGTGGTCGCCTTCGACGGAGGCGTGCCGGCCGCGGCCGACATCCTGGACTTCAAGAGCGACTCGCTGGACGCCGGCGATCCGGCAGCGGTCGCGGCCAAGCGGGAACTCTACCGCCCGCAGCTCGAGGCCTACCGCTGGGCAGTCTCCCAACTTCATGGTCTGGCCGAGGATCGAATTGCCGCCCGGCTGGTTTTCGTGGAGCCGGGGATGATTGTGACCGTCTATTGACACGCTGCGGTGAGCGCACGAAGGCGCGGGGCGGAAGCCCGGCTTCTTGCGGTCTTGCGCCCGTCGCGGTGAACCGTCTCCATGCAAAAATCGACCGTGCTGTGTCGCAGTCTGACCCTGCGATGGCCGCGCCGCAAATTGCGGGAACTCGCCAGGTCCAACACAACGCTCCCCCCAGTTCTTTGGCCGCGGGAAAACGCCGGGGCGCTACAGCAGGCGGCTTGGGCGCCGTTGGGGTCACTCGGCCTCGGGACTCTTCAGGGTACGGAAGCGGGGCGTTGCCTGTTCGGCGGCGCGGACCGCCTCGACGGCGTCGCGGTAGAACTTCTCCTGGGCGCGGAGAGGCTTGCGGGACTTGGGCAGCGGTTCGCTGCTGCCGTCCGGCAGCAGCCGGCGGGCCTTCACGTTGTCGGCAAACACCGTCTCGAGAATCCCGATCAGGCGGCGGCGCACGCCCGGATCGAGGATCGGGAAGATGATCTCGAGCCGATTGTCCAGGTTGCGCCGCATCCAATCGGCACTCGACAGGTAGACCTCTTCGTGGCCGCCGTTGCGGAAATAGAAGATGCGCGCGTGCTCGAGGTAGCGATCGACGATGGAGCGAACTTCGATGTTCTCGGAGATACCTTTCACTCCGGGGCGGAGGCAGCAGATCCCGCGGACATTCAGAAGCACGCGGACCCCGGCCTGGCTGGCCCGGAACAGGGTCTGGCAGATCTCGGGATGCTCGAGCGAGTTGACCTTGGCCATGATCAGGCCCGGCTGTTCGGTGGTGGAAACGTTGATCTCCCGCTCGATCAGCTCGATGAACCGCTCCTTGAGCCGCCGCGGCTCGACGGTCAGTTTCGACCAGCCGACGGCCTCGGAATAGCCGGTCAGGAGGTTGAAGAAGGCGGCCACGTCGCTGGCCAGGTCGCGGTTGCGCGTGATCAGTCCCACGTCGGAATAGATCCGCGCCGTCTTGTCGTTGTAGTTGCCCGTGGCCAGATGCACATAGCGCTGGATCCGTCCCGATTCGCGGCGGACGATCAGCAGAACCTTGGCGTGGGTCTTGAGCCCGGCGATGCCGTAGATCACGTGGCAGCCGGCGTCTTCGAGCTGGCGGGCCCAGGCGACATTGGCCGCCTCGTCGAAGCGGGCCTTCAGCTCCACGAGCACGGTGACCTCCTTGCCGCCGGCCGCAGCCCGGGCCAGCGCCTTCACCACGGGCGAATTGCCGCTGGTGCGGTAGAGGGTCTGCTTGATCGCCAGCACGTCCGGATCGCCGGCCGCCTCCTCCAGCAGATGCACGACCGGGTCGAACGACTCGTAAGGGTGGAACAGCATCACGTCCCGTTCCTGGATGGTCTGCCAGATGTTTTCCGATCCGATCAGGTCCTGGGGCGTCTGGGGCGGCCATTCGGCATCAGCAAGCGACTCGAACTCCGGCAGCGCAGCCAGTTGCCAGAGTCCCCTGGCGTCGAGCATGCCGCTGATCTCGTAGACGTTGTCCGCCTCCAGATCGAGCCAGTCCTTGAGCCAGGCCAGCAGCTCGCGGTCGGTGCCTGCGGAAACGGCCAGCCGGACGACCCGCCGGCGCCGGCGCATGATCACGGTTTCCTGGACGACCTTGAGCAGGTCGCTGGCGTCGTCATCTTCGATGGCCACATCGGCGTCGCGGGTCAGGCGGATTACGGTCCTGGCCGTCACCTCGCAGCCCGGAAAGAGCTTGTCGGCGTTGTCGGCAATCACGTCCTCGAGCCGGATCAGGTGGACGCCTTCGTCGGACGGGATCTGGATGAATCGCCGGCAATTGCCGGGGACCGGGACGATTGCCACCCGCTTGCAGGGTTGCTCGTCGATTTCCACCAGCATCTGCAGCGCCACGTTGAGCTGCAGTCCGGGCAGGAGTGGCTGGGGCGTGAGATCCTGGATTGCCATCGGGGTCAGCAAGGGATCCAGTTCGCGCGAGAAGTATCCGGCGGCGAAGGCGCGCTGCGATTCGGTCCAGCTTTCGCGCTCGTGGATGAACAGCCCGTGGCGGGCGAGTTCGTCGAACGCCTTCTGGATGCCTTCGGACTGCTCGGCCACCATCCGGTGGGCGCGCTGGGAGATCGCCTTGAGTTGCTGGGTGGGGGTCATCCCGGCGAGCCCGCGTTTGCGGACCTTGGCCGATCGCTGCTGCATCAAACCGGCGACGCGGATCATGAAGAACTCGTCGAGGTTCGAGCTGACGATGGCCAGGAACTTCAGCCGCTCCATGAGCGGGAGGTTCTCATTGAGGCCTTCGCGGAGGACGCGGTCGTTGAACTCGAGCCAGCTCAGTTCGCGGTTGAAGTAGTAGTCGGGAGAACTCAGGTCGGTCTTGGGCATTCGATCATGCTTCTTCGAGGCGGATTCGCATTCCGTAGATGTCTTCGAACATATCGCCTTTGCCGGCGATGGCCTTGCGTTCGAGAACCAGGTTCTTGACCCCCGGAAGGACGATGATCAGCTCGTCGTCCTGCCGTTCGAAGCGGAGCAACTGGGCATTGCGGACCTGGCCCCGCGCGATGGCGTCGGCGGCGCGGAGGATGGCCGCCAGCTTGCTGACGATCACGCGTTGCTCCCGCGGAAGGCTCATGTATTCCATGTGGGACGGTTTGGGGACGCTGCGGCGGTGGTAACGGGCGACGTGGGCCACCGTGTTCATCTCGCGGGGCGTCAACCCGAAGACCTCGGAATAGCGGATCAGGTAGTAACTGTGCTTGTGATGGGCGGGCGCGGCCACGTAGCCGCCGGCCTCGTGGAGGATGGCCGCCACGTGCAGCAGCAGCCGCTCTCGCGATCCCAGGCGATGGTCGGGCTGGAACTCGTCGAACAGCCGGAGCGAGAAACCGGCCACGTCGCGGGCGTGTTCGAGATCGACGTGGTACTTTGCGGCAAGGGTCATCGTCGAATGCAGAACGCCTTCAACGACTTCCATGTCTTCTTCGCCTCTGACATTCCGCGCCAGATCCAGGACCAGCCCGTCGCGCATGGAGACGCGCGAGACGAGCATCTGGTCGACCTTGGTCCGGCGCAGCAGGGCCCGGTAGATCAGGAGCGCCGGCGTGAGGGTCTCGGCATCGGCGATGGGCAGACCGTGCTTGCGTGCCGTCTGCTCGACACTCAGGTACTCGCACTCGGCGACGAGGCGGTCGAAATCCCTGGCGGCCACGCAGTACAAGTCGCTCGACTCGGTCGGCACTCCGATCTTATGGGCGGCAAATCGCACGTCGCCCCCGACTGCCACGAAGGACTGGATATTCTTGAGCGACACCGAACCTTCGGCCGAGGCAACGACCTTGGCAATATGGGGACTGAGGAAGTCGCCCGATCGGTCCGAGAATTCTTCCCCGCTGAGGAACATCTCCTGGAGCCGGATCGATCCGAGCCGGAGGCTGTAGGAGCTGGCAATTTCGCCTTCCTCGAGAACGATCAGCAGCGTGCTGCCCCCGCCCACGTCGGCGATGAGGGTGCGATCGCGGTTGACACTGCCGGCGCCGGCGACGGCCTGGCGGACGGCAGAAACGGTCAGGCGGCTCTCCTCCGACGTGCCGATGACCTCCACGTTGAACCCGGTGGCCATGAAAATCCGGTCGAGGAAGGTATCGCAGTTGACCGCCTCGCGAACGGCGCTGGTGGTTACGGCGCGGAGTTGCTGGACCTTGTAGAGGTCGAGAACCTGGTGGTAGTCGCGGAGTACGGCAATGGCCGCCCGCATGCTGCGATTGCCGAGCCGGCCGCGCCGGAACGAATCCTGTCCCAGACGCACCGCGCGGTGGAGCCGCTCAAGAGTCGCAATCTTCCCGTCGGGCAGGACTTCGGCAACCACCATGCGTACCGCATTGGAGCCGATATCGATCGCTGCAACCGTCTTGACATCTTCCGATTCTTCGCGAGTCGAATTGTCCCTCTCCATCAGGGTCCTTGCCTTCCCGTCATAGCCAGTCCTCGCCGACCGCCGTCTTCACGGGCGGGGGCGGGGCCTGCTGGTCGAAAACGTCGGAATCATCGTCGGCGTCGATCTCCTCATCCTCCTTGGCGGCCTCTTCGTCATCGTCCGACGGCGGGACATTGCCTCGCAGGGCGCAGCAGCCGACCAGCTCGCGCAGCGCGTCCCAGTAGGCCTCCTGCTTCAACTCTCGCCAGTAGGCGACCAGTTCGTCGAACAGGCGCCTGCGCGTGGTGCGCCGTTCGGTCCGAAGATACTCGATGCCCGCGGCGAGTCGACCCAGATGTCCGTTGTGGCCGTAGCGTTCGGCAAGCCGCTTGCCCTCCTCACCAAGCGTGGCCGCAAGGTGCTCGACCCAGACGTCGCAATCGTGGATGTCGCCAAGCAGGGTCTGGATCCGCTTGACGGTGGCCAGATAGTCGTCGAGCCGGCCCGCGTAGGCCGGTTTGCAGATTTCGAGGGTGTAGCGGAGCTGCTTGGCGCCGATCCGCATCTCATGGTGCCCCTCTTCGTTCTGCGGATCCTCGAGGCTGTCCTGGTAGTCCAGGAACTCGTCGAGGTTCTCGGTGATCTGCTGTTCGAGCCGGGTGAAGAGTTCGCGGCCCGTCAGGCGGACATGCTTCTGATTCAGGTCGGCAAGGGTGACCTTCGACGCGTCGAGAAGGTCCTTGATGACTCCGCGGGCCACGGCCCGTTCGGCCGCCGCGATCACGGTGGGCTGCAACTGCTCGCGCTGATGCTCCAACCCGACCACGATACGGGCGATTCCCGGCAGAAGCGCCCGGTCGTTGAGATCGGCAAGGAATCGCCAGAGAAAATCGGCCTGCACGTCCTTGTCGCGCGCATCGCCGAGGCCCTTGAGGAGCTTGCGGATCTCCTTGCGCCACATCTTGTGGTGTTTTCGCGGAAAACAATCCTGACTCATCTGCAGCACGGCGCGCAGACGCCGACAGGCAACGCGAGCCCGGTGAACAAACTCGATGTCATCGCTTTCGCGCAGGCCGACCATCTGGCCCGACAACTGCCTCGCCTGCTTGCGAAGGTATCGCGTGGTGAGCAGAAGATAGCTTTGGGTGTCGACAGTCTTCATAGGTTCGCACTTTCACCGGCCAGCCGGATGCCCCCACAGGCCCGACCGGCAGTTCCTTCGTCCGCTCCCCGGTCAATTACTGCAGACAACTCTATCCAGACGAAGATTGCCCCATTCTCACATTTTACCGTGGAAACAGGCCCCTGTTGGGATCCAAGAACGGATCCCCCCGCTCCCGGGAGGCGCTGCAAGATCCTCGCCGACAATATGAATGCTATCGGTCGTGGAGGGGTCCAGCAAGCACACCCTCCCACCTGCGGAGACCACGGCGGGGGGGACTGTTTTGCCAGTTCCCAACGAGCCGGCACGGCGCGCCGCTACAGAACCCGTAACCCCTACATCCGGCACGCCTTGTGTCCGTGCCAGACAGCCCCCCCTGGCCAGGAGGCCGCATCACGGGGATGAAACGAACTGGTACTTGCCACCTCCAATCGACACGCGAACTCGCCCCGATCGGCTCTCCTGCACGCGGACACCTGGTGCTTGATCGAGCGGCAGACCGCTCTCAGTGACCGCGGTGACGGTGCTGGCGGGGATATCGACCGTGGCGGCTGTATTGGCCGGCACGACGACATCCAACAGGAAGCGATCGGCCTGGCGGCGCCAGTGGCTGGCGATGCGGCCGCGTATCGAGTCGTATTCCGCGCGGACCCAGTCGATGGGCGGCGTCTCCGGATTGCTCTCCCGGGTTTGCGGGGCAGGGCGAATCACGACCTCGGCGAATCCGGGAGCACCCTGATCGATTCCCGCCAGGGTGGTAAACATCCACTCGCAGACCGCTCCGAACGAGTAGTGGCTGAAGGAGTTCATACCTGCCATGAAACCTTCGTCTTTGGTGAAGCTGTTCCAGCGTTCCCAGATGGTCGTGGCGCCGTTCTCGATCTCGTAGCCCCACGACGGGAAGCGGCGGCTCTGCAGCAGGCGCCCCGCCAGGTCGTTGTGGCCGCAGGCGGAAAGAACGGGCAGCAGGTGTTTCGTGCCGAGAAAGCCGGTGGCCATGCGAACCTCGTTCTCGCGGATCATGTCGGCTAGCCGATCGGCATAGGCCTGGCGCAGATGGCCGGGCACCAGCCCCACGTAGAGCGCCAGGGCGTGGGCCGACTGGGTCTGGACCGTCAGTCGCCCTTCGGCGTCGATGTACTTCTTCGCATAGGCCGCGGCAATCGCACCGAACCACTCTCGATATTTCCTGGCCGCCTCCGGCTTGCCGAGGGCCTCGGCCATTTCGGCCATCAGCTTGGACGAATACGCGAAGTAGATCGTGTCGACGTATTCGACGGGCGTGGTCTCGTTCAGCGCAAGCCAGTCGCCCCAGCCATTACCCAGGGCCACGCCGAGAAAATCGGGACTCACGCGGCGCCGGTACTCCATGAACCGCTCCATCGATTCCCAATGCCGTTCAAGAACGCGTTGGTCGTCGTAGGCCCGGTAGATCGTGTAGGGGCAGATCACGCCGGCGTCCATCCAGGCCGTGGCAAAGGCGCGCTTCGGCTTGCCGTGCTGCATGGGGTAGGGGGCGTAGTCGGGATAGGGGCCGTCGGGAAGCTGAGCTTCCTCCAGGTCTTGGAGCCACTTGGTGAAGAACGCGGCGACGTCGGCATTGAGGCTGGCCGTGCGGGCGTAGATCTGGGCGTCGCCGGTCCAGCCCAGCCGTTCGTCGCGCTGGGGGCAGTCGGTGGGGATTTCGAGGAAGTTGGCCCGCTGGGTCCAGACGACGTTGCGGAACAACTGGTTGACCATCGCGTCGGAACACTCGAACGAACTGGCCAGCGGGGTCTGGGAGTGGATGACCAGGCCCGTCACGGCATCGAGCTGCGGTTTGCCGGGGTAGCCGGTCAGCTCCACGAACTGGAAGCCGTGGTAGGTGAATCGGGGCGTCCAGACCTCGCCTTCCGGATCGCCGCGGAGGATGTAGGTATCGGTGGCCCGGGCCTTGCGGAGGTTTTCGGTCATCAGCCGTCCGTCGGTGTGGAGCATCTCCCCATGGCGGATCTGGATTCTGGCCCCCGCTGGGCCGCGGACCTTGAGCCGCACGACGCCCGAGAAGTTCTGGCCCATGTCGAAGATGTACACGCCCGGACCGGGCTCGGTGATCGCCCGGGGCCGGATCTCCTCGATCGGCACAACGGGCACGCCGGGGTGGGCCTGCATGCGCGGCGGCTTGCGGAACCCCAGCTCCACCTCGCGGGGTCCGCTCTGGTCGATGAACTGGGCCTTGAGGCTGCCGTTGTCCTCGGCCGCGACGGCGGCAGTCCAGGTCGAATCGTCGAAGCCGGGCGACGACCATCCGGCCAGTTCGAGCCGTGCGTCGTAGCTCTCGCCCATGAGCATGTCGGCCTCCAGGATGGGCCCCGTTGCCACTTTCCAGGTGGGATCGGTGGCGATCGTTTCTCTGGAACCATCGGCATATTCCAGTTCAAGCTGGACAAGCATCGCAGGCGTCTTGCCATACATGTACCGCCCGCAGCGATTGGGTCCGTAGCCGACCAGGAGCCCGTAGCCCACATAGCCGGCATACCAGCCGTCGGCCACGATCGCCCCAAGAACGTTCTGCCCCTGGCGGATCATGTCGGTCACATCGAAGGTGTTGTAGAGACAGCGTTTTGCATAATCGCACCAGCCGGGCGTGAACATCGACCGGCCCACGCGGCGGCCATTGATCTCCAGTTCGTAGATGCCGAGGGCCGAGGCGTACACCGTGGCGCGGCGGACTTCGTTGGCGGCTTCCAGCGGCTTGCGGTAGTAACGGGCGGGCGGAAGCACCATCTTCTCCTGCGAAGCCTCCAGCGGCGAATCGTCGCGGAAGCTGATCCACCGGGCCTGCCAGTCAGCCGGATCCAGCAGCCCCATCGACCACTGCGCCGTCTCGCTCCAGGCGGACGGCCGTCCGGCCCCGTCCCAGGACATCACCTTCCAATAACACGGCTGCCGCGACGCCAGGGCCTTCCCGGCGTAGGGAATGTTGACGGTCTGGCTGCTCTCCACGCGGCCGGAATCCCACAAGTCGCCGTTGTCCTTGGCGAGCTCTCCGGCACTCGTGGCAACGAGAATTCGCCAGGCCGTCTGACACTCCCCGCGCTGGTCGGAGGTGACGATCCAGCTCAGGCGCGGGGCCGTTTCATCGATCCCCAGCGGATCGGGCAGATACTCGCACCGGAGCCGTTCGACCTTGAGGCCGGCAGGCTCGGCGGCCCCGGTGGGGGCGGGTCCGAGGGCAAGGGTGCAGAGCGTCAGGGAAAAAGCGGCGAGCACGGCAAAGCGATGCAGGTTGTGGTTCATGCGGGAGTTCATCCTCAGAGGTTGTTTCGATCTTCGAGCCGGCTTTCCGCCCGGAAACGGGTCATTATGGCCTCGCTTCAGCCATCTGAAGCAAGGACTTCCGATCGGGAGGCGACTGGCGGAGGTTGGACTGGAAAAGAGATTCCAGGCCTCTGAGCGTGCTGGTGATCGACCGCTCTTTGGGCCGCCTGCCGACGTTTCCAGCGACTTCACTGGGCCGAAGTGTTACGCCATTCTAGCCTCATCCCGGGCTGATATCGAGCGGACCGGAACCGGCGGCAGAGACGCCCTTGCCGCGCATGCGGCCGAGGTTTCATCTTCCGGCACATTGGGGGGGATGGTAGAATTGAGGATTCCGCCAGATTCTGGCGGGCCTCCCAACAAGCTTCGCATCCGGTCAGCCGTGTGAAGTGGCAGGAATTCCGGTCGGAAGGCGGGCCAGGCGGGTCAAATCGGCAACGTAACTGGACGCCTCCAGGCGATCCTTCCGTGGTTCGCCTCCTTGCCCGCCTGTCGACCTTTCCGGCCACTTCACCTGGCGGAAGTGCTGCCATGTTCCAAGCCCGATTGCCTCACAATCTGATCCCGTTGCCGCTGCTCGTCACGGGTGTGGCGGGGCCGTCGGGCTACCATGCGCTCCACTACTTCCAGTCGCGCTATCCGGGGCAGGTGATCGGCATTCGCCAGGAAGACACCAGGAAGCTGGAGGGGCCGGGGGTCGTGGCCTGCAACACGGAAGACGCCGAAGCCCTCGCCCGTTTGTTCGAGAAGTATCGCTTCGCGGCGGTACTGAACTGCGCCGGTAGTTGTGCCTTGAAGTCGTGCCAGCTCGATCCGGTGTTGGCCCAACGGGCCAACGTGGAAGGCGTGGGCTACGTGGCCGGTCTGGCTCGCCAGTACGGGGCGCGCCTGGTCCATTTGTCGATCGACCTGGTGTTCTCGGGCGCCAAGGGGGGCGACTATGTGGAAACCGATCCGACCGACCCGGTGACCGTCTACGGCCGCACGATGGTCGAAGGAGAACAGGCCGTCGGCCAGATCGAACCGGCGGCCTGCATCCTGCGGATCTCGCTGCCGATGGCGGTGAGTTTCAACGGCCACGCCGGGGCGATCGACTGGATTGCCTCCCGGTTCCGCAAGTCGCGGCCGGCCACGCTCTATTACGACGAGGTCCGCACGCCCACCTACGGCGATTGTCTGAGCCGGGTCTGCGAGATCATGCTGGCGCAGCCCTTCGCGGGCATCTACCACGCCGGCGGACCGCGAAAGCTCAGCCTTTACCAGATCGCTCAGGTCGTCAATCGCGTGGGCGCTTACGATCCGAAGCTGCTGCACGGCATGCCGCGGCGTCATGCGGCGCCCCTCCCGCCGCGGGCCGGCGACGTGACGATGGACTGTTCAAAACTGGTCGCCGCGTTGGGTTATAACCCCTTCACTCCATGGCCGCTGGACGACCGCCTGGCTCCCACGGATCGCCAGTGGCACCACAGCCGCCCGGCCGGGGAACCCCGTGGGCCGGAGGCCATTCACGAGCTGCTGTGCGTGAACCCTGCCGCCGACGTCGGCCCGGTGATCCCCTGCGAGCCGCTGCGGCACTACGGGGTTTCTGGGTAGAGGGGGTCTCGGGGCAGAGCGAGACAGTCGGCGGCGAGCAGCCTGATGGCGCGGAGCCGGCAAGACTCACGGCAGGCTGATCCGGTCCTTCGCGTGCAGCTGCGTCCCCAGGACCTCGCCGTTCGGCAGTGTTTCCTTCAACCGAGAGGCAACTGGTCTGCTTTCACGGTCAGTCTCCGATTGCGCGCGGCCACGAAACTCGGCAAATTCGTTGATGCTGTAGCTGCGCGTCAACATCGCCCTCAACGCACACCTGCCGCCCAAAACACCACGACTTCTCGACGACGCGCAGACTCTGGCGCCGCGCTCTCGACTCGACGCACGGATTGTCGTAAGTTCAAGCATACCAACCGACCGTGCCGTCCGTCCCTGCACCTTGATCGAGAGGTCCGTGATGACCCGAATTGCTGTTCTCCTTTCGCTGGCGGTCTCGCTGGTGGCGGCTGCCGGCCTGACGGCGGAGGATCGGCCCAATGTGGTGCTGATCCTGTCCGACGACATGGGCTTTTCCGATATCGGCTGCTATGGCGGCGAGATTCAGACGCCGGTGCTCGATGGGCTGGCACAGAGCGGCCTGCGGTTCACCCAGTTCTACAACACGGCTCGTTGTTGCCCCACCCGGGCCTCGCTCTTGACCGGACTCTATCCTCACCAGGCGGGAGTGGGGCACATGCTCGGCGAGAAGGGCCTGGCGGGCTACACCTCGGGGCTCAACGGCAATTGCCTGACGATCGGCGAGGCGCTGCGGCTTGGCGGCTACCGCACGTATGCAACCGGCAAGTGGCACGTGACCAGCCGGACCCGCCCCGACGGCGAAGACGCCAGGGCCAACTGGCCCCTGCAGCGCGGCTTCGACCGTTACTTCGGCACAATCCACGGCGCCGGCAGTTTTTTCGATCCCAACTCGCTGACCCGCGACAATGAACTGATCGCACCCGATTCCCCGGACTTCTACTACACCGATGCGATCAGCGCCAACGCCGCCCAGTTTGTGCGCGATCACGCCAGGGATCACGGTGACAGGCCGTTCTTCATGTACGTAGCGTTTACGGCCGCCCACTGGCCGATGCACGCCCGAGAGCGGGACATCCGCAAGTATGACGGCCGGTACGACGCGGGCTGGGATGCGGTTCGAGCCGCCCGGTACCAGCGGGCCAAGGAGCTGGGGCTCATCGACCCGTCGTGGAGGATGACGCCGCGCGACGCCGAGTCGCCGGCCTGGGAAGATGCTCCCGACAAGGAGTGGGAAAGCGCCCTCATGGAGGTCTACGCGGCCATGATCGACTCGATGGACCAGGGGATCGGCCGGATCGTCGGCGCGCTGAAGGAAACCGAATGTTTTGACAACACCCTGATCTTCTTCCTCCAGGACAACGGTGGCTGTGCCGAGCCGATGGGGCGGGGTGACAAGATCACCTACAAGGCCGATCCGGAGAAGATCGAGCCGATGCAGCCTGGCCAGCTCCAGTACGACATGATTCCCCAGCGGAGCCGCGAGGGGAAGGCCGTCCGTCAGGGCCGAGGCGTCATGCCGGGCACGGCCGATACCTTCCTCGGTTACGGGCTTTCCTGGGCCAACGCGTCGAACACGCCGTTCCGGGAATACAAGCACTGGGTTCATGAAGGGGGAATCTCCACACCGCTCATCGTTCACTGGCCCAGGGGGATCGCGGCCGACCGCCGTGGCAGGCTGGAGACCCAGCCGGGGCACCTGATCGACATCATGGCCACCTGCGTGGACGTGGGCGGCATCGATTATCCGGCCGAGTACCGCGGCGAGCCGATCGCGCCGCTGGAAGGGGTCAGCCTGCGGCCGGCATTCACAGGCAACGACCTGGGGCGGAAGAAACCGATCTTCTGGGAGCACGAAGCCAACAGTGCCCTCCGCGACGGCAAGTGGAAGATCGTGCGCAAGGGGAACATGAACTCCGGCCAGACGGGTCCCTGGGAGCTCTACGACATGGAGGCCGACCGTACCGAACTGGACAATCTGGCCGCCCAGATGCCCGACCGCGTCGAGAAGATGGCCGCGGCCTGGGAAGCGTTGGCGATTCACACCAAGGCCAAGCCCTGGCCCTGGGGCGCGGAGAAGCGGGCAGCCAGGAAGGCCAACCAGAAGACGCGGTTCGAGTTGAGCAGCGGTGCCGCGCTGGCCAGGGAAGACGCGCCGCAGACAGGCGGAAAATCGCTTTCCGTCGAGGCGCAACTCGGTTCGGTGGCTGAGGGTGTGATCGTCGCCCAGGGGGGAGTAACCCACGGCTACACGCTGTATGTCGAGGGCGGCAAGCCGTGCTTCGGCATGCGTCACAAGGGCAAGCTGACCACGCTCACCGGCCAGGAGACGTTGCCGGCAGCGGGCTGCACGATCGTGGTCGAGGTTCCGATCACGGGCGAGGTCGTCATGACGGTGGACGGCAAAGACGTTGCTCGCGCGAAATCCCCCGGCCCCATTGCCACCCCCGCCGACGGCCTCACCGTCGGCCGTGACGGCGGCGACCCCGTTGGCCCCTACCAGGGACCTCAGGAGTTCCGGGGCAAGATCGAAAAGGTGACGATCAAGCTGGGAGTCGAGTAGTTCCGGAGAATAGGCGCCCTATCCCAGCGGAGACACCCACCGAAGATGACGGAACCGTCCGAAGTCGGCATCGCAGGATGCGAGAATTGCCCCGTGCGCTGTCGCAAGTGCGGCCATGTGCGCATCGGTCGTCAAGTTCCCGGCAGTCGCACATTCGTCGAGAAGCTCTCTCAGTATCCTCCAGTGCTCGTCCGTTTCACGCACGATGCAGACATTCGGATGATTCAACCATTCCTCCATCTGCTCGATCGCTTGGCTCGAACTGAGCGGAGCGGCAAATACGCGAGGGTTGGTGGATACGCGAAGAAACCCCAGAATGACAAGCCACGGAAGCCCCACCGGTTCCTCGTCGGAAAGAACCGCCTCCCACCATGCGCGAATCAACTCGTGCCGAGGCGATTGCTGATTGACGGCGTAGAGCAGGACGTTCAGATCGACCAGCTTCATTTTCGCCGCGCCAGCTTCTCGCAGATCTCGTCGTCTTCCAGCGCTGCCGCCACGGCAAGGGCCTTGTCGAGGTTGACCTTGGGCTCACCCATTGGATAGGTCTTCTGCCGGAACGACACCGGCTGCCTCTCCTCGCGACGCATTCGCCTGATTCCGTGGCGCAGAACGCGATTCATGAGCTTGGCCAGAGACGTACCTTCCCGGTGCGCTTGCTCTTTCAACTCCATCAACAAATCGTCGTCAATGGTCACGGTGGTTCTCATGATGACATCATAGCATCACTATGAATGATGTCAAGATGCATACTTGCACCCACTCTCCAGCGCGAGCTTGCCAGATGCGGGGATCACAGGGGGCTCATGGCTTGACGCCATCCCGGATGCGCTGCTTTGGATTTCGGATTTCCTACCTGACTTCCAGCATCCGCTCGAGCGCCTTGAGGGCATCTGCCGCCGTCTCGTCGTCGACCCGGACCACGTTGACCGGCGTGCCGGCGACCAGGTTCTCCAGCGACCAGCAGAGATGCGGCAGGTCGATCCGGTACATGGTCGCACACATGCAGACGGTCGGCGAAAGGAAGTGAATCTCCTGCTCGGGATGCTCGTGCTTGAGCCGGTTGACCAGGTGCAGCTCCGTGCCGATGGCCCATTTCGTTCCCGCCGGAGCCTCCTTGACTGCGCGGATGATTGCACCGGTTGAACCGGTCTGGTCGGCCATGTCGACCACTTCCTGCATGCACTCGGGGTGGACCATGATCTTGATCCCCGGGTAACGGTCGCGGAAGGCGGCCACATGCTGGGGAAGAAACATCTGGTGGACGCTGCAGTGTCCTTTCCACAGGATCACCCGGCTCGACCGGATCGCCTCCTGGGTGGTTCCGCCGAGATGCTCGGCGTGCGGATCCCAAACCGGCATCTGGCCGATCGGTACGCCCATCCGCAGGGCCGTGTTCCGGCCGAGGTGCTGATCCGGGAAGAACAGCACTCGCCGCCTCTGGGCGAAGGACCACTCGAGCACGGGCCGGGCGTTGGCCGAGGTGCACACGATCCCGCCATGGCGGCCGCAGAAGGCCTTCAGCGACGCCGCCGAGTTCACATAAGTGACCGGCATCAGGTCTTCGGTATCGACAATCGCCGAGAGCTGCTCCCAGCAGTCCTCGACCTGCTCGACCTCGGCCATGTCGGCCATCGAGCAGCCGGCCGACATGTCGGGGAGCACCACGGGGATCCGCTCTCCACCGCGCTGGGCGAGCCGCTCGGGCCGGTTTGCGAGGATGTCGGCCGTCTCGGCCATGAAGTGGACGCCGCAGAAGACGATCGCCCGGCACTCGCCGTGCGAGGCCGCCAGTTCGCTCAGCTTGTAGCTGTCGCCCCGGAGATCGGACAGTGCGATCACTTCATCCTGCTGATAGTGGTGCCCTAGGATCAGCAGGCGAGAGCCGAACTGGCGGCGGATGCGCTGGATGCGTTCGGTGAGTTCGGCATCCTCGAGCGATTTGCAGGAGAGCAAGTGGGCCGAATCCAGGAGCGACTGTTCGAAAACCTGGGACATCATGAAGCCTCAGAGCGGGATTCACACACGGGGGCACGAGCTGCCGGAACCGGTCCCCGAAACCGTCCGCCGCCCGAGGCGATTTCCGCCTGCGGGAGGCCTTTTTCGCGGTTCCATCGCCCAGTTCCATCGCCCACTGCCATTATACCGCTCGCTGCCGGCCGAGACAGGCCGACACCGGCGGGGCCTGCCTTTCAGCGGGCCGTCGGGTTTCAGACCGTCTTCTTCTTCGCGGCGGTGGTTCTGCAGGGCTTTCTCTTGGCGGCCTTCTTCTTGGCGGCAGACCTCCGTTTCGGGCCGGACGGGCCGGCGACTGCATCGGCTGTTTCCGCCTTCCCGGCGGACCTGCTACCGGCCGTCCGTTTCCCCTTCCGCGGTTTCTGGGCCGGCTCGCTCGGCTGCCCCGTATCGACGTCAATTCCAAATACGTCGGAGAGGCTGCCTGCCGACAGGCGGCGCGACCTGCCGCCGGCCGTCACATTCGAGACGGCCTTCACGGCATCCGTATCGATCAGTTCCTCGTGGTTGACACCCCGGAGGAGAAACAACAGCTCGGGTCTTTCGTCCAGCCGCGCACCGACGCCGTACAGTACGGCCGCCACATGCTTGCACATACTCGCCCAGTCGGGGCAGTCGCAGTCGAACGATATCTCGCCGGGCAGCGGGAACAACCCTTCCTTCCGGTCCGTCACCACCTCCATCACGTGGTCGGAAAGGCGTCCCTGGAGCAGTTCCAGCAGCGAGCCGATCTGGCCGGCGCTGCGTTGTTTGACGGCCAGCCACTTCTTGGCCGGCAGTTCCCGGATGCGGATCGACACGTCGTACAGTTCCGACCCGGACACCTTGGCCTCGATCTTGCCGCGGCTGATTGCCAGGTGGCACACCGATCCGTTCCGCACGTAGGTGCGGCCTCGCGGCAAGCGGTTTTCGAAGTCGCTGAACGATTCGAGATGCTCGCACCAGGCTTCGCCCCAGAAGGTCGTGGCGATTTTCCGGCCGTTGATCGTCACCGGCTCGACGTTCACTCCCTTCTTCCGCAAGGCAGCCATTTCACGTGTGGCCTGCTGACGCCGCTTGGCAACCGGCACATAAGGCCTCCATTCACCATACCATCCCATGCCAGTCTTCCTTTCTGTTTCGAGTTGGCCTTCCGTATTTGCCGCCCTAGACCACGGCCCTGGTCACATCCAGCGACACCAGTTCGATCAGTTGAGCGTCGGTCATCTCGGTGAGCAACTTCTCCGCGCCGGCTTCCAGGAGATCGGTGGCCAACCGGGTCTTTTCCTCGATCATGGCATCGATCCTCTCTTCCACGGTTCCGCGGCACACGAACTTGTGGACGAGCACGTTGCGCTGCTGGCCAATGCGGAAGGCCCGGTCGGTGGCCTGGTTTTCCACGGCCGGATTCCACCAGCGGTCGAAATGGATCACGTGCGACGCGGCCGTGAGGTTGAGCCCCGTGCCGCCGGCCTTGAGCGACAGGACGAGGAACGGCGGCCCGTCATCCCGCTGGAACTCGTCGACGAGCTTTTTGCGTTTTGCCACGGCGGTGCCGCCATGAAGGACCAGTCCCGCCCGGCCGAACGGTGCAGCCAGGAATCGTGCAAGCGGTTCGGAGATCTCGCGGAACTGGGTGAAGACCAGCACCTTCTCCTGCCGCTGGGCAATCTCCTCGCAGATCTCGGCCAGGCGCTGGAACTTGCCGCTCTCGCAGGCATCGAACCGGCCGTCGCCCAGCAGGTGGCTGGGGTGGTTGCAGAGCTGCTTGAACCGCATGAGGTACGCCAGGATCAGGCCGCGTCGCTGCATTGCGTCGAGGTTCTCCAGGGCGCGGGCCATCTCCTCCACCAGCCTGGCGTAAAGGGCGGCCTGCCGCTTGCTGAGCGAGCAGAACGCCCGCACCTCCGTCTTCTCCGGCAGGTCGCTGATGATTCGCTTGTCGGTCTTCAGCCGGCGAAGGATATAGGGTTGCACGAGTCCCCGCAGCGGGGCGTAACGGTTTTCCTGGCGCTGGTCCAATCGTTTGACGAACTCCTTGAATTTCTTCTGGGAACCGAGCAGTCCCGGGCAGAGGAAATCGAACAGGGACCAGAGATCGGCCAGGCGGTTCTCGACCGGTGTGCCGGTGAGGGCAATCCGCGCCTCGGCTTTGAGCCGCTTGACGATCCGGGTCTGGCCGGCCGCGGGGTTCTTGATCGCCTGGGCCTCGTCGAGCACCACCAGCCGCCAGTCGATCTGGAGCATCCACGATTGCCGCAACAGCATTCCGTAGGTGGTCAGCACGACGTCGGCGTCGGCCAGCGCCGCGGCGGGTTCTCTGGCCATGTCGGCCAGGCGGTCTTTGGGGGTCTCGGAAGGGTGCACAAACAGGCACCGCAGCGAGGGGGCAAACCGGGCGATTTCGGTCCGCCAGTTCCCCAGGAGCGACGCCGGCAGAACCAGGAGCGAAGGGCACTGCCCCGTGCTGTCTTGCTCGGAGGCGAGGAGGGCCAGCACCTGGATCGTCTTGCCCAATCCCATGTCGTCGGCCAGGCAGGCGCCAAGCCCCAGACGGGACATGAACTGGAGCCATGCGGCGCCGGTCTCCTGGTAGGGGCGGAGTCTGGCATTCAGGCGGCGCCCCGCTCCGGCAGCATCCAGACTCTCGGGGTTGCGAACGTGGGCCAGGATCTCGCCGAGCCATCTGCCCGCTTGGACGAACGACCACTCGCGATCCAGGTCGCCGCTCTCCCGATCGGCGGCGTCGAGGTCCGCACCGGCGAGCAGACGCATTCCGTCGACGAAGGAGATGCCTCCCTCGGCCGCCGCCTCGACTTTCTGCCAGTGCTCCAAGGCCTCGGCCATCTTCTGGCGATCCACCTCGACCCATTGGCCGCGCAGAAGCACGAGCCCCTCGTCGGCCTCCATCAGACGTTTCCATTCGGCCTCGGAGAGCGTCTCGTCGCCAAGGGCCAAGTCCACTCTGAAATCGAGCATCGAATGGGCACTGAACCGCTTCTGCCGCTTTTCCCCCACGGTCACGCTCACCCGCGGCCGAGGGCGTTTCTTCCACCAGTCCGGCAGGCGGACGAGCACTCCGCATTCGTCGAGCAGGGGCATTTCCGTGAGGAATCGGTAGGCCTCGCGCGGAGTCCACGCCAGCGGCTGGTAGACATCGCCCGACTCGACGAGCTGGCGGACGAACCGGCTCTTCTCCGACGCCCGCTGGACCGGCAACAGGAGGTTGATCAGGGCGTTTCTGTTCCTTGCCCCCGCGTATTCCTTGAGCGCCCGGCTCAGGGGCTGATACTGGATTTTTGCGCTGTGGCCGACGCTGGGCGCGTAGGTGGCCAGAAAGGCAAAGGGATACTCCGGATCGTTGCGGTTCTCCGCCAGGTGGAAACAGACTCGCCCCACCTGGTGCCACAGGGGAGCCGTTTCTTTGAGAAACGCCGGCACCCCCTGCCCGGCCGACTCGATACGATCGCGCAGGTGTGCATCCAGATCCTGCCAGATGCCGACGAGCACCTCTCGGCCGAGATACTCAGCCCCGCGCATGGGCGGGGCTCCATGCAGAAACTCGGCGAGCCTGGACTCTTCGAGGGGCGGGATCGCTTCGGGGCGGGACGAGGTCCCCTCGGGAACGTGGCACAGGGCGGCGAGATAGGCGGCGGCGTAATCTCTCCAGAAGGCCAACGAGGCTGTGAGAGCCTCTCCCTGATGCCGGGCGGCCAGTTGAAACAGCCCCTCGGCCTGGCCGGACGCAAAGGCTCTGGAAATGGCCCGTGCCTGGGCCGCGTCGAGCTGCGAACCGGCCAGTGCCGCCTCCTCGTCGGGCACATCCATCAGGCAGAGCCGGCCTGCGGGGGTCAGGGCAATATCGAGGTTCATGAGGTCCGCATCCATTCTTCCCGAGGGGTGGATCGCAACGGGCCCCGGCCCCGCAACGATGTTCGGCGATTTTCCCGCCGCAACCACCCTGTTGCCTTCAGTATGAAGGTGCGGCCATTGCCCGACAAGGCTGCGGCGGCCCTGCCGCCCGGCACGCGGCATGCAACTGGCGGGGCTTTCGCTACCAAGCAGGGCGGCGGACGGCTACAATACGGTTTGGGACGACGGTTTGGGACGTTTTCCGCACGGGGCGGCCCGAGAGGACCCCGGTTGCTGCTGACACGGACCGCCGGTTCCCGCCGCATAGCATGTCCCCCCCGTTGCCACCGATCGATGTCCGGCGTTAGCATCACCTGTTTTGCCACATCGTACTGCGTGGTTCTGCTTCTGGAACTGAGCCGTCTCTTGTTTCGAAGCGGGATCCGTGGTGCAATCATGCTTGGCTTTGCCGCCGCAGGGCTTCTCGCGCACACCATCTACCTGGTGGAGCGAGCAGCCTCGGCCTCGGGCTACCCGCTATCCAGCGAACGGCGTTCTACCTGTATGTGACGGCCTGCTACCGGAACAACGCTTTCGGGGTGTTTCTGCTCCCCCTGGTTCTCGGTCTGGTGGCCGCGGCCTGGCTGGCAGATCCAACGCCTTTCGAACGGCGTCCGGCCCTGCTGGTCTGGGGGATCGTCCACGGGACGTCGCTGATGCTGGCCACCGTGGCTGTCCTGGTGGGATTTGCGGCCGGCCTGATGTACCTGGTCCAGGCCCGTCGGCTGAAGAAAAAGCTGCCGCCCGCCCGCGGGTTCCGGCTTCCCAGCCTCGAATGGCTGCAGGACCTCAACAGCCGGTCCGTCGGGATCGCGATGTTTCTGCTGGGAGTCGGGATCCTGGCGGGGGTGATTCTCAACATGATCTACACCCGGAGCGAAGGAACGCGGCTGGACTGGACGGACCCGGTGGTGCTGGCCACGGTTTTCATGTTCTTCTGGCTCGCCGTGTCGAGCGGGGTGAGTGTGTTCTACAAGCCCGCCCGGAAGGGCCGCAAGGTAGCCTATCTGACCGTCCTCAGCTTTGTGTTTCTGATCTGTCTGTTGACCATCGGGTTCTTCTTCGACACGGAACACACGAAGCTCAGGGTCCAGCACCAGGTCCGCTCGCCGGCCGCATCGTCCCCCATCCCTGGCGGCAGGGAAGGAGGGGCGCCGGAATGAAACTGCAGGTCGTGGGCGTGAGCCACCACAAGGCGCCCCTGCCGGTGCGTGAAAGACTGGCCTTCAACAATGGGCAGGCCCGCGCTGCGCTCGTCGCGTGGCGGGAGAAGTTCTCGAGCTGCGAGTTGGTGCTCCTGTCGACCTGCAACCGCACGGAGCTCTACGCCGCCGCCGAGACGGAAGCCGAACTCTGTGCCGACCAGGTCGCCGGGTTTCTCGCCGGTTGCCGAGGAGTGGCCCGCGAGGAAGTGGCGGAGTATCTATTTCGCCTGGAGGGGGCCGACGCGGTCCGGCATCTGTTCACCGTAGCGGCCAGCCTGGACAGCATGGTCCTGGGGGAGGCGCAGATCCTCTCCCAGGTGAAGCATGCCTATCAATTGGCGACCGACGAGCAGGTGGCCGGTCCGCTCACCCACGCGGCATTTCAGGCCGCCATCAAGGCGGCGCGCCGGGTGGCGGGAGAAACGACGATCCATCAACGGCGTGTGAGCATTCCCAGCGTGGCGGTGGCTGATTTCGCTCGTCAGATCTTCGAACGGTTCGAAGACAAGATGACCCTGGTGATCGGCGCCGGCGAGATGGCGGAGGAGACGATCCGCTATCTTCGGGACGAAGGCGTGGGCGACATCGCCGTGATCAACCGCAGCGCGGATCGCGCCGCCGAGCTTGCCCGTCGCTGGCAGGGGCGGGCACTCGACTGGAGCGAACTGCAAATGGCGCTCACGCAGGCCGATCTGGTGGTGAGCACGACGGGCGCCGACGAGCCGATCGTGACGTCAGCCGACTTCAGCCGGGTGGAAGCCGTTCGGGGGCAGCGGCCGCTGTTCATCCTCGACCTGGCGGTTCCGCGCGATTTTGCCCCGGAGATTGCAGATCGCCCGGAGGTGTATCTGTATTCGATTGACGACCTGAGCGCAGCCTGCGACCGGAACCGCAGAGCTCGCGACAAGCAGCTTCCGACGGCCAGGAAGATCATTGAACATGAGGCGGCCCGGTTCATGGCAGACATGCACCATCGTGCCACCGGTCCGGTGATTGAGCGTCTGCGTCAGGGATGGGAAAAGCCGAAGGAGGAGGAACTTCAGCGGCTTTTTCACAGACTATGCGAACTGGACAAACGCCAGCAGGCCGAGATCCGCCAGGCTTTCGATCGCCTGGTCAACAAGCTTCTTCATCCTCCGCTGGAATCGCTGCGCGACGAATCGCGGCACGGAATCCCCAGCGCGCTAATGGAGGCGCTGTCGAGGCTGTTCCAGTTGAAGGACTGACACACCGCCGTGCGCCGTTCCGCAACCACCGGGAGGGGGTGATTCATGCACCGCGCCCGGCAAAGGCGGATGCCTCGGAGCGGGCGGCATCCGTCTCAGTTGTCCCCCTCTCAGTCGCCCTCGTCTTCCCACTCCTCTTCTTCCTCTTCCTCGTCGTCCTGGTCGTCGTCGCTGTCATCGTCGTCGTCCCAGTCGTCGTCGTCCCAGTCCTCGTCGTCCTCTTCCTCGTCGTCCTCGACTTCTTCCCATTCGCTGTCTTCGAAGCCGTCGTCTTCGTCTTCCTCTTCCTCTTCGTCTTCGTCAAACGGCTCGTCGGAGTCCTCGAAGTCGTCGTCTTCGTAGTCGAAGTCCTCTTCATCCTCCTCGTCGTCGTCTTCATCGTCTTCGGCGTAGTCGTAGTCGTCGTCTTCTTCGTCGAAGGAGGAATCGTCTTCGAATTCCGAACGCACGAACGGCTCGGCTACTGGCACTTGAGACAACTCCTCAAAGGGATGCACGATTTCCCGGCCTTTGATTTCAATCTTCACCTTGGGCTCCTCCTCCGTCATACGGGGCTTGTCAGTTGGGGCCGCGCATGGGCGTGGCCCCTGGTTCGTCTGTCGTTCGGTGTCGGAGATGCGGGGCATCCCATCGACCGCTAGTTCTGTCTCGACGGGCGGTAGCTCGTCAAGGTGGCGCAAGCCAAAAACCTGCAAGAAACGCTTGGTTGTTCCGTACAAAAAGGGTCGCCCCAGTTCCTCCGAACGCCCTGCAATCCGTACCAAGTCGCGTTCCATCAGTTGTCGCAGCAGCTCGCCACACTGGACACCGCGGATGGACTCGATGGTCGTCCGAAGGACCGGTTGTCGATATGCCACAACGGCAAGTGTTTCCATTGCCGGGGCCGACAGCCGGACTTCCGCGGTCGGCCCGTGCAATCTGCGCAAGTATGACGCAAATTGTGGCCGGGAGACCAGTTGGTAGCCCCCGGCCACTTCGACTATCTGAAATGCGCAGATTTCCTGGTCGTAAAGTCGACCGAGCTTTCGGATCAGTGTACGCGCCTCCGTGCCGTCCGCCAAGTCGGCCAGCTCGCCAAGTTTCCGGGTACTCAGCGGCTCGCGGGCCAGAAACAACACGGCCTCGAGTCTTGCCAGCCTCTCTGTGCGTGCGGTCGGGCCGTCGCCGATCAGGGCCTCTTCGCCCGCGTCGCCGGTGACGGTCCAGGCAGGAATTGGCGGGGGTGCGGCCCAGAAATGCGGCAACTGGCAGCGCCAGGCTATGCTCCCCAGCCGTTCCGGTAAACTCGTTCCAACACGGTACATCGGCACTACGCGTCCCCAACGATAACCACAAAATTGAGGGGTCCTGTGAGGTCCGAAGACGGCAGTTGCCGCAGTCCATCCAGACCCGTTTCAGGAACCTGCCTGCTCAGCGAGCATACGGCCCGTGGGGCGATTCGGGCCCGACGGGTGCTCTCTGCTGCTGCGGTGCCATGGGCGCGGGGGACAAGGGGGTGGAGGCAGAGGTGACCGGTGGGACCGGCACGAAGTCCTGGACGGGGCCACCCCGGCGCCAGGACTCCACGTCGACAAGGACCTTGGTCATAGCGCCCAGCGGTTGCGAGTCCGTCGCCTCGAAATGCTTGGTGAAGTTCGCGCTGTTGGCCACCGCGATCCGGCAGTGAAAACGATAACATTCGCCCTGACTTCCCCAGTTTTCCAGCAGATAGTACTCCGCGCCCAGCTCGCGCAGCCGTTTTTCGATGTGAACGAACTGATCCACCGTGCTGACCCCTCCGATGGCCTGAGCGACCTGAGTCGGTGCCATTCCCGGCTTCTGAGCCGAGACAGGAGATTCAGCGTAGCCGCGGTTGCCAATTCCATTGTCTTCCCTCGGATATCCGCTGGGAAGGGCGGAGGAGCCAGTTCCGGCGGAAGGAAGCGAGGACGAATCGTAGTTGGCAAGAACGGCGTCGGGTTGAGTGGCAAACGCAGCGGGTCCGTTACCAGCCATCTGGGGAATGCCACTGGGTTGGTAGGGTGCACGAGCCGGGAACGGCTCCTGAGCCGCTGCGGCGCCATTCCGCCACGGAGCGGCAGCACCTTCCGCCACACCGGCAATCTGGGGACTCAGGCCGTTTTGGGGAGATACCGCAGCATACGGACCAACAGCCGGCTGGCCGGAACCGGCCGCCGTTGGCATGAAAGGAGGGGCCTCGTCCAATGGGGCCGGATTGGACGATTCCGCAACGCTGCCACCGAGTTTCTCAATCAGATACTCGCGGACCGTGCCCGATACGGCCGTCCCGCGCAGGGCGATGGCCGGGATGCCCACAAGGCAGACCAACATGACCAGGGCACGAAGCGTCGTGATGGTCGAAGACGGCTGCGGGGCTGGAGCGTGTCGCATTCTTGCGTCATCCATGTCTGCTGCGATCCCTGAGAATCCTGTCCGGAGCTGGGCCCTCCGAGGCAAGGAAGAGTCTCGATCAGGGCGTGCCATGAGATCAGCGACCAGGATCACGGCAGCCCGGCTACGTCCATGCAGGCGAGCGTCCCATGATAGCCGCCTGCCGGCCCGAGCGGCAATGCCACTTGCCGGCACCCGGCTCCGGTTCAGTAGCCCTCGCAATCTCCCAAGGCAATTCATGGATAAGGGGTTACGGCGACAGGGGCGGCCTTGATCGCAAGTCTGCCCGTGCAATCGTAAGCGCGAAGCGTGAGCGAGGAGGGTAACACCTTGCCTCGCGCACGCTTCGCGCTTACGAAGATGTGCCAGCAGTTGGCAAGGTCGCGATCAAGGCCTGGGCGACAAAACGGAAGATCTTTTGCTGCAATGACTTATTGTCTTTTCGCCGTTCCATGACACAACGCCACCAATGGGGTAAAGATCACCCATGAAGACCCAGGGGAACGCGGATGGGATCCATTCCGACCCATGGCGGCGGTGGAGCTCCAGCCGCGGCACGGCATGCAACGCCGGGGGCGGTGTCAAGGTGGTGGCCAGGTCGGCCGGATCGAAGGGTCGGAGAGGGAGTTGAGACGGGATCACACGCGCAGGAGTGCTTCTTCGATGGCGGTGGCGATCCATTGGGCCTCGACCTTATTCCCGATAGTGTCGGCCACGTCGACATGGCATTCGCGGCCGGCTTGGCCATAGAAGACGCGGACGCTGTACCAGGCATAGTGCCTGGAACCTTGTTGCGCTCGGCTCGTGATGGGGTACTCGACGCGATGGACCTGGTCGGCCGGGATCGTGCGATGGCGCCAGAACCAGAGAAATCGAGAGGAGGTTTCGACACCGCGGGGGGTGATCGATGAACGTCGGCGGGCGGTGAGCTGGTGGAGGAGGACGAGCCCGAGGAGGAGGTCGAAGAGCCCGAGGAAGGCAAGCAGGAGCAGAGGCGCACCGAGCCAGGCGGCCAGCAAGATTGCGGCCGTCCAGACGGCGGCGAACGCGGCCAGGCCGAGGAACTGGCCCACGGAGCGGAAGGCGGCGGGGGGAACGTCCAGCAGCAGTGAGCCGTCGGCCCGTTCATGCACGCAGACGCGCGAGGCCCTGGCGGCTTCTTTCAACTGCTCGGCGTGGAGGGCAGGGTCGATGGTCGACTGCTCGGTCACATCAGGGCGGCTATCGGTCGTCTTGAAGACGGGGACTTCGAACTGGACGTTCAAGTCGAGCCCCGGCGTGGGGGCGGAGGCCTCCAGTCGCCACTGGATGCCGGTTTCCTCATCGGTCGGCCGGCAGGTGAAGGGGATGGTGAACACGACCAGCAGGAGCGTTTGCCGGCCGATCTGGATCTCGTCGCGACCGATGGGGTGTTCGCTTTGCCAGAGGATCGTCTCGCTGGAGGATTCGCCTTCGCCGTTCTCGGAGTGCCTGAGGCAGGTGAGCGTCAGCTTGACCCGGTCCTGGAATTCGAGGGGTTGCGGGATGCGAATGGCGCCGACCAGCTTGCCGCCGAGGATGCCGGGAACGGATCGCATCACAAACTCGCAACGCCCGTACTTGAGCCAGAGGAGAGTTGCGCGGATGGCCGCGATCGCCAGGCCGGCCCCGACAAGCGGAAACAGGAGGGCAATGAGGATCAGCTTGTTCCCCCGAGCCCATTCCTCGAAAAGCATGAAGGGAATGGCGGCGGAGATGGCATTCCAGACGGCGGCAAAGCAGCACAGACTGATCATCGTGGTTCTGGACCCGGCGCCAATCACGCCGCGATTCCAGTCGGGGCGCCAGGCCCAGGGCTGGTCGGGGAATTCGGATTTGAGCCGCTGTTGCTCCGCTGTCTTCCGTCTGGTGTACCAAAGAAAGACATAGCCTCCCGCACCGAAACCACCGAAGACGAAGCCGAAAATTCCCAACAGGAAGAGCTGTTCCCACTGAATTGCAGGAAACAGGATCGCCTCGGCGGGAGCATTTGGATTGACGCGACAGGGGATCGGGCGACCTGCCTGGCGTGCCTCGCGCAGCAAACGGGCTCGCTGTTTCAGGGTGCCGCCGAGGCCGACGTTGTCGTCGATGCCGACGCGAGTCGCCGTATACTTCTGTCCGGCGTAGACATATTCGTATTCGGCCGAGATCTCCCAACTGGTCGATTCACCATCGGACACGCGCTCGAGGTCCGTTTTGAGCACGGTCGCGTCGACCACCGGCCAGGCGTGCATCTGCAGCGACGTAACAACATGTCTTCCCGCGAGGAATGCGGTGACGCATCCCACGAGGAAGAAGGGGGCAAGGAACAGGACACCACAACCGGAGGCTTTGGGATCGTTGAGCTTCATGGGTCCAAGCGAGGTGAAGTTTCGGGATTATCCCCGATTATGTTCGACGCAGAAGAGAATGTCTTGGGACGGATTCCACGAAGAGCCTTGGGGGTGCCTTGCCGCCTGCTTCCGGTCCCCTGAGACCGCCAATTCCGCCGGTCGTCCTCGTTTGACGGTCAATGCAGGGCTCAATCATCCCGGCGGGACCTGCAGCTTGCCCTGTCTTCTCAGGTGTGCCTCCCACACATCCTCTCGCACCCAGAGCTGGACGAGGACCTGGGGGCGGAGTTCGTAGAAGCCGGTCATGAGGTGGGTTTGTTCCAGCAGGGGCGTAAGATCCTTATCGAACCGGGGTGAGGAAATCACGACGGCAGCACGGGGGTCCGGGCAGAGGCCGGTCCACAGTCGGACATGCTCGAACCGTCGCAGGTACCAGGGCAACGGCCAGTAATAGGGATCGTGCCAGATGACCTTCAGGGGCAGGGCGTGGCCTTCGGGGCAGGCCTCGGCGAACTGTTCGACGATGGCGGCCAGATCGACCAAGCCGGGCGAAGTGTGGGCGAAGACCCAGGGGTTCTTTGGGCTGGCCGGCTGAACGAAACTGGCGCGATAGGATTGCCAGCCCAATTGGCCGGTCGCGGCCATGAGAACAAGGGTCACGATTGTCTTGAGCGCGATCGTCGGGACTGCCCGCACGACGGCAACGGCGCCCACGCCGGCCATGAGGATCATCGCCAGAAGAAACTCCAGTGCGCACCAGGGGGTTTTGTAAGGAATGATGCTGTAGCCGGCCGTCAGCAGGAGGGTGTAGAGTCCGAGCCAGCGGAGGAAGTGGATGCTGGCATCGCACACCAGGCGGCCTTTGGGGAAGACCGTTGCCAGCAGGCCGACCGCTGCCAAGAGGAGGATCGCCAGTTCCGTGCAGACGGGGCCTTTGTCCAGATGCCACCAGCCGAGCCGCTGGAGGTAGAAGTACCAGGGATTGGCGTGGGGCGAATTGCCGCGTGCCCGCCCAAGCCAGGGCTCGTAGGTGAGCAGGGCGTCGACCAGGCCGCGCGGATGGGTGAAGAAGGAGGAGTAGAACGCGGCGGCGACAACCAGGGCGGCGGCAGCGGCGAGGGCGAGGTGCCAGCGGGGGAAACGTGGAAGGGCTGCCGAGAATTGTTCGCCCCCAGCAGCCCAAAACGGGTTAGCAAGCCACGTCAGTCCGAATGCGACGATGGCGGCCAGGTAACTCAGGGGGGCGGTCTCCTTGGTAGCCTGCATCAGTCCGATCGACGCGCCGGCGACGAGGCACCAGGCGAGCCTGGCCGTGCGGAGATAGCGCCAGGCAGAGAAGATGGCGGCGAGGGTGAAGAACACCAGCAACGTTTCATGGATGTAATAGCGGCTGTAGAACACCATGGCGGGGGAGATGGCAGCCAGGAGGCTCGCGCAGGCAGCCGCAGGGCGGCCGAGGGTGTCGCCCAGGCATCCGACAAGCAGAACCAGGCCGATACCGAAAACCGCCGGCACGATCCGGTAGGTCGTCTCCGTCGTCTCGGCAAACGACTTCGCGCCGCTCAGCCACACGCACGGCAACGTGGCGCAGGGCAGGGTCGGCCCGTGGAACTCGTGGGGGTTGTAGGCATACTCGCCCTGGAGCCAGAGGCCGCGAAAGATGGCGGCCTGGACCGACTCGTCGGCATGCATGGGGCGGCGGGCCAGGTCGTGGAGGCGCAGTGCGGCCGCGAGGGCGGCAATGAGAAGCAGGAAGATGAGGAGGGCGGGTTTGGAGTTCACGGTTCTCTTTGGTCTTCACTGGCGCTTCGGGTGGGCATGCCTTACGATACACGGAAGGCGCCGTGTGCATCAACTTGCCGATCCGCCGGCTGGCCCAAATCGGGTCACAGGGTCCGACCTGCCGGGCGATGTGGATGGAAGGAGCAGCCGTCAATAGTCCTGCACTGAGCTGTACCCTGTTCCTGTATGACCCGCCTGGGAGGGGGCGCGATGCAAGAAAACTCGCCGGCGGCGAGGGGCGGGGGCTGGAAGGGGGCGCGGAAATACTCCATCATTCCGGTTTCGGGCGTCCAGCGTCACACATTCATCCCAACGAGACCGTTTGAAATCGAAGGAAGCGATCCGTGAGCACCAACACCGCACCGGAAAGCCGTTCGGCCGAGGAACTCGACCGGTTGTACCGCCAACGCCTTCATCGCTATGTGACGGCCATGCGCAACGACAAGCCGGACCGAGTGCCGATCCGCCCCTTCCTGGCCGAGTTCTGCGGAAAGCTGACCGGCTACGACGTGATGCAGGTGACGCACGATTTCGAGCAGGCCTTTGCCGCGGTTCGCAAGACGGCCAGGATTCTGGACGTCGACGCCCTGGTGGGCAACATGGTGTACGTCTGGACCGGCCTGACCCAGGCACTGGGCCTGAAGTACTACGGCATCCCGGGCATCGACTGCCGGCCGGACCACGGATTCCAGTACAAGGAACCGGCGGAGGACAAGGCCTGGATGCGCCCCGAGGAGTACGACCACCTGATCGGCGATCCGACGGGCTACCTTTACGAGGTCTGGCTGCCCCGGATCTCCACGGAAATCGTTGCGCCCGGCAAGCCCTGCACTTACCGGAACCAGGTGGCGCTGGTCAAGGGGAGCCTGGCGATGTTGAGTTACTTCCAGGGCTTCGGCCAGCAGGCAGAGCTGATGCGCCGCGAAGCCGGCATGCCGGGAGCGATCTGCGGGATCCTCAAAGCGCCCATGGACATCCTGGCCGACAAGCTGCGTGGCTACCTGGGGCTGGTCACCGACCTGCAGGAGCGGCCCGAGAAGGTCAAGGCGGCCTGCGAGGCCCTGGCTCCGCACATGCTCCACACGGCCCTTTCCGGGGCGGATCCCCAGAAACTGCTGCCGGTCGGTTTCTGGATGCACCGGAGTTGTGTCCCGTTCATCAACCCGAAACATTTCAACGAGATCCACTGGCCGACGCTCAAACCGATCGTCGAGAATCTCTGGGCGGCGGGGCACCAGACGCTCTTTTATGCGGAAGGGAAATGGGGCCCGCACCTGGAGGCCTTCCAGGAACTGCCCGACCGGAGCATCGTCTACCACGTGGACCAGGACAACGTGTTCGAGGTGCACGAGAAACTCGGCAAGAAATTCTGCATCACCGGGGGCGTGCCGAACACGATCCTCAGTCTGGGCACTCCCGACCGGGTTCGCGAGCACTGCAGGAAGATCCTCGAGAAGGTGGCTGCCGACGGGGGCTATATCATGGACGCCAGTGCGATCGTCCAGGAGGACGCCAAGGAGGAGAACGTGCGGGCCATGATCGAGTTCACCCGCGAGCACGGCAGCTACGGAGCGGAACCTTGCGAGGACTTGCCGCGCGGAGCAGCGCCGGAGTCCGGGTTTGTGCCAACCGACATCCGCGGCTGGCAGACAGCTCGCCGTCCGGGCGTGTGCATTCCCTGGAGCGAGAAGATGAAGGAACTGCCCGCGATCCAGGCCCACGAAGACCTGGTCCAGCGGATCTGGAGCCAGATCGAAGGCCTGGGCAACATGTTCATCTACCAGGTGCTCGTGTCGTTCTGAGCGGCGAGCCGGGAAGACGGCGGGAGACGCTGGTCGAAGGTCGTCGTCTTTGGCAGCCGGGAAGACGTCTGCTTGCGGAGCGCCGCGACACTGGCGTCGCCGAGCGATTCCAAGTGGACGGCTGGCGGCGGGGATGTTATACAAGAGGCCGTCCCGGTTCCGTCATCGACCCGAATTGCGCCCGCGGCAGCGCGGTCCGCTGCACGGCTGATTTCACAGACTGCCGCGTCTTTCCGAAGGACTCGCGACCGGCGACAGTGGGCCCCGGCAACCGGGCCGTGACCCGGGCAGAGGCGGCGCTGCCGCTCCGTGGGAATGCCCAGCACAGCCC
>CAZLWV010000024.1:0-66099 GCA_964563135.1 uncultured Planctomycetaceae bacterium
CATCCCGGATGCCGTTGCCGCGGGCGAGCAGGACCGGCAGTTGCGGATAGTTGAGAATGGCCACTTCGGCTTTTCCACCGTGCACTTTCTTGATGAAGGCGGCGGCTTCCTTGCCGACCAGGTATCCCAGGTCGTGATTGTCGATCAGCCAGCGCACATCGGCATTCTCCAGGTCATCGTCCCAGGCAATCACCTTGACACCGCGAGCCATCGCCTCTTGGCAGGCCCCCTCAATACCCGCCGGATCTGCCGGATGAACGATAATCACGTCCATGCCCCTGGCCACAAAGTTCTCGACCTGCATGATCTGATTGGAGACATTGCTGTCGCAGGCCACATACGACATCTTCGCTCCCTGCGATTCGGCATGTTTCTGGATGGCCTGGCAGTACCCCGACCAGGTCGGGTTGCTCAAATCCTGAACGGTCATGCCGATCTTGAGCACGTCTTTTCCACTTCCGCTCCGGTCGCATCCGGCAAGTGTCAATCCCACTGCCGTTGCCACCAGTCCAATCACGGCGTTCTTCATGCGTTTCTCCATCACCGTTCTCGTCGTTCCCGATTCCCCATCATCATCGTGAAGGCAACTGATATTGATTCTTTCCTGGACAGAGATGAGTCTGCTAGGGATCGACCGAAAAACAACTTCCCGATTTCAATTTCACCAGCCGAGGTCCGTCGCGAAGCACGGACCGGAAGATCGGCAAGTCATTCATCGACCGATACTGAGACAACCTGGTGAATCAAGATTCGTCACCTCGCGCCAGATGAGCAGTGCTCTCCTTCCACACCTTCGCTGCTACCGAAGGTTGTGATTGCGCAGAGTTTCGATAACAACATTCTACAACATGCTGGGAAATGTTTTCAATATCCGGCTTTTCCTTGCGGAATGCGGCCGGTCGGCCGGTGCTCTCAAGACCGCCGTAGCTCCAGAGCTGTACCCGTGTTCTCCGCACCACGGGCCCAAGAAACGAGATGGCGGAAGCGAAGTCAGCATCAGAACCTCGCCTCCGCCAGTTCCGTATCCCCGACCCTCAAGGCGTCAAGACGCCACCCTATCCCAGCTTCTTTGCCATCTTCTCCACAAAGGCCACGCACCTGGCCACGTCGTTCATCAACTCCGGCGAGTCGTGCTCATACTCGACCGTCATCACGCCCCGGTAACCTTGCCGCTTGAGCTCCGTGAGCACGGCCGCATAGTCCGCCTTGCCCTCGCCCAACGGTACGTCACGGGCGTCCACCACCCCCTTCTCGGCCACGTCCTTGAGGTGAAAACCGCGCACCCGGCCTTCCATCACCTTCAAACAGGCCACCGGGTCCAGCCCCGACCGCACCCAGTGCCCCGTATCGCAGCAGGCACCGATTCGCGGGCCGCGGTCTTTGCAGAGTGCCAGCACGTTTTCCGGCTGCCAGTTCTTGTAGTCGGGTGCATCCGGGCGATGCGGATGATTGTGGATCGCCAGGTCGATTCTGTACTCGTCGCACAGTTTCTCGATCATGTCGAAGGCCTCGGGCTTGGGTTCCGCCACGATCGAGGCGATGCCCATCTCCTTGCAGAAATCAAAGATCCTCTTTCCCTGCTCGGCGTCGGTGTCGAGGTTGGAATAGAAAGCCGAGATCGTGATGCCCGTGTCGCTCAGCTTCTGCTTCAACTCCTTGCGAACCTCGGGAGAAAGGTCCTCGTTGACCTTCAGCTCCGGTCGCGACTTGTCCAAGGCCAGGAAGAAGGCCGGCTCGATGTTGCGGACGCCGAGCTTGGCGGTCATCTCGATCGTCTCGTACAGGCAGAACCGGCGGAACGTGTACTGCGACATGCCGACCCGCCAGCCCATCGCCTCGGCCGAAGGCGAACTGCAGGCGTTTTTTTCGGCCGCCCCCGCGATGCGGATCCCCGGACCACCGAGTACCGTACCGGCCAATACCGCGGAACTTGCCTTCAGAAACTCGCGACGCTGGATGCTCGATGCCATGGAATTCTCCCTCTTTTTCACTAAGGTTGCCGGGAAAGCGGGGCTGACTGTTGCTTCGCACTTGGCGCCCATTGTAGATTGGGCGCACCGGGTCGTACAACGTATCACCCTCCAGAGTCGAGGAGATTTCCACGATGTCCGCCGCACCTACCCGTCGCCAGTTCCTCCGCACGTCCGCCGGCACACTGGGGGCTTCTCTCACCCTGCCGACCCTGATTCCCGCCACGGCCCTGGGCAAGGACGGCGCCGTCGCCCCCAGCGAGACGATCACCGTGGGGTTCATCGGCACCGGCAGCCACGGCATCGGGTGGAACCTGCCGGCCTATCTCAAGCAGGCCGATGCCAGGGTTCGCGTCGCCTGCGATGTCGACGCCGTCCGCATGAACAAGGCGAAACAGGAAATCGACAAGGCATATGGCAACACCGATTGTGCGACCACCCAGGACTTCCGCGACGTTCTCGCCCGCGACGATATCGACACGGTGATGATCTCCACGCCCGACCACTGGCACGTGCTGATCAGCGTACTGGCGATCCGGGCCGGCAAGGACGTCCAGTGCGAAAAGCCGACGCTCACGATCGACGAGGGCAAGATCCTCGTCAAGACGGTTCGCCAGCACAATAAGGTCTTCCAGACGAGTACGGAAGACCGATCGCTCCCCATGTACCACCGCATGGCCGAACTGGTACGCAATGGCCGGATCGGAAAGCTCCAGCGGATCGAGGTCATCCTGCCCCAGCAGCCTGTTCGGCCCGGTGATCCAACTCCCCAACCCGTGCCGCCGGAGCTCGACTGGGATATGTGGCTCGGTCCGGCTCCCAAGGCACCTTACACAGTCGACCGCGTGCACTTCAACTTCCGCTGGATCTGGGCCTATTCGGGCGGGATCATCTGCGACTGGGGAACCCACCTCTTCGACACGGCCCAGTGGGCCAACGACACCGAACACAGCGGCCCGGTGGAAATTGACGGCAAGGGTACCCATTGGGAAGGCGGCCTCTACGACACCGTCAAGGACTACGACGTTACCTACCGCTATGCCAATGGCGTCGTCATGACCTGCACGCCTGGCAACCCCGGCATCAAATTCATCGGTACCGAGGGCTGGGTCGGTAACCGCGGCTGGCGCGGCAAGCTCGAAGCCAGCTCCGACGAAATCCTCAATTCCGTGATCGGCCCCGACGAAATCCGCCTGTTCACCAACCCGGCCGGCGAGCACCGCAACTTCCTCGACTGCGTGAAGTCCCGCCAGGATCCCTACTTCCCGGTCGAGATCGGCCACCGAGTGGCCACCGTCTGCCACTTGGCCAACTTGTCCATCCGCCTCGGCCGCAGACTCAATTGGGACCCCGAAAAAGAACAATTCGTCGGCGACGCCGAAGCCACCGCCCTGATGTCGCGCCCCATGCGCGAGCCCTGGAGCCTGGCATAGTCCGCAGCGAGGCCCTCCCGAACCATGCCCTGCCGCGCCGGCGCGCCAGTGCTGCCGCACTCCTGCCTGCCGCCACGTTCCGTAATCGCCGCCGCCCCGCGACCCCGCCCCCCCAGTGGCCATCTCTTCCGCTCTTCCGCTTGACAGAGAACGGATAATCTGTATACTAAGTAGTGCCATGTACACTATCATGCCAACTCCGCCGTCGAACTGGCCGCGGCTTTTGGCACATCCCTCATTGGAAAGAATTTGGCTTACGTTTTGCCTCCCGTCCAACTTTCTCCATCACATCCAAAGGCGCTGCAAAACCCAACTGTTGCAGAACCCAGCCCCGCTCCCCCGCCCTCTGCCGTCCTGACCACTGCCGTCCTGACCACTGCCGCTCTGCCCTCCACCGTTCTGTCTTCTGCTCCCCCTGTCCCACGCCCATGACCTCTGCCGCCTATCCTCGGTCCTCCGCCCCCTTGCCGACCCCGAATTTGGCAGAATCGATTCCCCGTTGATCAACAACCGGCCAAGGCACGAAACCGGCAAAACACCACCTTGCTGCCCAACTCCCCGCTTGCTCCAATCGCCGGCCGCCACCCCGAGACCCCAAATGCGGGCCAGAGTCGGGCTCGGACCGGCTCCGGCTTCGTTTCAGGCGGGCCTTTCCGGCCTGGGCGACATCCGCCGGTTTGCGTTTGCCGAGAGGCATATCACCCGACTACAATACCGGGCATCGGAACGAGCCAAGTCACGGAATCTGAGGAAAACGACTATGAAAGCAACATTCTGGGTGGGGTTCATTCTGGCGGCCGCCGCGACGGCCGGTCTGTGGAGTGCCGAGCCGACTAAGGAGACTGCGGCCATCCCGCCCGACGATGCGGCAGCGGTCGCTGCACTCGAGAAGCTCGCGATCGAGCTGGTACGGGACTACCACGGCGTGGTTCGCCGGGTCGAGATTGCCAAGAGCAGTGTTTCCGATGCCGACATGATCCATCTCAAGGGCCTGCCAAATCTGGAATCGCTCAAGATCGGATCGTGTGCCGTGACGGATGCCGGGATGGCGCATCTGGCGGACATGCTCCAGTTGCGGCGTCTGTACCTCCACGATCTGGCCGTCACCGACGCCGGTTTGACGCATCTGGCAAAGCTGACCAGGCTCGAAGTGTTGGCCCTCGAGAACACCAAGATCACCGGGACCGGATTGAGGCATCTGGAAGGGTTGACCAGGCTGCGGGTATTGAACATCGGCGGCTGCCAAGTGGGAAACGAACCACTCGCTCATCTCAAGCCGCTGGTGAGCCTGGAAACGCTCGGGCTTCAACGGACCCTGGTGACCGACCCGGGCCTGGTCCAACTGGCAGGCCTGCGAGAGATCCGCGTCATGAATCTCGACCAGACCAAGGTCACCGACGAAGGGCTCATGCACCTCAGTCCGCTCCAGAACCTGCGAATCCTGCGGACGAAGAAATGCGAGGAAGTCACCAACCGCGGGGCAGATCGGTTGGAGAAGGCGATTGCGGGATTGGCCGTCTTTCGCTGAAAACGCGTCGTCTGAGACTACGAGAATCCACTTTCACGGCAACAACGGACTTCATCGCTGGCCATGCCAGCCCATCTCATAGAATCTGAATCGAGGACCAAGTCATGCACCATATAATTCACGCGGCCATTCTCGCGGTCGGTCTGCTGGTGCAGCAGGCCGTGACTCCTGCGGCCAATGCCGCCGACGAAACACAATCGACCGACACATCCAAGACCCCCGATTGCGTCTATGTCGGCACACCCTATGACGTCATTGACGCGATGCTCGACAAAGGGGCAATCAAGCGCAGCGACCTGGTCTACGACCTGGGTTGTGGCGACGGGCGGATCGTTGTCGCTGCCGCCAGGCGTTTCGGCTGCCACGGAGTGGGCTACGACGTCGACCCGCAGCGGATCAGGGAGTGCCACGAGAACGTCCGCAAGGAGGGCGTGGGGGAACTGGTCCAGATCAAGCAGGAGGACATCTTCACGCTCGACCTGAGCGCCGCAAATGTCATCCTGCTCTACCTGCTGCCGGAGATGAACGCCAAGCTCATTCCGCAACTGGAGATGCTCCAGCCGGGTTCGAGGATCGTGACCCATAACTACACGATCGAAGGGATCGCCCACAAGGAGTCCGTCACCTTCAAATCCCTCGAGGACGGCGTGAAACACTACCTCTACGTTTACGAGGCACCGCTGCAACCGGAAGAGAACAAGTAGCGGCCGTCGCCCACCTCGAACGAGCCTTCTCCTCGCCCGGCGGGCTGTGGCACGCCCGGGGGGCCTTGCGCACGGGATTTGGCCGATGCTTTGCGAGCGATTGTCTTTTTTTGCGCAGCGAGCGACACTTTGCGCAAACCCCTTGGCTATATCATCCATCGGAGTACTGCTGTAACCTGCTGCCAGGGGAGAAGTTGTGCTGGATAAGAAGGTCGAAAGACGACTATTACGGAAGCACGGGTCTATGCTATTGCTCGATCACGCGAATTGAGCTAGAAACAGACTTTCGTCGGCACCCCGTGAATGGGAACGACAGAGACGCCCCATCGAGGAACCGCGTCGGTTCAAGGGGCATCTCACGATTCGCCCAGTGAGGGCGAGCCGGTCCAACAGCCAGGTCCGGGGATGGCTGGGCTGTTGCGACCGCAAGACTCCCAGAGAACACAACTTCCGAGTTCAAAGGGGCCCGACCTGAAGGGGGATAGTCGGGTGGCCTGCGCGCCGGCCCGGGCAAGAATCCGGGCCACCCGCCAGCCGGTTCTGGCGAGTGCCCTGAGCACACAACAGGCAGGCGACTTTTCACAAATACTGTACATCCGTACCGACACCCGTGACATCCCTTCCCTTGGGACCGCGCTCGCCCCTCCGGAAGAACCATGCATCTGTCCTGGCGTCGGAGTCAATCCGCACGGTCTTCATCCCGTGCGCAGGTACTGCAATGGCAAAGATACTCCGTAAATCTGAACTCGTCGCCGGGATTCACGAGATCCTGGTAGAAGCTCCCCAGTTGGCCGCGAAAGCCCGGCCGGGGAATTTCGTGATCGTCATGGCCGAGGAACGGGGTGAACGAATTCCGTTGACGATTGCCGATTGCGATGCGGCGGAAGGGACGATCACTCTGGTGCTGATGGCCGTCGGCACAACGTCGCGCAAGCTGGCCTCATTGTCGGCCGGTGACGAACTCCACGCGTTGATCGGCCCCTTGGGCCGGCCGTCAGAGATCGGCAGCTTCGGAACCGTTGTGGCGGTTGCCGGCGGCGTCGGGGTGGCCCCGGTCTACCCGATTGCCAAGGCGTTCAGGAATCGCGGCACCCGGGTCATCACGATTCAAGGTGCCAGAAGCGCCGATCTGCTCTTCTGGCAGGACCGGCTGGCATCGGTGAGCGATTGGCATATCGTCACCACCGACGATGGATCGGCAGGAACCAGGGGCCTGGTCACCGAACCGCTCAAACGTCTGCTGGAAGGTCCCGAGGGCAAGCAGATCGGCTGCGTCTATGCGATCGGCCCGGCAATGATGATGAAGTTCTGCGCCGAGACCACCCGGCCGTTCGGCACCAAGACGGTCGTGAGCCTCAACACGGTGATGGTCGACGGCACGGGTATGTGCGGCGGCTGCCGCGTCACCGTGGGAAATGAAACACTGTTCACCTGCGTCGACGGTCCGGAGTTCGACGGGCACCTGGTCCACTGGGACACAGTCGTTTCGCGGCAGCGGATCTATTCTCTCGAAGAGAAGCGGTCCTTGGATCGCTACATGAAGGGTGTAAAATGCGGATAGCCAACGAATCGGTGACAACCATCAGGAAGACCCGCATCCCGATGCCGGTTCGGGATGCCCGACAGCGGGCCAAGGACTTCGACGAGGTGCCCCTGGGTTATTCGCCGCAACAGGCCAGGGACGAAGCCGGACGCTGCCTGGTCTGCAGGAAACCGGCATGCATCGAAGGCTGTCCGGTGAACGTCGACATTCCCGGCTTCATCAGCCTCATCAAGCAGGGAGAGTTCGCCGCCGCCGCGCGGAAGATCAAACACACCAATGCGCTGCCGGCCCTTTGCGGACGTGTCTGTCCGCAGGAGGCGCAGTGCGAGAAGTGCTGCATCCTCGGGAAAAAGTCCGAACCGGTGGCAATCGGGCGGCTCGAACGGTTCGTGGCCGACTATGAACGTGAGAACGGCCTGGTCGAGTTGCCTTCCTGCCAGCCGGCCAACGGGCGCAAGGTGGCCGTCATCGGCAGCGGCCCGTCGGGACTCACCGTGGCCGGTGACCTGGTCCTCCTGGGCTACGAAGTCACCATCTTCGAGGCCTTCCACAGACCGGGGGGTGTGCTCATGTACGGCATCCCCGAGTTCCGGCTCCCCAAGTCGATCGTCCAGGAAGAGGTCGACTACCTGAAGCGGCTGGGGGTGAAGCTGGAACTCAACCAGATCGCCGGGCAGAGCGTGACGATCGACGAGCTGCTGGGCGAAAAGGGGTTCCATGCGGTCTTCGTGGGCGTGGGGGCCGGCCTGCCGAAGTTCCTCGGCGTTCCGGGCGAGGATCTCGGCGGCGTCTATTCTGCCAACGAGTACCTGACCCGCAGCAACCTCATGAAGGCCTATCGGTTTCCGGAATACGATACGCCCATCGTACGCGGCAAACAGGTGTGCGTTATCGGCGGAGGCAACGTGGCCATGGACGCCGCCCGCACCGCGCTGCGTTTGGGGGCCGAGCACGTTTCGGTCGTGTATCGCCGTTCCCGTGCCGAACTGCCTGCCCGTGCCGAAGAGGTCGAACACGCCGAGGAAGAGGGCGTGGTCTTCAAGTTGCTCACCGATCCGATCGCCTTTGTAGGCGACGAGAAGGGAATGGTGCGCAGCATGACCTGCCTGCAGATGAGTCTCGGCGAGCCGGACGCCTCGGGGCGCTGCCGGCCGATCCCGATCGCAGGTTCCCAGTTCACGATCGATACGGACCAGATCATCGTGGCCATCGGCGCAGGGGCCAACCCATTGCTGACGAAGACCACGAGCGGCTTGAACCTGAACCGGTTCGGATACATCGAAGCCGACGCTGCCGGCCGCACAAGCCGGCCCGGCGTGTGGGCCGGCGGCGACATCGTCACCGGCTCCGCCACTGTGATCGAGGCCATGGGCGCCGGCCGGATCGCAGCCGCCGACATCCATCGCCAGTTGGCCGGAGGCTGAGAACTCAGAAAAGCCCCAGGTAGCGAAAGGCGTCTGGAAGCCATCCCATGGGGATGATCTCCATGGGCCGCAATCGCAGACGGGCACGGCGGTCCAGCTTCCGCTCGGCGCTGTGAGCTGCGCTGACAAGTCGCGGATCCGCATGCGCGTCGTTCTGGACTGCCAGGAAGTCGGTCCGTGCCGCGCCGGCGTCGCCGCGATCGGCGGCCAGGCGTCCACGAAGATAACGGGCAATGACCGCACGGCGAGGATCGCAATCCTGATCCGCGGCGCGGTCGACGGCGCTCCTGGCCCGATCGAATCGGCCGGCCCGGATCTCCATCATCGCCCATGACAGATCAAGGGCCGGATCATCCAGGTGCGCGGCCGCAGATCCAAGCAGATCCGCGGCAGCCAGGGCGTCGTTGCGATATTCAAAGGCGATGCGCGCGGCGATCACCATCTGTCGGGCCTCGGCCAACCCCGGCGCGTCGGCACCGCGGGGAGAGGGCGTGAGCAGCTCCAGCGGCGCCTCCGCAAGGGCCTGCGGATCCAGGGCGTCGCTGGTCGGCAACGCGACAAAAGGCCTGTGCGATGCCGGTGCGCAACCAACGGCAACGTAAACCGTCTGCGAGTCGGGACACCAGATGGAGCTGGAGACCGTGTGCGTTGCCGCCACGACATTCGGGAAACAGCGAGCCTTTCCGCTTCCAGGATCGATCGTGTCGCCCAGAATGGCTGCCGCGCCTGCTGCGTCGAGACTGCCGCCAGCCGCGTCGATGAGCGTCCGGATCCGCTCGGCACGAGAACTCGAATCCTCGGTGAAAACCGAGATGGTTGTCAGTTGATGGGGCAACATCGCCGGCTGCGTCCAATGGTTGGTGGTGATATGGACATCCCCCTGGCCAGACCGCCTGGCAACCGCCCCGCTGCACAGCTCGAAGGTGGAGGCCTGACGCTCGCGCGCCGACACGATGTGATAGTTCCAGCCGGCGGCGGGACGTACCTTGTCAAGCAGGGCGGCCGCCTCCTGGACGGTGCTGGCCCGACGCAGCACTTCCTGCCCCGCCAGGAACGCCGGAATCCCCATCTCCGACACCGTGCTGGCCGGAACCGAGTGGACACCCACGAACAACCCGTGTTCGTTCATCCCGCAGACGCCCGCAATATGGAACCCCGCCGAGGTGATGGTCATGTAGCGGTTACTGCCGTCTGTGGGCTCGTAATAGACGACGGTCGGACAGATGTCGTAACAACCGTTGAGCGGATAATCGGTGTTGCGGCCGATGATCATCTCACCGTTCTGCGTGGCCGACCCCCATGCGGCAAACGAGCTGCACTGCGGCGCGCCCCCGGCGGCCTTTGCTTCGGTAAGGCCGAGCAGAACCTGGGCGGTTTCCGGACCCACCACGGCACGCATGATGGTCGTCACCGGGACATGACAACCCTCCGACAGTCCGTAGATTTCGCCGAGGTGCTGGAGCCGCGAGCCCCCCTGATAGATCAAACCGCTCCGCAGGATCGGTTCCGAAATGCACTTGTCCGCATACCAACCTACCACGGCCGACAAGAGGCCGTTGCCAAGGCTGTTGCGGATCGCATTGCGGGCAATCAGGCTTGCCTGCCGGAGATTGCTGCGGGCGATCTCCGTCTCGACGAGTCGCCCGTGCTGGAACGCCATTTCGAACGGGTCGCCACACACTCGGAGCACGCGAATACCGTCGCGGTGCCAAAGCCTGGCCCGATCAAACGACGCCCCTCCGTCAGGTGTGGGCTCCACCCGAGCATCATAGAGTGCATGGTAACGCCGACGGAGCTCCTCCGGAGCCCGGTCGCGGACGACCCGACGTCGGAAAGCGTGCCGAAGCAGTGCGATGAATTTCATGGTGCTGCGAGTGGGTGTTCATACGGCGCAGCGTCATTCCCCAACTCGGCTGCGAACAGCGAATCGGGGAATTCTACGCAGGATTCAACAAGAGCCGATGCCCGGATCATCCCAGGCGCCCCATTATTCTAAACGCATTCATCAGACACGAGAGCGCCACCCACAACACCACGCTCCTCTTGCCAACACTTCCCGGGCGACCAGCCCGCTCGGCCTGCCGGGCAGGAGGGCCGACAGCCGCCCCCCCCTGACGAAGGTACTGGGTTTGCCGTGAACCAGGCTTCAGCGAGCGGCTGAAGGAAGCGGAAATCGTAAATTCCCTGCCCGCGGGGGACCGCCGCGTCTTGTCCGGACCCTGCCGGGGTTTTCAGATTCGGCGCGGAATTCAAATGCGGCTGGGCTCACTTCCTGATCGTGCAGCGGAGCGCAACAACCCGATCACTGGGCTCACCTTCCCCCAATCCCCCTCTTTCGCCATAATGCTTCCGGTCTGAAGGAGAAGGAACCTATGGCACGCGAACCTTTCTTTGACGCTCGCATGGTGGATGGCCATATTCTGGCCGTGCTCCTCCGGGGCAGTCTCGACTCGACGACGACCGACGAGTTCGATCGGGAAATCCAAAAACACCTCGATGCTGGCCATTCCAGGATCATCATCGATTGCCGATATCTGGACAACTTGTCAAGCATGGGCATCGGCCGACTCGTCGCGCTGCAAACGAAACTGCGCCGAAAGGGGGGAGCCGTGAAGCTGGCGTCGATCTGCGGACCGGCGGCCGAGGCGATCAAGCTTGTGGGCCTCGGCAAGATCCTCGATATCTACGGCGATCTGGAGTTCGCCCGCGAGTCGTTTTACGCCTAGTCCTAGTGCTCTGTCACAGCCAGGAATTGGGATCGAAACTGCGAAACGACTCGGCGATTGTCGCATGATTCTACGCCACTGGTCCCAATATCAAGCTGTGACAAAGCACTAGGGGCGCAAAGCTGCCGGGTGTCCGACGAATATCAGGACGGCCGTACCAGGGATCCGCCGGTTTCCTGGGGCCCGCAAAGCTTCACGACAGGCTGCCCCATGAAGAAAGAAGAACTTGAACTCCTCATCCGGGCCAGGAATCCGATCATTTCGATCGAAACGCCCGACGAGCCTCGGGCGGTGCAAATCGTGCGAGAGGTCACAGCGGAGATGAACCGGCCCTTGGCGGAGTGGTCGGTTACGGATGGATTGGTCACTTCGCCTCCCGCCGCCCGCAGCGAGCTGGTCAAACCGGGGGCGATCCTCCCTGCCCTCCGTTACTTGCGGGATTCGTCGTACCCGATCGTCTACCTCTTCAAAGATATCGCGCCGCTTTGCGCCGATGCCCAGGTGGCACGATTCCTTCGTGATCTCTACTTCTCACCCGATTCGCGTCTCTGGACTCTCATTCTTGTGGATTCCGGTGCTCTGCGTGCGGAATCGCGCCGCCTGACGGTGCCGTTCGATGTGGGATGGCCCGACGAACAGGAGATGAAAGAGGTGGTCCAAGCGGCACTGAGCACTGCTGCGGAACGCGGGTTGACCGACATCAACGTGAGGCTCAGCAACCGGCAGATGGACCAGCTCGTCCAGATGCTGCGCGGGTTGACGGCCTCAGAGGCGGGTCGGCTCGTGGCGGCTGCCGTGCACGACGACAACGTTCTCGATGCCGACGACCTCAATCGGGTCATGGACGCCAAACGCAATCGATTGAGCACGACCGGTTGCCTCGAGGCGATGGTTGCCGACATCGCTCCAGAGGATATCGGTGGGCTGAGCAACCTGAAGAAATGGCTCAACCAGCGCCGGGGGGGATTTCAATCGGCCGCCAGGAAGTTCGGCCTCGATCCCCCGCGAGGGATCTTGCTCCTCGGTGTCCAGGGCTGCGGCAAGAGTCTGTGTGCGAAGGTCGTGGCCAGCGCCTGGCGGATGCCGCTGTTGCGGATGGACCCCGGCGTGCTCTACCAGAAGTTCATTGGCGAGAGCGAGGCCCGACTCCGGGAGGCCCTCGCCCAGGCCGAGTCCCTCGCTCCGGTCGTGCTGTGGATCGATGAGATCGAGAAGGCGTTTGCCTCCGCCGGTTCAAATACGGCCGATGGCGGCCTGTCGCAGCGCATGTTCGGCACGCTCCTTTCCTGGATGCAGGATCATCGCCACCCGATCTTCATGATCGCTACAGCCAACAACATCTCGGATCTCCCTCCCGAGCTCATGCGCAAAGGCCGGTTCGACGAGATCTTCTTCATCGACTTGCCCAAGGAACGGTATCGCAAGACAATCTTCGCAATCCACCTCCGCCGCCGCGGCCGCGACAAGGATCAGTTCGATCTCGATCGCCTGGCCAAGGCCACAGAAGGTTTCACCGGCGCAGAGATCGAACAAGCGATCCTCTCGGGCATGTACTGTGCCTACTCCGAGGGGCAGGAGTTCGTCACGGAACACGTTCTCGAGGCGATCGACAAGACACGCCCTCTGTCGGTCGTCATGCACGAATCCATCCAGAGCCTCCGCGTCTGGGCAGCCAACCGTTGCGTTCCGGCCGATTAGTCGTCAAGGTCGGCCGGCATGCTCCCGGTCGCCACCAGTTGCCGCCGGACCTCAAATGCCACGATCCCGGCACTCACCGAAAGGTTCAGGCACCGTGCTGCCGGCCGCATGGGGATCTGCCGGCAGCGGTCCGGATCGCTATCGAGCAACCATTGCGGCAGCCCGCGCGATTCGCTGCCGAAGACCAGGGCCTCCCCAAACCGGAAGTCCGCGGTCGTGTAGTCCCTCGTTCCCGTCTTCGTGAGAAACCAGGGCCGGAAATCACCCATCGCCTCGAGCAAGCTCTTCCAGTCGTCCACGACTTCCCAGTCGAGATACTCCCAGTAGTCGAGCCCCGCCCGCCGAATGTACTTGTCGTCCAGTCGAAATCCCAGCGGCCGGACCAGCCACAGCTTCGCGCCCAACGCTACGCACGTCCGGCCGATCGCACCTGTGTTGTGGGGAATTTCCGGTTGATAGAGAACAATATGGAACGGCGGCTCGGACATAGTAGGGCAGGAATGGCGCGGCGGTATGACGTGTCGGCTGGTAGACTGCGAAAACGTCGCACGGGAAGACTACCCCCGTAGAGCGTCAGGAAGAAACGACCGAAACAATCGATTTTCCCCGATCTTCCCTGCCTTTTCAATCCGGTTTCCCGACTGCTACTGCCCAAAAACCGCACGCATACAGATCTTCGACCAGGTTTCAAATCCGTCGAGGTCGGCAAGGATATCCTCGACGGGGCGGAATCCGCAGTCGATAATCTCCGATTCCCGCGGATGGACCAGAGGTGCCTCCACCTCGAACAGGTGCACCACGCCAAGGTGAACCCGCCCCACCTCTGTTTCATCGTCGTTGATCAACCCCACTTGCCGGTCAACATAGGCAGTCTCGATCGCGACTTCCTCCTCCAGTTCCCGACGCATACCTTCGGCGTACGGGCACCCGTTGGTGCACGCGTCGGTCGATGCGATATGGCCGCCGATCCCCACGCTGTGCTTCCGATGAAGCCGCCCCTCGCCCTGACCGGTGCCGCGGGTGTACTGGAGAACTCGCCGCCTGCCGGCTCGGTCGCGGTGGCAGAAGATCACGTACGGAATGAGTTGCTTGAAACCTGGATCCGTTTCCACCTCGTTGCGAGGACGGTAGCTGGTATTGTCCGGACTGAGGAGGTCCGGGAGGTAACGGGCGACTTCGCCGCAAAATCCCTGAAAATGGCCGATTCTGTGGAACAACTCCGTCGGCACGACCAGCACTCGCTCGGTGGCTGCTTCAGACACGCTCGCCTTCCTTTCGTCAACACGGCAATCCGATCGTGGTCAAACTCGCCAGAGTCTTGCCTGCCGTACGCTCAACCACAGGTCCATTCGTCCGGCCCCGTCTGTCAGACAATCAGCATGGCGTCCCCATAGCTGTAGAATCGATACTCTTCGCGGATGGCTTCTTCGTAGGCCCGCATGATCAGATCGTCGCCACCGAACGTTCTCACAAGCACCAGAAGGGTCGTTCGCGGCAGATGGAAGTTGGTCATCATCGCGTCGACGGCCTTGAAATGGTAGGGGGGCCGGATGAACAGGTTCGTATCGCCGCAGAACGGCCGCAGAGTACCATCCGCAGCAGCGGTCTCCAAAAGGCGAACCGAGGTTGTGCCGACCGCGACAATCCGTCCGCCACTTTGGCGGCAATCGAGAATCCGATCGACCGCAGATGACTCCAGACAGCCCCATTCATGGTGCATTTCGTGTTGGCTGAGCCAGTCCGCTTCAATGGGCCTGAAGGTGCCCATACCCACGTGGAGCGTGACGTGAACGATGCCGATCCCTCGGGACTGGAGCTTCGAGAGCAGCGTCTCGGTGAAATGGAGCCCCGCGGTTGGGGCAGCCACGGCACCAGGCGCGCGGGCATAGATCGTCTGGTAGTTCCGCCGATCCGACTCAACCATCTGACCTTTGCGAATGTAGGGAGGGAGCGGTACCCTGCCGACGCGATCCAGAATCGCAAAGGCGGCCTCGTCCGATCTTGGTCGGACCACCCAAACCCCACCCGGTTCCTTGCCGCCCATCTCCAACTCAACCTCTTCGGTTCCCTCGGCATTTACCACCGTCACGGTCTCACCCGGCGCCAGGCGGCCTCGGGTCTTGCAGAGAATTCGCCAGAGCCCGGCTGGGCTTGCCTCGAGAAACAACCCCTCCCAACGGCCGCGGGTCTGGGTCCGAAAACCCACCAGCCGCGCCGGCACTACCCGCGTATCGTTCAGGACGAGGCAGTCCCCCTCCCGCAGAAGGTTGGGCAGGTCGCGCACATGATTGTGCGACAACGAGTTGCGCTGACGATCTACCACCAGCAGACGGGCGTTGCTTCGGACCACGAGCGGGGATTGGGCAACCAATTCCTTCGGCAAGTCGTAGTCATACTGACCGATATCATCCATCGTGTTTTGATCGATCCTGACCGGTGAGGGAGCTTTCGTCGCCAGGAGACAGACCTTCGGCTGCGGTGTTCGATTCCGGGGCGGGATTCATCCAGTACACCCGGGGATTGTCGTCAGCGGCATATACTCCGTTTTGCGGGGATCTGCTCGCCTGATGTTTACCGCAAGTTCTCCACTGAGTATAAGCTTCCCCGCGTAATGGCGGCAGAGCCCTGATCCGAAGTCGTTTCTGCACACCCTCCCTGAGTATTCCCATGTGGCCGATCCGCGTGGCCTTGTGTATCACTGACCTCGACGTGGGTGGAGCAGAACGATGCCTGCAACATCTGGCACTTGGGCTGGATCGGGGTCGTTTTGATCCGGCGGTGTACTGCCTGGCGCCGCGCCCCGACAATCCACGTGCGTCATGTGTGGAACCACTTGAAAGGGCCGGAATTCCGGTCCATTGCCTTGGCGCTCGCAGTTTCCCCCAGTTCCCGGTGACTCTCTACCGACTCCGGAGACTGCTGGCCCAGCAGCGTGCTGAGATACTCCAGACATTCCTGTTTCACGCCAACTTCGTGGGCCGCCTGGCGGGGCGTCTTGCCGGAGTTGCCCGAATTACCTCCGGGATTCGAGTCGCTGAGAAACATGCCGGTTGGCATCTGTGGCTCGATCGCTGGACGCAGAGGCTAGTCGATCAGCATGTATGCGTCAGCAAAGCCGTGGCCGCCTACTCCGTTCACCGGACCGGCCTGCCGGCGGATCGCGTGGTCGTGATCCCCAACGGGATCGACACGGCGGTTCAAGCCGCTACTGAAGCCGATCTACGCGAACTGGGAATTCCACCCGCGCGGCGGGTGGTGACGTTCATCGGCCGACTTGAGCCGCAGAAGGGCCTTCCCTGGCTGCTGGAGACCGCCCGTGAGTGGCTCCCTCGTGTCGCCGACGCGGACCTGCTGGTCGTCGGCAGCGGCAGGCAACGAGGGATGCTTGAACGCCTCGCTCGGGACTTTGGGATGGCGGACCGAGTCCATTTTGCCGGGTGGCGTCCCGACGTGCCCGAGATCCTTGCGGCGAGCGACCTGTTGGTCCTGCCATCAAAATGGGAAGGGATGCCCAATGTGGTCCTGCAGGCAATGGCTTGCGGAATGCCCGTGATGGCAACCGAGGCAGAGGGCACGAGGGAGTTGCTCGGGGACCAGACCGGCCCCCAGACGGCACCCTATGGAGAAACGCAAGTCTTTTCCGAAAAACTGGTTACGATTATGTCCAGCCCCTCGCTCGCCGCGAGTCTGGGTCGCGCAAACCGGCTTCGAGCCGCCAATGAGTTCTCGCTGGGCGGCATGGTCCGCGCTTACGAGGATCTGTGGGAGAGCCTCGTACGGCCACAAACAGCCGGCTAGTTTTTTTCTTTTGAAATCTTGCGGCAACGCGAATCGGCGGAAGTCTGCACCGTGCTTGACACTTCGTTCGGAACCGAGGCCGTAAACGGTCGATCTGGAAAGACGAGCCTGTTGACGTTTGGGAGGAAGCGGCTATTCTTGGGGCTTTGTGGGACTGAGTGGGGATATTTGGTGAAAGACTGATCCAGCGCGGACCACGGACATGCTTCTTACCGGAACATTCTCGCGCTCGATCGATGAAAAACTACGCGTGGCGATTCCAAAGCGTCTCCGAGAGGCGTTGGCGTGCGGGTCTGGCGGGGTGCTGTATGTGGCGCCTTCGACCGACCGATCGCTGGCGATTTACACGGAAGAATCGTTTGGCCAACTCGCGGAGCGTTTGAGGAGGTCTTCACCCACAGAGCAGCACGTGCGGGCATTTACGAGGTTGTTCTTCGCCGCCGCGCAGCAGGTTGAGCTTGACACTCAAGGGCGGATTCGCATTCCGAGCGATCTGTCGCAGATGGCCGGGCTGCAGAAAGAGGTGTTTTTGTTGGGTATCCAGGATCACATCGAGATATGGTCATCCGAACGATGGCAGGCGTATCTGGTCGACAAACAAGCCCGTTTTGACGAGATTGCCGAAGCTGCCTTCGGCTCGTTGGATCAGTAGCAGGACTACCACGAGGAAGCAATCCACAGAACAGGAGAATTCGCTGTGCCAAGGCAGGTGGGGGAGCACCATCCAGTTCGCTTTTTCCTGCCAAATTCCGCATGAGGTTCACATAAGGGTCGTCCGTCCGTTCGCCTGGCGCTGGAAGCGTTGATCGAGTGTCACCGGCCACCGCGACACTCTGTCGGTTCGGGACAACTTGCCCCCGAATTGGCTTCCTGCGAGTTGAGAGGCCAGGACACTCTCAACTGCGAAGCGGGCCCATCGTCGCCTTCGCCGACCAAGGGACCGCAAGCACTCGACCTCACTCGGGCTCATGGACGTCGCCTGAGGTTCGAGTGCCTTTCTGCAAAAAACACAAGGAATCATCATTCAATTCTCACCTGCCAGTGGGATGGCCGTTTCGTCGGTATCCCCTTGCATGAGCGACCCTGCCCATCTACCGTGGGTTTCTGGTATGCGCTGCCGCAGATCGAGTGCGGCACGTCTCTCTGCCAACCGGTACGGTCGGTTTTCCACACGCTGTGCCCACCGGCCCGGTACCTCCCGAAAGATGCTCCGCAGGTTTCAATGTCCGAAAGCAACTCCGTTCACATACCCGTTCTCTTGGATGAAGTCATTCGCTGGCTTGATCCGCAATCAGGGGGGGTGTATGTGGACGGGACTCTCGGCGGCGGAGGGCACACACGAGCGCTGGCCAATCGGCTTGGAGGCTGCGGGCAGGTGATTTCGCTGGATCGCGATGCGGAGGCGATCAGACGGGTTCGGGAGACACTGCACGAACCGTTGGTGACGATCGTTCATGCGAACTTCTGCAACCTGCCGGAAGTGCTCGAGCAGTTGGAGATCCCCAAGGTGGACGGTGTCATTCTCGACCTGGGGTTGTCGAGCGATCAGCTTGCCGATGCAACGCGAGGTTTCAGTTTCTCTGCCGACGGCCCGCTGGACCTGCGTTTTGACCCGGAACGAGGCCAGCCAGCGTCGCGGCTGGTGAATCGGTTGAACGGGGAGCACTTGGCCGACCTGATTTTCGCATACGGGGAAGAGCGACACAGCCGAAGGATCGCTCGCGCAATCGTCGAGCGAAGGCGGCGAGAACCGATTGAGACGGCTGGCCAACTGGCAGAAATCGTTCGCCGGGCGATTCCTGGCCCCCGAAAGAAGGGACAGATCGACCCCGCCACGCGGACCTTTCAGGCCCTGCGGATTGCGGTCAACGAAGAACTGAAATCACTGGAGATCGCTCTGCAGAGGATTCCCGATTGTCTGGCAGTCGGGGGTCGGCTGGGGATCATTAGCTTCCACTCGCTTGAAGACCGACGGGTCAAGGAAGCGTTTCGAGACGACCGACGCTTGGAGGTCGTCACCAGAAAACCCATTCGTCCGGGGGATCAGGAGTGCCGTGCGAACCCCCGGAGTCGGAGCGCAAAATTCCGGGTTGCCCGAAGAGCGGAAACTCACGATGATACCCGCTCTCTGAACTCGTGAGACTGGAGCTCTGCGCGGGGAAATGGGCAGCGTGCGGAAGCAGGACGCTTCCGCCGGAGAACGGCTGAGTGCAGCCGGCGATCCTGCCACCCCTGGAGCACGGAGGCGAAGCATATCATGGCCCGAAAACGCGATCAGGAAGACGTTTTCCAACCGCTGAACGACTCGTCTGCGGAGTCGGAAGAGTCCCAGTCGCTGCCCGAAGGTCCGCGTCGTGGCTGGGAGATCAAGCTAGGTCTGTTGGCGCTGGCGCTCCTCCTCGGGACAACCGGTTACTTCGTGTACCGGCACGTGGTGTCGGCCATCGATACCAACAAGACGGCCAAAGTTTCCGGGCCGTTGGAGCCGGACACCGACAATGAGAACAGCGCCGGCCAATCGGCGATATCTCAGACCACGGTCGTTGCCGAACCTGAGCCGGTGAGCGATCCACACGTGCTGGCTATGGCACAATGGAGTGGTGTCTCGAACCTGGAAAAGGCCGATCAAGCCGGGGTTCGGAGTCCATCGGGATCGGCGTCAGAATCGGTTCTTGATCCGCCATCGGCTCCGATGACTGCCCTGCCGAGCCAACCCTATGCCGACAACTACCGTGGCGATTTACCGCCCCAGGCTGCGTCATCCACCACCACAACGTTCACTCCGGTGCCGAATCCAAACGACTTCACGGCAGCGGCGATCTCGCCAATGCCAACGGAAGCGTCTGGCAGTCCGTCCGAACCTGTTCAGGAAAGTGGGTACGGGATTGCAGCCGGGTCTGCCGGGACGGCCGATTTGAATCCCCCCACGTCGCAGGCGCCAACGGCGGTCTCCGCGCCGGTCGCGCCGCAAGCGGAACCGTCGCTGAGCCCCGGGCAAGCGGTTGCCCAGGAGATGCCGCCCGCCTCTCAAGCCGACTTCGACGCAGGCCCCTGGAAATCTCGATCGGAGCCGCCTGTGGCACAAGGCTATTCGCCCCCTGCCTCGCTTCAACCGCTGCAGGATCACAGCGTCACTACACAAGACGGCTACTCGCAAGCGGCCCCGCCTCCGTCCTATTCCAGCCCCCTGCCAGAGTCGCTCTCCCCGCAAAACGCTCCTTCGTATGCACCGGCCGCCATTTCGAGGCCCCAGGCCAAATTTGCCGGACTCTCGTCTTCCCGCGGGACTGACGAGACTGACGCCGCTGAGGCATGGCATCAACCGACCGTGATTCCCCTCGACGGCAAGTACACGACCCAACCGAACGACAACTTCTTCACCATCTCCAAGAAAGTCTACGGATCGGGAGCCTATTTCGAGGCCCTCGCCGAGTACAACAAAGACCAGTACCCGAAGGCGGATCAGATTCGAATCGGCGATACCGTCCAGACACCGCCGGCCGAGACGCTGGAAAGCCGCTACCCACAACTTTGCCCCAAGCCGGAACACCGCGACGCCGCCAAGCAGCGGACGACAGCCGCGACGGGCCGCTCCTTGGCAGGACGCCGGGTGTATGTCGTTCAGGAAGGAGATAATCTGTTCGACATCGCCCGTTACGAACTCGGAGCAAGATCGAAAGTCGCTGAACTCATCGAATTGAACCGTGACGTACTGGGAGACCACATCAATTACCTCACGCCGGGCATGCAGCTCCTGTTACCGGAGACGGACGAGCGAGGCCCCGCGGTTACCCAGGCGCCAACCGGCACGCTGAGGTGAACTTGGCTTCCGAGTCTTTTGAGCAACGTGCGCCGACGATCGTTGACAAGATCATCTCGGGGGGCCAGACCGGCGTCGACCGTGCCGGACTCGACGTGGCGATCAGCCTGGGAATCGATCACGGTGGCTGGTGTCCCAAGGGACGCCGAGCCGAAGACGGGCGGATTCCCGAGTGTTACCGGCTCATGGAAACCGACTCCGAGGAATACGCCATCCGGACAGACCGCAATGTTGTCGATTCGGACGGGACTCTCATTCTGTACATCACGACATTGCGGGGTGGTACGGAACTGACTTATCGGCTGACGCAGAAGCACGGAAAGCCCCATTGCCTGGTCGACCTACGCGATCCCCAGCCGGCTGCCGCTACGAGGCAATGGATTGGCGAGAACGGGATCCGCGTTCTCAATATCGCCGGCCCCAGGGCCGGCCAGAACGAGGGCATCTACGAATTGGCCCGCGTTTATCTCGAATCGGTCCTGAGCCCCGATTGACTGGCGGCGCGAGGCGATGCCCGGATCGCAAGACCGCCGCACCGCTCACGTTGAGTGCACCCGAGGAGGACATCCGGTCTTCCTGGGCAATCCGCCTGGTGTTTGCCGGCATGGTCTCATGGGGCGAGCAGGAACTGGCTTCCGCTCGCTCCATCCGTTCAGGCGGAAACCTCGGTTGCGTCCCCACGCCAACTCCTGAGCCTGGCAGCAATGAACTCAATGATCTGTTGGTGTTCCTCGGCTCCGCGGCCCTGGATCTCCAGCGGTTCCGCAAAATCGAAATGGACCGTTTTTCTGGGATCGATCGCACCGAGATCCTTGGCCCATTTGCCGTTCCCCCAGGCGTCGGTGAGCAACGCGATGGGCGCCACGGGCACCTTGGCGCGGGCGGCGAGTTTCACACCAATCGTGTTGAAGTGTTCGGGGTCGAACATGACGCTCCGAGTGGTCTGCGGGAACACGATGATCGAAATCCCCTTTGCCAGACGCTCGACGCCTCCTTCCATGACGGCCTTGAAGTCCTCGCGAGGATTCTCGCGAGTGACGGCGATCGGGTCTCGAGACCGCATGACGTGGCAGAAGACCGGGTAGTCCAGCAGGCTCTGCTTGACCACAAAGGTAATGTCTCGAATCGGCTGGATGATGGCCGGCAGCACGGTTGTCTCGAGCATGCTCATGTGATTGGCGATGAACACGCAAGGGGATTGCAGCCGGCGGATGCGATCGACGCCGCTGACCTCGACTCTGACGCCAACGGACTCCAGGGCCGTAAGGACGTCGCGACTGCTTTCGGCCCACTCGATGTAACCGTACTTGCCGCGGCGCGCTCTGCCACTGGCCCGACAGACAATACCGAAGAACTTCCGGTAGAAAGCCTGCGTCGGAAAAGACCGGGCGAACCAGGAGACTCGCCGGGGAGCGGTTCGGTAAACGCCGTTGGTGTAGGTGAGCAGTTCGGGTGAGGGCATGATCCAAAACGCGCGGAGCGAAAGGCGGTGATCGGCGGCAACGATTTCCAGGCAGACGGCTACGCGGTGCGAACGACGCGGGCCCCCCGAGCCGGACGCGAAGCGAAAGCGGTGGGCTCGATCCCCGTTCTTTCGCGATACTGCCGGCAGAGAGAGTCGCCGGCGGCCGACGCCTTGTCGGCCTCGACCAGGGTGACCGTGCATCCGCCGAAACCGCCGCCGGTCATCCGCGAGCCAATCACCCCTCCGTCACGTCCGATCGACGCGGCGATCTCCACCAGGAGGTCCAATTCGGGGCAACTCACCTCGTAGTCGTCTCGAAGGGAATTGTGGCTGGCATACATCAATTGGCCCACGCGGGCCCAGTCGCCGTTCTCGAGGGCACCGGCCGCCTCTACCGTGCGAGCGATCTCGCCGATCACGTGTCGCGATCGGCGATAGAATTCGTCAGACAACGTCCCCCTGGCGTCTTCGAGCATCTCCATGGATGCATCACGGAGCGCATCGACGCCGAGAATCCGGGCCGCTTGCTCGCAGGCAGCGCGTCGCTGCGGATACTCGCTCCCCGTCAACTCGTGCTTCACATTGCTGTTGGTGATCAGCACGGTCACTGTCGGATCGTCGAGCGGGACCATTCGGGCCTCCCGGCTGCGGCAGTCGAGCAGCATGAGGTGGTCGGCCTGCCCCATGACCGAAATGAACTGGTCCATGATACCGCACGGCATCCCGGCGTACTCGTGTTCTGCCTTCTGGCACAGGAGCGCCTTGACGACGGGTTCCAGCGATCGCCCGGTGATCGTTTCAACGAGCGTTGCCGTGGCAACCTCGAGGGCGGCGCTGCTGGATAGCCCGCCGCCAAGCGGAACATCGCTGTGGACAACCGCCTCGAAGGGCCCCGGTTTGAGGCCTGCCTTGAGACAACCGGCAACCACGCCTTGCACGTAGTTTGACCAGTGAACCTCACCTGGATGGATATCGCCGTCCACGGCAAGTGAAGCCGAGGCTCCTTCGGCAGAACTGAACACGCACGCACGACCGTCCAGCGATGACGCGGCCGGCCGGTCGGCTGCAATGACCACACGCCGTTCGATCGCCATCGGGAGCACAAAGCCGGCGTTGTAGTCCGTGTGTTCTCCGATCAGGTTGACACGGCCGGGAGCCGCCACAACCCAGCGGGGATCGCGGCTGAAGCGCTTGTGGAAGAGGTCGACCGCCTCCTGAACCAGGCGATCTTCGGAAGTGCTGACGCTCATAGCGTGCTCTCAGTCTGGAACTGGCGGCCACGATGGTTTGCCCGACGCAGAATTTGATTCTACCGTATGCGCCCCCTTCGTCCATCCAAGATCAGGGCAAGATTTGCAGGTTTTGAGTCATTCGGCTAGAATCGCGATAAATCGGCGGACGAGAGGAGAAAACGGTCTCCCTCGTCCGGCCAACGAGGCCTCGGAGACGCCGCATGTTGCCGAATTTGGAGCATTCCGAATCCCGTCTCAGCGGCAGGAGGCGTTGTGCCCAGATCTGAGAAGCGTCCCCAGGCGAGGCGTCCCCGTGTCGCCCTGATCGTAGAGACATCGCTCGCCTCAGGTCGCGATATCCTGCGGGGAATCGCCCGTTATCTCCATGCCCATGGGCCCTGGTCGATCTATCATGAGCCGCGTGCCCTGGAAGAATCGGTTCCTCCGTGGTTGCTTCAGTGGCAGGGGGACGGGATCATCGCCCGAATCCAGAACCAGCCGATCGCCGACGCGGTCGTCGCGGCAGGGCTGCCGGTCGTGGATGTTCTGGGACTGGTTCCAGGCCTGTCGGTGCCTCTTGTCCATGTGGATGATCGGGCCATCGCGCAGATTGGCGCCGAACATCTCCTCGAGCGGGGATTTCGCCATTTCGGCTTCTGTGCGGTGGAAGGGGCCAACTGGTCCGACGCCCGGCAGGCAGGATTCGAGGCGATCGTTCGCAAGGCCGGGTGCGACTGTTCCATCTGCCGTCTCCCTCCCGACACGCGGGGCCTGACCAACTGGGAGACCCAACAAGACTTGCTCACCGAATGGGTGCGTTCTTTGCCGAAGCCCGTGGGTGTCATGGTCTGCAATGATCCGCGGGGGCAGTTGGTGCTGGAGGCCGCCAGACGGGCAGACGCAGGCGTGCCGGAGCAGGTGGCTGTCCTCGGCGTCGACAACGACGAACCCTTGTGCGAGATCTCCTACCCGCCGCTTTCCAGTATCAAGCCCGACCACGTCCAAGTGGGCTATGAAGGGGCGGCGCTCCTGGATCGCATGCTTCAGGGCGAATCAGTCCCGAAAGCGCCTGTCTACATTCCACCGGCCGGTCTGGTCACACGACTGTCGACCGACGTGCTCGCCATCGAGGATCCCCATGTCGCCGCCGCCGTGCGGTTCATCCGCGAATACGCCTGCGACGGTATCGGGATCGGCGATATCGTGGCGCATGTGCCACTTTCCCGAAGTACCCTGCAGCGGCGTTTCCGAAAGGTCCTCGGATGCACGATTCACGACGAGATCCTGCGGGTACGACTGCGCCGTGTCCGCCAGTTGCTCGTCGACAGCGAGTTGCCTCTGGAATCGGTTGCCGACAGGGCCGGCTTCGCCCACCGCCAATACCTCGGCGAGGTTTTCAAGACACAAACCGGCTTCACCCTCGCCGAATACCGTGCGAGGTCGCGCGGATAGATTCTTTTCGGTTTGAGCGTCTCAGAATCCGGCTGCACCAGGCCGGGTTCCTGCTTCGCAGGAATCCTCCTCCTGCATCTTGCGACGTCCTTTCGACCGGTCCAGGCGGCCGAGAACCCGATCGGCCACCGTGTTGTCAAAGACAAACCGCTGCCGCTTTCCCTGCTTGGTCTGCTGCAATTGGGCGTTTTGTGGCAACTCGCTTGTGCCGCTAACCACTATTTCCCAACGCAGAACCGGCTGAAGATGCGGTCAAGGATGTCGTCGGTGTAGACCGCCCCGATCACCCGGCCGAGAGCATCCAGGGCAGCCCGCATTTCCGCCGCGACGAGTTCTTCCCCTTCACCGGCGGCCACCAGAGCAACTGCCCGCTCGAGACTGGCGGCCGCACCACGTAGCGATTCGCGGCAGCGAACGGCCGTGCCCACGACCACGTCGCCGCCTCCCATGCTCAACTCGATGACAGCCTCGCGAATCCGGCTTTCCAGTTCCTCGATCCCTTCCCCGCTCGATACGCTGGTGACCACGCCGGCCGGCAGCCGATTGCGTCCGTCGAGCAGGTCTGCTTTCGTGTGGACGGCAATGACCAGGGAACCCTTGCGACGAGGCAATGAAAACACATCCGGTCCACGGCCGGCCTCTTGGCAGAGCAGAAGGACGTCAGCCTCTTGGGCCAACCGACGGGCAACCTCCTGGGTGGCGAGATCCAGGCCGTTCACGTCCCCGTCGGCAACAATCCCGGCCGTGTCGATAAGGCGGCAGGCTATGCCGTTCAGGTCCAGTTCGGCACAGAGATAATCCCGCGTGGTCCCGGGCTCCTCGGAAACAAGAGCCCCCACATCAGAAGCCAGGGCGTTGAACAGACTGCTCTTGCCGGCATTTGGAGGTCCTGAGAGAACAACGTGAACCGTGGCGCCCGCCTCTCGCCGGGCGGTCATGCGCTGCGCGATCTGCTCGACCTCCAGTTGTATCTGCTGTAGTTGCCGATGCAACTGCGGCGCATCGAGAAAGGGCAGGTCCTCGTCCGCGAAATCGAAGCCCGCCTCCAGGTGCGCAAGGAGCTCCACCAGCGTTTCTCGCAAACCTCGCAGCGGTCCGGCCAGCCCTCCTGCCAACTGAATGAGGGCCGTGTCGAGCTGTTGGGAGCCAACCGCGTCGATGGTTCCGAGGACACCTTCCGCCTGCGTCAGATCGATCCGGCCGGACAGAAACGCGCGGAGAGTGAACTCTCCCGGCTCGGCTGGCCGTGCCCCCGCCGCGCACAGTGCTTCCAGAAGATATTCCAGGATCGGCGGGCAGCCGCAAGTATGGATCTCGGCAGCGGATTGGCCGGTATAACTCCGTCCGGAGGGCCAGACGTAGATATCCGCCGGCAGGGACGCCAGCGGGGCAACCTGCAGCCGTGCTACGATCGCAGCAGCTCGCGTCATCACCGGCAAAGGGGCCCCGGCGAGAAGAGTCAGGAGACACCTGCTCGTCAGAGGGCCGCTGACACGAACGATTCCCCGTGGCGAGCCGCCTCGGGCAGAGGCAATTGCGGCGATCGTATCGTCCAGTGGATAGAGCATGCTCCGGAGTCTCACTTCCGCGGGTGCTGGTGCTCTGTCAGGCCTGCATTTCGCGCTGGCCGGTGGTCGAGCCCCAGCGAGCCTCTGGGCCGTCCCGGGACGCCGGAAAACCGGGAGGAGACGCTTCACTGCATCGCCGACTTGAACCGGGCCGCGACGGCTCCAATCACTGCTTGCGCTTCTTGGCTGATTTCTGGGCTTGATTCCGCCATGGCGAAACGGTCGACGGACCTGCGGAGGGGGCCGGTGCCTTGCCGTCCGGTTTCTTGGGGAGCAGCTTCTTCTCGGCCACACCCCAAAGGCTCGACGCGATGAAGTAGATGCACAGGCCGCTGGCCACCTTGAAGAACAGCAGCCCCATGAACAACATCATGAAGGTCATGACGTTCTGTTGCATCTTGGCCTGATCATCGGCCGGCGGCGGCATGAACATCTTCTGCTGCACGATGAACAGCCCGATCGTCACCAGCGGCAGGATGTTGAAATAGGGCCCTAGGGCGAACATGCCCTGGCCTTCATTGAACCACTCCCAATCGATTCGGCCCCAGAAACTGCCCCAGTAGAACAGCATGTCCGGAGCGGCCAGGTTCGAACACCAGCGCACCGCTGGCCCCAGCAACGACGCCCCCCGCAACTCGACGTCCACCATCAGGGCCCGATACAGCCCGATGAAGATCGGCAGTTGTATGAACACCGGCAGGCAGCCACTGAGCGGATTGTAGTTGTGCTTGCGGAACAGTTCCTGCTGGGCGTGGCGAAGGGCTTCCGGGTCTTTCTTGTATTTCTCCGCGATCGCCTTGAGCTCGGGCTGCAATTCCTGCATCTTCTGGGCGCCGAGGGCCTGCTTGCGGCTAATCGGAAACATGCACAGGCGAACGACCACCGTCAGCAGGATAATGGCCAACCCGTAGTTGAAAACGATCCAGCCCTCAAAGAAGTGCAGGATCCACTGCATGGGAATGGCCACGTACCAGAACCAGCCGTAACTGATCGAGTCCTGGAGCCCGTACTGCTGGAGCAGCGGCGGCCGCTTCGGACCGGTGAAGATGTGGTAGGCATGGGTGATCTCGGCCCCTGGCTCGAGCTTCCTCGGGACCGAAACGACGCGGCAGGAGGTGTTCGTCATCTTCGGGTTCTTCTTCAGATGCTCGCCAACCCGAATCGGGTGCGATCGAGAGAACCAGGGTGCTTCCTCGGCCTTTCGCTGGGGGATAAGGACCGAGGAGAAGTACTGCGAATCGACCCCGATGTAAGTGAGATGGTCCTCATCCGACAGGATCAACGTACCAAGGTTGTCGGCGGCAACGTCGACCGCGCGATGCACTGCTGGGGTTTTCCCGTTGAGCGAGATCAGAACGTCGCGCAGCCCATACATTCCCCAGCCTGGACCAACCTTGCTTGCGTACCAGTCCCCTTCGGTAGGAAGCCCCGTGGGACCGTCCAACTGGTAGGCCATTTCGTGGGCCGTATCGCTCGTGTTGCGAACTGAAACGACCAGTTCGATGTGGTAGGCCGGATAGTCGGCGTCGCCGGCCGCCTCCGGCGGTGCTTTCGCCAGCCGGTACGTCTTGGTGACCTCCAGACCCCTCACCTTGTGGCGGAATACCGCCTCGCTTTCACTGCTCGACACGAGTTCCCAGTCTGCATTGCGCAGCAACACCCCGTCCAGTTCCGCACCGACCAACGGATCGCGAGGCACTATCTCCTGGCTCTTGTCCTTGCGGAGTTTCTGGAACTTCTCCGGATCCAGACTCGGGAGTGCCTGGCCGTCGATCTGATGAAACGTCAGCAGAAACGAAAGCGGATCCTCGGCCTCGGCAGATCGGTCTTCCGGGCGGATCACTTCCATCGGCCTCCGGCCAAGCGTGGCCTCGAGAGTGACGGCCTTGCCGTCCCGCTGGACTTCGATCGCGACCCTCTGTCCCGGCTTGGTCGGAAGGAGGGCCCGCTTGAGCGAGGAAGGCGTCGTGACGGGTTCGCCGGCCACCGAGACGACCACGTCGCCCAGCTTCATGCCCGCCTTCTCGGCCGGCGTGCCTGTGCCAACCGTCTGAACGACACACTCCTTTTCCTCGATGCCGGAATTGCCGACAACATGCCCCAGATAGCCCGTACGGTCGTCGACACTCGGGTACCTCGGGCTATTCAGCTCCGCCCGAACCACCGCCGCGCCCCGCGTCGTCAGTGTTACCAGCATGCGATACGGACTGCCAGGATCAGCCGAACCGAGCGATGCGTATCGGGTGGGCCACTGGATCTGCTGGTCGGCCCCCGGACCGGCATCGGCCTTCTCGGCGGGCTCGTCAGCCTTCTCGGCGGGCTTGTCGGCCTCGGCCGGCTTCGGCTGAGCTTCGGCCGGCTCTTTGTCTGGGCCAAGATCGGCTGCCTGCTTCGCAGGCTCGACGGGTCGCGGCCGATTCCGCGACATGAAGTAACTCTGGCCCAGCACGATCAGGATCGAGAGGGTCACAAAGAGCAGTGTCCGCTCAAACATTTTGTCGTCAGGCCGCTGCTCGTCCATCAATCATTCCTGTTCCGGCCAGGGGATCCACCGGGGATTTCTGTACGTCTTGATTGTTCGTCCGCCTCGTCCTGACTCAGGCGGCTCGATTGCCACAGGTCATTTCGGATGCCGGCAGACATAATGGTGATAACTTCTTTTCTGGCTTGCGCTTCGGCCGGAAGACCGCTTCCGTCTGCGCGAATTCTTCCTGGAGGTGCTCCCGCGTACGCGCGGCGCCGGGCGATCTGCCGCCATCCCTTCCGTGCGACAATGGGCAGGGCGCAATCTAATAACTCTACCGTCTGTTCTTTCGCCCCGGTAGGCGGGTTCTTGAATGGCTGGCAAAGCTGCCGGCCCGAATCCCCAGAGATCTTCGGGCTGCCGACTCCAGAGAATGCGGCACAATCCGCATCACAAGTTATTCAGAGACAACGACTTATGGATTGCATCCAGCTTCTGGACCAACGACTTTCCCCGCTCAACGCCCGTCACGAAGCCGGTCGCCCAGGAAGTTGTCGAGTTCCGGGATCGGGTAGATCTTGGCAATCGTTTCCTCAAAGGAATACTCGACCCGGTGAAATGTCACTTTGCCATCGTGAAGAATGGCATAGCAGGCACGGGGGTCGCCGTCACGAGGCTGGCCTACGGACCCCACGTTGATCATCACTTTCTCCGCTCCCAACACGAATTCGTAGTTCAGTTCATCGGGGCTGTAGAACTGAAAGTCCTCCGTAAAAACACCCGGCACATGGGTGTGTCCCTGGAAGGCGCAGCGGTCGATCAACGCAAAGATCTTCTCCATCTTTCGCCGATTATAGATGTCCTCGGGAAAGACGTACTCGTTAAGAGGATTTCGTGCGGAACCGTGAACGTAAATACAGTCTCCGTCCTTGTGGCTCCGCGGACGTTCCCCCAAAAACTCCCAGCGACGAATACCGTCTTGCGACCCCGGGGAATAATTCTCCAGTTGCGACCGCGTCCAGAATATGGCCCGTTCCGCCCCCGTATTGAAGCCTTCCGGGTCGAACAAAGCCCCCTGATCGTGATTCCCCAGGAGGCATACGTCGACGTTCATTACCTCGTCGATACACTCACGTGGGTTTGGGCCGTAGCCAACCACATCCCCCAGGCAATAGATCTCGCTTACCCCCTGCTGGCGGATATGAGCCAACACAGCCTGCAAGGCCTCGATGTTGCTGTGGATGTCGCTGATCAGCGCTCGTTTCAAGGGCTCAGCCTCGCAGGGTCCGACCTTCGGAATCGCCAAAACCGCTACACAGTCTATTGTTCCGAAAAACAGGGGTCAAGTCGAGGTCCCCCTTGCCCACGGCCAGGCGGCCAGCCAAGTTGAAGAGACACGCCCTCGACGACGCCCCTGTTCCATTCGGCTCCTCGGGTTTGGCGTCGATAGTCGTTACGAGTGTCGCCCGGCAGAATCCGACTGCCTAGGGCAGGATGGCATCAATCTACCAGCCTTCCCGAGGTACGAGATCCCTGGAACCAGTCCTCACTGGGGGGACGCATGAGAATCCTTGCCGTCGAAACAACCGAACAAGTCGGAAGCGTGGCCCTCGTCGATCGCGGAGAGCTGGTTGCTGATCTGCGGCTTCCCGACCACCTGCGATGCGCCCGGTCGCTCGCCCCAGGCATCCGGCAAGCTCTTGGACAGGTCGGCTGGAGCCCCCGAGACGTGGAGCTTGTCGCCGTCACGGCTGGTCCCGGCTCGTTCACGGGCTTGCGCATCGGCATCGCCACGGCCAAGGCCTTCGCCTATGCCGTTGGAGCGGAGATCCTTGGCGTCGACACGCACGAAACGCTCGCCTGGCCGTGTCCGGCGGAGGTTGACCGCCTGGCAACCGTCGTCGATGCCCAGAGAGGTCAAGTCGTGGCGCGAGCCTTTCGACGAAATGGGGCCGGCGAGTTGCTCCCGCAAGCCGGCTCAGAACTGCTCGATATCGACAATTGGCTTGCCTCGCTTGATGCCGGCACGAGAGTGACAGGTCCTGTTCTTCGTCGGATCGTCTCGCAACTTCCCGGGCACTGCAAGGCCTTGCCTGAGAACCTGTGGTACCCGTCGGCCCGTTCGGTCGCCCTTCTGGCCGCCCGCCAGTACGCCGCCGGCCGCCGCGACGATCTCTGGCAGCTCATACCCACCTATTCCCGCCCCAGCGCGGCTGAGGAAAAGCGGCGATCAAAGTGAACCGTCTGTGAGCCGGCGATGCTCGCCAGCCAGACTGCTGCCGGCCCGCAGTCCGTGGCTGGCCCACATGACTCCGGCCGGGATCGGAAAGACAAATGGATCGCCAGGTTCTTGGGGCCGTTGCAGCACCGCCAAGGCAGGCCGTCAACAGCAGTACTCCGCGAGAACCAGTTCTCCAGACCGGGAACATCACCGCAAGGATCACTTCAGAGCTTCCGATCTTCACTATCAGCTCGGCCGAGTGGCCGAGATGGTCGGTCCCAATTGACACACTTCTGCCGGGGGGCGTATGATCATGGATTCTGGGCGATTAGCTCAGTTGGCTAGAGCGCCACGTTTACACCGTGGATGTCGGGGGTCCGAGTCCCTCATCGCCCATTTTGGAGAGCCGTTGTCACGAGTTGACAGCGGCTCTTTTCTATTGACGGCACAAGCACTTTCGTCAATCTCGCCATCGGTGGGCGATTTGCCGGTCACGGGCGCGGGATTGTCGAGAATTGACCGCAATACCCCAAGTTTGCCACTGGGTGGTGCAAACTTTGGTGCAAACGGAGAAGCCACCATATCGTCGGTGCCCGTTGCCTTTACGACGCCGGCTGTTGCTTGGGGACCGCCCTCCAGGGGGAGCATTGGAAGCGATTCGACCGCCCCGGCCACGTCCAAAAGCTTCGGATCCGTGTACACGTTCATCGTGAGATTGATTGTTGAGTGCCGCATTGCAGCTTGTGCCGTTCGTGGTGCCACTTTGGCTTTGCTGAGCAGCGTGCCGAACGTGGTTCTCAAGGCGTGGACGTCGATCGTCCGGCCGCGTTCGTCGGTCTTGTCGATCTTCCACTTGCCGGGGGTCACTTCCACGCGGCGAGCAATGCCGGCGGCTACAAGATCCCGATCGAGGATTCGGATCAATCCCGCCGGCACGTCAAACACCGGAGTGTCGGCCGGTAGCCCGGGCACCGCCCCGGTCGAAGCCCCGCAGCCGGCTTGGCGGAACGCGGCAGCTTTCTCGGCGAGCCAGTTGCGTAGGTCTTGGGCCAGGTCGGCTCGAAGGGCGATTGTCGAGCCTTGGCGGTTCTTCTCGTCGGCAGCGTGGAGAACGGCGTAGGGAGGATCGGCGTCAAGCTCTAGTTGCCCCACCGTGATCGAAGCCAACTCGCTCTTACGGAGCCCGGTCAGCACCAAGCACTTGTAGATCAGCGCCCTCTCTCGCCCCTGTCGCTCAAGCCGTTTTCGTACTTCCGGACGCAAATTCGCGTACTTCTCCCCTTTCCTCTTGCCCCGACGGACAGTCAGAGCTTCGTCCAACGGCCGGCGAAGCGCCACTGCCAGGAGTCGCATCAACTCATCTTCGGTGAGTGCCCGACGTATTCGGCGGCGGTCGGCTTTCGTGTCAGCCTTGGGGACTCGTGTGAAGGGGTTGGCTAGCAGGCGTGCTGGCTTGCTTGCCACGCACCAATTGCAGAATGTCATCCACCCCCCACGGTACTCGTTCCGGGTCGCCGCGCTCATGCCCTCGGTCTTTCGATCGACAAGCCAGCGTTCCAGAGCGCTCGCGTCCAAGTCAGCCAGCCGACGAAAACCGCAGTCTTCGGCAATGCGTTTCAGTTGCGCGCGTGTGTCGTTGATCCGTCGAGAGAGTCCCTTTGCACGCTGGTGGTCGATGAAAGCGGTAATGTGGTCAGCAAGCGGAATCGCCTGATGGTCGATCATTTCGGCCTCGCTGGCAGACAGCACTTCGCCCTTGACCAACTCGGCCCGTCGTTCCAGCTTGGCGAGGACCGATCGGGCGGCCGATTCGTCGCGGCAGCCGGTCGCCACTTCTCGGACGATCCCCGAGCCGTCGCGGAACTTGGCGATGTAGGTCCGGGCGGTAACGACGATCCGCGGCGAGCCGTCTTTCCCGGTCGTCAATGGTGCCGTCCGTCGCTTCTCTTTGGCGTCGAGCCATTCGGCCAATTCCTCGCCCTTGCGGACGATGACCCTCGCCCCGGCCGGCAGCGGCTTGGTTGCGGTCTTCTTGAAAACGGTGCCCATGATTGCGCCCTTCAGTTTGCCGGCGTCGCGCCGGTCAGTTTGCCTTTCGTTTCCGCTTGCGACGTGCCAGCATTGGCCTTGCCAAGTTCTCCGGTGTCGGCTCCGGTGGCACGGCGTCGGGGTCCGGTACCAACTTGAGCCCCAGATAGGCAGCGAGCCGGTCGGCTTTGTCGAGACGAATCGACATCTCCCCCCGAACAAACCGCCTGAGGTTCGCCACGTCAACCCCGGCGGAACGGCCGATTCGATAGAGGGTCAAACCGCTTTTCTCGATCAAGTCTCGCAGCACGTCGGTCAGTGTCGGTCTTGGGTTGGCCTTGCTCATAATGGCATTATTACGCTTATCGTCGGTTCCGTCAACCGGCCTTTGACAAACGGCCGCGATTTCTTTCTCAGCGTCCCCGATGGGCGCAGCCCGTAAGGGGACGCACTTATGGTCCCTTATGGGATGAGGGAACCCCACTTCCCCAGTAAATGCACGGAAAGTTCCCCAGTCATGGGGAACCACGGTTCCCCGGTTCCTTGGTGGGTCTGGGTATCGGCAACACTCGGTAGCGGGATGGCCCGCGATTGATCCCGCCCTTGAATACCTGGACGAGCAAGCCGCGTCGGCGAAGCTTCTTAACCGCCGTCACTACAGCCCGCTTGCTGCAACCGATCCGAGCGGCGATGCTTTCTTCGCGGGTGCAAGCCGTGCCATCCCGGGTATCGCGGTAGAGCACCAGCCACGTTCCAATTTCGACCCGCGATAGCCCGGCCATGCCGGCGTCAACAAAGCCATTGAGCGTGCCGAAGCGGTCGCCCGTCTTTCGGCGAGCGGTCTTTCCCTTCGCTCCCCTCTGGTGCGCCTGGTGCCGTGTCGGTGTCGAGTCAATGCGGGGGGGCAGTACGTGCAGCGGCGGCGGTTCCTGCCCCACGGGAATTGGTCGAGGTTTGCCTACCATGTGTCGGCTCCCTGGTCATCGGCGGCAGTCTCGGCCTGGTCCCATGCGGCCGATAGTGCGGACTGGAGCTTGCCCCGGGCCGGCTTTCGACTACTGGGCGTCCAGACGTGCGGGTTATTGGCATCGGTGAAGCGTTGCGTCCGGCGGTCGAAGTCCAAGAGCAGATCTTTTGGTTGAGTGTGCCGCGCCTTCAAGTGTTTGACGGCAACCGTCACGGTTCCATAGTCGGCCCCGTCTTCCGACGGCACCAAGATAAACGCATCATCGGCACCAAACTCCAATTCGGAGCTTTCGCGGAAGCTCGCCAGGTTCAAGCCGTCGCCATCGTAAGAACTTCGGCCTCTCTTGTCTTTTGTTCGCCCGACCGCAGCGACCACGATCAGCCCCACCCCCGCGTCGGCAAACTTCCGCAAGAAGTCCATTGTCGAATTGACGGCGGCCCGCTTGTCGGCGTGATTGCCCGGCGGCGGGATTCGCTGAATGTAGTCGAGCACCAGCAGGTCAGCACCGAAGGCGTCGGCTGAATCGGCGACGTTTTCCAGGGTGAACGGGGGCCGGACGAAGGCGAGCCGGGCGGCGAGCGGTTCCAAGGTGTTCATCGCCTGGTCGAGCCGATCGGCGTGTTCCGAATCGAAGCGCCGATAGCGAATCGTTCCCAGGTCGATTCCCGAGAGCCGGCTTAGCTGCCGATCGAGAAGCACATGAGGCGGCATTTCTACGTTGCATACAAGCGAGCGAAGCGTTGGCGTCAATCGCAAAGCGTCCGTCACCAGTTGCATGGCGAAGGCGGTCTTCCCAGCCGCGGGTGCCCCACCGAGCAACGCCACCAGCCCGGGGCCGATTTCGAGCCGAGCGATCTGACCCGAACCAACCGGCCAGAGCACGGGGGGCGAGCCGGCAAGCACGTCATCCTTCCAGCCATCAAAGGTGTCGGCGGCGGTGGTGAAGTGTGCTTTGGTCGTCATTGTGCCGATCCTCCCTGGTCATACCATCGGCCCCACCCGACGAAGCGCCCGCACTTTCGACAGTCCCGACGGGTTCGGCCATCGCTGATTGGCAACTCGGCGTAGTCGGTCGAGCCACAGCGGCACGGCTTTTCGAGCTTGCCCGATCCGACCGCCCGGGATGGCAATGGAGGCAGCGGCGGCGGTAATGGAGGCAGTTCGCCCGGCGCAGTCTGCTCACCTGTCGCCCAGTCGAACCCTTGTGAGTCAATCGCCAGCGGCAGCACGGCAACAGCCTCGTCGGCGACCGCAGCCTTCGGCGTCGGTGACGGTTGCCAGAGGCGAGCCAACCCGGCAGAAAGATCGGTCCGCGGTACGGCAGGCAACGGCTGACAAGTTTGCCCCTGCAAGGCCCCAGAATCGCTTGCAGCGGCCTCGGGCGGTTCCTTGACTATCGAGCCGTCCAGGGCCGTTTCCGTCGTTCCTGACGCAATGTGTTGCGTCGATTCTACGGATAAGGCCGTACCGGCGGCATCAAGCCCGCACTCGATCCCGCGGCGAACATCTTTCTGCGGTAGCCCCGAGTCCAGCGCGGATTCTTCGAGTAATGCCAGGGCCAGCGCCGGCGTGCAACCGAACTCGCCAAGGTTCACGGCGGCAGAGTACAGGAGCCGGTGCCGATCCCCGGTCGCTGCGCCCTCCCGGATAAAGTCGAGCGTCGAGCGATTCAACGTCGGCGAGCCATTACCGGCAGCGCGTCGAGCAGTTCTAGCTTCGACCTCTTGCGCGACCAGGGCCACGGCGGCTTGCCAGTCGGCGGCAGCCGCTTCACTGGTGCCGATTGGCTGCGGTATCTCGAACGGAAACGGTTCGCGTGATAGCTCGATGATCCGGTGCAAGGAGAGCCCGGTCAGTTCGTCGAGCGCGAAACGGCGTTTGTGCAGACCGGTCTTGGGATGCCGAGAGTTCGGAGCACGAAAGGCCCGAACCCGATCGTACACCCCGGCGTCAATCGTCACGGTCGCCAGCCCGGCGACGTGTTCAGCGAAGCGTCGGGCTACCTGGTGGAAGACAACCGACGGGGCTGGCGTCCAAAGGCACGTCGGCAGCCCTATGTGAAAACCTTTGGAACCAGAGAAGAAAATCAACAGGTCATTGTCGCCCGGGCAATATTGGCCGTCGAGATTGAGGGCGAGCCGGCGGGTATCCTTCAACGCGGTGGACAGGTCCGACCGATCAATGTCGAACCAAACCCAGGGGGACGAGCATGGCCCCGAGAAGCCGGCCGTTGAGCCTGTTTCGAGCAAGAGACGGCGGAAGTCTTCGCCAAACTGGAAAGCCGACAAGTAGGCTTCGCGGTGCATTTCGGCCCGTTCATCGCAAGCAGCATATCCAGAGAACGCGGCCGTGGCGTCAACCACCCGCCGCGTTTCCCAGATGCTTCCTACGATTCGAAAGCCGTAGGGACATTCAGAGGTCATCACTACCTCCTGCCGAGGCCTCGGCGGCTTGGGATTTCGGTCCCGACCCTTGCGATTCAGTCGGCGCGAAGGCGTCAATCTCTGGCGGGTCGATCCCGATTACCTCGAAAGATCGAACTCGGTTGTACTCGGTGCCGTCGTCATCCCGGCGAAGGACGAGCTTCACCGCGCAGCGGATACCCGGCGGCAGCGGCCGTTCCAATTGTCCCAGCGATGTCAGCCCGAGTTTGCCAAGATCCCGCTTCGCCATCGGTAGCGCGGCTGGTGTCAACCAGGTGTCGTGCCAGAACTGCCGGCCTTGATGGTCCCCTTCCAGCACTCGAAAGGTGAGCTTGTACCCGGCCGTTCCCTTGGTCTTACTGGTAAATAATTCCCCGCCGATGATCCGAGCGATGTATTCGCCCGACGGCAGAGGTGCGAAGTCTTCCGCGGCTTCAGTGTCGCCCCATGCCCGGGATAGGCTTTCGCGGTCGTCTTCGCGTAGAATGTCTGAGAGAGATTTTCGAGTCATGGGACTTATGCCTCCACGCCGGGCGCAGCGGCGGCAACCGCAGCGCCCGGTTCGTTTGCGGGGTTTAAGGGGAAGAGAGTGGCTTGTGTGCCGGGTTCCTGGCCATCGTCGCCTGGGTCCGGCAAGTTGGGGTGGTCGGCGAGCCACTGCATCGCGGCGTCACGATCCACCACGGCCCAAACAGATAGCGGCCTCGCATGCGCGGTCGGCCGACAGGTTGGCGTGTACCCGGCGCGCCAAATGATGCCAGCCCTCACCAACGGCCCTGGGACCGCCCCTAGACACACAGGATCGATTCCCTGCGGCACGTTCACCAGGTCGCGCACGTCATCGACGGTGGCGGTATCCATCGCCTGCAGCGCCGCCAGCAAGGCCCGTTGCCCGCGGCGGATGTAGACGGCCCTGCGCTCGGCCAGCAGGTCGAAAGCGTCGGCCTTCAGCCGTTCACCTTCGACCGTACCACAACGGCACGGGTTGCACTTGGTCTTGCAGTTGCACCTCATCGGCTTGTCCCCTTCAGGTTGCGAACGGCGGGGCACCCGTGGTCGATCCACTCACCAATTGACAACGCGCGCCAGCGGACCAGAGAGCCAAGCTTGACGGGTGCCGGCATCTTGCCAGCGTCCGAAAGTCGATAGACGTGCCGCGTCGAGCAGCCGAGCATTTCGGCCACGGCTTGGACGTCAAGCAATTGAGCACCAACACCTTGAACAGCGTTTGCAGTCGTGGGCATAATAGAATCTCCAAGAACGGGCGCGCCGGTTTGCGGCCGGCGCACCCTGGCCAGAAATGGGGTTAGGCTTTCGCCAAACGAGCAAACCGAGCCGGAAGTACCCGGCCATGGTTGCAGTTGTCGCAGCACTCGCCGTCATCGAGGGTAGCGAGCGGCCAAGGGTTGTTGCCGAATTCGAGGAACGGTTCACCACACAGCACACACACCTTGTCAGGTGTTGCATGGACCGAAGAGTCGGCCAGCGAGAGTGTAACACTCATGCGAACATCCCTTTGGGAAAGAGTCGGCGACCAGCAAAGCGCCGGTCGCATGAGTGCCATTTTGAGCGCAAGAATTTCGTCGCTTAATCGCGAATTCCAGGCAGTCGCAAGCCACTGCCTGACAAGACGTTACCACGCTAGACAAGAAAGCCAACAGAGAATGGCCAATGAATTGCGTCGGTATTCCGTCGGTTCTTGCACGACCGACGTTGGCGAGAATGCCGAGAAAACGCAGACGATGTCGCGAAGCCAAACAACGCGAAGTGAATTCGGTCGCCCCTAACGCGAACCGACGCAATTCATTCCGTCGGCGGCTTTTTTTTCAATTCCCTGGAGAGTTCGGGATACTGCCGCTCGAAGGCCAGCCGAATCACGCTTTCGTTTACGTCGACGTCGCGGGGATATTCCTTCTCGTAGGCAGCAAGAATGCTCACCCACGATTCGCCGTTTTCGCGTCGCGGCTTGGCGAAGTCGGCCCGTCGAATCGTCGCCTTGTCGACCTTTCGCCCGCGGCGTGTGCCGGTCGACGTCGAGCCGGTGTTGCCGGTCGGCTGGCCCGGTGTCGACGGTGCCAAGACGTGTTGAACGGGCGTCGGTGGCGCTGCAGCCTCCAGCACTTCTTCAGCAATGGCCATCGCTTTTCGCCCCATCGCCAGAGCCATTTCGCCGCTGCGGACCTCGGGAATCTTTCCCTGCTGGATCGACTCGATACATCGCAAAGCGGAAATCCGCAGTGCAACATCCGTGTCTTCCACAAATCCGAAGCGGGGCTGCAAGTAATACTCCAGTCTGTTGTCGTCGAAATGCAGGTCGGTTCGTCCATTCAAGGCTGATACGACGGTTTCTGCCAACTCGCTGGACGGCACTTGATAGAACCACACACGCGCCCCAAACGGGAGAGGGTCATCCCCCACCCCTCGCCACCAACCAAGGTAAGCCCCGAGACGGCAGACCAACGGGTCCCGACGTTCGGACAGATCCCGCTCGCTCAATTGCCTTGTCGGACGGTTAGGAAACCCAGCGGGGCGATTGGCATACACCCCGCGTCGCTTCCGAAGGGCAGCAAGCAACTCTCGTCTTCGCTTTTTTGCCGTTTGCTTGATTTGACGACGTACTTCGGGACGCCCGATTTCCTCTCGGGCATACGAGTTGAGAGCCTGGAACAGCTCCTCGTCCTTCGCAAACCCATCGAATCGATCAAAGGGAAACGGCTCGCTGAATCCCGGCCAGAGCCGAAAGAAGAGAAAGCAATTGGCCATGATTTCGCCTTTCGTAATGCGGGTCGGCCCGAGCCGCCAGGACGAAAGGCGAATATCCCCTGCCGGCGTCGGGCCGCTTGGCCGGTGCCGTAGCTATCGGCGTCGGCCGTCCCGATGATGCCAGTGTACCGCCGAGAGGCCCGATCAGAAAGGCAACGCTTGATCGTCAGCCCTTATCGTCCTGCCTCACTTCAGTGTCCGTTTCGTCCCACAGAGTCAGCTGTCGTAAGCGAGGCTGGCGTACTTGAACCGGTTCTACTGGGGCCGCTTTTTTCAAAGCGACGCCGGGATGCACTTGGGGCGCTCGTTCTGGATTCACGTAGAGCAGCATCTCGTTCGATTCAAGTGACAGGCGGACGTATCCCATCAGCAACCCGTCGCCCGTGACCTGAATCGTCAAGAACTTCTCGCCCTTGAACGTCTGAAGCAGCCTGCGAAAGAGGGTTGCCTTCAAGAACAACACGCCCGGCTCGTATACCGTGGCCGAAATCTTGGCGGAGACTTCCAGGCCGTCGAGCTTGAGGGAGTTGTCGCTGGCCTGCAAACGCAGGAACGGTCCGGCAAGTCCCTGATCCTCCTTCCGTCGGTCGTCTCTGACTATCGCGATGATCCGCTGGAGCTGGGGCTTATCGATGACGAATAACATTGGTCACCTCGGCTAGCTGGTCAGATCATCGAGGAACTCCGACGCCGGCTCGGCGTCAGTGATGAGCCGGTGAAACCCCCGGCGTTCGGGGTGCACTTCCCCAGCCGCGCAGGCTACGTCCTGCCGAATCTCTTTCGACCAGCCGAGCGGAAATCAACCTTGGTGATGATCGCCTTCTGCGGCCGACACGGCAGTCACACTAATACCCTCGCAATTTGGCGCGCTCTTTGGCGATCTGCTTGTCGACAAGGTCGATAGGCAGTCCGTTCGCTATTGCCTGCTCGTACGCCCAAATCGCCTTTTCGTGTTCCCCACGTGCCGAATAGCAGGGTCCCATGTTGTTGTAGCATACACCAGGCGCAGAGTGCCCCAATGCAAGTGCCTTCTTGTAGGAGTCTATTGCAGCCTCAGGATCGCCCACCGAACTCTGGGCGCTCGCCAACGAGAAATGAACATCGGGGTCAACCGGATTCAATTCGGCAGCCTCTCGGTAGTCCTCCAACGCTTTCCCGTACCGCCCCAACTCCTCGAAACAGTGCGCGCGTAGCTCGTATGCCTCAGCACAGCGGGGTACGAGTTTTGCCAACGAATCTGCGGCAAGCAATCCTTCCGCCCACTCGCCTCCCGCGATTCGGCACCGTGCGAGCCAAGCATATCCTGGCGCGAAATCGGGACGCTCCCGCACAGCCTGCTCAAACGATGCGACAGCTTGGCGTCCATGAGCATTCCTTGCGAAATAGGTATAGTACTCATTGACATCCACTGGGGGTTTCAAGTGGCGTTCTCTCGACTCCTGCGCCAGTTTGTAGTGTGCTCTTCCTTGCGCATGGACAGCGATATACTTGTATTCCTTCGGAATTGACGGAAGGGCCGCCGACACTGCGCGAAGCAGTTCGTCCGCAGTACTTCGCCCATCCCCAAAAAAGTGATAGGCTCTTACCAAATCCAACAGAGCACGACTCCTGTCCGTTGCGGCACGCTTGAAATCGGCGACACCGGCATCCAAATAGGCTCGGGATTCCTCCTCTTTGTAGCTCCTGCCCTTCCACAGTTCGCGCGGAACGAATGGCTGTGCCAAGAAGCGTCGTACTTCCACCGATGGCACGGCAAAATTGAGATTCTGGCCTTCTCGTCGCATGGCCGTCGTGACCCCCACGACCCGTCCGTCCGTCAAAAGCAACGGGCCACCACTTGAGCCGGGACTGATCGGCGCGGTGGTTTGCAGCCATCGCACGCGCGGGCTCATATCCCTGTAGCCGCTTACGATTCCTTCACTCAAGGAATTGGTTAGCCCCGCGGGGTTGCCGATCGCAAAGACTTTCGATCCGACAGACGGCGTAGCATCCGCAAGATTCAGAGTCGTCAGCGGGGCCTCTGAGATAAATTCGGCAAGTAGGACGGCGAGGTCCATTTCCTCGCTTTCGGTGACCACTTCGTCGACGCTGCCACGGGAACCATCTGGCAGAGTTACGTGGATGCCAACAGCCGCGTTGATTACATGGTGATTTGTAACGAGACAGCCTATTCGTGCAGGCCCGCTCTGAACGTCCAGCGCTGCTGCCAATGACTTCGCATACTCCTCGCCTAATGACGGCACAGCCTCCAACCAACAATCGAAATCCTTAGATCGCCCGCGTATCCAACTCTCGTCGAGCAGAAAGCCAGATCCAGAACCGATCTCCTGCCCCCTCTCATTCAACACCGACACGGTCACAACAGATGGGGATGACCGCGCATAGAGTTGTGCAGCAGATAGTTCGGTGGACTTTGCGTCCGATGTTCCCCGCCGGTCCGCCAGTTCGAGATGAATTGGCGTTTCGGAACTCTGCGGCCCCAGCGGCTGTGGCTGTGGTGCAGAATCGCCGGACTCAGCCGATTGTGCAGCACCCAAGAGTGGTTGATCCTTCTCCGCCGGTTGCTGCGGCTCGTTACCGCCACGGAACACCAGCGCCCACAACAGGAGCAGCACAGTGCCGGACGCGACGATGATCGCCGCCCATGTTACGGGCCAGACACGTTCCGGCTTCTCGGATGCCTCGTGGACTGCTGCCTCGTCAAGGCCGTGGCGAATCGGACTCTCGCCGCCGATGGCCCTACTGGGCGCGCCGGACTCCGGGACCGGCGGCGGTGGCGGCGGAGGTGGCGGCGGAGACGCACTAAACGAAGGCGAAGGCGGAGCCGTGGATCGCTGGAATAGACCCTGGACCTGCTCAGCGCGTACCCAGCAGCCACTAACGCCCTGACGCACCAGCGTGTCGGGCCTGACTATGCCGGCTTCAGTCAGGCGGCGCAGTTCCGCCGAATCCACCGGCCCTGAAGGCTCCCCCTCGCTGATCTGATGGAACCACTGCATGGCCATGTGAGAGCCCTACCTCTCTGCCAGGCCCGGGGCCGGAGGCGGATGTCGAAGGTAGGAAAGACGGCCGCCCTCGGCCCGATTTAACCCGCTAGGGAGCGACCCCAGCGGAAACCCGGCAACAGAAAGTTTACCCAGATCGCACGGCGCATGCGAGGGAGCGGCCGAGAAACCCCGTTCAGCCCCTCGCGCGCCCGCCCGCCAGAGACAGGGGAACGGAAAGGCATACCCGCCCGCCCCTGTCCCATGAGCCCACAAACCCGCCTTACGTTTGCCCCCAATTCTCGCTGCTTTCGTCGTCGCTATTGAATGCTGTCTAAAAACCCCCCGGATTCTTCCGACGCCCCGAAACGACGCGATTCTGCCGCCGACCTGTCCGCAAACGGCATGATCTTGCCGATCAAGTCCGCTCGCCGGTCCTTCGTTGCGGCGTAGGTCTCCACCATCTGTATCGCGAACACCGTCGGCGGTCGCACAGCGGCTTTCGTGAAATCGACACGCGCGCCCGTTGGGCGGTCCTCGACGATCCGTCGAAACTCTTCCGCGACCCAAAACATTGAGTCACGAATACGCTTCCGGGAATCAGTCTCCGTGTACTCGGAATCCAGAATGTCGTCGATCGAGCCACCCAAGACGACTTCCAGCGATGGCGTTTGCTGCACCGCCTCGGTCAGCGGCAGGAACTTCTCGGCCATCGCGTCCCATGCCCCTTCGACGGCCTCCTGCTTCGTCTTCCCTTCGCCTCGTAGCCGCTTGCGGACTTCTTCGCGGTAGGCTTCGGCCTGGTCCCACACGCCTGCCGACCGCAACTTCTCCATAACGGCGAGCTTGTCCAAAGTTTGCCTTGTCATCTTTCCAGCCTCCTGAAGTCGGAATAGTTCTATTGACAAGCACACCGACGCAGGTAACCACGTACCTGCCGCCATCGAGGGGGTACGGTCTGGGCAAAAAACGGGGAACGCGGCTGGGGCCCCAAGCCTTTGGCCTCGGCTGGTCGACACCATCGGTCGGCAGCGTTCAGCAGCGTCATGCGTTGTCCTCCTTCAGCATCGCGGCGAGCCGTTCGCGGTCGGCCGGCGAGAGCGTCAGCAGGGCCGCGGCGAGCGTTTCGAGCGAAGCGGCGCCCGGTTTGGCGGTGGCCCCTTCGCCGAGCCCCTGGTGCCCGGCGTCGGCGGTGCCAGCGTTGCCGTTTTCCGAGTTGCTGGTGCAAACCCTGGTGCAAACCGCCGAAGCGGTCGGCATAACCCCTTGCGTTGTAACAGACTCCGGCGCATCGTCGCCACGTTTACACCGTGGATGTCGGGGGTTCGAGTCCCTCATCGCCCACTCGTATGTCGTCTTCATGTGAAGAGACTGAATCTGCTTGCGTTCTGTCGCACGTTGGCTTAGGGGAGGACCATCGGTCACCGCTCCATATTGTCGGGAAGGCAGGATTTGGCCTTGTCGACGTTGACGCCCAGCGCGGCTGGCCGTTTGAGTCTGGTCTTCGTACGCGATCTGCGGGCCTGCTGGTGGTAGCGTCGGCCTGGCCGTCCATTCTCGAAGCTTTGGCGGCCGGCGGCAGGTCCACAGTGTCCAGGCAAGTGTGCATCGCGATGAAGACTTGCGCCGCGCGGAGCCGCTCCCGTTGATCACCCAAGCCGTCGTCACACGGCTGACGCATGCGGGCGCAAACCAGGTGGTTCAACCGGCTATTCGTGTTCCACAGGCTTGGGAGGCGGCACGCCTGGTATTCGCTTGACGAGAAAACCCGGGGCCGCGTTGGCCGGCAACCCGATCTCGGCCTGATTCACCATGAAGTGCTCTGGCCCCATCGAGTTTGTCGGTCCATCTGGGGCAACACCCTGCCAGATGTTGCGCTGCGGCACCGACGCAGGAAGGCCGCTGGTCTTCTGCAACCACTCATCGAGGACTTCGTTCTGGATCAGTCTGCCCTCGGCATCCACGAACGACACCGGCGGTGTGCTGCCGTGGATCACGGTGTCTTCCGGCTTGCTGTTCCATGTGAGTCGTCCCAACAGGGCCGACAGAGCGTCCTCAGCGACCAGTCCGGTTGCCGCAATCATCTGGCGGCCGCTGAGCACGCAGGCGGAACCGGAAAAACGTACCGGCACAAGGTGGGGCCGATGAGAAGCCAGGGTGAACTGGAATAGGGCGCCCCCCGTCTTCGCGGTGACATTTTGCCAACTGATCTCCATCATCGCGCCCAGGTTCGGCACGCGGGGATTTCCGCCAATGGAGAATCCTGGTTCCGAGGTTACCAGCAAACCGTTGTTCCAGGTAACCATCAGCGGTTGACTTTCGGCAGCCTGAAGAAAGCTGCCTTCGCCGCAAGCGAGGCAGTCCTCAAGTTTGATGTCGGCAGTCCGGTCCAGACGCGTTGGATCGACCAGGGCGGCTTTGGAGATCTCCTGGGGGCTCGTCCGGAAGAAGGCTACGTCCTGGTGGAATGCACCAAAGGTGTCGGACGCATTGCGCACCCTGAGGGTACACCCCTTGAGATAAACCCGTCCTTCCGCCGAAAGACGCATCAGGGTCCACGATTCCGAAGGCATGTCGCGCGGGATCTCCAGTTCGATGGCCACACCCTCCACGGTCAGCCTTCCACCGCTCACCCGGATCATATCCCGAGGGTAAAGGGTCGGATCGATTCCCGTGGGCTGAAACCCGACCACCGGAGACTGGCCGGCCGCCGCACGAATGGTCAGTTGCCGATTCACCAACGACAAAGGCTTCTCCGCTTTGAACCCGTCATAGCTCAGTTCGATCACACTCGCGTCCGGATCGGCTGCCAGAGCTGCAGCGATGGAAGAGAACTGGGTGGCATCCTTCGGGGTTCGAGTAACGATCAAGGCAACAGCCGACATCGTGTTGCCTGTGGGAGCAGAGGTCGGCACTGTCTCGGTTGGCGGAACTGAAGACGATCCCAGACTGCCGCCGACAACCCGTCCAAGCACAGAGGGGGGGGATATCCCCGCCGACAGGCTCGCGGGTGATAAAGAGGCCATCACGGGAGACGGCCCCAGTTGACTACTACCACTACCCGGCTGTTGTATCGGCGCCGCCACGAGTGACGCCTCGTTGGGGGAGGCGGAGGGAGGCTGCACCGCCGTTGACGAGCCGGATTCGTCGGCAATCGGTGGAGTACTCGGGTCCTGCAGGGAAGTGGCGGGATCCGCTGCGCCCGCCGCCAGGGTCGGCGGTTCATCGCTTACCGGGGTATCCGGCATTGGCCGGGAAGCAGATCCCGCCTCGACGATCGTCTGGGCAGAAAGCGGGCGGGCCCCCAGAATCCGGAAGTCCTGCAGATCGGCAGTATTTCCCTGGCCAGACCATACCAGATGGGAGACGAAGATCACGCACGCCAGCACCAGAGCCGGCGCAAGCCAGGGGGTCTGGCGATGGAGAACGGAGATTCGGGATTCCTGCGGCGGAAGCCACACGGCTTGGCTGGGGCCCACAGGTCGCATGCCGATCTGGTCAGCCAACGAGAACAGGGCCTCCATGAGCCTCGGAAAATCCGGGTAACGGCGACGCGGGTCCTTCGCCATCATCTTGCCAAGCACCAGGCTTACATCCTCCGGGATGTCGGGGCGGAACTGGCAGACATCAGGCGGTTCGTCTCCCTGGTGCTGAAGGAGTTTCTGCAGGACCGTCCCCTCCGGAAATGGGGGGCGCCCAGTCAGCATGAAGAAGAGCGTGCAGCCAAGGGAATAGATGTCGCTGCGTGAATCCGCGTTGCGCGGATCTCGGGCCTGCTCGGGTGAGATGTAGTCGAAGGTCCCGAGGGTCACACCGCTGGCGGTCAGGTCGCCATCGGGACTTGCCCCGGCACTCAGGCGGGCTAGGCCAAGATCGATCAGTTTTGCCTGGCCGTTTGGGGTAATCAGAACGTTGGAGGGCTTGACATCCCGGTGAACGATTCGCCGATCCGCGGCGTGCGACAAAGCGTCGGCAATCTGCATCGTATAGCTCAGGGCCTCTTCCAGCATCAAAGGCCCCTGCTCTTCGATCATCACGCGGAGGTTTGCGCCCTCGACAAACTCAAAAACAATGTATGGGTGATTGTCCGACTCGCCGGCTGAGTAAACCTGCGCGATGTTCTGGTGATTGAGTCGTGCGGCAGATCTCGCCTCATTCAGAAAGCGCCGAACCGCATCCTGATCTGCCGACTGATCGCACGCCAGAATCTTGACGGCTACCGGGCGTCCAAGCCTTCTGTCCTCCCCACGGAAGACTTGCCCCATCCCCCCTCCACCAATGTGCTCGATCAGTTCAATGTCGCCTAGCTTCGTCCCCAGTCTGATGCTGGGGACTGGCCGTATGGTGGCATCGCCGCCTTGCCGGTTTGTGGACCCAATAGGGGGGCGAGCAGAGATGACCGTCTGCTGGTCATCTGCGGACGGAATCGCTCCCCCACCGTTTGGTTGAGGAGCAGATGAGCCACTTCCAGGGGAAGAGGGAACAGCCTTTGATGGAGACGACGACGCGGAACTGCTCATGGATCCAACATCGAACAAGAGTCGCGAATCACCCTGCAAGAGTGGCGAATGTGCGTCGTTTAGATAAACAAGCTCAAATAGATGCGAAGGACCATTCTCATTCTAGTTGAGCTCGCACGTTACGTCAAAGTTGGCGGCTGAACGGGAGAGCGTCGGCACCTCCGTCGAGACCCTCTCGGCAAAAACAGGTAGACACTTGAGAAAATGTGAATCGACGCGTTGCACAAAAAGTAAGCACAATTCGAATTGCTCAATTTCGTGCACGACTGCCTAAGAATTATGCAAACTCATAAGTGCTTGCAATGATTGCATTTATAGCTCCCCTGTAAGATTGCGGCAAGTTGGTGTCACGGAGGCCAACTATCAAGACCCTCTTGTCGTGCAATTTCAGGAGCTCGTAATGACGGATCTCGGTAACCAACTCGAGACGGACAAGGAACGCGAAGTCTTTCGGAAGGCTTACCAACTGTTCACGCGAAAACCGGACTGGGTCACGTTCTTCAGAGAGATACTCGGGGTAAACGGCGTAGTTCGGAGAGTTTACGCAACCAGGCAAGAAATTGTAGAGTTTGAGGCGACCAAAGCGTACTCCAGTATCCAGCAAATGCTGAGCAAGCTGCGAGAGGGAAGCAGCCTCTCCCCGGAAACCGGCGAACCCAACCGCGTGATCACCGTTCGATTGCCCAAAAGTCTGCACGACCTGCTGCGGGAAGAGGCCTACGAACACAGGACCAGCATGAACAAACTCTGCATTTCCAAGCTGCTTCAGATAATCGACAAGGAGTTCGTTCCAGAGGAATGAGCAAACCCGCCTTTTGCGGGGGAAATCCTAAGATAGGTTTGGGCGGACCTGTAAGCCGGGTTCTGTCCTTGGCCAGCCGATCGGCTGGTCAAAGGATGGCCATTTATCTAGGGACTCAATTGCTCAAGTCCTCAAGCGATCTACCCGGGGGTAGATGGCGGCCCGGGCTTAGCCGCGAGAGGAGTTGCGCCTCGTCCTACGGAGGAGGCGTTGGCTCTCTTCCCCCTGTTTGATCTTGCTCCCGGTGGGGTTTGCCGAGCCAGAACGGTCACCCGTCCTGCTGGTGAGCTCTTACCTCACCGTTTCACCCTTACCTCGTCAGCAGTGCCGGCGAGGCGGTTTACTTTCTGTTGCACTTTCCCTGACCTTGCAGTCGGTGGGTGTTACCCATCACCGTGCCCTGCGGAGCCCGGACTTTCCTCCCGCCCACGAGCAGAGAGGGTGACATGTCGCCCCTCTCGCACCGTCGGCCGGCGGCCATCCGGTCCACGCCAAACCAACCGGGATTATCGCCTTTTCAATCCGGTTCATCAACAACCAGGCGGGCAGTGACTCCCTTGCCGGGTTCCACGACGCTCGAACTCGGCCTCAACGGCCCGACGAAGCTCGCTCTTGTTTAGGCACCAAAGGGGGGCTAGCAAATACCCAGGGGGAGCGTCTCCGGCGATGCGGTCGACCACGCAGTCGTCCGGGATCCGTTCCAGGAAATCGACCACATGCCCCACATACTCGTCCAGGGTCGGTAGCCGGACTTCTCCACGCTGCCAGAGGGCCTCCAGTGACGTCCCGGGAACGACATAGAGGTTGTGCAGCTTCACGGAATCGACCCGCAGCCGGGCCATCTCGTTGGCGGTCTCGATCATCTCGGACGGGGTCTCGTTGGGCAGCCCGAGCATCAGGTGGACCCCCACGCACAGGCCCCGATTCTTGGCCCGTCGAACACAGTCTTCGAAGCAACCGAAGTTGTGTTTGCGGCGGAGCCAGTCAAGAGAACGCTGGTGGATCGATTGGAGGCCGAGCTCGAGCAGAACCCACCGGTCGGCCGCGAGCCTTTGCAGCGCGTCGAGAACGTCGTCTCCCACGCAGTCCGGACGGGTGCCGACCGCCAAGCCAACAACGCCAGGCTGACTGACGGCCTGCTGCCAGAGAGGGAGAAGTACTTCGATCGGTCCATGGGTGTTGGTGGCGGGCTGGAAGTAGGCGACGAAGGCGCCGGCCGAGCTTCCGTAACGGCGTTTGAGCCCCTGTACTGCGTCGGCGATCTGTTCCGCAACCGGCCGTCGCGCCCAGCCGCGCCGGCGACTGGGACTGAAACTGCGGTTGTCGCAGAAAATGCATCCTTCGCGGGCCATAGTCCCGTCAATATTCGGGCAACTCAGCCCCGCATCGATGCTGATCTTCCACACTCTTCTGCCAAAGAGCCGCTGGAAATAATCGCTCAGCGTGTAGTAGCGCAGCCCCCTGCTAGCCCAATCGGGCGGGGGGGATCGCAACGGAGTTGACGTCAAAGGTATACCCGATCTACACTGAAGCTGATGGGGGGAACGCTTTCCATCGTATGGGGCTTGTGGCCCCTGCTCAATGGCAAGTAGCGAAGGAATTCTATGTATGGCGAGCTGATCCCCGTTGGCGGCGGCGATCCCATCCCTCTTCTGCGGAAGCACCTTCTGGTCGGCCGGAGCGAGAGTTGCGATGTGGTTCTCCGCTTCGCGAACATATCTGCCCAGCATTGCCGGCTGTGTCTCGACGAGGGCTATTGGCTGGTCGACGACGCCGGTAGCCGAAATGGAACGCGGGTCAATGGAGTTCGGGTCGAGAGGAGGCGGCTTCTACCGGGGGATGTGCTGTCTCTGGCCAGTCACAAGTACGAAGTGCGTTATTCGCCTTCTCAGAACGGGGCCTGTGGGCCGCCGCCCCCGGATAGCGAAGACGAAGACGTATTCGGCCAGACACTTCTCGAGCGAGCGGGCCTCCAACGCCGCCGAACCTCCGAGGCCAGTTGAGGATCTTTCGAGAGATATGCCTGTCACCTCCCCATAGGAGCCATCGCGTTTCGCCACGATGTTGCCCGAAGAATGCTCGACAATTGGTTCTCGAACGATACCAGGCAAAGAGATGACTCAGAACTGACTTCCGCCGTTCCGCGGCAGCCATCACGTTCCACCGTGCTGCCCCACTCGGAAACGCTGCGAGGCGGTTCTCGAGTCATTCCCACGGACGGCCTGCCTTCATGAGCAAGAAGAATCGGAAAGTCCGCACTGAATTCCGTAAGAACCGATCCCAGAAACCGCGGGGCACCAACTGGACCCGCCAGTTCGATGAGCACGGATTCCAGGAAGAGGATCCTGTCCTTGGAGAACGCATCAGCGGCAAAGGGGACCTCACTCGGCATCGAACCGTACTTGGGGAAGAGCTCGGAAAAGGGGATGAACCTCACCTGGCGGTTCACCTGGAAATCGACGAGTCGGTCTGCCGTTCCGGGCGAGTACTGAGCGTTCACGGGCTCACCTGCCGGGTGTGTGATGAATCGGACGGAGCGATCTACACCTGTGCCGTGCGGCGGCTGCTGAAAACACTCAGCACGGATCAGCGGCACGTGGTTGCCGCTGGCGACCGGGTCCGGTTTCGCAGCGTCACGACGGGCGATCTTTCCGAGGGAATCATCGAGCGAATCGAGCCGCGCCGCGGAAGCCTGTGCCGGGCGACCCGCGGACGCCAGCAGATCCTGGTGACCAACGTGGACCAGGTGCTCATCATCTCCAGTGCGGCGGAGCCGCGTCTGAAGCCGAACCTGATCGACCGGCTGTTGATTGCGTCCGAAAAGGCGAAGGTAACGCCGATCATCTGCATCAATAAGGTCGACTTGGTGGATCGCGGCGAACTTCAGCCGCTGGTGGGTGTCTACAGTCGCATGGGGTATCGCGTGCTGCTGGTCAGCGCTGCTACGGGGTTCGGAATCGACCGGTTTCGGCGGTGCCTGGCTGGGCGCGAGAGCGTCGTGGCAGGACAGAGCGGCGTCGGAAAATCGTCGCTCCTGAATGCGGTCGATGGAGAGCTCGAACTGCCCGTTTCCGAGGTCAGTCGCGAAAACCAGAAAGGGCGCCACACCACGACCACGGCCAGGCTCCTGCCGCTCACTTTCGGGGGATTCGTGGTCGACACGCCCGGGATCCGGCAGTTTCAGTTGTGGGACGTGATCCCCGAAGAAGTGGTCGCCTACTTCCGGGACATCCGGCCCTACATTAACCTGTGCCGGTATCCAAACTGCACGCATACCCACGAAGAGGACTGCGCGGTCAAAAACGCGGTCGCCGACGGCCGCATTGATGATCGACGGTATGAAAGTTATTGCCACCTGTTCGCCGGAGACATGGTTTGAGTCAACCCAAGGAAATGAATCGCGTCGACACCGTTGCCAGCGAGGCAGCGTTCCTGGTAGGCGTGACATTGAAGGATCGAACCTGGAGCGGGGAGCCCCTCGATGAACTCGAGGGACTCGCCGAGACCGCGGGAACCCAAGTGGTCGGCCGGATGGTGCAGCGGCGCGAGGCCCCCGATGCGGCGACCTACCTGGGAAGCGGTAAGGTGGACGAACTGCGCGGCATGGTCGAAATGACCGATGCCGACGTGGTGATCTTCGACAACGATCTCAACCCCGCCCAGACCCGCAATCTCGAAAAGATGCTGGGGGTGAAGGTGGTCGACCGGACGGAGTTGATCCTCGATATCTTTGCCGCACGAGCGCAAACACACGAAGCGCGTCTGGCGGTGGAACTGGCCCAGCTCGAGTACTCCATGCCGCGGCTGAAGCGGATGTGGACCCACCTTTCACGGCAGAAGATGGGCGTGGGCACGCGTGGACCGGGCGAGAAACAGCTTGAAGTCGACCGGCGGCTGGTGCAGAAACGGATCACCGACCTCCGCACCCAGCTCGACGCGATTCACCGCCGGCGGGAGCGGGAGGTGGCCGCACGCCGCAATTCGATGACCGTCTCGCTGGTCGGCTACACCAACGCCGGCAAGAGCACTCTCCTCAACACGCTCACCGGGTCCGATGTGCTGGCCAAAGACGCCCTGTTCGCCACGCTCGATACCCGAACCCGGCGCTGGTACTTGCCCGGCTGGGGGCCGGTGCTTCTGAGCGACACAGTCGGCTTCGTCCGCGATCTGCCCCACCATCTGATTGCAAGCTTCAAGGCCACGTTGGAGGAAGCCAGACAGGCCAATCTGCTGCTGCATGTGGCCGATGCATCCTGCCCGGAGGCGGGCGACCAGATCAGCGCCGCCTACCGGGTGCTCGAGGAGATCGGGATCGAAGCCAAGGACACCCTGCTGGTGCTCAACAAGATCGATGCGATCCCCGATCGTTCCCACGTGGACGTTCTGCTCAATCGGTATCCGCACGGCATCCCCATCAGCGCCCGGAACGGTGAGGGGATGGAGGCATTGGCGGTGGCGGTGAGCGACGCTCTCAGCCGGAGTTTTGTCGACGTGGACATCGAGACCGGCGTTGAGAACGGGCGGCTCATGGCATACCTGGCCGCTCAAGGGGAAATCCTGTCAAGAACCTTCAGCGACTCGCGGGTGGTGATCCATTGCCGGCTGCCCCAAGGCTTGTTGGGGCGGCTCGAGCGGGAAGATGCGATCGTGCGACGCCGCGGCGAAGGCGTCGAACCGGAGATGGAAGACGTGGCGTAGCGGCTTCGGCAGACTCCAATCACCAGGCACCGGATCCGAAGCCCGTCGGGAAAGACTGGTGCTCTGTCACAGCTCAATTCTGGGGTCAATGGCGTAGAATCATGCGACAATCGCCGAGTTGTTCCGCAGTCTCGATCCCAATTCTCACCTGAGACAAAGCACCGGCCGCAAAGGTCCGAAACCAGAGCGCGGGAGGGGAAACCCCTGATGGTAAAACGCACGATCTCGGAAGGCCGAGCGATTGTGACCGGCGCATCGAGCGGCATCGGCCGCGCGATCGCGCTTGAGCTCTGCCGGCAAGGGGCTTCGGTGGTGGTCACGGCACGGCGCGGCGATCGGTTGGCCGCCGTCGTCAAGGAAGCTCAGGTCCTCGGTGGAAAGATGTTCTCGCTGGCGGGCGACATCACCGAGCCCGCCATTCGCAATCGGGTCGTTCAGTTGGCCGTCGACGAACTGGGGGGACTCGACTTTCTGGTCAACAACGCCGGCATCGGCACCCTGGGACGATTCGACCTGGCCGCGCCCGAGCGTCTCCGCCAGGTGATGGAGGTCAACTTCTTCGCCCTCGTCGAGATGACTCGGATCTCGCTCCCCTATCTGAAACAGGGCCGGCTGCCCATGATCGTCAACGTGAGCTCCATCCTGGGGCGGCGAGGGGTACCGCACAACAGCGAGTACTGTGCCAGCAAGTTTGCCGTGCATGGCTTCAGCGAGGCGATCCGCACGGAATTGTCGGCCGAGGGGATCGACGTACTGGTCGTCAGTCCGGGAACGACGGAGACCGAGTTCTTCGACCGCGTGCTCGACCGCACGAGTGAGCCAGGCTGGCCCCAGCATCGCCCGGTAATGCCCGAGCGAGTGGCCGGGCAGACCGTAGCCGCCATGCGGTCCGGCCGGCGCGAGATCGTACCTTATCTCTGGGGCAAGGTGCTCTGCGGCATGAACCGCGTGTCGCCGGGCCTGGTGGACCGGGTGATGAGGCGCTACGTGTAATCCCCCCTCCGTCACGCCTCATCGCGTTCTCCGAGCCGTGACTCACGCCATCAACGACTCCCCGATCACAACCGCATCGAACACGTCTGGCGCGACCTGCACGCAGATGTCACCCGAAATCATCACTGCCGTAACATGAACCAACTCATGAAACAAGTGGACTACTGGCTCAAGAAGCGAAACCGTACACTCCAGCGTGAGTACACTCAGAAGACGGCCGTACAAATCGACATCGCTTGGAATCACACAAGGCTGTTCAGCACCACGTTCCAGCATATCGACACCTTTCTCGTAGCCAGTTCTTCTCCCTTTCCACCCGTTCAACCCGATGTTCGTGGCAGCCGCTCCGCGAGTTGAGTGGCGATGAGCTTGGCGGCTTTTTCGCCGGCATGTTGCTTGATCAGGCCTTCTTTGGCGATACCGGTGATCTGGATGTCGGTGAGGTGGTCGGCGCGAGCCGTGACCTGGACCGTGACGAGGGCCGGGTTGAGTCCCAGGAACCCGGAACCGACGACGGCCGTGAGGGCCGCGATGTCGGGTGGGCCGGGAACGTCTTCGCGAAGCTGTCCCTTCTCCTGGAGTACCGCGTGGGCGGTTCGCAGGGCCGCTTCAGGGGCGGCCGGTGTCTGCATTTGTATCTGATAGGTGTCGTCGCGGAGTTTCTTCGCCACCCAGCCGACGACACTGGCTCCCGTTTCGTCTTTCGCCGCCTTGGCGGCCAGCTTCTGAAGCTCGGCCGCGAGGATTTCGTTGGAGCTTTTTCCCATGGATGTGCCTGAAGAGCCTTAACAAGGGGTGGGAGATTCCCACGGGCATGGATATGCACAATCGGTAGTCTTGTTCGTAGCGCTCGAGCAAGTCGACGTGCCGCAGTCACGGAGAACGTTGTGACATGTCCTGCCTCGCACGTCAAGGAGGATCCCCGAAACACCTGCACGTGGGCTCCGCTGGAGCTTTGAGACGACGCGGAGGGCCGCAAGTCGGGGCGGCGAGAGGGGCGGGTCCGCACCGGGGAGCCAGGAAACGACCTGCACTTGAGAGAACACGATTGACGCCCGTGCAGTCAATGCACGAGGAGAGCGGGCCTAGGCCCGGTTTCTGTGGTCTTCCGTTGGGTGACCACAGGCGTTTTCCGTATAGATATCGGTCAATAATCGCCGGGTTGTTCCAGGCCGAAGGGGAGTTTCATCTGGGGATCGTGGCGGCGGCTGGGATCGAGTTCCTTGAACAGCAGACTCGGCTGAATATCCGTGTTGTCCTGATACTTGTCGCTGACGTACTCGGTGATCGGACCGCGAATGTCGTGGTAGAAGATCTGGCAGATCGGCACGCCGTGGTAAATGCGGATGGGCTGGATGGCAAACATCTCCAGAGTCCAGTAGCCGCGGAAGCCGACGTCGCCGAATCCGGCCGTCACGTGGACAAACAGGCCGAGCCGCCCGATCGAAGACCGGCCCTCGATCATGGGGACAAAGTTCCGGGTCTCCGTACGCTCGGCCGTGCGGCCCAGGTAGAGCTGGTTGGGCTGGATGACCATTCCATCGGGAGGGATCGAATGGAATGGTCATCCAGCCCAACTGCGCATGTCGAGTTCCACTTCCTCGTAGACCATCAGTTCACTGTGGAGCGTGAGGTTGTAGCTGTTGGGATTGAGTTGCGCCTCGTGGAAGGGGTCGATTACGATGTTTGTGCCCAGTTGAGCTCGAATCTCTTCGCCGGAAAGGATCATCGCGATTGTGTTGCGTGGGGCTCAAGAGGTGTGGAGGAGGCCTGAATGCCGGTTCCCAGGTCGGCTTGCTCGCTTGCGGGAGGAAATCCTGGCCGTCAGCGGGAACTATCAGGATACCCCGACACCGACTCTCGGGCAAACCTCCCGCAAGGGGCATTCGTCACAGTTGGGCTTGCGTGCGGAACAGAATTGCCGCCCGAGTTGGATCATCTGATGGCTGAAGGCGATCCATTGCTTCTTGGGGATCTGTTCCATGAGATCCCGTTCGACCTTGACGGCATCCTTCTGGTCCGTCAGGCCCAGCCGCCGGCTGAGACGTCCGACATGAGTGTCCACAACCACGCCGGAGGGAATCTGAAAGGCGGTGCCCAGGAGGACGTTGGCCGTCTTCCGGCCGATTCCCGGAAGCTCGACGAGCGTCTCGAGGTCCTGGGGGACCTGGCCGCCATGCTGCTTGACGATCTGGCAGCAGCACTCGCGGATGTTTTTGGCCTTGTTGCGGTAAAAACCGGTGCTCTTGATGTCGTTCTCGAGCACCTCCGTCGCAGCGGCCGCGTAATCGGCCGCCGAGCGGTACTTCTTGAACAGGTCCTTGGTCACGAGATTCACCCGCTGGTCGGTGCACTGGGCGGACAGAATGGTGGCGACCAGCAGTTCCAGGGGTGTCGTGAAATCGAGAGAGCAGGTTGCGTCAGGATACTGTTGACCCAGGATGCGAACGATTCTCTGAGCGTGCCGCTTCTGTTCCGGAGTGCAGGCCATGAGACGAAGTCGTCGCGCGGGGTCCCGGCAGGAGAGTCTGGATGGTCAGAAGGGATTGTTGAATGAGCCCGGCCACCTGTCAAGAGGTCGAGAAGGCAGACCGCGTGGCCCCCTTAACCCAGCCTCTTCGGTGGATCCCGGTGGCGTGACTGGCAGGAGCCGCCGGGCTGCCCCGATCAGACCGGCTCCCGAAATCCCTCCTTGGGGCGGTGTGCCAGTTGGCCCGGGCTGCCAGTCGATACAATTGCATCGTATCCGGCACATCGTATCCCGCGGTCGACACTCTGGAAACGCGCCCCACCGCCGAAGAGGCTTCAATGGCCGATGAACAACACGCGCCGCTTTATCTGCGGGGAATCGAGCATTTCAATCGCGGCGAGTACTTTGACAGCCACGAAGTCTGGGAACAGATCTGGATCGACCAGTCTGGTGAGGATCGCCGATTCTACCAGATCCAGGCGGCGGTGGCCCTTTACCATCTCGAAAACGGAAACCCGGTGGGGGCGAGGAAGCTCGCCGACAGTTCAGCGGCGTATCTCGAGCAATACCGCCCGTGGCATCACGGGCTCGATGTGGACGGGTTCGTTCGCAGCATCCGGCAGTGCTTCGAGCAGAATCTGGCCGCCCGTACGAGCAGTCCCGGCGATCTGACAGGGCGTCCGTCGATCCGTTTGCACCCTCCCGGCACCCACTCTTGAGCTATCATTGACTGGGAAGCACTTCCCGAGCCCCCATCTCCCGGGGGAGCTGACTCCGGAGAGACAGAGGCAAGGGCGTGCGGGACAGGATCGCGCGGATTGCCCCCCTCGCACCCTCGGCCGGGTAGCGATGGGCAGCACATGAGCAGCTATGGCGGCATATTCACCATTCACATTCTCTTCGGAGGACTTCTGCGGAACAGTCAGGCTGTTTCCGCTGCCGAACCTAGTGTTGTTTCCCCATGTCGTCCAGCCGCTCCACGTCTTCGAGCCGAGATACTGCGATCTTGTGGCGGAGGCTCTGGCGGGGGATCGGTTGATCGCCATGGCAACCCTTTCGCCGGGCTGGGAGAGCCAGTACGAAGGAAGTCCGCCGATTTCGCCGCACGCCTGCCTGGGGCGGGTGCTGCTTCATCATGGACTGGGCAACGGTTCCCACAACATTCTCCTGGCCGGGGTTTCCCGGATCGAGATCCTCGCGGAATTGGATACGCCCAAGGCGTTTCGAAACGCGCGGGCGATTCTCCTCCCCGACCGGTATCCCGATGGCGACAACCGGCGAGTGGCTGAGCTGGCGGAAGAACTGCGTCTGGCCATGGGATCGCTTCTGCCGTTTGTACACGACGCGCGGCAACAACTCGACGACCTGCTCAAACGGGAGGTACCGCTGGGCACGCTCACCGACCTGATCGCCTATCTCATCGATGTGACCCCGGCCGAGAAACTCTCGCTGCTCGCCGAAGAAGATGTCGTCTGCCGGGCCGAGATTCTGGTGGAACGTCTCTCGTCCATGTTGTGCGATACGCGTCCGAACGGCAGGGGTAATATCCCCTTTCCACCCGAGCCGAGCCGGAACTGAAGACATTGTCGAAACCACAGCAGGATTCCGTCTCTGTGCCGAAGATTTCCGCGGGAAACGAGTGCTGCCGAGGCCGGAAGAAACAGGCCTCTTGACCGCCGGCGAGCGGCCCACCTATCATTGGGGGTAGAGGGGAGCGAATCGACAGAAGCCGACGGGCCGGAGTAGTAACATGGCGTTGCAGGGAAAAGACGGCGATCGAATTGAAGGCAGTCTGCTCGCTGAACTGGATGACGACGACGCAAGGCCTGCGGGCGGTGTCGATCAGCAGCGTATCCAGCGAGCGGTTCGCGAGATCCTTTTGGCGGTGGGGGAGGACCCCGACCGCGAGGGACTTCGAGAGACGCCAGCTCGCGTTGCCAGGATGTATGCCGAGATGTTCGGCGGGCTGCACGAGGACCCACGGATTCACCTGAAGAAGTTCTTTACGGAAGAATACGACGAGGTTGTGCTCGTTCGCGATATCAGCTTCGACAGCATGTGCGAACATCACATGTTGCCGTTCATGGGAAAGGCTCATATCGGTTATCTGCCCGGGGGGCGGGTTGTAGGCTTGAGCAAGCTTGCCCGGGTGGTGGAGGTCGTTGCCCGTCGGCCCCAGGTTCAGGAACGGATGACGGAAGAAATTGCCCGGCTTCTCGAGGAGGAACTGCAGGTGAAGGGCGTTGCGGTCGTGATCGAGGCGGTGCATACGTGCATGACCGTTCGTGGCGTGAGAAAGCCGGGAGCGGTGTGCGTTACCTCGGCCATGAAGGGCGCCTTCCGCACGCGGCCGACCACGCGCTCCGAAATCATGACGCTGATTTACGGAGATCGCTGAACGGTCTTTGACTGCCCCTGGCGCTGAGATCCAGATTCCGGCCCGTTATCCCCATGCCCAAACTCGACCAACTGCGAGAACGGATCCAGGCAGACCTGCGAGGGCGAATTGCTGGTGATGTGCGATGCGACGACGTTTTCCTGCAACTCTACGCGGGAGACGCGAGCATCTACCAGGTCCGGCCCATCGGAGTGGTGCGGCCCCGGACCGCGGCCGACGTTTCGGCGTGTCTGGAATACGCGTCGGCGAAGGGGATTCCGGTGCATGCGCGGGGAAGCGGAACCGGCACCGCGGGCGGCGCGCTGGGGCGGGGCTTGGTCCTCGATTGCTCTCGCTATCTTCGCCGCATCGTCACCATCGACGATCGCATGGTCCGGGTCCAGCCGGGAATCGTCCACGAGCGGCTCAATGAATTCCTGGCCCGCAGCGGCCGTACCTTCGGCCCCGACCCCGGGGTGATCGAGACGACAACCATCGGCAGCATGCTGGCGGTCGACGGAGCGGGAAGCCGCTGGCTGAGGTACGGGACCCCTTCGCAGCACATTCTCGGGCTGCAGGTTGTTCTGGCCGACGGGCAGATTCTCGAGATCGGCAGGGAGCCGCTCGACGACACCGACGCGGCCGGCGCCCATCCGCGAAAACGGGAGATTGTCCACGCTCTGACCCGTCTGATCCGGGCCAAGGAAGCCGTGATTTCCGAGAATCGCCCGGCAACGCAGGTCAACCGGGCGGGATATCGCCTGTGGGATATCCTCAACGAAACTTCGCTCAACCTCGCCGGATTGATTGCCGGATCCGAGGGCACGCTGGGAGTGATCACCGAGGCCCGGTTGGCAATCCAGCCCTTGCCGGCGTCGCGTGGTGCGGCCTTGTTGATGTTTCCCAGCCTCGACAGCGCGGTGAGGGCCGCGCTTCTGGTTCGAGAGTATGACGCCAGCGCGTGCGAATTGATGGATCGCCGGCACCTGAGTCTGGCCCGGGAACTGGACGACCGATTCGAATCGCTGATCTCCGAGAACACCGAAGCGGCCCTCGTCGTGGAACTCGACGGCGACGATCGCCATGAGGTGGGAGAACGCCTGCGGGCACTGACCGACGATCTCTGGGAACAGCGGCGGCTGGCGTTCGGTGCGAGGCGGGCGCTGGGCCGGGATGATTTCGAAACCTGCTGGGCCCTGGCCCGGAAGGTACGGCCCACTTGGTTCCGGACCAAGGGTACGGTGCGCCCGGTGCCGGTGATTGACGACCTTGCGGTGGCGCCTGAGGCACTTCCGGACTTCGTGATTCGGGTCCAGAACATCCTCAAACGCCAGGAGGTGACCGCATCGATCACAGGGCACGCGGCGCAGGGGCAATTGATCATCCGCCCCTTCCTCGACCTTGCCAGCTCGGATGGCCCCCAGCAGGTGCGGCGGCTGGCCGACGCGCTCTACGAGGAGGTAGTGGCCGCCGGGGGAACGACCGGCGCCGAACGTGCCTCCGGCCTCAGCCGGTCGTGGTGCCTCCCCGGGCAATTCGGCCGCCTCCACGATGTTTTTCGCCAGGTCAAAGAGCTGCTGGACCCCGAAGGCATTCTGAATCCCGGGAAGGTGGTCGGCGCCGATCCGGAAGACGTTCAGCGCGATCTGCGGACCCCGCTGCCCTTCGGCTCGGGCCGGGAATCGGTACCCGGAGAACAGTCCGGCCTGCGCGATCTGCTGGAACTTCAACTCAACTGGGATCCCGCCCAGGTCATCGGTGCAGTTGCCCTGTGCAACACCTGCGGCGACTGCCGCAGCCAGGCACCGGATGGGCGGATGTGTCCCCTGTTCCGCGTCAATCCGTCGGAGGAGGCCTCCCCCCGGGCGAAAGCGCACCTCCTTCACGCCGGCGTGAATGAGGTTCGCTTTCCCCCGGGCGAAAGCGAACCTCATTCACGCCGTGCTGACCGGCGGACTGGAACTGGGGAGCCTGACCGGCGAGGCGTTCAAGTCGATTGCGGATCTTTGCATCCATTGCCACATGTGCCCCACCGAGTGCCCGGCCGGCGTGGACATCCCCAAGCTGATGCTCGAAGGGAAGGGGGCCTACGTGGCGGCCCACGGGCTGAAACTGAGCGACTGGATCGCCTCGCGACTCGATATCGTCTCGGCTGTCGCCAGCCGCCTGAGCCCCCTGGCCAACTGGGCAATCGGTAATCGCCGCTGCCGCTGGCTGATCGAGAAGTGTTTTGGCATCGCGCAGGGACGCAAGCTCCCCCGCGTGACCTCTCGCAACTTCCTGCGACGGGCGGCCCGGCGGCGGCTGGTCCGGCCAACGCGGACCAACGAGCGCAAAGTGGCCTACTTTGTGGACCTGTACGCCAATTACCACGATCCCCAACTGGCTGAGGCGGTCGTGGCGGTTCTCAAGCATAACGGGGTCGCCGTGTTCGTTCCTCCGGGGCAGAAACAGGCGGGAATGGGGGCGATTGCCGATGGGGCCCTCGATATCGCTCGTGGATTCGCCAGAAAGAACGTGGCTGTTCTGGCCGACGCGATCCGCCAGGGCTACCACGTGATCGCCTCCGAGCCTGCGGCCGCGGTTTGTCTCCGGTACGAGTACCCCCGGTTGCTTGACGAGGAAGATGCCCGCCTCGTGGCCGAAAACAGTTCGGAGATATGTTCCTACTTGTGGAAAATGCACACGATGGGCAAGCTCCAACTGGATTTCAGCCCCGTCAATTTCTCAGTAGGCTACCACATGCCGTGCCGGATGAAGGCCCTCAACGTCGGATCGCCGGGAGAGGATCTCTTGAGGCTGATTCCGGGACTGTCGGTCCAGCGATGCGAGGAGGGATGCTCCGGTATGTCGGGTACCTACGGCATCAAGAGCGTCAACTACCGTGCCAGCCTCAGAGTTGCCCGTGGACTGCTGCATCGGATGCGCGACGACGACTTTCAGGCGGGGACAACCGAGTGCAGTGCCTGCAAGATGCAGATGGAGCAGGGCACGACGAAGCCCACGATCCATCCGATCAAGTTGCTCGTGTACTCCTACGGATTGATGCCTCAGATCGGGGATCTCCTGAGCAAACATGGAAAGGACCTGGTAGTCACATGAGCAGGAGCGTCTGGTTCAAGAGGGGTTTGCGATTCAAGTGCACAGGGTGCGGAGACTGTTGCACAGGGGCCCCGGGGTATGTCTGGGTCAACGGAGAGGAGATTCGGGCGCTGGCAAAGGTCGTTGGGCTGTTGCCCGACCAGTTCGAGGCAACCTTCGTCCGGCGCGTGGGAGTACGCCGCAGCCTCATCGAGTACGACAATGGGGACTGTATGATGTTCGACCCGGAAACGCGACGCTGTCTGGCATATAAAGCCCGTCCGCGGCAATGCCGGACATGGCCTTTCTGGGAGTCGACCGTCGACACGCCTGAAGCTTGGGAAGAAACCTGCCACAATTGCCCGGGCTGCGGCCACGGGACCCTGGTCTCGGCCAAAGACATTCTCGAGCGGGTGGGCACGATTCGCGTGTAAGAGCCGCCAGGCCATGGATATGCCAGCGCCCTCTCGGGCGACCCGTACCACCGCTGCCCTGCCGGTGGGGGGCACGCCCTTGACTTCCGGCCCCGCTGCCTTCTTGCCGGATAGTCGCAAGCATCCGACGGCCAGCCCCCCCCCTGGAGTGATTCGCAGGTGTGGGTCGTGATGATTCTGCGTTTTTTACCGGTTAAGTAAAGTCTAGCGATTCTGCTGCCGATATTTGGGTGGCAGTTGAGCATTCCATCAGCCGCACCTGTGCGCTCAGTTTGGCGGACAGATGAAGTGGGGTGCTCGCGGACACGACGCAAGTCATTATATGACAGATGGTTGTGACGCGGTTACGGCTCCAGAGAACGGTCTTTGCGAGCTAAGATCTTTGACATCAAGAACTTATCCAACGTCGGCTCAACTGAATGTCGAGCGGCGGGAGTCGGGAGTTTCGGACGTAAGTCGTCTGAAGACCTTGGATTGATCTTGACTCTAGTCGTTATGGCATTTACACTTGGAGCGAGGCTGGGCATTGAAGCGTTACATTGATACGGCCCGGGCAACCACCGAATCGGAGACGCCAGTCGTGACCAAGAAAGAGATCGTCCGAACAATTTCCGAGGAGATTGGGCTCACCCAATTGAAAACCAAGGAAATCGTCCAGAAAACGTTCGACGCGATCGTCGAGACCCTCGTCGAGGACGGCCGGATAGAACTTCGCAATTTCGGGGTCTTCGAAGTGAAGCGTCGAGCTCCGCGCAAGGCACGGAATCCTCGGACGGGCGACAAGGTCTTTGTCCCCGAAAAGTTTGTCGTGACTTTCAAACCGGGCAAGGAGATGGAACAACGGGTGCGAGAGCTGGAACAGCAGGCTGCGCAAGCGCAAGCAGCGGCGGTGGTTGCAGCAGGTCGGTCGCGTCCCGAAAGCGTCGTCTCACCAACACTCTACGACCCAAGTTCGGAGGGTCAATGACGCCGGTCTGATCCGTTCAGCCCCCTTTGACGCGTGCAGTCCGCGGGTGAAAACGAGGCAATTGACCTCGACCGCATCCCCAGATTTCGCTAGCCTCCCGGACTTCCCGACCCCAGAATCGGGCAGCAGAAGCTCTTCCCGCACCCTATTGAATCACTCGGCGCCGCGCAGAACCCTCCAGAAGCGAGGTTTTCGGCGGGCAGGTAGACATCGGTTGGCCGAAGTTCAGACGCTGTGCGACAGGATCGTCGCACGCGGATAAGTTCACGGAGGAGTTTTACAATGCGTAAGTTGCTGCTGGCCGCCGTTTTGGGAATTCTGACCAGCGCGTCAACCGGCTGTGTCATTCCCGGCTACTCTGGCGATCCCACTCGCCGAGTTCAGGAACTCATCCACACGTCGGAGAACCAGCGCCTGTTCCTGGATGAGTGGGAGCGGACATGGTTCCTCGACCAGCCCGACCACTGCACCCCCTATCGCACTCACGGCGGCATCATCTGAACCGATTTCCGCCCCGGCATCTTTCTCCTCGCAAGAAGTGTTTGCGCGGTCTTGAGGCACGTTGCTTCAGGCCGGCTGGAGTCTCTGCCGGGATCGGTCACATAGTCGGCAGCACGCCGCGACAGCTATAGCGCCGCAATGCGCGCCGACACCGTTGCCGGATCCTGGAGCCAACAAGAGACTGGAACGCACAGGCGGACACCGCTGGACGATCCCCTGGTCTAGAGCCGGGGATCGGGAGGCGAGTGTCCGTTCTCGTTTCCCGCCGCCTCCAAACTGGCAAGACCCGGGCGTTGCCCGCCTGTCTGCCGCAAGGTAAATTGGCAGTTTGGCTTCTGACATCTGGGGCCCGCTCAAGGCAATCGCGGGATCTATCCACCAAATCGGGCGGCGCGCGGCACGGAAATGGATCTGCACGTTGAACTTGGGCGGCTCGCCCTGAAGAATCCGATCATGGTCGCGTCGGGGACCTTCGGCTACGCCCGCGAGATGGCCGCGATGGTGGATCTTTCACGGCTGGGCGGGATCGTGCCGAAGACCATCACCCGAGATCCCCGAATGGGCAATGCTCCGCCGCGCACCGTGGAGACGACCGGAGGGATGCTCAATTCGATCGGGCTGGACAACGACGGCCTGGAGTCCTTCCTCGAAAAGCAGTTTCCGTTTCTGGCCTCTCTCGACACGGCCCTGATCATCAGCGTGGCCGGCAAGAGTTACGACGACTTCGTCTACCTTGCCGAGCGTCTTGGGAAGGTGCCTGCAATTGCGGCCCTGGAGCTGAACGTTTCCTGTCCCAATGTGTCTGGTGGGGTGGACTTTGGAACGGATCCTGCAATGTGCGAGAAGGTCGTTCGGGGAGTACGCGGCGCGTGCGATCTTCCGCTGATCGCCAAGTTGACTCCAAACGTGACCCGGGTGCCGGCCATCGCCCAGGCGGCGGCCGACGGGGGTGCCGATGCCGTCGCCCTGATCAACACCTGTCTGGGCATGGCGATCGACTGGCGCAGACGCCGGCCGCGGCTGGGAAACGTTCTCGGCGGGCTGAGCGGTCCGGCCATCAAGCCCATCGCGTTGAGGATCGTCTACCAGGTCGCGCAGGCAGTTGACATTCCCATCGTCGGCATCGGGGGGATCGCCTCGGTAGACGACTGCATGGAATTCCTCGTGGCGGGAGCCAGCGCGGTCCAGATCGGCACAGCCAATTTCTACCGACCTTCGGTGACGATGGACATCCTTGACAGGCTTCCGGCGACCCTGAAGGAATTGGGGGCCGGAAGTGTGGCAGAGGTCGTCGGCACATTACACTGTCCGGCCCGATGATTCGGCCGGACGAAAACAGTTCTCTAGCGATTTCTGGATTCAACGATGCGCGTGTTATCAGGCATTCAGCCGACGGGACGATTCCACTGGGGCAACTATTTTGGTGCCATCCGCCAGTACATCGATCTGCAGTACGAGGCGGAAGAGTCGTTTTACTTCATCGCCAACCTTCATGCCCTGACGACCGTCCGGAAACGCGAGGATCTCTCCCGGTGGACCACGGATGCCGCCGTCGACCTGCTGGCCCTCGGACTGGATCCTGAGAAAGCCACCTTGTTTGTCCAGTCGGACGTGCCGGAGGTCTCGGAACTCTGCTGGCTGCTGATGACAGGCACCGCTTTGGGCCTGCTGGAACGCTGCCATGCCTACAAGGACAAGAAGGCCCGCGGCCTGTCGGCTGATGCCGGGCTGATGGCCTACCCGGTACTCATGGCGGCCGACATTCTGGTCTACGATTCCGACGTCGTCCCGGTGGGGGCCGATCAGGTGCAGCATATCGAGGTCTGCCGCGACCTTGCCGGAGGTTTCAACCACGAGTACGGAGAGACTTTCGTCCTGCCGAAGGCGAAGTTGCTCGAGGACTCGGCAAAGGTGCCCGGGGTGGATGGGGAGAAGATGTCGAAGAGCTACAACAACACGCTCGAGATCTTCGAGGACCCCAAGTCGCAGCGCAAGAAGATCATGCGGATCGTGACCGACTCGCGCCCGATGGAGGATCCCAAGGAACCCGACAACGATCACCTTTTTCAGCTCTACTCGCTTTTCGTCGACGACGCGAAACGCGAGGAGATGGCGGTCAAGTATCGGCGCGGCGGATTCGGTTACGGCGAAGTCAAGAAGGCCTTGGCTGACGAGGCGGAGCGATATTTTGCGGAGGCAAGGCAGCGCCGCAAGGAACTCGAGGCTCATCCCGAGCGCGTCCGCGAAATCCTCGGCGATGGGGCTGCCAAGGCCCGGAAGAAGGCGGCCGAGGTGCTGCTGCGGGCCCAGGAAGCCTGCGGTTTGAAGTGATTGGATGCCCACTTCGCAGCGGAGACACGCAGCGACATGAGTGCGCCGCAGACGGAACCGTTGATGTCGAACGGCGCTCCGCCGCGAGCGCGTTTTCGGCTGGTGCATCTGGGAATATGGTTGCCCCTTTGCCTGGTTCACGGCACGGCCATGGCTTGGCTCGCGTTCGGTTTGCAGAAGTATTCTGCCCCGCTGGGCCTGTTTCCGATTCTCCTGGGGCTGGTGCTTGGAGTCACCCTGGCAGGACTCACGCGGCTCGTCCACGTGGCGGGAAGGAGCACGGTTGTGCTGGGAGCGATTGTGGCAACGGCTGCCGCCATCTCTGCACAGCACTACTTCAGCTATCTGGAACAACGGACGGTTGCCGAACGTCAGGCGGCCCAGTTTCGCCTGGCTGCCAGCGCCCATCCGGACCTGGTGCGGGGGACGCCGCCGAAACCGGCATCCGGAGTCTTCGAGTACCTCAAATGGCAGGCAATCCGCGGGCGGCCGATCGTGGGAAAGACGGTGGCCCGCGGCGCGTGGGCGTGGGGGAGTTGGGCACTGGATGGTTGCCTGACGATGCTCGTGGCCCTGCTGGTGATCGTACCGGCATCGAGGCAGCCCTATTGCGATCGGTGCCGCACCTGGTTCTCGACAGTCCGGCGGGGGACGATCCCTGCGGCCCGTGCGGAAGAATTGGCCGCTGCCCTGGGACTGGAGGTGGGCAGGCGT
>CAZLWV010000024.1:66109-66473 GCA_964563135.1 uncultured Planctomycetaceae bacterium
ACTGGAGGTTCCCCAGGGGCAGCGAGGTGGGACATATCGGATCGTTCACTGTCAGGGTGGATGCGGCCCGGCCGGATTGGAGATATGCTGGGAGTTGCCCGGCGGTGAGGCAAAAGCAAGGCGGCTTTGGGTCCCCCCTGGCGACCGGAGTCGGCTGGAGGAGTTGATCCATCGCGGCAGTGCCACGCCGCCAGACGGCCGACCTGGTCATTGACGCCTGCGCAGTCAATGCACGAGGGCGACGGGCGGAAGCCCCCCCTTGCGGTCTACCTTGGGTAGCCAGAGGCAGTCTGCATGCAGACATCGCTGGTGCTCTGTCACAGCTTGATTTTCAGGATGAATGGCGTCGAATGATGCGACAATC
>CAZLWV010000025.1:0-46701 GCA_964563135.1 uncultured Planctomycetaceae bacterium
GGTAGCTCGTATTGGCTGGCGGCCCTGCCGCCCTGTGGTGTGCGCAGGAGAACGAGTTATGAGAAGTAATTGCCATCGTCGCATAATGGTTTGCGCATTGGCAGCCACCGTTATCGGATGCGTCGCCGGCTTGCTGATGTTGGTCACGCCGACTTTGGCGGCTGAAGTGAGCCTGGGTATGGCCGCCGTGAAGATTACTCCGCCAAACGGCACGCCCATAGCCGGCCCCGCCGTAGCTCGAAACTCGGAAGGGGTGCTCGATGATGTCTATGCCAAGGCGGCCGTCTTGGACGATGGAAAAACGAAGATTGCCCTGGTCGTCTGCGATTTGAGCGCAGTGCCGCTGGGCATAGTCTTGGAAGCGCGGCGCATCATCGCCCAGAGAACCGGCATCCCCGCGGATCACGTCATGATTTCGGCGACTCACACGCACACCGGCCCCTCGCCATTCGGCTCCGGTCCCTACGTCAAGCAATTGTCGCCGTGGATCGCCCAGGCTGTTCAACAAGCCAACGACCGCCTGACGGCAGCGAAGATTTCCTACGGATCTGAGAACGAATCGGATATATCCTTTATTCGGCGCTTTTGGATGAAGGATGGAACCGTCGGATGGAACCCCGGCAAGTTGAACCCGAATATCATCCGACCCATCGGAATAATCGATCCGCAGGTGAACGTGATCTATGCCGAGACGGCCAACAAGAAACCGCTGCTGACCTATGTGAACTTCGCCAATCACCTGGACACCACGGGCGGAACACGGATCTCGGCCGATTTTCCCGCCACCCTCGCTCGGCGACTCGCCGATTACAGGGGACCGGAGATGCTGACAATCTTCGCCAACGGGGCATGCGGAAACATCAACCACACCAACGTCCACTGGGACGCACCGCAAACCAGCCCGGAAGCGGCCAAACGGTTGGGCACCATCCTCGCCGCCGACGTGCTGAAATCGTATGCGGACATGAAGGAAGTAGAAGGCGTTGCTCTTCACGCGCGCTGCAAAATGGTCCAGTTGCCGTTGGCAAAGCATACGGACGAGGAACTCCGTCGTGCTCGTGAAGTCCTTGCCCAGCCTGACGCCGGTGTGACGTTTCTCGACAGGGTCAAGGCGAGCAGGATTATGGACGTTGCCGATGTGGAAGGCAGGCCGGTCCACGTCGAGGTTCAGGTGATGACGCTGGGCTCGGACATTGCCTGGGTTGCACTGCCGGGAGAAATCTTCGTGGAGCTTGGGCTGAGCATCAAGGCCGCCTCGCCATTCCGACAGACCAATGTTGTTGAGTTGGCCAACGGCGGACTCTACTACGTCCCCCACCGGTCCGCTTACGCGCAAGGTCAATACGAAGTGATCAGCACCCGTTACGCCGAAGGCTCAGGCGAGATGTTGGTCACGGCGGCAATAGAGTTGTTGGGCGAACTGCACAAACAAGCTATCGGCCGCTAGAGGTCGGCCTGACCGCTATTCTATAGCGACGATGACTGCCGCTGGCCAAGTGGCACTGGTATCTTGCCCACGATATTCGGGGCACCTGATCGTTTCCCAGACTGGCCCTCAAGGCATCGGACCCACCAGCCATCGCTGCGCAAAACATTACAATATCTGCGCAATCTCTCCTTGCCATCCTTCGACTCGCGATTCTACATTGGAGGCCGTGGAGGGTGACACCATGTCCCAAGCAACCTCTTTCTGCCCTCCAAGATGACGCCACGTCCAATCGAGAGGATAACACTGCCATGCCGCACGCCAACGCCCCGTCCTCGGAGAGATTCACGCGACGCAGCTTCTTGCGAAGAACGGCCGTGGCCGCCGGCTCCGCCTTGGCACTGCCCATCTTCGTGCCTGGGGCTGCTCTGGGCAGCGATGGAAAGGCGGCCCCCAGCAACCGGATCGGTATCGGGCAGATCGGCCTGGGACGCCAGGCCGTGCATGCCAATATGTCGGTCTTCTTGCGATCGGGCCATTGTCAGACCGTAGCCCTCTGCGACGTCGACCGCTGGCGTCTCAACGTGGAAGGCAACCCGTCGGTCGCCGGCGTGGCGAAGCGCAACCAATGGGACATGGCCCTGTTGAAGGACACGCTGCGGACCACCGACTTCCGCGAGTTGCTGGCCCATCCGCGCGTCGATGCGGTGATGATCAATACACCCGACTATTGGCACGTGCCGATCGCGCTGGCCGCGGTCGAGGCCGGCAAGGATATTTGCTGCGAGAAGCCAATCGGACTGGCAATTGCCCACGGGCGAGTGTTGGCCGATGCAGTGGCCGACTCCACGGTCGTCTTTCGAACCGACAGCAACTTCCGCTCGGAGCCGGAACTGTTTCGTGCGGTCAGCCTGGTGCGCACGGGCAAGATCGGCCGGATCAAGAAGATCGCCATTTCGGTGCCGATCTATCCCGTTCCCGAACCGAACGAGACGCCCATGCCCGTTCCCGAGGAGTTGGACTACGACATGTGGCAGGGACCGGTCGAGCGGCGGCCTTATACGGAAGATCGTGTTCATCCGCGCAAGAAGCTCGGCCGCCCCGGTTGGTACTCCAACCAGTTGTACTGCGACGGGATGATCTCGAACTGGGGCTACCATCCTGCCGATATCGTCCAATGGGCCAACGATACCGAACTGACCGGACCGCTGGAAGTGGAAGGCCGGGCCGAGTTTCCGCCGGCCGATCAGCTCTACAACACCCATCAGGAATTCCAGGTTCGCTATCGCTATGCCAACGGCGTGGAGCTGGAATTCGTCGGCCGGAAAGACTATCGGGAAGGCGAGTCCTACATGCGATTCGAGGGGACCGAAGGTTGGGTTTGCGGCTGGCGTGCCCCCAATCGGATCGAAGCGGAACCACGGTCAATACTCGATGCCGAAGTGAAGTTCGAGGACTTTCCCTTCCTGCTCAGGAACGAGAAGACCGACTTCATCGAGTGCGTCCGCACGCGCAGCCGGACACTTGAGGATGCGGAAGTCGGCCATCGATCCAGCACGGTGCCCCAGTTGGGATACATCGCCTGCCTGCTCGGACGAAAACTCACCTGGGACCCGGTCAAGGAAGTGTTCCCCGGCGACGCGGAGGCAAACAAGCTGATGCAAGGGCATTCCGGCCTGCCCCCCTGGACCATCCGGTAGTTTTAGTATCCGTAAACGAACAACTTGCCGATTTTCCGGGGCGTGTTACGCGACGCCCCTCTCTGTCTGGCTTCGAATTCGAAAGGCTGTTTCTATACGCGTTCTTAGTGTCTTCGTTCCGGACTCGCTCGCGTCATGCACGTATGTTCCTGTGAAGGCTGGATTGCGGGCTTGCTCCGCTTTTGCGTCTCTGCCCGCCGCCGTGGGACGGAACCCGGCAGCAACCGACGCGTCTCTCGCTCCGCACGACATCTCGTGGCATCACCAGTCATCAGGGAGTAAACCCATGTTGAAGTTCAGTGCCATAGTCCTACCGGCCTTTCTTCTCATCTCGCCCGTTCTGTGCCTGGGCGCGGAACAGGACAATCTGGGATTCACCGACACGCCTTTTCTGCCCAACTCGCCCTGGCGCGTTCACGATCGCAACCGGCCGCACCCGCCGGTGGTCGAACCGGGGGCAACCTGCGGGCAGCCCCCTGCCGATGCCGTCGTCTTGTTCGACGGCAAAGACCTGTCGCAATGGGAAGGCCAGCAGGGCGACATTTCCGCAGGCCTGGAAGACGGCTGCATCAACATCCTCAAGGCGGGCGAACTGAAGACCAGGAGGAAGTTCGGCAATTGCCAGTTGCATATCGAGTGGGCAACGCCCCCAACCCGCGACACGAAACAACAGTTCTGGTGGGGCAACAGCGGTGTCTTCCTCCTCGGCAAATACGAATTGCAGGTCACCGAGTCGCACGAGAACGTGCACAAGGCCGACGGTCAGGCGGGAGCCATCTACGGCCAGACTCCGCCCCTGGTCAACGTGGCGCGCAAGCCCGGCCAGTGGCAGACATTCGACGTGGTATTCATCGCCCCAAAGTTCGACGGAGACAAGCTGGTGGCACCAGCCTATTTCACCGTCTTCTGGAACGGCGTGCTTGCCCAGTATCACACGGCTTGCATGGGGTCCACCCGCTACAAAGCCGTGCCCGAATACGACTGTCTCGATACGGTCGGACCGATCGTGCTTCAGCAACACGGCTCCGGCGTTCGTTTCCGCAACATCTGGGTCCGGCCGCTCGACCTTCCGGCCCCGGAATCGCGATGACCGGCATCGACGTACTCCCCTGACACCTGGCCGCACGGAGACGTCACGCGTTTCGGGCCGCGTGAACTCAGGCCGGTCTCACTTCGCCGTTTCGGCAATCGCGCGAAGCTGTGAGACGAATGGCTCCGGAATCAGTCCGTTCTTCTGGATGGGCACGTCGAAAGTCACCACGGCCCCTTTTGCCTTGATCTGACCAGCCAAGTCGGCCACCTTCTCGTCAGGCCATTGGGGACGCTCTCCCCGGCACCAGGATTCGCCCAGGAAGGTCAGGATCTGGGTCTGGACCTTCACCCCGTCACGCTCCAGCCATCGGCCGGGGAGAGTCTCCACGGCCTCGGGGAGCTGGGCGAGGTTGACTTCGCCGGCCGTGTAGTCTTCATACTTCGTGTGCACCACGACCGGCACACGAACGCCCGGGTTGAAGGCCACGATCGCCTGGGGATTCCCGGCTCTCAGGGCGGCCGCAAAGCTGGCGAAGTTCGGTTCATCGTCGAACCGGTACATCTCGTCGGCGAAGTAGCAGCCGTCGATCCACCAGCCCGATACGTCGTCCTTCCAACGGAGCGACCACTGGCGGATGACGGCCTCCCATTTCCGCTGAAATTCCGCCAGCCGGCCGCCGACCGGCTCGCCGGGCAGTTGCCATCCGCCCGGCTGGCCCCACTGCCAGCCGAGCTTCTTGCGCGCCTCGACGTCGGCCGCCGGAGCCCCGCTGGGCAGATAGACGAGCAAACGGATGTCTCGCTTCTTGAGTTCCCCGGCCAGATCGGCCACCAGGTCCCGGCGGGAGCACTTGCTGGGCGTGATCCCCACGAACTGGTCGTAGGTCGCGTTCGGAGCGCAGTAATGTCCCGAATTCTGCCCGATGGTGAAGAGCAGATACTTCGCTCCGCTCGACGCAAGTTGCTCGGCCAGACTCTCGGCATCGAAGGCGTCGACCTGCCGGTTCCACATCTCGGCGGTCAACTCCTTGCCGCCCGACGAACTGGGCGGGGCTCCCAGGTAATGGGTCATGACTCCCCAACCGGCCTCGTGAAACCAATCGGTTCTCTCGGCCGCCCCGACGGGCGACATCGGCACGGCGACAACGGCCAGCGATATCAGTCCGGCCCCGATGATGACCTTTGAGGCGGATGCCGCCTCCGCGAGCTTTCTCACCGCTTTGCACAGTCTCATGATCTGCCTCACACAGTGGGTATCTTGTCGTGAATGTACCCCTGACGCAATCCTGGAGCAAGCGATTCAGCTCGCATTTGGCTGTAAGATCGAGTATTGTATCGAGATGCTCGAAGACGCCCCTCTGGAGTCACCATAGCCTCCAGAACCGGCCGCATCGTGCCGGTTTCAGCAAACCGATCAAGGAGTCTCCCATGCGAGCCGCCCTGCCCAGCTGCCGTTGTCCAAAACACGCGGCCGCCTGCGTGCTATGTCTGGCCGTTTTCTTCGCGGCGATCGCTGTTGGGCCAGCCGATGCCAACGCCCAGCCGCCGCAGCCGAAGGACGACGGCTACCGGGGGATTTGGTTCACCCTGGGCCAAGTGTCGCAGTACGGCGACAAGAACCCCGGCGGGTTTGCCACCTACACGGCCAAGCACTTGCCGCTGGCCGTCTACTCTCCGGAAGCCGAGAAGACGTTCTTCGTCTACGGCGGCGCAAAACAAGGCAAACGGCACCTGTTGGCCATGGTTTCCTACTACGACCACCGCCGAGGCGTGGTGCCGCGGCCTGTGATCGTGCACGACAAAGGGGGCGTCAACGATCCCCATGACAATCCCAGCATCGCCCTGGACGAGTACGGCCACATATGGGTCTTCGTCAGCGGGCGCGCCCGCACCCGGCCGGGGTTCAAGTACCGCAGCGTCGAGCCGTTCTCGATCGAACGCTTCGAGCTGATCTCCGAAGAAGAGATGGCCTACCCGCAACCCTGGTGGATCGACGGCCAGGGCTTCCTGTATCTGTTCACCAAGTATACCGGCGTGCGGGAACTCTACTGGAACACGAGCCCTGATGGACGCCGCTGGACCGAGCACCAGAAACTGGCCGGCATGGGCGGCCACTACCAGGTGAGCAACCGCCGCGGCAATCGCGTGATCACGGCCTTCAACATGCACCCCGGGGGCGACTGCGACCAGCGGACCAACCTCTACTTCGTCCAGACCGACGACATGGGCCGCACCTGGCGAACCGCCGACGGCACGCCGATCGAAACGCCCATGACCGATCCGCAATGCCCGGCCCTGGTTCGCGATTTCCGGGCCGAAAAGCGCCTGGTCTATATGAAGGACATCAACTTCGACGCCGACGGCAACCCGGTGATCCTCGTCCTCACGTCCGCCCATTACCAACCCGGGCCGATCGGCGACCCGCGGATCTGGACGATCGCCCACTGGGACGGGCGGCAGTGGCGGTTCCACGAGGTGACTCGTTCGACCGGCAATTACGACATGGGCTCGCTGTACGTCGAGGGGGACACGTGGCGGATCATCGGCCCCACCGAGCCCGGCCCGCAGCGCTACGGCACCGGCGGCGAAGTGGCCCTGTGGACCAGCGGCGATTCGGGCGCGACCTGGACCAAAGAGCGCGACGTGACCCAGCGTAGCCGGTTCAACCACACCTACGTGCGGCGCCCTGTCGACGCACAGCCCGACTTCTACGCGTTCTGGGCCGACGGCAACCCCGACGAATTCTCCCCCTCGCACCTCTACTTCACCAACCACGACGGCGACCGCGTGTGGCGCCTGCCCTACGACATGACAGGCGATTTTGCCAAACCAGAGTTGATACGCCCGACCAGCGGTGAATAGGATTTCTGAGGGACGGGCGGCCCTGAGTGATCGTGTGAACCAATCACCGGCAATTCTCCTGCCCGAAGAACTCCCTGGCCTGTATCCCCGTCTCCGATCCCTTCGTTACCTGATAGCCCGTGTGTTCATCGCCGTCCTTTGAGCACCATCAGCCCGGCGACGAGGATCCCCAAGGCGGCGACGGGAAGGAAGTGGAGGTGTGCGTCGCGCGCGCTGACCCAGTCGACCGACCAGCCCAGCACGGGTGCCACGACCGCCAGGAACAGGCTGCTGGCCTGGGAGTCGACGCTCAGGATGGTGGCCGTCTGGGCCGGATCGGCCTGCGAGGCCACGCGGCTGACCAGCACGGGCCGCCAAAGGTTGTGAAGAACGGCCAGCAGGACGAACGTCAGCACCGCTACTGCCGTGAGCCCGGCAAAAATCCCCGCTGCCATGACGACGAAGAGGCCCAGAGTCACGGCCCAGATCACCTTTGCCGAGCGCTCGTCGCCTCCCATTCTGGCTGCAAACCATCCCGCGCTGGCCGAGGCGGAGCTGCTCAGAAGATAGAGCAGAAAATACACCACGCCCACACCGATTGCCACCCGCTGCCGCTCGGCCAGCGAGAAGGCGGCGCCGAGGGCAACCATCGCCGGCAGCGACATGCAGGCTGCCTTGATCACCGGCTGCACGTAATCCTTGGTCGAACCGTAGAGGCCGTCGTAACCCATCGATTCGACCAGCAGGCCCCGCAACGGACGATTCCGCAGGCACTGGGAGACGGATGAGACGAGCATCGGCAGGATGCCCCCGGCTCCCGACACGGTTGCCTGCGAGCCATCCAGGTACGACGGATAGCCCAGGAAGTTGACGATCCCCAGCACGTAGGGAATGATCGAGAACAGGAAGACCGCCGAGTAATCTTCCGTGCTGAAGACGAGAATCGTGGCGATCACCACGCTGGCGGCCGATCCGAGCTGGCTCCACGCCCGCGTGTGCCCGTACACGGCCGTCTTCTCCGAAAGCCGCCCTTCATGCGCGAGCCACTGGAAGATCATCGCCTTGTGAGTACCGGTCCGGAACGCTTCACCGATCGAGAACAGGAGCATGGCCGCAAACAGCGTCCACAGCGGCTCGCAGAGCCCGAACACGGCGAACGAGGCGATGTAGGCCAGGAAGGAGGCGATCATCGACCGCCGCCTTCCCATCACGTCGGCCACGGCACCGGCGGGGATCTCCATGAGGTTGATCGAGATTGCCCGGAACCCGATCAGCACGCCGATCATCCCGAACGACAGCCCTTTCTGTCGAAAGGCCAGGATCAGAAACGGATCGTAGTACTGCTGGTTTTTCAGGAACCCGTAGAGGCAGAATCGAAACAGTATCATCTGAGGACAGATCGGTTGTTCACTCGTAGGCCAGCCAGGCGGTTGCCTGGCAATCGCCGCCGGCCACGAAACGGATCCAGTGGGCGCTGAAGGCTGGGGGGAACTCGTGTTTCCACTCCACGCCGGCCTTGAGGGGCACCTCGAGGTAGCATCTCCAGCCGCTCTGGTGATCGACGTCGATTTCGATGGTCACCGTGACGTTGCGATCGGCCTTGAGCGTGAGAGTCTTGCGGTCGTAGCCGGTCATGAGGTAGGGATCGGAAGGCTCGCCGCGCTTGACGGCCGAGTCCTTCCAGGGCCCGCCTTGCCCGACCGGTTTGCCGAGCTGCCAGAGGTCGTCGATCCCGCCGAACCACAGCGCCGTATCCTTTTGGTCATCGGCAAACACATGGCCGTCCGGCGCGGCATCGGGCCGCACGCCGGCCAGAACGAGTAGCCCGTTCCAGGTGCAGAAATCAGTGATCTGTTTGGAGTGGCTGCTCACGGGGCGGATCTTCTCGTAGGCCGGCACGCTGCCGTCGGCCCGGGGGATCTCGTAGAACGTTCCGTGGATGTTGGAGAGAAACCGCTCCGATTCGACCTCGCGCGTGCCTCGCGGCCAGCCTGAGGCAAAGGGCTTGTCATAGGCGGCACTGCCTTTCGGCAATCGCCATCGCTGCTGCCCGCGGGTCACGATCACCGAAGCGGCGTCGACGACGAACTCCGGTTCGACCTCCAACAGGCTGGCCAGTTCCTGGTCGGCCTCCTCGGGGCGAAACGTGAACGTTTCCTTGACGAAGTCGAACTGCCGGCCATCTTCGGCGATCACCCGCAGGTTGCGATTCTGTTTGGCCGCATACACTTTTGCCCCGCGAACCTTGGCCGCGCCGGCATCTGCCAGGCCGGCGAATAGCGCCTCGTCGACCGGCGCCGCATCCTTGTCGGTCAGGTGGAAATAGGCGGTGGCGGTGCAGTCTTTGTCGGCCGCGAGGCGAATCCACTGGGCCTGGAGCCCCTCGGGAAGATAGTGGCACACGTATCCGTTCTCGGGAACCTCGATGGTCGTGTACACCGCCCAATGGCCGTCCCCTTTGACGTCGATTTCGAGGGCAAACCGGACCGGTCCGGTCGTGGCCGGTTCAGGAGTCTTGCTCGGCGGCGGAATGGCCAGCCGGGCCTCGGGCGAGGGTTCGATTTTCAAATCGCCGGCCGTGCAGGCCACGAAGGCGGTGTGGGGCATGCCAAAATCACCCGGCTTGTGCTCTGTGGCGTTCCCCGGAATCTCGACCAGGCCCGCGTCAAAATCCCGCCGATACACCTTGTCGAGGTGGTCGGCGCCCCAGGTCAGGCTGAGGTCGGTCTTTGCCCAGGCCTCGCCCAGGTCGGGATTGCCCCGCACGTCGACGGCCAGGTAGACCGTTACCGGCCGGTTCACCCGGAAAGAGTAACCCGGGGCCGGCTTGTGATAGTCGCCGCGGGGGATTGCCACCCGGGGTAGAACGGCCAGCGCGCGGGGGATACTCTTGATCTCCTGCTCATCTGACGCCCGCAATTGCGTGCCTGCCGGCGGTTCGGTTGTCTCGCCGCCGAGCGCCAAGTGCAGCACGCGGCGGTCGAAGCCGGCAATCAGCAGTGGGTCGGAGGAACTGCCGGCCTTGATCCGATCGGCCACCCAGGGGCCGCCGTAGGCGCTGGCCGGTCCCCACCTCTTCAGATCCTCATAGCGGCCGAACCAGAGGTTCGACTGGGGCTGCCCCGAGAGCGGATTGCCCTGGATGCTCGTCTCGTCGCTGGCCAGCACGAGCCGGCCGTTCCAGTCGCAGAAGTCGGGAATGTAGCGCAGGTGACGGGCGATCGGCCGCAGTCCGGCCGTGTTGGCCGCCGAGAAGGTCTGGGGAAAATCGAAGAACAGGCCATGCATGTCCATGATCATCCGCCCCTGGCCAACCTGGCGGATCCGCGGCCACTCGGTGTACCAGCCGTGGCGAGGATCGTTGTTGTGCGTGGCCTTGGGCAGCAGGAAGGTGGACCACTTGCCGCCGTCGAGGAGTTTCAATCGCAGCGAACGGCGGTCCCAGCCGATGGCCCATAGGGGCGATTTGTCGTCCGGTGCGCCGAAGATGCCGCCGGGGCCGGTCACGTCGCAGAACTGGCGTCGCTCGATGATTCGCCAGTCCTTTCCATCCCACTCGGCCAGCACGCCGGCCTCGTCGGCATTCTGGGCCGGCCCGCCCACGAGCAGGTCCTTGTAGCTGCCCGCGGCCGACTCGCCGTTGTTGGCCCATACGAGCCGCCCTTGGGATGTGTAGCTGCCCTTGCCATGCCAGCCGGGAACGGGCTTGTGGAACAGTTTGGTCACCTCGAGGGTATGGACGTTGACCTCGTAGAGCATTCCTTCCATGTCGCAGTAGTAGACCAGGTTGGCCGGATCGACGAGGTGACGGGCGATGGCCGTGATCCGCCCCGGCATCACCTTGGGCGAGATCGCGCGGACCTTGCCGGCGGCGTCGATCAGGTAGTGGCCAATGAGGAGCTGGTTCGACTCGCGGTGGATCATCCGTCCGGCGGGCGTCCCGCCGACGCTTTCGGGATGGATCGTGAGCTGGAGGTGTTCATCCACAGAATACAGTTTGTGCTCGCTGCCCCCGGGCATGTGTGGGGCGTAGTTCACCATCCACAGCTTCCCGGCCCAGGGCACGACCGCCCCGATCCCGCACTCGTCGTGGCCGGGGAGCGTATGGGCGCCGTTCTGGCTGTAGATACCGTAGGTGGTCAGATGGGGGTAGACGCCGCTGATGAACAGGTCCGTCCGCTCGGCCGGGGCCGCATCGGCAGCCCAGGCGGGAGAAATGGCCAGGCCAGCCAGGCAAATCATGAGCGCCAAGAGCGCGGCCAAGACGAGGCGACGCCGGCTCGTGGAAAGGGGGGCATGATCGAACATGGCAATTCTCTGCAGTGAAGTTTCTATGGTCAGTGAGGCGACGGAAGGGAAGTGGGGAGCGCCCCTTGGAGCGGTTCGGCCCCACATCGCCCACCCTGCGATTATCCTCGCGGGCCGGTTTGGGGGCAAGCGCCGGGGTCCACTGTCGCGAGGTCAGACAGCCCAGAGAGGAGCCTGAAACTCGAAGCAAGAAATGAGAATCTCGTACCTGCTGGTTGGTCTGTGCAAAAATGGGTGTCTTTTCGCCCGCGTTGAACTCGCGTGTCAATATCGTATATGCTAAACTCATACCCGTTTCTGGTCAGGCAAGCCGCTCGGCGAGGGAGTCGCCTCGCCGTAGCAACGAATCGCTCGCGGTCACGTTTGCACATGGATGGACACACGCTCGAATCGGTCGGCCTCGCACCCGGGTCGCGCGAAGCGGCTGACGGGCTGGTCTCGATCCGACGTCCCCCGGCGGGGTTGCCGGTCGACGAGGCTGCGCTCGTGCGCGGCGTTCAAGTCTTCGACGCCCTCGACTACATCTTCTTCCGCAGATTCGACGATGGACGGTCGTCGCAGCCTGCCGCCTTCGTGATTGACAACACGAACGAACGGTTCACCGAGGGCCAGTTGGCCGAGACGCACCACCAGTTGTGGCTTCATGGCGTCGCCCCGCTTGTCTACATCGCATGGCCGACACGCGTCGACGTACTGAGCTGCGTTCGGGGACCCGACTTCTGGGATGAGGAAGAGCAAGGATACAATTACAGCCCGGCCGCTCAGCTCGACGTGGCATCGAAGGTGGCGGCATCGCTCACCCAGCGGCGATTCTCGGCAAGGCGCCTGGCAGACGGCACCTTCTGGGACGACCCCCTCAATCAACCACTGGCCGATCATGAGCGCGCGGCTCACGAGTCGTTAATTCGAGCGGTCGTCGAAACGGACAAAGAACTGAACGGAGAGTCGAACCCAGTAGCCAGACGCTTGCTGCTACTGACTGTCCTCGTCAAGTATCTCGAAGATCGCGGCGTCTTCCCCCGTGCTGGCTGGTTTGGCCATTTCCGAAAAGGAGCGAGATCGTTCCTCGACGTGCTCAAGGGCGAGGACCCCGACGAAGTATCGGAACTCTTGGAGTCTCTCGAGAAGAAGTTCAACGGTGATGTCTTCTCCTTGCCGGCCGGCGCGAGGCTGACGAAGACCGTTCTGCGCAGCTTTGCTCGCTTCGTTGAAGCCAGAACCCGAGGTGAGCAGCGCTATTTGTGGAAATTGTACTCGTTCGACCACCTCCCGGTCGAGGTGATCAGTCACCTGTATCAACGCTTTGTCCAGGGGAGCACGGCCGTGTACACGCCGCCGTTCCTGGCAGCGCTGCTGCTGGACCATGTGATGCCCTATGGTGAGTTGACGGGCCGAGAGCGGGTGCTTGATCCGTCGTGCGGCTCGGGCGTGTTCCTGGTCGGGGCGTTCCGGCGGCTGGTCAACGTCTGGCGAGCCCGGCATGGCTGGCGGACGCCCGATGTCGAGGTCCTCAAATCAATTCTGCGGAGCCAGATCTTCGGCGTCGAACTGAATGCCGACGCAATCGATCTGACGGCCTTCAGCCTGGCGCTAGCCGTCTGCGATTCGCTCCAGCCGAACGTCATCTGGAGTGAACTCCGCTTCGAACGTCTTCGCGGGTCGAATCTCAGGGAGGGCGACTTCTTCGACGTTTGTCTTCCAGGCGACAATTATCAATCCGACGAGACTGAGAAGTTCGACATTGTCGTCGGCAATCCACCCTTCGAGTCGAAGTTCACCGAAGCGGCCGAACGGATCAACGCCGCGCACGCCGCGGAGCGTGGCAAGGTCCCCGACAAACAGCTCGCCTACCTGTTCCTTGATCAGGGACTCCGAATGCTCCGCCCGCAAGGTCGGCTTTGCCTGATTCAGCCGTCCGGATTTCTGTACAACCTGCAAAGCCATCCCTTTCGGAGCGGGATCGCCAAGACCGGGCGGATTCGCGCGGTACTCGATTTCACATCCGTGCGTGGCCTTTATGATCGGGACCCCAAGACCATTGCCGTCCTGGCTGGTGATACAACAAGCCCTTGGCTCTCGCACTTGACTTTCCGCCGGACGTACAAGACCGCCGAACGGATGGGCTTTGAGGTGGACCACTATGACCGGCACCGCTTGTCGGTGGCCCAGGTCGTTGCCGAAACGAAGGCCGCGCGGGCCAACCTGCTCGGCGGGGGGCGACTAGCCGCCGTCTCTGCGAGACTGGGGCAGATGAGGACGCTTGCTGATTTCGTCAAGCAACGCGACTGGTTGATGGGCGAGGGATTCATTATCGGAGACAAGTCCCGTCCGGCCGAACACCTTACTGGGCGGCCACTACTGCCAACCAAGGCTCTTGCGGCCGACGGAATCGACGCGTCCGCAATCACGAGGATGACGGAGACTCGCCTTCAGTGGCCTCGTAGGCCGGAACTGTTCGAACCACCGCTCGTGCTGATCCGCGAACACGAGTCCCTGCCAATCGCCTACTGGGACCGAAGTGTGCTCGCTTTTAAGGATAAGATTGTCGGCGTCCACGCACCGCCAGCCAACAAGGAGGAGCACAAGCGGTTCTTCAAACGGCTCAAGAAGAATCTCGCCTACTACCGATTCGCCGCGATGCTGAACGGATCGCAAGCCCTCGTCGGTAAGGCCACCGCAGTGCTGAAGAGCGACATTGAGGCGCTGCCGTATCCTGAAGACGAAGCCGAGCTCGAGGTGACGTTCTGGGAGCAAGCTCTGGCGGAAGACACGCTGCAGTATATTGTGCCCTATGTGCGCCTTGGCCAGCAATCGGAACTCCTGAAGCAGGCCGCCGATGCGGAAACCCTTCGCGACTACGCCTCGATGTATTGCCGGCTGCTGGACAGCCTCTATGGCAATCTTCGAGCGAGTGATCCGGTTTTCCTCGATGGTTTGACCTGTCAACCCTTCTTCTTCGGCGATGAGCCGGCAGTCGAGTGGCTGGGCCCCGATTGCCATGAGCAACTGACAAATCTCGTCTTCGAAGATACGCTCCCCTCCCTCCGCACCGTCCGGGTTGTCCGTTACTACCATGAGAATGTCATCTTCGTTGTCAAGCCCGATCGGCTCCGCTATTGGATCCGTTCCACGGCAATCCGGGACGCAGACGACACGCTCATCGAACTCCGGCAGCAGGGGTATTAGACGGTGAGCAGCCCAAGCCCCCACGGCCGAATCACCTCGGGTGTCCCTGTGGGCACGGCTGCACTCAAAACACTGGAATTCATCGAGACACATCTCGCGGCGTGGCGCGATGATCCCCAGCGTCCCCACGCAGAACGGGAAAGAGATCTCAATGCTCAGCTCTGCAAATTCCTGAATGTTGTAGCAAGGCAATCCGACTTTGCGATGGTCCACTTTCACCATGAGGAGCCGCAGGGAGTCTTTCACTCGGCCGATTTCTCCGCAAATCCCATCGACGCGGGATGGATCGAGGGGAGACAGTACACGAAGTATGAGCCGGTCCTGGTCATCGAAGGCAAGCGGCTGCCCACACCCGGTTCGGGGCGTGAGCGGGAGTACGTTACATCCGCGTCAGGTGAGAAGCCCGGCGGCGGAATTCAACGATTCAAGCTGGGGGTGCACGGCGCGACGCTTACCATCGCCGGTATGGTCGGGTACGTGCAGGCAAGGACATGCGCAGATTGGTTTGCCGCCGTGAATCGATGGATCGATGACGTCGCGTCGTCGTGCGACCCGCTCTGGTCGGACGATGACCGGCTCGCCGGATTTTCCGTCGATTCAGACGATCGCGTCTCGCGGTGCGAATCGACGCACGTGCGAACGCTCGGCGAGTCGCCGACAATCCGCCTTGCCCACTTGTGGGTGGAGATGTGAACTTCTCAAGCCGATTCCAAGACCTGGGGCGATACTCGCGATTCCTGCTCGTGGGCGGCTTGCATCGTGGATTTGACAGCGATTGTTGGACGCGCAACACACGACCAGCGCACAGTGGATCGTCTCCAGCCATTGAAACGCTGATGGGTGACTGGAGCCTCGGGACTCGCGTCGCATGGCAGAGGGAGTGTGCAGGAGGTAATCATGCCGAGCTCTGACCAGCAGCAGGAACTGGACGACCGGTTTCCGACCGGCCCCTGGACGGGGTTTTATTTCCAGCCCGACAGCCGCCAGCGGCATCTGATGGACCTGGCTTTGGAGTTCGTCGACGGGGAGATCTCGGGAGAGGGGGACGATCCGGTTGGCAAGTTCACCATCCGGGGAAGATACGACACGGCGACCGCTGCCTGCTCCTGGCTGAAACAGTACGTCGGCCAGCACGGCGTGGACTACTCCGGGCAGGCTCGCCAGGGCGGGATTATCGGCTACTGGTCGATTGCAGGAATGCCGGCCTCGTGGTCCGGTCCCTTCTTCATCTGGCCACGGGCGGCTGGCGACCTGAGCGCGGCCTTCGAGAAGGCCTTCATGGAGTACGAACTGACGCCATCCTTGACAGGCTCTCCATCGGAGTGTGTCGAGGTGTGAGTGTCACCGATTCAAGGTCGGTGCCAGCCACACGCCCCAATCGGCGGCGTTGCCGTCGCCGGCGTTTTCGACGGCCAGTTCGAGCAGGTCGACCCCTGAAATGTCGATGTCGAGGGATCGGGGCTTCTCGTCGCGTATTGTCCCGGAGCGAAACAACTCGCGATCGTCGCCGCGAATGACGAACACGACGCTGCCGGGATGCCCTTTCTGCAAGCCATAAACGGAGGTGAAGTGTTTCCAGGCCTTGCCGGTCTGGACGACGTGTCGGGAGGGGGCGTGAGCGTAGAGACCACGCGGGTGGAACTGGTCGCCGATCTCCAGGAAGCACATGCCGCCATTCTCGACGGGAACCTGGTCTCGAGCGGGACGTCTCCAACCAACCGATTCTTCACGGAACTCGAGGTCCGTCAGGCCGACCGAATTCTGCTGGAGCGGTACGTCGGCCGGCGGCAGGTATGTCCTGGGCTCCAGGAGCGTCAGCAGGTGCCGGGCCTGATGGCCGGCGAGACTCTCGGCGGCGCACTGGTTCAGAATGGACTGGGCGATCGACTGGGCACGGGTGCGGTCGCCCGTCGAATAGGCCCTGGCGGCTTCAACGAGCATCAGCCCGTGAAAGACACCCGGGTCCAGGCCGCCCTGGCCATCGACCTCGTAGTCCACGGCGAAGTGAGTTCTCTGGCCGCTAGTGTGGCAGGCCATCAGCCGCAGCTGGAATTTCCCCGGCCGGAGCTCCTGGACGTCGATGCTGAAGAGACCGTCGTCGGCGATGTTTGTGGTCCAGGCGACCGCGTCGTAGTCGGACTCCTGGGCATAGCCATCGTTGAAAAGGATCAGGCCGTAGACGGCCGGCTCCGCAGCCAAGCGCCCGCGAAGTGTGAGGCGACCATCCTTCCATTGCGTCTGGAATTCCTCAAGGCGGCACGATGGGGAACGTTGCGGCTGGATCAACTTGTCAGCGAACAGGCGGTTCGTGAAGAGCTGCATGGCACTGGCCGTGGTGAGGAAGGTCCCTGGCCCTTCGCCGCGTTGCTCCTGGCCCCAGGTATGGTTGCCGGCTCCCATCAGGGCAGTGCCTCGCTGGCGATCTGCCTGCGTCTGGCAGACGTGGGGCAGGCCCAGGCCGTGGCCGAGTTCGTGGGCAATACCGCCGAGGTAATGGGAGTTGAACTCGCCGATCGAGCAAGGGCGGTGGTAGTAGCCGCCCGGCTCCTTGGAACTGAGCTTGTCAGGGTCGAGCAGGGCGTCGTCATAGGCCCACGCGAAGCCACTGAACGAACTACCTCCACCGGCATAGGGACCGTGTTCGACGGCCTTGTCGCCTTCCCAAAGCAGGAGGTTGTTGAAGATCAAGGCCGTTTCCTGCCCAAGGTCGATCCCCTCCTTGGCAAGTGCTTCACTGCACTCCCGCTGAAGGGCCCAACCCGAGTCGCGGCCATATTTTTCGGTGGGATGGGAACCGCGAACCAGGAGAATTCGCAAGCTGCCATCGTCCTGCCGGTCGAGGTTGAAGGTCCGCTGGCCATATCCGGCCGCCGCCATCCCATCGCGGTAGAACTGGCGAACATGTTCCATGATCTTGTCCAACCGTTCGGCATAGCCGGGGATCGGCTCGCGATCGGCCGGGGTGAAATACAGGATGCGCAGAACCGGCTTGTCTGCCGTCTCGGCCGCTCCGACGGGTGCGGGCCACGTTGGCAAAAGGAGAGCAAACAGAACCAGCGCGATCGATCTGGCCGAATCCAGACGGAAGGTCACGGGCAGTCCTCACATACGACGAGAATGGACGGTGTCAGCTTGTCGAATCACGCAAGGTCATCTAGTCATCCCAGAAACTTCACACCCCGTTCCTCGAGCGCCGCCCGCAACTGACGGCCGTCGATCTGGTCGGGCGTGGTGCGGGCAGCGGTCGCCATGGCCGCCGCCAGTCCAGCCGCCTGCCCCAGGCCCATGCAGGTGCCCGTGACGCGATACGACGCGTGGGCTTCGTGCGTGCCGGAGATGCAGCGCCCGGCAAAGAGCAGCCCGCGGATCGACTTGGGCACCAGCGAGCGGTAGGGGATTTCAAAAGGTTTTGCCGGAATGCGATGGGCCAGCTTGTCGTCGGGATAGATCTCGTGGATATCGCATCCGAAGGCGCAGGAGACCACGGCATCGTCGAATCGGCGCCCGGCGGTGACGTCGTCGGCATTCAAGGTATACTGCCCTTCCATGTGGCGCGATTCCCGGATCCCGAGCGACGGGGCGGTCTGGCAGAGCCGGATGTTTTCGAGGCCGGGGACCTTCTGTAGGGCCTTCATGAAGATCTCGTGCACCTGGGCGCGGGCCTCGACAGTCGCCCGTGTGAGCTGGCGAGTGTCGGTGGCGTCGTAGCGGTAGACGTGTGTCGCCTGGATCGCCCCCACTCCAGGCACCGGGGGCGGAATCAGATAGGGCGCGCCTTGCGGCACCTTTCCGTAGGGGAGCCGGATGGGAAGCTCGTGGTCGTGGATTGCCGTGGTCAGGATCTTGAGGATGTTCTGCGTTTCCGGTCCCAGGGCCCCGATCCCCTCGACCTCGAACATGAGCGTCATCGGCTGGGCCAGGCCGTCGACGGGACGGCCGAACTGGAACGGCACTCCGGACCGGGCCGCGATGTCGCCATCGCCCGTGCAGTCGATCACCGTGCCCGCCAGAACGGCCTGGCGTCCCGATTTGCCTTCGAGGAGAACGCCGCGGACCTGGGCATCGATCACGAGCGGGTCGGCCGCCTGCACGTGGTACCAGAAATCGACGCCCGTCTCGGCCAGCATCTGCTCGAGGGTGTACTTGAGCACCTCGGTGTCGAACACGGGGAATTTTGGGTGCTCGCGCCAGCCGCCGGCCTGGCGGAGTCGCGAGACAAGCCGTTCGACCCACCAGCCGCGCGCCGGTTCGAAGAGCGGATTCAAGAGGCCGGCGGTCCACATTCCGCCGAGCATCCCATGCCGTTCGACGACCAGGGTTTTGGCCCCCTCGCTGGCCGCGGCCAGCGCCGCCCCAACCCCGGTGGGACCACCGCCGACGACGAGCACATCGACCGTAGCGGCAACCGGCGTCTTTCGCGGCGCCTCTTCAACGACCGAGCGGCCGGGGTCGATCGACACAACCGGCGGGATCACTCCATCCACCTTGCCTTCGGCAGCCACGGCCGGCTCGGCGGCAGCCTGGCAGCAGCCCATGCTGATCGCCCCGGCCGAGAAACTCAGAAAACGTCTTCGATCCATTGGATGGTGTCTCCGGAGTTCAGAATGCCACGGGCGTTCATTGTAGCACAAGACGCTCTGGAAACCACGGAGTATGCCTCGCAGCCCTCGCAGGGGAGGAGAATGCCGCCCGTGCCCTCTTGCTGACGCAACCGCATCGCGCTGATACAATGAACCCCGGGCCGCCGGGGGCCGCAGGGCCTGGCGGGACCCTGGGGATCACGGCGCCAGGCGTCTTCTGGCCCTCCCGGCCGACGAGCCCACTTCGCGGTAGTGTCAACCTGCCGCGACCAGAAGCACAGGGCGGCAGGGCCGCCAGCGGGCACCGACCGAAGGTTGGTCGCGAGCTACCGTTCGGCTCGAGTGGCCTGCTCCCGGCAAGTCGCGGATCTTTGTGAAAAACTTCACGATCTTTGAAGTTAGTGGTACAGATCGACAATTGCTTGAAAGGATCCATACCTATGCGAATCGCGGCGCTGCTGATACTACTGGCCAGCATCGGTGTATTTTGTGGACAGAGCTGTGCCGCAGACCGGCCGGCCGCGCCGGACGGCAGCACGGCCGCCGGCATCGCTTCGGAGACGCCACAGGAGCGGGATGCCCGTATGCAGTGGTGGCGTGAGGCGCGTTTTGGCATGTTCGTGCACTGGGGCCTCTACTCCGGCCTGGCGGGCACGTGGGACGGCAAGCCGGTCGGCACGACGGGCGGCATGGAGTGGATTCAGCAGCGGGTCAAGGTGGATACCGACACCTACGCCAAGGCGGCGATCCCGAAGTTCCAGCCGACTGCCGGTTTTGCACGCCCCTGGGCTCGTCTGGCCAAGGAGGCCGGCTGCAAGTACCTCGTGTTCACCTCCAAGCACCACGAGGGCTTCGGCCTGTCCGATTCGAAGGCCGGCGACTACAACGCCGGGCACGTCCTCCACCGCGACCTGGTCAAGGAAATCGTCGAGGCCTGCCGCGCCGAGGGGTTGAGGGTCGGCTTCTACCACTCCGTGATCGACTGGCATTACGACCAGTACGCCTACGACCTGTCGAAACAGTTGCCCCATCCGCTCAAAGGCCAGCCCTATCCGAACGCCGAGCGGGATCACGCCAAGTACCAGGCCTATCTCCGGCAGCAGGTCGACGAACTCGTCTCGAACTACGGCCCTGTGGACATCCTCTGGTGGGACTACAGTTCCCAGGATTTTCAGGGGGATGAAGCCTGGCGGTCGACCGAACTGATGAACCTGGTCCGCTCCAAACAGCCCGCCATCATCATGAACAACCGCCTCTACCGCAGCCCCGAGGCCGGATGGGCCAGCATGGGGACGGAAGGCTACCTGCCGCGGCTCGATCCGAAGTACGGCGATTTCATCACCCCAGAACAGCACATCCCCGCCACCGGCATGCCCGGCGTTGACTGGGAAACCTGCATGACGCTGAACACGACCTGGGGCTACAGCGAGCACGACCACGCCTGGAAGACGGATGAGACGCTGATCCGCAACCTGATCGACATCGCCAGCAAAGGGGGCAATTACCTCCTCAATATCGGTCCGAAAGGGGATGGCAGCGTGCCGGAGGAGAGCATCCGGTCGATGCGGGCGATCGGCGCGTGGATGAAGTCCAACGGCGATTCGATCTACGCCACCCAGGCCAGCCCGTTCGAAAAACTCGAGTGGGGCCGCTGCACCCAGAAGAAGCTGAGCGCGGGCACCACCCGCCTGTATCTCCACGTGTTCGACTGGCCGAAGGACGGCGAGCTGATCGTGCCCGGTCTGGCCAGCCGGCCGATTCAGGCCTTTCTCCTGTCCGGCAACCAGCCGCTCAAAGCCGCGGCCGAAGATCAGCATGTGAAGGTCTTTCTTCCGGCCGAGGCGCCTGACAAGATCGCCACCGTCGTGGCGCTCGACATCGAGGGCAGGCCCCGGATCCTGCCGCCGGCCCCGCAGGCCGCCGGGAACAAGCAATAGCCCCAGCCGCTCCCACAGTTGACGTCGCACACCGCCGTGGATCAACGATTGAAGGTCGGACGCACGGATGGCGGCGACAGGAGGGCCCCATGAAACGCTTTCAGTTCTCACTGTCGGCTCTTTTTGTGGCGATGGTGTTCGCCTGGGCCTTCATTTCGTGCATCGTGCAGTTCGTTTCCGTGAATGCCGAGGCCGCGTTCGAACAACTCCTCTATCTCGTCTGGCTGTCGTTGCTCCTTCTTTCCTTCGGGAGATCGGCCGCGCGGGGATGGAAGCGAATCTTCCGGGCCACGATCGTCACCGGCGCTGTCTGGTCGACCATCATCGGCCTCTACCTGCTGGGCGCATTCCTTCTGGGCCTCTACTCCTTCTCTTTCCTCAGGCTATTGACACGACTGCTGGTGGTCTCGGTCGCGGGCGTTGCGGCGGGATTCCTGGGCGCATGCTTGCTGCAAATGGTTGTCTGGGCCGCGCACCGCTGGCGTTCGGCAGCAAGGGGGACGCGTGTGGTGTGTTTCGCTGCGATGCTCTCGATCGCCATTGCGGCAGGGCTGTGGTGGCACGTGGAGCATAGCCGCCTCTGGAAACCGTCCATCGCAGCGGCATCCGACGCAGAACCCGACCGAGCCAGACAGATTCTAGAGAAGCACGGTCTTTGGGGCCTTCCCGAAGTATCTCCGGATGGACGGTTTGCTGCCGGCAGGAACGAATCCTCGATCAAGGTGTTCGACATGGCCACGTCGAACATGATTGCCGATCTTCGTGCGCCTGAGGGGCAGCATTTCACGACGATGAAGTTCCTGTCCGATAGCAGTGCCTTGGCCGCCATTCCGGGCGTGCCCGGAACGACGGGGAAAGTCCTGTTTCGCTGGACGACCGATACATGGGAAGAGGAAGACCGGCTATCTTTTGACCGCCTTCCGAACCAGTCCCGGCGAGGCAAGACATTCCCGATTCTTACCGACGATACTCTGCTGCTTGTGCACGTCGACGATGCCGACCCGGCGCGAACCCAATTTGAACTGTTTACCGCGGAGCTTCTCAAGGATTGCCGGATCGTGAAGTTCGCCTCGACGACGGCCAAGCTGGCGATGCCGGTAGACGGGCAACGCAGACTACCTCCGACACTCTGGGACTGGAAGGTCGCTCCGAATCACGCATGCATTGTCATTCAGATTGAACGCGATTGCCACTGGGTTTTCAGAAGAGGATCGGATCAGATTCTGAAGTTCCGTGGAGATCCCTTGGCGTTTCTCTCCGACGGCGACCGCATCGTTATCTCGGAACAGAGTTGGCAGTTCATCGTCAGGTCGCGAGATAAGGCGTCAGGGTATCGCCATGCGCCTCCCCTCTGGTACCCTCCGTGGGACTTTGAGATCTGTTATCGCGTATCGGCTTTGGACTCCCGGACGGGCAGGCGGATTGCCCGCTCCGACTGGTGGCCCTGCCGGCCACCGGCTTTTGACCCGGTGAGGCGCACCGTGACCGCCAAGTATCAGAAGGGCCTGCTGGTGTGGGACGTTGCGGCGGTCGGGCAAGATCCATAGGCCGCCAATCTGCCGGTCCGGCCGATGGTTCAAGGGGCGCTGGCGGCGAGTCTCTTCACGGTGTCGATCAACTGTTGTTCGAGTCCGGGCTGAAAGGGGCCCGGCAGGCCGAAATAGACCATGGCCTCGCCCCCTTCATAGCCCCCTTCTTCGAGCACCCGCTCTGTGGGAATATAGGCAAAGACGTCGTTGGAGTAGCCGGCGATCCAGATCCGTTTGCCTGCGAACTCGCGGCGGAGCCGCAGGGCATAGTCGACGCACGTCTCGCCCCCCAGGGCCGCCAACAGCAGATCGTCGCCAAAGCGGATCACCTGCACCGGACAGCGGCAACTGGCCGGCAGCGGCCGGCCGGCGGCAAGCTCTTCCAGCAAGGCCCTGGCCCGCCGTTGTTCATAGAGGTTCTTGTCCTGGGCGAGTTCCTGCAACTTCTGCTTGCTCGGAGGATCGGCCAGTTTCAGTTCCACCTCTTCGAAGCGGATCCCCAAGGGGCCTCGAACGGGCGCGGGGGTGTTTTCGACAACGCCTTCGACTGCCTTGGCCAGCGACCGGCCGTATTGTTGGGCAAGCTCCACTTCGCTCCGCGGGTGAGGATTGCAGTCGGCTCCGCAGCCGATCATGAACAGGGCCGTGGCCCCGGGGTACTTCTCCTCGAGGGCCGCCTGGGCAAAGCCGGCGTAGTCGCCGTTGATCTGGAAGATCGCCAGCGTGGTGTTGTGGCATGCATAGCCGAACAGTACGGCCCGCAGCGAGTCGTCCTGGCCGCGGATCACCAGCACCGGCACGCCGTGGTCGACAGGGGCGGGGGGCTGTGCGTCGGGTGTTGTTGCCAGCACCCGCAGGGCGCGGCGGTTGGCGGCGAAGCTGCATTCTCCTTCGCCAAAGGCCAGTTTGCCCGGCTGCAGGTCCTTGGCCGCGGCCTCGATCACCTCGACCAGGCAGTCTTCGAGCGTCTTGGCGTAGGCGGTTACGGCGGCCAGTTGGTCGCCCTCGAGCGCGTAGACCAGGGGCGTGACCCCTGCCACGACCGGCCCACTGTGGGTGTGGGACGAGTTGAGCAGGATCCGCTCCCGCGGGATCCCGGTCGTGGGCAGCACGCGTCGGCAAACCGTCTCCGACAACCCCCGATCGACGCCGATCAGGTCCATGGTCACGATTGCCGCCCGAGTTCCCTGGCTGTCTTCGAGCACGAGGGCCTTGGCCCACAGCGGCTGGAGCACACCCTGGCTGGGCTGATTGCGGGATGCAAAGCCCGCCATCCAGATCGGTCCGCTGGGCGTGATCTCGCGCCGGGCGACCCCCGAGCGCCACTCGGCACCTCCGGCAACAGGGGACGAAACCCACGACAAGCCAACAGCCAGCATCAGAAACAGGCATCGCATGGAACAGCCTCCGATCAGGAAACCAATGCGCAAACGCTCGACGGATTCGAACAAACGGCAGGGGAAAACACGAATGAAGCAGATCTGGCCACGAGAAACCGGCGGCTTCAATCGGGCAGCAGGCCTTACTATGATGAACCGTGGCCCCGACAGGTGCAACGGGCGCGAGGGTACCCGGCCGAGTGAAAGCATGCCCGATTCCAGTCAGAACCAGTCTCGAGAACATGGCAGAGACCACCCGCAGGCGGAGGCGGTTCCCGCTGCGGACGGACCGGTGTCCGACTCCAGGCCCCTGCGGAAGAAGCTTCCCCGAGAACTGGCAGTGATCGACGCCGACAACTGCACGGGGTGCCGAGCGTGCATCGAGGTCTGTCCGGTGGACTGCATCGTGCCGGCCGGTCCGGATGCGGGCGCCGGCGGCCTTCTAAGCTGGTGCGAGGTCGACTGGGACCGCTGCATCGGGTGCTGTCTTTGCATCCGCCTTCCGAAGGGTAAGAGCGAGGCGTATACGATGGTTGTCTGCCCCTGGAACGCGATCGAGATGGTGCCGATTGCGGACCTTGCCGGATGGGTCCATCTGGCCGTCGGCCCGGCCCCCATGGCAGAAGAGGCCCGCCGGCGGCTGGGCGAATCGGCCGAGCGGCAGGTTCGACTGGGGGAGCACTGAAGGCTGGGAGTGCCCGTTGGCTGAAGGGAAGCCTCAGACCCGCCCGACTGCGGCTCGTTGGGGGGGCCAACTTCCACGCAGACGGCAGGGTATGCCAGGGGTGTGTGCCGGCTCACACTCTGGTTTGGGGGCTGGTGCATCGATCTTGACGCAAAGTACGGAAACTCCTACTTTTGCGTCTGTCAACTGCCTCTTGGTAGCGTTGGGGAACGTCTGCCGGCATGCGGCCCGTTTCTCCAACAGCCCATCCGATCGCGCCCGGATGTTGTCTGAGGCGACACAACCCACCTTCGAGCCGCTGACGAAGCCGCAGGTTTCGGGTCCACAGGCCCGAGGAGGACCGGCGAGTCTTGTCAGGACTCCCCAGCACGGAAGCGACCAACATGAACCGATCTGCCCACGATCAGGCCTCGCATACTCCCCCCGTCACGAGTGTTCCCCTCCTGGATCTCAAGCGACAGCACGACGCCCTCCAGGCCGAGTTTGCCGCATCTCTGGCCAGGATCTGCCAAACGGGGATGTTTTGTCTGGGGCCGGACGTGAAGCAGCTCGAGGAGAGCGTGGCCGGATACAGCGGCGCGAAGCACGCGATCGGCTGCGCGTCGGGAAGCGATGCCCTGTTGTTGGCCATGATGGCCCTGGACCTCAGGCCGGGGGATGAGGTGATTGTTCCCAGTTTCACGTTTTTTGCCACGGCCAGCGCCGTTGCCCGTCTGGGCGCCACGCCGGTGTTTGCCGATATCGATCCGGTCACGTTCAACGTGGATGCGGCGGACGTTGCCCGGAAGATCACGTCGAAGACGAAGGCCATCATCCCGGTTCATCTCTACGGACAGTGTGCCGAGATGGACATTCTCGTGCAGATTGCCAGGAAGGCGGGCATCGTGGTCGTGGAAGACGCGGCCCAGGCGATCGGCGCCGAGTTTGACGGGCGTCGTGCCGGTTCGATCGGCCAGATCGGGTGCCTGAGTTTCTATCCGACGAAGAACCTGGGAGGGGCCGGCGATTCCGGCATGGTGACGTGCAACGACGATGCACTGGCCGAGAAGATCCGCCTCTTGCGAGTCCACGGCATGGAGCCGCGCTACTACCACGGCCTGATGGGCGTGAACGCCCGCATGGACGCTTTCCAGGCAGCCATTCTCAACGTGAAGTTTCCCCATCTGGATCGCTGGACGCGGATGCGGACCCAGAACGCCCAACTGTATACCGACATGTTCATCGAGGCGGGGTTGGACCGCGCGATTGTGCTCCCGCGGGCGCTGCCGCACCGCCGGCACGTCTGGAACCAGTACGTGATCCGCGTGCCGGACGGCCGTCGCGACGACCTGCGGACCTTCCTCAACGAGGCCAAGATCGGCGCCGAGATCTACTATCCTCTCGGGCTTCACGAGCAGAAGTGCTTTGCCTATCTGGGTTACTCTCGGGGCGACCTGTCGGAGACGGACCGGGCGACGGCGGAGGTTCTCGCCCTGCCGATCTTCCCGGAACTGACCGCGGTGGAGCAGGCGGCGGTCGTGGCCCGTATTGCCCAGTACTACGACGGCCCGGCCAAGGGGCACAAGCTGGCCGGTCCGAACTTTCTCAAGCGGAAGAGCGGCGCGCCGAAAGAGGACGCTGAAACCAGGCGGCCCTGAAGGGAACGCTGTTCAAGGCAGTCGGCCCGAGGGCGACCGTGACGGCAAGCCGCGGCGCCGGTCGAGTCCCAGGAGACCATCGATGCCAGTTACCCGCCACACGAATTTTGGACTCTCTGCTACGCTGCTGATCGGCCTCCTGCCGGCTGCGGTTTCCGGGGGGAGCGAGCCGGCCGAGACCGCGGCGGTTGCCCCTCAGGTTGCCGAGGGAATTGCCTGGTACGACGTAAGCCGGTGGGGCGTGGAGGGAAAGGGATGGAGCGAGACGGCCCGTTTCTACGATCGCCTGCCGGGGAAAGCGGAAGGCGTCGTTCCCGGCGCGGTGTGGAACCTGAGCCGCCACTCGTCGGGAATGGCGACCAGGTTCGAAACCGATGCCACCAAGATCGTGGTTCGCTACCGGCTTCGTTCGGAGAACGTGGCCATGCCGCATATGCCGGCCACCGGGGTCAGCGGCGTGGATCTGTACGGCCGCAGCCAGGAGGGCGAGTGGCGCTGGATTGGCGTCTCCCGCCCCTCGGCCCAGGAGGTAACGTCGACGCTGGCGGAAGACCTGTTGCCGGGGCAACGGGCCTACATGCTCTATCTGCCGCTCTACAACGGCGTGGAATCCCTGGAGATCGGAGTGCCGGACGGGGCGGTATTCAAGGCGATCGCTCCGCGGACCGCCAGGCCAATCGTCTACTACGGCACGTCGATCTCGCACGGGGCATGTGCTTCGCGTCCCGGGATGGCCTTTCCGGCGATTCTCGGACGTTGGCTCGACCGCCCGGTGATCAACCTCGGTTTTTCGGGCAACGGTCGAATGGATGCCGAGGTTGCCGAGTTGCTGGCAGAACTCGATGCAGCGGTTTTCGTGATCGACTGCCTGCCGAACATGGACGCGGCGGCCGTGGCGGCGCGGACAGGGCCGCTCGTGGAACGGATCCGAAAATCCCGGCCGGAAACACCCATTGTGCTGGTTGAGGACCGCACCTACGGCAACACTCCATTCTTCCCGGCCAAACGTCTGCGGCACGAAACGAGCCGCGCCGCGCTGCGGGGAGCTCACGAGCGTCTGCGGGCCGGTGGAATCGGGAACCTGCACTACGTGGAGGGAGAGAACCTGCTGGGCAACGACTACGAAGCCACAACCGACGGTTCCCATCCCTCGGATCTGGGTATGATGCGGATGGCGGAAGCACTGCTGCCGGTGCTCAAGCCGCTGGCGACGGGGCGTTGAACGGGGATCAGCGCCGGAAGCCGAACGCTTGGGGATCAGGAGCGGCCGCAGCCGTTTTCCAGGGCCCAGAGCTGGAGGATGCTGGCCCGGTCCGACACGTCGTGGTGATCGCGGGAATGGGCGAGCACGTCTTCGAGAAGCTCCTGCATTCGGGTGGCGGGCCCGACGGCAGCGGACAGGGAATTGGCCTGGTCGCTCACGGTTTCCTGGAGCGCCAAGGCCTGCCTCTCTAGTTCCGCCGCGGTTTGGAGCAGGTTCTGGCGTCCGAGCGGCAGTCCCGACTGGCCGGGCTCGAGGCTCTGAGGGTCGGCGATCCGTCCCGAGCTGACGACGAGATTGCGGAACCAGCGGAGGAGGGCTCCCCGGCTGATGGTGCCCACCGGATGGCCGTGGCGAACGATGACGACCCGCCGGAGGCTCACGCGGCAAAGGAACTCGTAGATGCGGCGGATCGGCGCGGTTTCCGCATACCAGATGACGTTGGGTTTCATGACCTCCCGCACGGGCAGTCGCCAGCAGTCGAGGGAGACCATGGCGGCAAGCAGGTCTTTTTCGGAGAGCATGCCGGTCAGTTGGCCGCTTCGATCGACCACGGGAACGGAGTTGATGCGGGAGCGGAGGAAGAACTCGGCGGCGTTGCCCACCGTCTGGTCCTCGTGGAGGCAGGCGATCAAGGGTGTCATGACATCTGCCGCCACGACGCCGGCAAACAGGTCCTGGGTCTGCGTGCCGTCCTGGAGATCGCTGCGACCGGCCTCGCACATGGAGTTGAACTGGACAACGCGATCGCGCCCGCTCTGTTTGGCGCAGACCAGGGCCTGGTCGGCGCGATCGATCAGTTCATGCGGCGTTGCCGTCTCGTCGCAGCGCTGGGCGACTCCGAAGCTGCAGGTGACGCGCATGTAATCGTCGTCGAGCGGCACGCGGAGCGATGCGATTCCGGCACGGGTCCGTTCCGCCCAGATTGCCGCCTCGCATTCCGTGGTTTCGGGCAGGAGAATGCAGAACTCCTCGCCGCCGTAGCGAGCCACCGTGTCGCTGGCCCGGCAGTTGGATTCGAGCAGTTCCCCGACGAGCTGGATGATCTGGTCCCCGAACTGGTGTCCGTGGTTGTCGTTGATACGTTTGAAGAAGTCGATGTCGACCATCACGGCCGACAGGGGGAGATGACGGCGGCTTGCACGGTCCCATTCCTTGTCGAAGATGTCGTGAAAACTCCGGCGCGTACGGAGCCCGGTCAGTTCGTCGGTTCGCGCCATCTGGTTCAAACGGTGCTCGAGCACCACGATGCGTTCCCCGGCACGCACCCTGGCCAGAAGCTCCCCGCGGTTGATTGGCTTGCTGAGAAACTCGTCGGCACCGACACCGAGCCCCTTGACCAGCTCGTTCTGGTCGGATCGAACCGTCAGGAAGAGGGTGTAGACGTAGTTGGGCAGCCGCATGCCCCGGACCCGTTCGCACAGTTCCACGCCGTCCATTTCCGGCATGTTCCAGTCGGTGATCAACATGTCGGGACACGAAGCTTCGATCGCGGCCAAGGCTTCCACGCCGTTGGCTGCCTGGTCGACCAGGTAGCCATCGCACTGGAGCCACTTGGTGACGAGGCGGCGCATAGCCGGATCATCATCGACAACAAGAATTCTGGGTCGCGTCGGTTTCATCGAAGCGTGTTGTTCCTGCCCGGACCATCTGCGGGCCTTCGCCGGCGCGAGTGCCGTGAAGCCCGAGCCGCATCTGGCGCGGTTGGCGTGGTTGCCAACCGCCACGGCCCAACCCTCCGGTCAACCGTGGCCCTTGCGGGGCGGCTCACTTCAAGATTAGGTCGCTCCACTGGGTGACTTGGAGCTATGCTGCCAAGGGGCGAGAATGTTGAGCCGGGAGCGGCAGAAAATGCGGAGTTTTCGGCAGGACCGGAACGACGCGACGCCGCGGAAGCGGGCATGGGCCTTGGCGGCGGCATGGGCGAAGAGAGGGGCTTCTGCCCGCGGTGAAACGGGGGGGACGCGGCCGCGGGCACTTTGGAGGCGGTCTCAGGGGGCCACGGGGACCAGCGGGGCCCGGGCCACCGACCGCTCTGCCAGCGCCGGCGAATCGCCGGAGGGCAGCGGAGACCTGGGGGGAATGGCGAGCCGGGCCGACAGGGGCAGCAGATCGGGCTGCGGGACCTGATCACGATTGAGTTCGAAGATTTCGGGCCAGCGGCCCCGGTCGCCCAGGTAGCGCTGGGCGAGGCCTTCGAGAGTATCGCCGTCGCGCACCACATGGGTGCGCTGGACCTGGCGGCCGGCACCGCGGAGGTCCGCGGGGCCGCCCGGATCGTAGCCGGACCCCGTCGAACCGGGATAGGTTCGCGCCATGGCCGGCGGCGGAGCGAGGCGAGAGAGCCCTTCGTCGAGTCGCTGCGGCTGACCGGGATCCGGCGGTGGAGCCAGAAGCGTGGGCTGGATCTCGGCGGTGGGCGCTTCCGGGCGCAAAGGCTCATAGCTGCCGGGAGCGGGGGTCTCCCGCAATACAACTTCTTCGGCCGGTTCCGGCAGAGGAAGCCCTCTGAGCGTACTCTCCTGGCGAAAGGGGTGGGCCAGAAGGAACGCTCCGCCAAACAGGGCGAAGGCGATGAACAGCTTGGCTCCGGGGTGGCTTGACGACATCGCTGGGGCAAAAGTCACACAGATTGGAAATGGTGGTGCATCTATCTGGGATTATCCCGGACGGCACGCCACACGATCAAGCGTTTGCAGCCCTGCCGCGGCCGAAGAATCCGGATTGCGGTCCGCTTGTACGCGCTGCGGAAGAGATTCCGATTGGCGAAGGTGAACGGGCGGGCGCAGCAGGCTCCGCCGAGGAACCGGTTTGGGGAAGAAGGAGGGACGCCGACGGTGTCGGCCGGCGGAGCGCACGGGCCCAACGAGAAGAGGGCCAGCACCCTGGCCCTCTTCCGAATATCCGTCTGGGCTTTGCGGCCCAGCTCAAGCGGTCTTGCGGGCGTTCTTTTCCTGCGAGCTTCGGTCAATCCAGAGCACGATGGGGGAGGCGATGAACAGGGTGCTGTAGGTACCGGCAATTGCCCCGATGACCATGGCGAACGCAAAGACTCGGATCGCAGGCCCGCCGAACACGTAGAGGATGATCACGGACATCAACACCAGGAAGGCCGTGATGGTGGTTCGCGACAGGGTCTGATTGATGGCCTGGTTGAACATTTCGACGTTCAGGTAAGGAGTTTTACCGCGGATCTCGCGGAGCCGGTCGAAGATGACGATCGTGTCTTCGAGCGAGTAGCCCATGAGCGTCAGAAACGCGGCCACGACCGACAGGCCGATCTTGAATTCCTCAACCAGCATGAATCCGAAGTAGGGGGCCAGCCAGGTTGTTACGGCGATCGCTCCCAAAGTGACCAGAACGTCGTGGACCAGGGCGATCGTGGCGGCAATGCCGAAGGTGACCCGTTCGAAACGGATCCAGATATAGATGATGATGATCACGAAGCTCGCCAGCACGGCGACGACCGCCTTCCACTGGGTGTCGCTGGCGACCTGCCCGCCAATGGTGTTCGACGAGGGGAACACGGCCGTCGACTCGACGGAACTCTTGACGCCTTCGAGCACCTTCTGCGCGTCTGGGGTCGGAAGGCTGATCGAGATCTTCCATGCATCGTAGCCGCGGTCGGGGTCGTTGTCTTCGGCATAACCGGGGTTGGTCATCTCGAAGCTCGCCACCTTGGCCTCGGCTTCCATCGCCTGCTTGATGGACTTCTCCAGGGTGGCGTACGTGACCTTGTCAGCGCCGAAGGTGACATTGAACGTGGCCATCTGGGCGGCATCTGCCGGTTTGGCGGGTTCCTCGCCGGACTTCTGGCCGGGCTGCGCCGCAGACGATTCTGCAGCTGGATCCGCCGGAGCAGTTTTCTCGGCGGCGGCCTCGGGTTTCTTCTCAGCCTCGGGCGGCGCCGCGGCGGGCGGGGGGAGAGGCTGGTCGGCGGCGGCCAGAAGGTCGTAACCCGGCAGGTCGGTGCGAAGGGCGCTGGTCTTGGCCTCGTCTGCCGCAGGGCTCTGGGGCTTGGAGGCCGGGGAGCCGGGTTGAGCGGTGATGGTCATCGAGTGGTAGACGAGTTGATCCTTGAAGGTGTCCTGGAGCGTCACCTTGACCTTCTCGAGAAGGGCCTCGGCCTTCATCGCGTCGTCGGGCCGGGCGGTGTTGATGACGAAACGGCGATGGGGAGGCTCATTGCGGAGCTTCAGTTCCTGGACGGTGAGGTCCTGGAACACATCCTCGCGTTTTTCCAGTTTCTCGCGGACCAGGCTGATGTCCTGATCCTGGCGGAAGACCATCTGCACCGAGACGCCGCCGGTGAAATCGATATCCAGGAGGCCCTTTCCGCGCACGAACACGGCCACCAACCCGATGAAGATCACGACGGCCGACAGGGCGATGGCGGGGGTCTGCAAGCGCACGAAGTCGATCGTGCGGGTCAGCGGGAAACGGGCCATGGTGAGCGTCTTCATCCAGCGTTTCTTCTCGGAGATCTCGAAGACGATCCGGGCGCAGTAGCAGGCCGTGAACATGCTCAAGGTGATGCCCGTGCACAGGGTGACGGCGAACCCCTTGATCTGATCGGTGCCGATCACGTAGAGCACGATTCCGGTGAAGATGGTGGTCACGTTGGAGTCGACGATGGCCGACATTGCCCGGGCGAAGCCGTTGCGAATCGCCATGCGGAGCGTGGCCTGTCGCTGGAGTTCCTCGCGGATACGTTCGTTGATGAGGATGTTTGCGTCGATGGACAGGCCGAGCGAGAGCACGAGCCCGGCCATACCCGGCAGCGTGAAAGCCGCCTTCAAGAACATCATCACGGCGACGGTCATGATCAGGTTGGCCACGAGGACCGCGCAGGCCACAAAGCCCGACAGGCGGTAGTAGGCGGTCATGAAGAGGATGACCATCACGAGCGAGGCGCCCATGGCGATGCTGCTGCTGCGGATCGTGTCGCTTCCCAGGGTGGGGCCGGTGGCCATCTGGCTGATCGGCTGCTTGCTGAGGGTTGCGGGCAGCATACCGGCGTTGAGCACGTCCACCAGATCGGCGACCTCCTGCTCGGTGAAGTTGCCGGTGATCTGGCCGTTATTGCGGATCTGGCTCCTGATCTGCGGGGCGGAGAACATGTAGCCGTCGAGGATGATGCCCAGTTGGCGTGAGAGGTTATGTCCCTCGTCGGGCAGGTTCTCGCCGGTGAGGCCGCCGAAGAGGGCGCCCCCCTTGGCATTGAACATGAAGTTCACATTCGGGCGTCCCTGTTCGTCGACGCCGCGGGACGACCGGACCAGGTACCCGCCGGTCACGTTGTACATGTCGTTGACCACGAGCACTTCGGTCACGGTGCGATCGCCCATGGGCCGCTGCCGCATGGGGATCTCCCGCACGTCGTAGTGGGCCACATCGGATTCGGGGCTGACGGGCACCCATCGGCCGAGGGTTTTCAGGGCCCCGGTTTCGTCGCGCACGGGATTGCCGTTGACGTCGCGCATGTAGAGGATTCTGTCGTCGGGCCATTTTTCCGACGCCTCGATCAGGCCTGCATGGCGGGGGTCGCGCCGGTTGGCCAGGATACGGAATTCGAGCGTGCCGGCGCTGGTGATCTTTTCCTTGTAGCGATCGATTTCGCTTTCATCGACTTCGGGGATGACGATCTCGATCTGGTTCTTACCGTAAGGCCGAATCACCAATTCCTTGACGCCGCCGGGATTGATGCGGCGGCTGATTGCCGCGACCAGCTTGTCCATCTGGCTTTTCGACAGGGTTCCCGTTGCGGTCGCATCGGAGTCGTCTCGCATGTCGGGAGCCGTGGCGGCGGCGACGGTATCCTTGGATTCTTCCTCCACTTCATAGACCAGGTAGACACCGCCCTTCAGATCAATTCCGAGCTTCGGAGGCCAGGTGGAACCGATCACCGCGGCGGAGGCGAACAGGCTCAGAAAGATGATCGTGAGCGCCGTCTGGTATTCTCGCAAACGGAGCCAGGAGGCCATAACGGCCGCAAGGACGAAGGCCCCCACCACCACCAGGAGGAAGAGGGCAACTGCCCCCCAATAGGCCGGCGCCTCGGTCTGGACAGGCACCGTGGTCGTGGGCCCCGCGCGTTGGGCCAGCGGAGTTGTGCCGGCCGCGGGTGCGGCCGCCGGTTGGTCGGCGGGAGTGCCTGCGGGAGTTGCCGCCTGTTCGGGCACTGCCGGGGCAGTTGTCGAGTCTTCTGCCGGGGCAGGAGTCTTTTCGGCCTCCGGCGCGACCGCCTCGGCGGCCGGTTGCGATTCTGCGGCATCAGCAGCCGGTTCAGGTTTCGGGGCCTCGGCGGCCGCCTCTGGCTTGGCGGCAGCATCCTGATCAGCCGGCGCGGCTGCTGGCTGGGCGGGAGCGGCCTGAGCGGCCGTTGCAGGTTCATCCGCCGACTGGGCCGTTCCCGCTCCCGACAAGGCGGCGAACATGATCACCGCCGCCAGTGAAAGGCCAAACGCCATGCCGATGCGACGCGGAGCACGGGGCAGACTCGGCCGAACGGAGCCACACTCATTCGGAGAAACCAACGTCATCAGAAACCGGAGCATGGGTTACTGTTCCTGCAGGACTCGTTCAAGAGAATTCGTGCGTGAAACCCCCCCTGGGCGTTCAGGGCGAGGACTGTTTCGGGGGTTCGTCGGCGAGGACACGGGCGATGGAGTTGAGCGTCATCCGCAGCTTCGTTCCGTTGCCCTCATCGACTTTGATGGTGACTTCCTTTTTATCGCGATCGATATTGGTCACCACGCCGAGGATTCCGCCGACGGTAACGACGCGGTCGTTCTTCTTCATATTCCCGAGCATGGCCTGGCGCTGGCTCTGCTCTTTGCGCTGGGGCCGTATCATGAGGAAATAGAAGAGAAAGATGATCGGCAAGAACAGCAGCAGCATCTGGCCGATCCCATCGCCTGCCCCACCCTGGGCGAAGAGAAAATCAGGTTGCGTCAGGCCAAGCAGCACGTGCATCCCTCCCGGCGTAAGCAGAGGTTGTCGGTTTGGAAAGGGTATTTCCCCGGACGACCCATCCCACTGGCGTGGAGTTGAGATCAGGAGTCCGTTGGCGGAATCCAGGGTAAGTCCAGTATCATAAACTCTTGCGCCCCAACGGACAAGGGGATTCGGGCAAGGCCGGGGGGCTGTTCCGCGGGCACGCAACCCCCCGGCAAGGCAGTGCCCGGCGCAGCCGCCCGGGCGGACTGCCGTCTGGCTACTGAAACAGACGCCCAGGGCGACCGATCTAGTGCCCTGCCACGGCAGGATTCCCTCGCTTGCGGGGAGGAGAATTCCCGAAAACGGCAAGGCCGCCAGCCCATACGAGCGACCGCTCGACTGCCGGTGTCCTGTTCTGCGTCGGCCGCGATTCCTCGTGAACAGCCCGGGGCTGGCGCAGAATCAACTGTCACCTGGCAGGACGGGAAGGCCCAGGGTGGTCGCGACGGGCCTGGAGGCGCGGCGAGACCGGCCGTGCGGCGGTTGCCGACCGGGCCGGTTCTCAACGACGGGCCAGGGCCGCCAACTGGTTGACGTCGTCTTGTTTGACCACCAGTCGTCGGATGGCGGTGGCCCTGCCGCTGGTGGGATCCACATCAACGATCGTTCCGTGCAGGCGGACGTCTTCGGTGGCGACTTCGAAGTGGGTCGGGCGGGAGGTGAGCGTTGTCTCCAGGACCCGGTCGATTCGCCGTCCAAGAATGCTCTCGCAGGGACCGGTCATGCCGACGTCGCACTGGAAGGCGGTTCCGCCGGGCAGGATCTGCTCGTCGGCCGTCGGCACGTGGGTGTGGGTTCCCAGCACGGCCGAGACTCGCCCGTCGAGGTGCCGCCCCATCAACTGCATGTCGCTGGTTGCCTCGGCGTGGAAGTCGAGGACGATCACGCGGATGTCGCGGGGGAACTGTTTGAGGATCCGGTCGGCGGCGGCAAAGGGGCTGTCGACGGGCTGCATGAAGACGCGGCCGAGGAGGCTGAAGACGCCCACCCGGGTCCCGTCGGCGGCGCAATGCACCGCCAGATCGGCCCCAGGGGCGTCGTTGGGATAGTTGGCGGGCTTCACGATCCGGGCTTCCGTCTGGAGGATCGGAAAGATTTCGCGACGGCGATAGACATGATCGCCCATCGTGATGCAATCGACCCCCGCGGCGAGCAGCTCGTGATAGATGGCGGGGGTGATCCCGGAGCCGCCGGCAATGTTTTCGGCGTTCACGACGATGAAGTCGAGTTTTTCGCGAACTCGCAGCCCGGCGATCGAGCGGACGACGATCTGTCGTCCGGGCTTTCCCACGGTGTCTCCGATCAGCAGTATTCGCACTAGGTCGAGCTTTCGTAACTGGAAGCCGCGTCAACGAGCCGGCCGATGACACGTTCTGGTATCGGGTGCATCAAGGGAACCGGGGACCTGAACGGTCTGCCGCGAAGGCGTCGGCAGGGATTGCCGCAGTTTCCGTCGACAACAGACCGTCGGAATGCCGGAGAGAACAGGTTTCCTCATGCACCTTCGGGTATCGATCAGTGGGCGACCTCGGTGTGGCGGGTCTCGCGCAACACGGTGACTTTAATTTCCCCGGGATAGGTTAATCGCTCTTCGAAGGCCTTGGCAATGTCGCGGCAGATTTTTGCGGCCGATTCATCGGTGGTATCCCGCGAGCTGACGATGACCCGCATTTCCCGGCCGGCCTGGATCGCGAATGCCTGGTCGACTCCGGAGAACTCCGTGGCGATGGTCTCGAGTTCCTCCATGCGTTTGACGTAGCGTTCGAGCGTTTCGCGCCGGGCCCCCGGGCGGGAGGCGCTGCAGGCATCGGCCGCGGCCACGAGGACCGTGTACGGGTTGTCGATGCGGATGTCGTCGTGGTGCCCGGCGGCTGCGAGCAGGACGGCCCCTTTCTCGCCGTAGCGTTTGAGCAGGTCGGCCCCGATCTTGGGGTGTCCCCCTTCGGCCTCGTGGTCGGCCGCCTTGCCGATGTCGTGCAGGAGGCCGCAGCGGCGGGCGAGTTTTCCATCCAACCCCACCTCCTCGGCGAGCATGCCGGCGAGGAAGGCCACCTCGATCGAGTGGCGGAGCACGTTCTGGCTGTAGCTGGTGCGAAAATGGAGTCGGCCCAAGAGATGGATGATTCGCTCATGCAGGTTGTGGACCTCGACCTCCTGGGCGGCTTCCTGTCCCAGTTTCTGGAGGTGCTTTTCCAGTTCCCGCTGGGTGTCGGCCACGATTTCCTCGATCCGCGAGGGGTGAATCCGGCCGTCGGCGATCAACCGATTGAGCGAGATACGCGCGACCTCGCGCCGGATCATATCGAAGGCGCTGACGATGACCACGCCCGGGGTGTCGTCGATGATCACGTCCACGCCGGTGGCTTTTTCGAAGGCCCGAATGTTCCGTCCCTCGCGGCCGATGATCCGGCCTTTCATCTCGTCATTTGGGATGTCGACGGAGCTGGTCGTGGTTTCGGCGGTGTGGGCGGCCGCATAGCGTTGGAGGGTGGTGAGCATGACCTCGCGGGACTTCTCCTCGCAGGTCTCGGCCAGCTTCCTTTCGTGTTTCATGATCAGCGCCCCGGCCTCGTTGCGGAGCTGCTCGTCGAGCATCTCCAGCAGCCGGGCCGTGGCTTCCTCCTTGTTCAGCCCGCTGAGTTCGTGGAGGGTCTGGCGCTGCACATCGAGGAGTTTGGCAAGCTCCCGGTTCCGTTTTTCCGTATCCTGGATCTTCTCGGTCAGCTTTCGCTGCGTGCCTTCGACGATCTTTTCCTGCTTGCGGAGATGCTCCGATTGCTGCTCCAGGGCGTCCTGGCGCTTGTCGAGGCTGCGTTCCCGCGCGTGCTGCTCTTCCCGGAGTTTGCTGAGTTCCTTCTCGCCCTCGGCCTTGTGCTGGATCTCCAACTCCTTCAGTTCCAGCTCGAACTCACGGCGGCGGTTTTCCATTTCCCGCCTGGCCTGCGAAACAATGCGCGATGCTTCGGTCTCCGCGTCGCGGCGGCGAAGATAGTCGAGCAGTTTTGTCGCTCCGAAGGTCGCCACCGACGCCAGGACGATGAGCGCAATGGTAAGAATCCAGTATCCCACAGCTATTACCTCGTTGAACTTCGATCGGCTCAAAGCGCAGCGCAAGACCGATCGAGGAGCGCGGGGCCGCTGGCAGAGGGAGGGTTCTCGATCGAAGAGGAGAGAACCGCTCGGATCAGGCAGATCTGTTCTGGCAGAGCATCGGTGGCGGCGCGGCGAGATCATCGCACCTGGCGGCGATCGCCGGCAAACGGCACTTGTCCCGGGATGGACCGGGCGGTGCACCGAACCTTCCTAATACATGGCTCACACTCAACCATGCGTCATCGCGCGGGGGCACACCTCGCGGCACGACGCGCCTGTTGCCGGCGATTTCCTCTCGTACCGGGGCAAGCCTGCGGGGGGCGCAAAAATGCTCCACGCCGAGAATGCCCAGAAGGCAGCGAAAGTAGATCAGAAGCAATTCGATCAAGGATGAAGTTCCTTGTTCGGGGCAGGATTGTGTTTGAGGCAAACCGATGGCTGCCAACAACAAATCGACTCGTAATCTGCAATTCAACGGTCCCACGTCAGTCCGCAATCGGACTTCCGAAGGCGCTTTTTGTGTCTATACAACGACACTCGACCTGGGGCCCGGTCGATGGGCCCTCTGCGGTCCATCATATATACTTTCATAGTAATCCTATCAGAGATCATGACACATGCAACCACAGGACCGCCAATGTGTCGAAGATAAATCCCTTCAGTTTTTTGAGTTAGGACGATTGGAATGGTCAAATGGGGAGACTGGGGTCTCTTTTCTTGCCCTGCCGCCCCGCAGACTGCCGTTTCCCGTCTTCCAGGCCCCTTTTGATTCCCGCTGAGCTCGCGTGCAGTGCCCAATGACACATCCCTCTGTAGAGGTAATTCTGGCCGAAGCCTGGCCGCCACGTGCTTGGGGGGACGTGTCCGTGCTGGTAGCGGTCTCGGGGGGGGCCGACAGCGTCGCCCTGTTGCGAGCCCTGGCGGCACTCAAACGGACAGGGGAGGGGCGTCTGATCGTGGCCCACTACAATCACCGGCTCCGCGGGGAGCAGTCGGATGCGGACGAGCGTTTTGTCGGCCGTCTGGCGGACGAGCTCAAGCTCGGTTTCCGCTGCGGCCGGGTGGAACCGGGCGAGCTGGATGCTTCTGCGGAAGGACTCGAGGAGGCTGCCCGAAGTCGAAGGTACCGGTTCCTGACCGAGGCTGCGGAAGAGGAGGGGGCACGGTACGTTGCCTGCGCGCACACGGCCGATGACCAGGTGGAGACGATTCTGCAGCGGATTCTCCGCGGTACGGGCATTGCGGGATTGGCGGGGATTCCGCGCTGGCGCCGGCTGAGCCCCGCGGTGACGCTCATCCGTCCGCTGCTGGCGGCCCACCGGGCCGAGCTGATCGACTACCTGGCAGCACTCGATCAGCCCTACCGCGAGGATCGATCGAATGCGGACCGCCGTTTCACCCGCAACCGGATTCGGCACGATCTGCTTCCCCAGCTCGCGGAGCATTACAACCAGGCGGTCGGCGAGGCCGTGCTGCGATTGGGCCGCCTGGCCGGCGAGGCGCAAAGCATTATCGACGGACTGGCCGGCGAGCTCTGCCGCGGGGGCACGGTGGAGGGGGGCGAAGGTTGCGCGCTGGTTCGCCGGGACAGGCTCGCCGACCAGCCCGAATACCTGGTGCGGGAGGTTTTTGTAGCCCTCTGGCAGGCCAAGGCCTGGCCGCGGCAGTCGATGGGCTTCGACCAGTGGGATCTCCTGGTCAAGATGCTGCGCAGCGATCCGCGGTCGGGCGCCGCGGCCACCAAGCGAACGTTTCCCGGCTCGATCCAGGCGGAGTGCCGCCCCGAAGGCCTGTTTCTCTACGAGAGCCCCGGGCGTCCCGCGGCCCCTCCGCAATGATTCGGAAACAAGAGACTCCCATGCCCCAGCACTACGAAGATCCTCGACGATCGGGCGTCGTGGCCGTGATCATGCGCGACGCGGAGTTCCTGGTGATCCGGCGTTCGGACCAGGTGATCGCTCCCGGCATGATCTGCTTTCCCGGCGGCGGTATCGAAGGAGCAGAGTCGGAAGAGGAAGCGCTCATCCGCGAGATCCGGGAGGAGCTGGGCATAGGCATTGCGCCCTTGCGGCGCGTCTGGCGGAGCGTGACACCCTGGAACGTGGAGCTTGCCTGGTGGCTGGGGCGGATTGACTGCGAAGAGCCTTTTGGGCCGAATCCGGCCGAGGTGGCCGCGGTCCACTGGGTATCGGCCGCGGAGATGCGCAAGCTCCCGAACCTTCTGGCGAGCATGCACCACTTCCTCGACGCCCTGGAAGCGGGAGAGATCGAGCTGGCCGGACTGGCGTCCTGAGATCTGGTGCACCGGCCTGAGGGGCAAGTTGTGAGGCGGCGCTCTGCGACCCGGCGCGCGGCGAGCCTGCCCCGACCGGAACGCCAGGGCTGGTGCGCCAATGTTTGCCACCACCCGGTTGCCGGCGGCCGGCTGCTGCCAGACGCGAGTCCTGGTGAGGCACCCACTTCCGGCGCGTGCAGGGAGAATGCCCAAGGCGACCGAGCAAGACGGCAGACTTCGGCCGGTCGCCCTGGTGCATTGACGGCGCAGGCGTCAGTGAATCTTCACCCAGCGCTCCTCGCGGTGGCTCTTCAGGATCGCCTCGCACAACACCACTTCCCGATGCCCTTCGGCGAAGGTCGGGAACAGCGGTTTGGCTGAGAAATCGCCGGCGGCGATGTACTGGTAGAAGGAGCGGAAGCACTGCTTGAAGGCGTCGGGGAAGCCCTCGTTGTGGCCGCCCGGATAATTGGTGAAGCCGCGCGGCAGATCCGCCAGCAGCGACGGGTCCCGGGCAAAGGATTCGTTGGGTTTGTCGCGGTAGCCGATCCAGAGCTCGTTGGGGGTTTCGCTGCTGAAGGCCACGGAGCACTTGGAGCCGGCGATCTCGTAGCGCAGCGTGTTCTTGCGCCCGGCATTGATCTGGGAGACGTTGAGGCTTCCGCGGGCGCCGTTCTTGAAGCGGAAGAGGATGCAGCCGTAGTCATCGGTGGTGATGTTGATCGGTTCGGTGGCCGCGATGGCCGCCTTCTTGCCGGTGAAGGTTTCCACCTCGCCGGTCGGCCGTTTGCGGATCTTGTGAACCGTGTTGAGGTCGGCGAAGACCGAATCGACTTCCAGCCCGGTGATGGAAAGAACGAGGTCCATCCAGTGCGTGCCGATGTCGGACACGGCCCGCAACTCGCCCCCCTGCTCGGCGAGCACCCGCCAGTTGTAATCGGTGTCGTAGAGGAGCCAGTCCTGGATGTAGCAGCCGTTGACGGCGTAGACCTCGCCCAGATCGCCCTGGGCAGCCATCGCGCGGGCCTGCAGATTCATGGGGTAGAAGCGGATGTTGTAGCACACGGCCGCTGCCACGCCTGCCGACTTGGCCAATTCCACCAGTTCGGCCGTTTCCTTGGAGGTCATGGCCAGCGGCTTCTCGCACATCACATGCTTCCCGGCCGCCAGAGCCTTCTTCGAGAACGGGTAGTGCAGCACGTTGGGCACGGCCAGATGCACGGCGTCGACTGACTTGTCGGCGAGCACCTCGTCGATGCTCTTGTAGGCTTTCGGCAGGCCAAGCTTCTCTTTGGCCGATTGCGATTCCTTGTCGTCGCACCCGAGAATCCCGGTGACCGTCACCCCCAGCCGGCGCAGGGCCTCGACATGGACCGGTCCAATGAATCCCGCTCCGACGACTGCTGCTTTCAATTGGCTCATTATGGTGTTCTCCCAAGTGTAGTTGTTCGTATTTGCGTGTGCCGCTTGTAGCCGAATTCGCCAGAATTTGGGCGTCTCCAGCGGTTTCCAAAGTCTGGCGACTTCGGCTACCGGATGGCGACTTCGGCTACGGGATGTATTGGGTCAGGAAGTTCTTGCTCTGCCGCAGGGACTGCTTGCGAAGTTCCAGGGTGGCCTCAAAGGCGCGATCTTCGACTTCCACGCAAACGGGCCCGTGATAACCGGCGTCGGTGAGGCTTGAGAAGAACTTGCCCCACTTCACGTCCCCCATGCCGGGGAGCTTGGGGGTGTGCCAGTCGATCGTGCGGCCAAAGATGCCCATGTCGGCAAGTTTACGGCGCTCGATCTTGGCGTCCTTGGCGTGGGCATGGACGATGCGGCTGCCGAAATCGCGAATTGCCCGGTCGCAATCGATGAATTGCCAGACCAGGTGCGACGGGTCGAAGTTCAGACCGAAGTTCTGCGACGGAATGTCTTCGAACATGCGGGCCCAGATCGCCGGGCTGTGGGCCAGGTTCTTCCCGCCGGGCCACTCATCGGCCGTGAACAGCATCGGGCAGTTCTCGATGCCGATCTTGATGCCGTGGTCTTCGGCAAACTTGACCAGTGGAATCCAGGTCTCCTTGAACCGCGGCCAGTTGTCGTCGACCGACTTGGTCCAATCCCGGCCCACGAACGTGTTGACCACGCCGACTCCGAGCATCTCGGCGGCCACGATCATCTTCTTGATGTGTTCGACGTACAACCGGGCTTCTTCGGCGACGGGAGTCAACGGGTTCGGGTAGTAACCCAGGCCGCTGATCTCGATCCCCGCCTCCGCCATGGTCGCCTTCACCTTGTCGGCCTTCGCGGCATTGAAGCCATCGACATCGACGTGGGTCACGCCCGCATAGCGTCGCTCGGCGCCTCCGACGGGCCAACACATCAGCTCCACGCACGAATAGCCCACCTCGGCCGCAAACGCGACGACTTCTTCCAAGGAAAGGTCCGGCAGGATGGCACTGACAAATCCGAGTTTCATTACTGTTATCCCCAGGATGGAGTACTGAAGAGGTCCGTTTCTCGGCAGGGAGCAGGCCAGTCGGGCTGGACCTTCCTCCAGGCGTCCTGCCAATCTAATGCCGGTAGAGAGGGGGGTCAAGCAGTGGCAAACACCGTGCCCGAACTGGCAATTCCGCCTCAATACATCTGGCGGAGTTGTTCCATCCGCTCGAAAAACCAGCGGGTGAACACAAGTACCAGGACCACCACCAGGGCCGTCTGAACCAGTACCAGCAGGAAAAGGACCACCTTCGAAAAACGCGAGAAACGCGGGCTCCGCACAAGTACCGGCAGGGCCAGAGGGCCTGCCGCCAGAAAAAGCAGGACCAGCACCTGCCAGCGGCTGGCGGCGATCTTCTCGTTGGGTGACAACTCCCTTTCCTCGGACGCCACCTCGGCCGTGATGATTTCAGGTTCCGGCACAAACGCCTCCGGGTTGAATTCGGTCGGCGGCAATCGAGCAACGGCCACCCTTGCTGTCCTCAACCGCCAAACCGGCAACATACCGACCCCCTGCTCCGCAGCATAGTCCCCGTGCCAAACGCGACCGTCGAGCGATCCAAGGAACCCCCGGCGCCTGAGCGAGGATCGCCGGCTCCTCGCACCAGCGGTGAAACGCAAACGAGGAGACCTTTCCGCCTTACCCCGAAGCGTCAGGGGCCGTTGAAGACACGCGTGTCTTCCCAGACGCCCCATTCTCGCCAACTTCCATTGACCCTTTCCCGGGTTTTCTGCTACAAGGTGCGAATGCGGCAGGTTACGGCACTCATGGATGGGTCTGGTCGTGTATCGGCGTCACGGAAACAAGCTTGGTCTGGTCTTTCTTCTGGGTGACCTTGCGGTCACCACGACGGCTTGGTTCCTCGCCTATTGGACCCGGTTTGGCCTGTTTCCCTCGCCCGACGGCGTACCCGATTTCCACCTTGTGGCCCGGATGCTCCCGCTGGTCTTGCTGTTGGCGGGTGTCTCGTACCGGCTGGCGGGCCTGTATGAGATCCACCGTCTTCGCGAGATGCCTCGCGAACTGGGTGTGGTGTTCAAGGCCTCGGGGCTCCTGTTTGTTCTGGTCATCACCACCGCCTTCTATCGCCGCGACCTGTACGAATCGCGGACGGCCCTGGCCCTGTTTTTTGCGTTGAATGCCCTGGGAATTGCGGCGGCGCGGCGGCTGGTGTGGCAAGTGCTCCGCTACTTCCGCGGCCGGGGGCTGAATCACGGCCGGGCCCTGATTGTCGGCGGCGGCCGCATGGGCGAGCTTGTCGCCCGGACCATCGAGAACAATAGCTGGACCGGGCTGGAGGCCGTCGGCTTCGTCGACGAGCCGAGTCGTCGCGACTGGCGATTTCTTCCGCGGCTCGGTACGATCGACCAGATCGCCCAGGTGGCGACGGAGCACGAGATCGACCATGTGTTCGTCGCCCTGCCGCTGAGCCGCTACGGGGAACTGCCCCAGGTCTATCAGCTCCTGTCGGACATCCTCGTCGAGGTCCAGCTCGTACCCGATGTTCCGGGGTTCACGGGCATCAAACCGCGCCTGATGGAAGTCGACGGGGTGGCGTTCGTCAACTTGCGGCAGAATCCGCATCGCGGCTGGCCATGTCTGGCCAAACGGGCGATGGATCTGGCCCTCGGATCAGCCGCACTGCTCGTCCTTTCTCCCCTGATGCTCGCAATCGCCCTGGCGGTGAAGCTGACCAGTCCGGGGCCCGTTTTCTACCGCCAGCGGCGTACCGGCCTGGCCGGGCGCCAGTTCGATATGCTCAAGTTCCGCAGCATGCGCATCGATGCGGAAAGCGGCACCGGACCGGTCTGGGCACACCGCGGGGATGACCGCTGCACTGGGTTGGGGCGACTGATGCGTCGCTGGAGCCTCGACGAGCTTCCCCAGCTCTTCAACGTGCTGGCGGGCGACATGAGCCTGGTGGGGCCCCGTCCGGAACGGGCGGTGTTTGTGGAAAAATTCCGCCGGCAGGTCCCGGGCTACGCCCAGCGCCACCAGGTCAAGGCGGGCATCACCGGCTGGGCCCAGGTGCACGGCTGGCGAGGGAACACCTCGCTGCGCCACCGAGTGCAATGCGACCTCTACTACATCAGCCACTGGTCGATCTGGCTCGACCTGCAGATCCTGCTGATGACCTTCCGCTACGGCTGGCGGCACAGGAACGCGTATTGAAGATTCAGCACAATCAGCGGAGAACTATCGGCCAGACAGCAACGTCGGGATCAACACGAACTTCATTGCTCCTCTTCTTTTCCCCGATCGCTCGTTGGTCCACGACGTTCTTCGCCCTCTCGCAGGGCCTTGGATTGCTCTCGGCAGGGTGTTGTGGTGTCCAGGAAGCGCTTGACCAGTGTCTGATAGCCGTCGTTGTCTCGGTCTTCGGCGAGCCAGAGCCGCTGGAAGTCGGCCTGCAACGCCTCAAATTCGTCCGCCACCGATTCAAGTTCTTTCGCCACCTGGGTTCTGGGCACAGCTTCGTCCTTGTAGTGGCCGAGCGCCAGCAGCTTGTGGCCCAGGGCAAGATAACAGCGGACCCCGAAGGCATATTGCTCCAGATTGTCCTGGTTGCGTTTTGCCCTGGGCGCTTCGGCGATCAACGCCGCAAGTGCGGAGGTTGCCGCGTCTGCAAGCATCTGACCCACTTCCGCCGGATCGACCATGCGGGTTATGTCCGGGTGGGTGAAGGGATCGTGGACGAATTCCCAGAGGAAAGTGGTCGACACGTCGACTTCCTTCCCATCCTTATCGCGGACGCGGATACTCCGGGCATTCACGTCGCTGGCCGCTTCGATAGCCCGTGTCACGGCATCGCCGGACAGGCCGTATAGGCAGCGAGCGTATGCCTGCCGGAAATAGTCGCGGTCCACCTGCGCTCCGGTCCAGGCGCAGGCTCCGTGGTAGAGGTAGGGCAGCCATTGCTCGCCCACGAAATGGAAGTGTCCGGCGTCGCCCCAGTCGCAAGTGATGCTGCCGATCGCCCCGTATTTCAGTCCGCGCGACACTTCGAGGTCGGAAAACCCGGCCGCGTGGTTGACCCACGGCGTCAGCCAGACGTGGCTGTTGATCCAGGCCTGCGCGAAGAAATCGATCCCTTTCTCTTGAAGCCGCGGGAAGTCTTTCTCGTAGGCGGGCTGGTAGGGTCCACCGGCGCAGTAGTAGCTGCCGATGATGATGTCCTTGGGAAGCTGGTCGAGTTTGGGACCCATGCCGGAAAGGTGCCCCTGGCTGTCGAGCGGACCCTGGGTGATCATGAGACGCCGACCATGCTTTTTGACCGTTTCGTTCAGTTGCAGCACATAGTTGAAAACCAGATCGGTGATCTGGTCGAGCGTCAGACCGGCGGCCTGGAGCCCGTCGATATCCACCTCGGTGATGTCCACATTGAACAGTTCACCCGGGAAGCTCTCGCACAGTTCGTCGATCATCGTGGAGACCATCTGCACGGCTTCCGGCTTGCGGATGTCGAAAGTCATGATCCACGGCATCTTTTCGCAGGGTCCGACACGCAGGTGCTGATACTGGGGCTTGTTGAGAATGAAGTAGGAGTGCCCCAGCACCTGCAGGAGCGGATGCACCTCGACTCCCTGCTGTGCCGCGTGGAGTGCCAGTTCCTTGGACTCCTCCGGGGTCAATCCCTCGGGCGGCGAGATGTCGGGGAACGCCTTGTACTTGTAGACGTGCTCGATATACAGTTCGAGCTGGTTCATCTTGCCCTCGGCCAGCACGTCAGCCAGCCGCTTGAGCGTTTCCGGCTTGGGTACCTGCCCGCGCGAGATGTCCTGTTGCACCCCCCGATATTTGAGGGATGGCCAGTCGTGGATGATCAGGCCTGGGAGCGTCGTGCGGTCGGCGGCGATCTGGGCCAGCGTCGTGATGCCATATCGCAGTCCGGAGACGGTGCGCGCAGCCAGGGTCACGCCCCCCTTCTCCACGGCCAGCGCATAGCCTTGTTCCCCGAGCTGTCTGAATATGGCTGCGTCTACCTTGAGCGTCGGGGGAAACTCGCCCTTTTCGGTGGCGAGCACGAGCGAAACGACTGGACGGGCGGGCGGGGCGTCGAGCAGCGGCAGCCGCACACCCGACGCGGCGGCGAGCCGGTCGGCAGCCTGTTGCGCCAGTTGGTGGGGAATGCCCGCTACTGCGAAGCCTTTGCAGACCGACAGGTCGAACGACTCGCCCGGCAGGGGCGCCAGGGCCTTGGGCTGCACGAGAATCCAGGTGTCCAGTCCGGTGAGCACCTTGGCCACACCGTGCGGCGTGGTTTCCATATCCGCCGCCAAGGTAGTCGCTATTGACGTGGATCTCTTCCGGAGAGACAAGCATGGGTTTGCCCATTTTATCCGCGGTT
>CAZLWV010000025.1:46711-64974 GCA_964563135.1 uncultured Planctomycetaceae bacterium
ATCTTCCTGATAGAGGGCCAGCCCGCAGGACACACCAGTCTCGCTGGCAGACTGCGGTCACTCCTCGTGATACGCACGAATCTCGAACACCCTTGCCGACCGATCGCCGTTCGTTGCCGCCACCAGCAGCGTGAGCTTCTTCGCCTCGACCGGATCGAAGCGGTGGACCCGGCGGCGCTGGAAATTCTCCGTGACCGTGGCCAGCGAGATCCGATGGCCATCGGCCAGGCACGAGAGCTCGTAGTCGCGCACGCACTGTGGCACCAGCGGCACGGTGTGGTGCGACGTATTCATATCCGTGTCGAAGGTCAGATAGACCGTATTGATCGTGGTCGGCTCGGGGAACTCCAGTTCGATCCACTGGGGCATGGGCTGCAACGGATCCGACACCCATTGGTTCGGCGAGCGGTCCACAATCCGGGTGACTCCGTTTATCACGTTTTCCGGACGACACTGGATCTCGCAGGTCAGTGGCGGATCCGTGTACATGGCGTAGTACTGGCCTTTCACCACGGTCCACGGTTTTCCGTTGGCTCCACCGTAGGCCCGGCAAGCCTCGCGGGGACCGGCGGTCATCAGCCGCCACGATACGCCCTCGGTCTTGGGCAGCAGCACCCAGACCATGGGCGAGTCGATCTGGGCATTCAAAGGAAACTCGACAAACGACTGCTTTCCCGCCGGCACGGTCGCCTTGGCCGTGCCAAGATTCTCCTTGGAGGAGAAATCGCCCGCCTCGGCCGCGCCGCGTACGCGGGCCGTGATCTCCACCGGTTCGCTGCGAGCGTTCTCGAGCAGCAACCACAGGGACTTGAGCTCGCGATGGATCCCTCGTGGAAACATCACTGCGCGGGACATGTTGAGCGGATGAAGTTCGTCGGGAACCACGTTCTCCCGCGTGAACATCTCGTGGGCCGCAAAGCTCGAAGCCGTCACCTTGGCGGTTCGCGCCACGTCGCCGGGATCCTCGTTGCGGAGGTTGGGAATGTACTGGTCCTGCTTGAGCAGCGTCTGCTGCAGTTCGGCGATGTGGTCCCGTCCGAGCACGCGCGGCGCCACGCCGCGCTTCAAGCACAGGGCGGCCGCCGTTCCCGTCGCCTGGCCGAGAGTCGCCAGGGTGCTCTGCACGCGAACCGTTCCCAGGGCCACGTGGGTCACGCTCACGTGCCGTCCGGCAAACTGGAGGTTGTCGATATTGACCGAATACAGGCAGCGGTAGGGGATGCTGTAGATCGGCACGCGGGGATTGTAGTCAAAAGGCCCTTCGGCGCCGGAGTAGATGCCGCGGGGGTGATGAACGTCGAGACACCAGCCGCCGTAGGAAATGCGGTCGGGGAACATGACGGCCTCGAGCACGTCGTGCTGGGTGAGGATATGGTCTCCCACAAGCCGGCGGGTTTCGCGTGGGGCACGTAGACCAGATCGAACGTTCGTGCCGCCGATCGGCCCGGCCAGTGATTCTTCAGATAGTCCCAGTAGCCGAAGGTGATGCGGATCAGTTCATCCCGGGCGAACTCCGGATCGTCCAGGTCGTCGACCGTGCCCTCGTGTTCCAGCCACCATTCGCCCCCGGTGATCCGTCGAATAGCACGGCCAAGATCCTCCGTGGGCAACTTGGCCGCCCACGGGGGCGGCGTGTAGTCAACCGTCTTGCCAACGTCTTGAGCATGAAACGAGATCGCCATGTTGCCCATCAGGCATCCGCTCATGGTGATCCGGTCGGCCTCCTTCGGGGCCAGATCCTCGCCGAACTCTTCGCTCGACTCGCGACCCAGCCGGTACTTGGCCCCCGCGTAGTAGCCGACCCAGCCGTCGCCGGTGCAATCGATGAAATGGCGTCCGCGATAGACGTAGATCTCACCGGTCAGCGCGTCGAGGGCCCGCACGGCGGCGATCGTTTTCTCGTCGGCCATGTCGACGCCGAAAACGTGTCGATTGACAAGCACGGTGAGGTTCTTTTCCTGTTCGGCGAGGATGCGGTACGACTCGCTCACTCGCGGTTGCTCGTATCTGGCCTGGATCCGGCCGGCTTCCTCGACGATGCCGCTCTCCCTGGCGTTGGTCTGGTGGGTCCCCGCGCCGTTGACGCCGACACCCAACTCAACGCTCGCATTGCCCCCAAGCACGGGCCGATTCTGAACCAGGGCCGTTCTGGCTCCATTCCTGGCGGCGGCGATCGCTGCCGAGCAGCCGGCCGTTCCGGCTCCGACCACGATCACGTCAAACTCGCCGCCCTGCTGGGGTTCCAGGGACAAGCCCGTCAGCCGGCTGCGTTCTTTCTGGATTGCCTCCTGATCTTCGGGCGGCGTGTAGTTCAGATCGGTGGTCAACAGGATCGCATCGCAGCGTGCGAAGTAACCGGTTCGATCGGCCAAGGCAAGCGTCGTTGTTCCAGCCGACAGCTCGAACTCGCCCCCCGGGCACCAGGTCCAGCGATTGTGCGGCTCCGCGCCGAAGACCTTCTCGGCCTGCTTGCCGCCCACGAGCACCTGGAACCGGCCGGGGGAATGGGGGGGATGCCAGTTCTTCGCCCGGACCCAGAGCCGGTACTTGCCGGCCTTGGGAATCTCGATCGTGGTGGTGGCGTCGGCCACCGGAGTGCCCGTGCCGCCGGCCAGCAGATAGGGAGATCCCATGTTGTGGACGAACTGCGTTTCAAACCGCCAGCCGCCGTAGCCGGCGAAATCTTCGGCATCGATCCAGAGGAAGCCGTCGACCAGCATCCTGGTTTGACGCTCGGGCTTGCGAAAGCCGTCCATCTCCGGACCGAACGGCCTCAGTTGCGAGGTGTCGACCTCGGCCGCCAGGCCGGCGAGTGCCCAGCAGGCCGCCATTCCGCCAAGCACGATTGTTCCGGTCCCAGGTCGCATGGGCATGTCTCCGGGTGTGGGATGTCTTCGATACCAGCGTTTGGTGCAAGGGCCGGGCGGTGCCCGGGGCCCCGCCATGATATCGCGTGGCAGGGTTCCCCCGCAAAGGCTTCAGGGCACGATGAGGACCTTCCCGTCGGTCATGTGGCCGACATAGTGCCGAAGTCCCTCCACGGCCTCGTCGAGGCCCAGGCGCCGCTGGATGCGGGTTTCGATCCGTTTGTCGATGAGGAGCCGCTGCGCTCTTCTCGCCAGCCGGAGAACCGTCAGAAGGCCGCGGCTTTTGGCCCAGTGGCCGAGGTAGAAGCCGGAGACCTTCTTGTCGTCGAACAAGAGCCCGACCGGATCGATGCCGCCACTGGGTTCTCCGGAGAGGCCACCATAGACGAGCACGGTCGAACCGGCCGGCATGGCGCTGAGCACTATGCCGGTCATGGGCCCGGCAACCGCGTCGAAGGCGATCGTCGCGTGGAGTTCCGTGCAGGCATCCCGAAGCTTCTCGGGAAAATCGCTGTCCGACGAGTTGAGCACATGCCTTGCGCCCAGCGATCGTAACAGTTCAACCTGGGCTTCTCGACGAACGATATGGATCAGCGGTCGATCAGCCATCGCCAGCAGCATGCGGCCGAGCTGGCTGGCGCCGGCGGTGTGGACGGCGGCTCGATGTCGGCCTCGGGCCGCCGCGTCCAGCAGTGCCAGGGTGGTGAGCGGATTGATGGTGAGGCTCGCCGCCTGATCCATGGGGAGGCGACGGTCCAAAGGGATGCAGTTGGTGGCGTTGGCGACGAAGTACTCGGCCCAGGTCCCGTCGCGGTCGTCCTGCAGGGAACAGGCGACGCGTCTGCCCTTGAGCCAGGAGGCCAGCAGCCCGCCGCCGCTCTGGACCACGGTGCCGGCTCCCTCCCAGCCTGGAACGGAAGGGAGCGTCTTGAGGGCGCCGTACCTGGCCTGAAGGAACAGGAGGTCGGAGGGGTTGCAGGGCGCCGCCTGGATTCGGATGAGCACCTGCCCGTGCTGCAAGGGAGGCAGGGGCCGCTCGACGACCCTCAGGCGGCCGATGGCCTTGAGCAGGTCGGGATCGTGCTGTTCCAGCAACAGAGCTCGCATTGTCTGAGGAAGTGGAGCGGCCATGGGGTTGAATCCTGATTCGGGATCTGGCGTGAATGGCACTGTCGAAACCGCCGAAACATACTGCATATCGTGGTAATGGCGCTGCATGCAGCACAACAGCTTGTATGCCGGACGCTTGCCGACAGTGCCATTCGGATCTGGCGTCTATTCGTTCGAAGGTGTGTCCTCTTCCTCGTCGCGTGGGAAGAAGACATCCAGTTGCAGGTCGCCGTCCGCCTCCAATTCGTACCCGCCAGACGGGTTGCGGGCAGGAGGTCGCCCTCCGTCATCTTTTCCGTCGCAGCCGACGCTGTAGAGGACGTGTCCGCCCGCGGTGCGAACGTAGCGAAGTGGTCGGCCCTCGGGGTCAAACGGGTCGATCGGCAGTTCCGCGAGGAATTCGGGCACCAATGGTTCCAGTTGATCCGGCAGAGTGCCGCGTTCAAGTTGGCAAGCGCGCAACGCCAACTCCGCGATCAGCAGTCGCGTCTTTGCCTGTTGGCGGTCGCGGAGACCGAGCATGAGCCGGCGATGATCGGCGGATGCAAGGCGCGTCGGTAAATCAAGGAAATGACCAGTCCAGCCAATCAGGTTTTCGGAACAAACGCGCTCTCGGTACAACGCATCTTCGACTGGTTCACGCCGGCGTTCGATTTCCGCCAGGGCGGCGACGGTCTCACGACAATCGTCGGCGTTCAGTTGAGGCAATACCTGATACAGGCTTTCATTGCCAATGTCTTCGACTGCGGCACCGGTGAGATAATCGACCAGCAGGCTTTCGCGGGCGACGGCCTGGCCCAACCGCACGTTGTCGAGCGCAATCCTGGCGGCGTCGGTGTAGCGACCCTGCTGGTGGGCCAGTTGTGCTTCTCGCATCAAGGCTCGTGCAGCTTCTCGCACGGCCTGTCTGACGTTGGCGGGGCCAAGGGAGAATACTGCTGCCCTATCGACCTTGCCGTCTACTGCCCAAATGGTGGCTCGGATCTCTCGCGTGAGGCCGAGTCGCAATCGCGAGTAATCCCCGGCATACTTGGCGACCTCGGCAGCCAGTTCCTCGGTCGACTTCGGTTCGACGGTGGTGCTCAGGATCGGGCTCGTGGCCAGGGCCGTCCCGGCAGCCACGATGTCATCGATACCGTTGGGTTGAGGGACCGGGAGGTTCGGAACCGGCAGAGGGTGGTTCAGTTCCCAGGCAACATAGGCCGGAGGCAACGCAAGAGCAACCAACAGCAGGCAGAACGCGGTTCGAGCCGCCATCCGAAGCATGCTGCCGAACGTGCCGACTGGAGTGGCCCCGCTGGCGAACCAGAGGCGAAGCAGCAGCCAGGTCATCGCCGCAAGCATGGAGAGGACGGCGAACCAGACCAATGCCACACGGCTCCAAGAGGAAGACAACAAGACGGCCAAGAAAAACACGTCGAACCGTGCGACGATCGCTGCGAGGCCCGCGCACAGCAGCGCTGCCGCGGGCCAGGCGAGCCACTTGTGTTTGGTCGTAACTAACCATGCGCCGATCAGCACGGCCGAGCCGCTGCAAACGCCGCCGAGCGCAGTTACCACCCACGCCTGAGTCGATGCCTCCGTGTTTTTTACCAACGGGACGAGTATCGGTGTGAGCATCGCCACCAGGCAGGTCAGGGCCAAAAGGGTGCGGATCGAGAACTGGATCGGAAATCGCCGTTTGGCGCCTCCGTCTTCTGCCTTGCCGCCTTCCCGGCGCGGTGCCGCACGCCACCGCCAGACGGTGATCCCTGCCGCGACGGTGCACACCTCGATCGCAAACAGGCTCCACGGCTCATAGGCCGGAATGAACAGCAGTGGCGAAAGCACGGCCAGTACGACGGCGACTCGCGGCAGCCAATGCCATCGCGAAGCAGCGGCCCACAAGGCCAGCAGGCCGGTGCAGACAAAAGACGTTACCAGAAAGACGCCAAAGAGCAGCGCGAGCGCGAACTCGTTGATCATGAAGTTGGATCCAGGGTGGGGATACATTAACTGCAAAGCTTGATGGTTAGACTGTTCCTTGTCAATTGGAACCCGAAGATATCTCGGGACCCCTGCGCGGAAGGGGGGCCTGGAATCTGGAAACGGGCGAGCGAGTCCCTTGGGGTTTTCGATGATCCTTGGGGGTGCGGCCAGATGGCCGGCAGCCGACTCTTGATGCTGTTCCGCTCGGCCACACTCGGTTGCCTGGACCTGTCATGCGGTGCCGGAAGGAGATTCTATTGTTTTGCGGCGCCTAACCCAGGTTCGGCCTGGCCGGGCGCGCAAACTCATGGCACTCCCCGCACCGGCGGGCTACACTGCAATCAGGTGGAGCAGCAAGCCCGAGCGCGGGCGACTTGCTGCAACCGCCTGGGGAGTGACTGCCATGCGAACCCCATTCCGGCGGATACGGTTCAGCATTCGGACGATGCTGCTGGTCACCCTGGGATATGCCATGCTCTGCAGCGTCTCCCGGGGAACCGGGTTGGGAATCACGATCATTCATGCGATGATCGTGGCGGCCTTCGCGATTCCCGGGGCCAGTTTTGGCTACGACCAGGGACGCACCAGCCGCGCCGCCGCAATCGGCACCTCCGTAGCCGTCGTGGTCGGCACGTGTGCCCTGTCGGCTTACATTCTGATCGAGGACTGGATGCGATATAACTAGTGCGCTGTTACAGCTTGATTCTGGGGTCAATGGCGTGGAATCGTGCGGCAATTGTCGGGTTGTTCCGCAGTCTCGATCCCAATTCCTGGCGGAGACAAAGCACTAGCTGACGCGGATCCGCTGCTCGAGCTGGCGGATCGCCTCGGAGATGGATCGCGATTGTTCGGCCAGATCCAGCTTTGCGTCATCGGCGATCCAGCGATCCACCCGTTTCTGGGCAGAGACGACCGTGCTGTGGCTGCGGCGGCCGAAATACTGGCCGATTTCGGAGAGGGCCGCCCGCGTGTACTTGCGGGCGAGCCACATGGCCAGCATCCGCGGCTGGCTGACCGACTTGGCCTTGCGATTGGACTGCAGCGACTCCGGCTCGAGCCCGAAGGTATCGCAAATCGCCTTCTCGATGTCGGCCAGGCGGATCGCGCGGCTTCCGTCGTGGATCATCTCGGCAAGTGCGTCTTGTGCCATCTCGAGCGTCACCGGCTTGCCTGTTGCGCGGTTCAGAGCGTGGAGCCGACACAGGGCCCCCGAGAGTTCCCGGGCATGGTTCACCAGTCGCGCCGCCACGAACTCGCTCACTTCCGGGGCCAGGGTGATTCCCATCTTAAGCCCCATTCGGGTGAGGATCCCCAGGCGCGTCGGATAGTCGGGAGGTTCGATGCGGCAGGCCATTCCCGCCTGCAGTCGGGAAAGCAGCTCGCCCCCGAGCGCCCTCAGGTCATGGGGGGGCCGGTCGGCGGCAAACACGGCTTGCCGGCGCCGCCGGATCAAGGTATCGATCGTGTAGAGGAGTTCGACGAGCGTGGCCCGCTTGCCGGCAAAGAAATGGAGATCGTCGATGGCCAATAGATCCAGCCCCCGGTATCTGGCCCGAAAACTCGGCAACCCGCCCACCCGCAGGGCCTGGAGGAACTCGGAGGTGAACTGTTCGGCCGACAGATAGACGGCCGACAGCCTCTGGGCATTTCGCCTTGTTTCCGTGCAGATGGCCTGGAGCAGATGCGTCTTGCCCACGCTTGTGGGGCCGTAGATCAACAGAGGAGAAAACTCGCCGGGCTGCCCGGCCACCATCTCTGCGGCAGCCCGTGCGAGCTTGTTGGTTTCCCCGCGCACAAACGAGCGGAAATCGAGAGCGGCCTCGAGTCGGCCGCGTCGATCCGACCCGGCAGGCCTGTCGCTGGACGGCCCCTCGGGTGTGGCTGCCACTTTGAGGCTCGGCCTCGACGCCGAACCGTGCGACTCCGTTGAGTGGGCGGTTCCTGGAGACTGCGGCAGCGAGGCAGGTTGCGAGTTGGGAGAAGAAGAGGGAGCCAACACATAATCAACCGCGACTGAAGGGCCGAGCACCTCGCGACAAGCCGCTTCGATGGGTTCGCGCAGGTTGGTGCGCAGCCAGTTCCGCAGCAGCTCGCTGGAGGCTCCAACGGTCAGCGTGCCGTCGATCACCTCGAGCTGGGTTCTCCCGCCGAACCACATCTCGAATCGTTCTTGTCCGACCCTGTCAGCCAGTGCGGTTCGAAAAGCTGACACGATGTCCATATCGTCCTTGGCCACTCCAAGGCGCCTCCGGCGCGCACCTTCTCCGCTCAATACACACTTCCATCAGTGCAGATATCGTCCCCCGAACCAGCCAGGAGACCGCGGAAAAGGAGCCGCGATCTTCGACGGGTAAGAGAGGAATCAAGGACCAGCAACGAACGTTTCCCAAGCCCGAGATACCCCGCTTGGGATGGCCCTCATTTCGACTCCAAGAACCGTCTCGCTCCTCTTGCTTTAACCAACGAGAAGTTGATTGTAGCGGTGCTAGCGTTGCTGTCAAACTGCCCTTGCGACCATCCCCCAGAGAAATCTTGAACCGTTTTCGAACTGCCCGGAATCCGCGGAAGAATCGCCGCAGCTCCGCGCCGAAAAACCGGAAAAACCTCTCCGCCGCGAGCCGGCCCGATCGTGGAAAACTTGTCGGGACTCTCGCCGCCTTGCCGGGCGACCTCTCGAGCCTCGTGCGCTAACCTGTGATGCGTCAAGTGTTTCCGCTGGCAGTCTTCCGGGTGCTGTCTGACGCGGCTAAGTCTGTTCCGCTGAACCAGTCTGTCGACCGAGCGCCAGCATGTAGACCCGGCGCCGGTCCCAGCCCCGAAAGCCGGCGGCCGCATACATATTCCGCGCCGGGTGATTGGCGGAATCGACGGCCAGCACGATCCGCTCCCGCGCCAATGATCCGGCCACCCATTGGGCAAAGCGGGTCACCAGCACCCCCCAACCGTTGCCCCGCGCCGAGGGGACGAGTCCCATGTAGGTCAGCTCGCAATTGCCATGCTGCCCATAGTCGCACAGCAGCAGGCATCCCACATCGCGGTCTTCGTGTCGGATCAAGTACCAGTGGGACGGATAGGTCTCGCCTTCCGCGCCGTATCCTGCGAGCACTTCTTCTGCCGAGCGGATGCCGTCAAGGTCGGGGCAATCGAGAGTCTCTCTGTAGGTTGCCTCGACGACCGCGCACAGCCGCTGGTGTTTCTCGGCCGTGCAAGGCTCGAAGGTCAGAGGCCCCCCAGGTGGCGTCCGCGGAAAATCAAACCGGTCGGCCAGGAGATAATAGAGCTCGGCCAGCGAAGTGAAACCGGCCCGTTCGAGCGCCGCCACTTCCTGCGAGTCGGCCTGACCCTCGAGCAAGGCATGAATGACCTTCACGCCCGCATTTCTGGCATGCTCCACCGCGGCCAGGCTCAGTTGCTCGGCTGTTTCTTCCGGCTCCGGCGGCACCAGCCGGGGCGGCCAGAACGTGGCGGTTCGCCCCGGGAGAACCTGGGCAAACGCCGCCCCCACGAGCTTCCCGGCACGGCGTGCCGCCAGCAATCCGGCCAGCGGCAGCTTGCCGCATCGGTATTCCGCCAGGGCCGCACGGACCCGGTTCAGGGCGTCCTGCGGCTGGTGTCCGCTGAAGACCAGGGACAGGGTTTCGCCGAGGCTGGCGGGCGTAGCGGAGACAATTTGAAGCGAATCAGGGGAAGACATGGTACAAACGGCGGGCGGCAAATCGGAGGAAAGCTTGATGATAGAATCGATCCCGACAGCAGTCTCCCTCGCGCCGGGCGGTTCCCACGACATGGAGACTGCCTCAAGCACGGAGGTGCACGATCGCTGATTTGCGGCGCTAGCCCGTTCTCACAAAGATGAGCGGCTGCCGGAAACCGATCCCTTCGCCCTCAATCTCTTCGCGATTGAACTCTTCCAGGTACTGGAAGCTCAATTGGGCGTAGAACCGGTTCACTCCGAGCGTTTCCAGGAAATCGGCCATCGGCTCCTCCGCAAAGATTGCCTGCTCGGAGAGGATCTCGCGAACCCGTTCGAGCGGGATCCCTGACACGAGCAGGGGACGCAAATGGTGGAGGTGACTGGCGAGGTCCTTCTTCGACGCCGCTTTGCCGTTGCCGTCGGAGTCGGCCGCGGCCACGGGCAGGTCGCTCCCTCCGCTGCTGCCGACGGCCTGCTGGAACTGCGACGCCGCCCCGCTTGCCAACTCGCGGCTCCACTGGGAAAACTGTTCCGTTTCTTCCCGGCTTGCGGATCCATCGGCGATCTTCTTGTGAATCTCGCGCATTTCCGGCGGCAGGAGCGACTGGAGAAGGTCGGCCAGAGCGGGCATCTGATCCTTGACGGCGTCCAGCGCCTCGGCCAGCTCGTCCGCGCTGGGCATTTCCAGCATGTCTTCCGGGAGCTCGTTCAGGTCCAGCAGGGGCGAGGAACCGGGCGAGTCGAACCCGTCGACCTCGCGTCCCTTGTGGAACAGCTCGTAGTGCCACGAATCGCTGTCGTTGACCATCACGCACAGCGCATGCGTCTCCAGTTGCGACGACAACTCCTGGGCCAGCGTCAGCAGTCCCATCAGGTCGTTGTCGAGGATTCCCACCCAGCCATCCCGCGATTCGGCCACGTGCAGGGCCCGCACGGCCGGATCGATCGAGCGGGCGTGGAGTCTCGACGTATCCTCGGTCGCCTCGAACCCGCGATTTTCCAGGATTTCGCGAATCTTGCCGGCCACGGCCTCAGCGTCGTCGGACCGGACATGCAGGCTATTGGCAAAACTTCCCATGAGGAGTCCCTTGAACACATGGAATCCGAAAACGCGGCCAGTTGTGCAGCCGAACTTGCCAGAATTTGGACAGAGTAGCATGATTGCCAAAGTCTGGCGACTTCGGCTACGGGCTGGCAAGTTCGGTTAGTGGCTGGCGACTTTGGTTACGGACCAAAGTCTGGCGACTTCGGCTACCTTTTGGCGACTTCGGCGGCAGCCCCCGGCATTGTAGGGTATCGGGGCGGCGCCGTCAGCCACAGCCGGTTCCGGTTGGGCACTTGCCAGGGGGCGGCAGGAGGGCCAAAATAGACGGTTTGCGGAAACTTCCATCACTTCTTTCTTGTGTTGGGCGGATTGCTGCCATGCCTAGCTGTGTTTTGGCCTATTCGGGTGGATTGGATACGTCGGTCATCCTCGGTTGGCTCAAGGACGGAGGTTACGACGTGCATGCAGTTTACGTCGACCTGGGGCAGCCCTGCGAGGATCGCGAGGCGATCATGAAGAAGGCCAGGGATATCGGCGCCACGTCGGCCCGCCTGCTCGACGTCCAGGAAGAGCTGTGCCGCGACTTCGCCTTCCCCGTCATGCAGTGGCAGGCCAAGTACGAGGGGGTCTACCTCCTGGGTACGTCGATCGCCCGTCCTCTGATCTCGAAAGTCTGCCTTCAGGTTGCCCGCGAGGTCGGTGCCGAGGCCTATGTTCACGGAGCCACCGGCAAGGGGAACGACCAGTGCCGTTTCCAGCTTGCCGCCGAGGCCCTCGACCCCGATGTCAAGGTGATCGCCCCCTGGCGGAACGAGGCCTTCCGTAAGCTGTTCCCCGGCCGGAGCGAGATGATCGCCTACTGCCAGTCGAAGAAGATTCCCGTCAAGGCCTCGGTTGCCAAGCCCTACAGTTCGGACGAGAACTGCCTGCACATCAGCTACGAGGCGGGCAAGCTGGAGGACCTGACGGCCAACGGCGTGGAAACGGTCGATTTCGGCATGACCGTATTGCCCCAGAAGGCGCCGGACAAGGTCGAAACGGTGGCCATCGATTTTGAGTCGGGCATTCCGGTGGCCCTGAACGGCAACAGGCTGACGGCCTTCCAGATGGTGAAGGCCCTGAACGAGATCGGCGGCCGCAACGGCATCGGGCAGATCGACATGGTCGAGAACCGTTTTGTCGGCATGAAGAGCCGCGGCGTCTACGAGGCCCCGGGCATGACCGTGCTCTACACGGCCCACCGCGTGATCGAACAACTCACCATGGACCGCGATCTGATGCACCTGCGCGACCGGCTCGCCCCGGAAGTGGCCGAAATGGTCTACTATGGCTACTGGTATCACGCCAAGATGGATGCGCTGTTTGCCTTCATTCGGGAGGCTCAGAAGCCGGTCACGGGCGAGGTCACCCTCAATCTCTACAAGGGCAATATCCAAGTTGCCGGCCGCACCAGCTCGAACAGCCTGTATGACGAAGGCATTGCGACCATGGAGGGTGGAGGGGCCTACAACCAGTCCGACGCAGAAGGCTTCCTCCGTATCCAGGGGCTGCCGAGCCGCGTCCAAGGAAAGGTGCGGCCGCGCAACTACTGACGCGGGGCAGACGCGCGAGCGTTTCGTGCTGCCTGGCTGAGTGTCGCGCGAGCGGCACCCGTGCGGGTGGGAACCACTGCGGCCACGATCTCCGGACCATCTTCTTCAGCCCCCAGTGGGGGATTACTTGGCTACTGCCCGTGAATTTGATAGGTTTTGACTGGCATTGGTTGTGATCACGGCCCTAGTGAGAGAGCAACGATGGCAAAGGATGGTTTTGCCGGGCGCAGCAGCGAACTCGAAGAGAAGTTCTTTCGGGCGAAGGACCAGGAACTGATCCGCGCGTTGCGCGAGAAGACGGCCACCATGGAGCGAAAGAAGGCTCTGGCCGAGGCGTCCGGGATCCAACACGAAGAGCTGCTCCATCAGCTCGACCAGCTCAAGATTTCCGCCGAGACCGTGGCAGCCCTCTCCCTGGTCCCCCTGGTGGCTGTCGCCTGGGCGGATGGAAAGCTCGACGACAAGGAACGCGCCGCCGTGCTTGCCGCCGCCGAACAGGTGGGCTTGAAGGAGGATCACCCGGGGTACCGACTGCTCGAGTCGTGGCTCAATCAGAAACCGGACAAGAGGCTTTCCGATGTCTGGTACGACTATATCGGCGTTCTCTGCGACAATCTTACCCCGCAGGCCAAGACCGAACTGAGCAAACAGCTGGTGGGCCGAGCGCGAGCTGTGGCCGAGGCCACCGGCGGGCTGCTCGGTCTGGGCAGCAAGATCTCGAGGTCTGAACAGACCGTGCTCGAAAAGCTTGCCCGGGCCTTCGATTGAACCGCCAGGCGGCAAGGTGTCCTCGCCGATTCACGGGCGTGCCGGCCGGATTCTGCCGGAGCCGGCCGGTTGGTTTTGCCAGGGCTCCTGGAACGGAGTTCCGGGTTTGGCTGCTGCCGGCGCATGTCTCGGCCGCTGCCGGCTGCTCCGTATTGCGGCCGGCTGCCTGCGGCCGTGCTGTGCCGGCTTCCCATCTGCTGACTGCGTAACGCATTGCGCCCCGTCGGACGTTATGTCCAGATTCTTGTTGCGGCCTGCCTTTTGACTAATGAAAATGGGTAGCGCGTCACTCGATCCCCTGGAGAAGCGAAGAAGCTGGCTGGCGGTGCAGACACCTGGATGGGCATCATGCGAGGAAACCGATCGTCGATCGAACGCCTTCGGGCAATCACTCGTTACGAGGAGATTCGAAAGACACTCCTGAACAGCGGCAGCGGGCACCTGGAGAAGCCGCTGGCACACTGGGTCCTTCCTGCCGACCGGCGTCTTCCCCTGGTTTTTCTTGCGCGACCGCTGGGCAACCTGCTCAAGGCCGGTTTTGACGAGCTGGCTGCGACTCCCGGTGTGGGCCGGAAGAAGATCGGTTCGTTTCTCGACCTGTTGACCCGGGTTGCCGACTCGGAAGGCAACGGAAACGGAAACGGAAACGGGAAAGAGCGGGAAGCGGATGGTTCGCCGGCCCATGCAGCGGACGGCGACTTCAGCCCGGACGATGTCTCCGACGTTGTCTGGAACCGGTGGCAGGAGGCCGTGCGACGGTCCGGGTTGGCTCGCGAGTCGCTGGGCCGGGTTGCGCCGACGCTGAGGAACGTGACCCGGGTCATCTGGCGGACACCGTTGGCCGATTACCTGGACGTGTCGCTGGGCGAACTGCGCCAGCGGCGAACCTATGGCGAGAAGCGCGTCGGCGCCGTTCTGGAGGTCTTTTTCGGGTTGCATCGGCTTCTTGGACAGCTCGGCGCGCACCCGGAACTGGCCGTCCGCCTGGTTCCCCGGCACATCGACCAGGTCGAACACTGGATCGGCCACTGCCTGCAGCATGCGGAATTACCCCAGGCGGCCGAGATCGCAGAATGTTTCATCGGGCCGCTGCTGGCCCAATTGCGCCACGATGCCTCGGAGCAGATCGTCGAACTGGCAGAAATGCGGCTGGGCATTGGCGGCTCGCCGACAAGCGTGCGTCAGACGGCGCGCCGCATGGGTCTGACGCGGGCAAGAATCTACCAGCTCCTGAACGAGATCAACGACATCCTCGCCGTGCGTTGGCCGTTGGGGCGATGGCAGAGTTACCGTCTGCTGGAGCGGCTGGAGGCGGAGACCGTGGCCGACCGCCGGCTGGACCAGTTCCGCACGGCGGTCGAGCTCTTCTATCCCGCCGCCCGCCGGGGGGCCGCGGGCGCCGTAGAGCAGGCGGCCGCGGCCAACAGCTGAGCGGGATCGGGACCGGTCACATGGCGGCCAGGATCTTCTTGAGGCCGGCCAGAGACATCTCGGTGCACTGCATCGGCGACTTGCCGTCCGGGTAGGTTTCCTGTTCGATGGTCAGCCATTCGGTGCCGCCCACGTCGCGGCAGGCCTCGAAGACCGGCACCCACTTGACGGAGTCTTCGCCGATGATCGCCCGGCCCTTGTCGCCTTCCACCATCGACGGCTTGCAGTGAATGACCTGGCTCCGGCCCGGGTACTTGCGGATCATCTCGGCCGGATCGTAGCCGGCCACCGTCGTCCAGCCCACGTCCTGCTGGAGAACGACGTCCTTGGTGGTCCGTTCGGCGAACAGCTCCCAGTAGGTCTTGTCGCCGTCCTTCTCGAACTCGTGGGTGTGGTTGTGGTAGCCGGTCGCCATTCCCACTTCCTTGAGCTGTTCGGCCGCCTTGTTGAAGATGTCGGCAAGTTCCTTGCTGCCGTCCGGCTTGGAGAACCGCCCATCGCCGGGCACACACAGATACTTGCAGCCGATGGTCTTGTGGAAATCGATCGTCTCTTTGAGCTTGTCGCCGATGAGGGTGGCGGTTCCGATGTGGGTGGCGGCCACCTTCAGGCCCAGTTCGTCGAGCTTCTTACGCAGCTCCTCCGGCTTGTCGGAGTAGCTGTGATAGCCGGCGAACTCGACGGCCTCGAAGCCCATCTTGGCCACCTGCGCCAGGGCCGCATCGAAGTCCTGGGCGCAGTCGTTGCGGATCGAGTAGAGCTGCAGGGCAATTCCCGCTTTCGGGGCGCCCTTGCCCTTGGCCCATGCGAGACCGGGAAGCCCCAGCGCCAAGGCGCCCGCGGCTCCGGCCTTGATCAGATCTCGTCGAGTCAAGGAATTCCGAGTCATGCCAATCATGGTGTTTCTCCTGGAGTAGAATGGACTGCGGTCGGCCACGGGCCGACTGCGTGTTTTCTGAATGCCCTGATGTACCACCTGCTCGCCAGCAGCGCATCCTGCAGGATTGCCCGGGAGGCTGCCTCCGAGGCAGGCCGGCACACGGCAACCTCTCAGATTACCAGACGGGCGGTGTTTCGGCCACTTTTTGCCGGTCCGGATCCTTCATGTCCGCCGGTTGCCGCTGTTTGCGACCGCAGGTAGACTGAAGGATTGGTCACTCCCTGTGCCAGGAAATATGCATGCCGGTGGATCTTATCGCCACATCGACCATGGGTCTGGAAGCGGTTGTTTCCCGCGAACTGGCCCAGCTCGGCTATGAGAACCGGATCGAGGGCCTGGGTCGGGTGGCCTTCACCGCCGACGAGGTGGCGATCTGCCATGCCAACCTGTGGCTGCGGACTTGCGGCCGAGTGCTCCTTAAAATGGGGGCCTTTCAGGCAACCGATTTTGGGCAACTCTTCGACCAGACCTGTACCCTTCCGTGGGAACGCTGGATTCCGTCCGACGGGGCCTTTCCGGTGGACGGCCGCTGCCAGAAGAGCCGGCTTTCGAGCGTGCCCGCCTGTCAGCGGATAGTCAAGAAGGCCATCGCCGAACGGCTCCTCAAGGCCCACCGGACGCCGCGTCTGGAGGAGACCGGCGCCAGCTATCAGGTTGAGGTTTCCCTGCTGAAGGACGAGGTGACGCTGACGATCGACACCTCCGGCTCGGGGCTGCACAAACGAGGATACCGTCCGCTGGTGGGCCAGGCGCCTTTGCGTGAGACTCTCGCAGCCGGGCTGGTCCTGCTGAGTTTCTGGAAGGCCGGGCGTCCTTTCCTGGATCCGTTTTGCGGTACGGGCACGATTCCCATCGAGGCCGCCATGATCGGCCGCAACATGGCGCCGGGCCTCGGCCGCCGGTTTGCCGCCGAGGACTGGCCGACGCTGCCCACACGGCTGTGGAACGACGCCCGTCGGCAGGCTCGCGACCTGGTGCGTCCCAAGCTGGAAGAACGGATCCTCGGCACCGACATCGATGCGGCGGCGCTCGAACTGGCCCGATTCCACGCGGGACAGGCCGGGGTGGCCCAGGACATCCACTTCCAGCAGCGCGACTTCCACGACCTGTTGAGCAAGCGCCAATTCGGCTGCCTCGTCACCAACCCGCCGTATGCCGAGCGGCTGGGGACGGCGGAAGAGATCGAGCGGCTTTACCGCGATATGCCCAACGTGCTGCGGCGGTTGAAGACCTGGTCGATCTTCATCCTCACGGCCTACCCCGACTTCGAGGCGCTGGTGGGCCAGCAGGCCGATCGCCGCCGCAAGCTCTACAACAGCCGCATCGAGTGCACCTACTACCAGTTCCATGGTCCGCGTCCGGCCGATGAGCAGCAGCGCCAGGCGGCCGAGCCGGCCGCGGCAGGGTCGATTGTCAGCGACGGCTCGCCTGCGACCTGTGCCCCGTGTGCCCGGGACGTCTCGCCAGAGCCCGAATCCGCGAGCAGTCCCGTGCAGGAGACTCCCAGGTGCCGCCCGCCGCTTGTGTCCGCCACCATGACGGGGTCGGAACACCAGGCAGCTCCACCGCAAGGGCCAGCCGGTTCACCCAAGTCTTTGCCCCTTGTGCGGCAGGCCTTTGGCGGGCTGACGGAGAAGGCGATGCAGCAGGCCGAGATTTTTCGCAACCGGCTCGTCAAGCGGGCGCGCCATCTGCGGCGCTGGCCGCGAAAGCAGGGCATCACCTGCTACCGGCTTTATGAACGCGACGAACCGCAGGTGCCGCTGGTGGTGGATCGCTACGAAGACTGCCTGCACATTACCGAATACGAGCGGCCTCACGACCGGTCGCCGGCCGAGCACGCCGACTGGCTCGACCTGATGGCCCGCACGGCCGCCGACGCCCTGGAGGTGGATCGCGACAAGGTGTTTCTCAAGCGCCGGGAGCGGCAGCGGGGCACGCGGCAGCACGAACGGCTCGGCGACGAGAACCGGCTGTTTGTCGTCCACGAAGGGGGCCTGAAGTTCCAGGTCAACCTTTCGGACTATGTCGACACGGGCCTGTTTCTCGACCACCGCATCACCCGCTCCATGGTCCGCCAGGAGGCCGAAGGGAAACGTTTCCTGAACCTGTTTGGCTACACCGGCGCGTTCACCGTGTATGCTGCGGCCGGCGGGGCCGAGTCGACGGTGACGGTGGACCTCTCCAACACCTATCTCCAGTGGGCCAGGCAGAACCTGGCTCTCAACGATCTGGACGGCCCGGTTCACCATTTCGTGCGCAGCGACGCCATGGAGTATCTCGGCCACCTTCCCGGCAAGCCTTGTTTCGACCTGGCCGTTGTCGATCCGCCGACCTTTTCCAACAGCAAGCGGACGGAAGACATCTGGGAGGTGCAGCGCGACCATGCCGCCCTGCTGGATGCAGTCTTCCAGCGCATGGCGCCTGGCGGTGTCGTGTATTTCTCCACCAACTTCCGGCGATTCAAGCTGGCCGAAGGGGAACTTGAAGGCGTGACGGTTCGCGAGATCAGCCGCCAGACCGTTCCCCCCGATTTCCGCAACCGGCGGATCCACCGCTGCTGGCGGATGGTGCGGGCGAGCGATCCGCCGCAGGCGGTGGAAGGATAGCCTCCGCCTGCGGGCAATCTGAACCTGCACGACGCGCGGGAGCGGGGCGTCGCGGCGGTCAAGCGTTGTCGCCGGCCGGCATCATGGCCACCTTGTTGCCCGGCGGAACCACCTGCGCCGCCAGGATTCCCAGGGAGAAGTAGACCCGCATGACCTCTTCGGCGGTGTGACCGTTGACGGCCTTCGGCCGTAAACGGTTCTTAATCGTAATCTTACTCTTCATCTTAATCCTGAATCTT
>CAZLWV010000026.1:0-10397 GCA_964563135.1 uncultured Planctomycetaceae bacterium
TATCTTTTCAAGACCAAACGGCTGTTTGCAAAAGTCCAGTCTTAATCTTAATCCTACTCTTAATCCCCTTCTCGCCCCGAACGTCGCCCATAGCGTGAGGAGATTGAGTTGAAAAGAGAACAGTGAGAGAGTGAGAACGGGGAACAAGAAGATTAAGACTAGGATTAAGATTATGATTAAGAATATACTAGGTAGAAATTGCCACTTCAGGAGCGTGTGGGCAACTGGGGCCGCTGTAACGAAATCGTTTAACGCCCAGCCGAAGGCGCCGGCTGCCTTGTACTTGCCGGCGCCTTCGACTGGGCGTTAAACAAATGAATACAAATGTCAAACTACTCTAGTCCTTGTTACTCCTCCAACGTCACAAACCGGTGACTCAACTTCCCCGACCCGTCCACCTCCCACACCCGGAATCCGAACGGCCGCTTGTCAAAATGCTTGCTGGTTCCTTCGCCGCTGACAAACGGAACGCCTTCATACTCGTTTTCCACCAGGCGGTGGGTGTGGCCGCTGAGAACGGCCACCACGCCGTTTTCCTTGCAGAGACGCAGGATCTCAGCCCGCTTCTCGGGCGGGATGTTGAAGTATTCCTCCTTCTCGTCGGCCGCCTTCAAAAACAGCGGATGGTGGCCGGCGACCACCACGGGGCTCGATTGGGCCTTCGCCTTGCGGAGCGTCTGGGCAAACCACCGGTCCTGCGCGTCCGTCTCCCCTGGAACGGGCGTCTTCCAGAACTCGGTGTCGACCAGCACGAACGTGTAACCTCGGTTCTCGACCGCATAGTAGTCCTTGCCGATCGCCTGCCGATACCGGGCCAGGCTCTCGGCCGTGGCCGGGTGGCCAAGGTCATGATTGCCGGGCAGACAGTAGCAGGGCACCTCGAACCGGCCTATGGCTTCCTTGATGTCGGCAAACGACTTGGGCTCGGGCTTATGGACCAGATCTCCGCAGATGATCACGAAATCGGGCCGCAGCGTGTTGATCTGCCGCACCGCCCGGCGGAACGACTCGAGGTCCTGCTCGTAGCCCTTCTCGCCGAACCCGAGCTGCGGGTCGCCCATCTGAACGAACTGGAAGGCCTGCGTCTTGACCTGCGGCTCGCCCGCCGCTGCGGCCAGCGGAAACACGAGAAGGGCCAGAGCACCGATGGATCGGTACAGCAACCTGAAGCGTCTCTCCATGGGATCACGTCACGGCTGATGGCCGTGCCTGTCTCTTGTGTGATGGGTGTGGTCTTCGCGGCAAACGTCAGTCCTATTTGCCATCCGGATGAGCTGGATTCTACTGCATCCCCGCGCGAGTGCCAACCACGACCGTTTTGCCCGCGGCCGGCCCGGGCACCGGCGGAAGGGGCAGCTTGCCGGCGGGCAGACCTGCGGCGTTGTTTGCGGAGCGGCGGCTCTCCGTTTGTGCTCCAGACAGGAAATGTTTGCTTGAGTCGGCCGGCGATGGCTGGTAGACTCAACAGGCCTCCCACAAATCCCGCCTCGAACCAGGAGAACGCTCGATGAGACGGTCTTTCCTGCCTGCGTTCCTGCCACTGGCCTTTCTCTTCGCCTACTGCGCGGCTCCAGACGCCTTGGCCGCCGACTGGCCCCAATTCCGCTGCGATGCGGGGCGGACGGCCGCCTCCGACCAGCAGTTGCCCGCCGAACTCCATCTCCAGTGGGTGCGAGAACTGCCTGCGCCCGCTCCGGCCTTTCCGAAGAACGTGCGGCTCGAATTCGACACGACCTACGAACCGGTGGTGCTCGGCGATAGGATATTCGTGCCGTCGATGATCAGCGAAAGCGTGACGGCCTACGGCACCGCCAGCGGCCAGGAGCACTGGCGGTTCTTCGCCGAAGGGCCGGTCCGGTTCGCGCCGGCCGCATGGGACAACAGGGTCTACTTCGTTTCCGACGACGGCTACCTCTACTGCGTCGATGCGGCCGACGGAACGCTCAAGTGGAAGTTCCGCGGAGCGCCGGCCGACAGGAAAGAACGAACGCTCCTGGGCAACGGCCACCTCATCTCTCTGTGGCCGGCACGGGGCGGACCGGTGGTCCATAACGGGATCGTCTACTTCGCCGCCGGACTGTGGCCGGCCTACGGCATTTTTATTCATGCCCTCGACGCCCGGACGGGCGACCTGGTCTGGTCGAATACCAACAGCGACCATCTCCCGGGCGTCAACGAGGACCACGGCATCGACCAGTTTGCCGGCCTAGCGCCCCAGGGGTACCTGGCCGTTGTGGGAGACAAGCTGGTGGTGCCCTGCGGGGCCCAGCTCCCCGCCCTGCTCGACCTGGCCACCGGCAAGCTGGCCCCGTACTACACGGGCTGGGGCGGGCGCGACGGGCTGCCCAAGGGAACCTGGTTCGTGGCCGGACGGGGCCGTTACCTGTGCCAGGCCGGCGACCTCTACGACATGCTGCGGCCCAGCGACGAACTGTTCAACAGCGAGCGCTGGAAACGGGATTTCAAGCGAGAACTCTACACCGGCGGACTCACCCGCCTGCGGATCGACCCGCAAAGCCACAAGGACATCGGCGATTTCGGACAGCCCGTCATCACCGAAGACGCACTCTACGAAAACAACGCCGGCATCGCGGCAGTGGACCTGACCTCGTTCGATCTGGTGCCGGCGGAGGAGGCGAATCTGCCGGCCAATCGCAAAGACGATACCTACCCGGACCGGCTGGCGGGCGTGTTCCGCAATCTGTGGAAGTTGCCGTCGAAACTCAAGGTGCAGATCAAGGCCGGCGATCGACTGTACTCTGCCGGCCCGGGCCAGATCGCGTCGCTCTCGATCCCCAAAGGGCACCAGGAGCCGAAGATCCAGTGGCAGGCCCAACTCGAGGGCACTCCCCACCGCCTGCTGGCTGCCGACGACCGCCTGTTTGTGGTCACCCGTGAAGGTCGAATCTATGCCTACGGCTCCGAGAAACCGTCGGGGGTTGCGGTCCACCGGCGCCCCTTTGCGGCCAGGGTGCCGGGCGGCAGCTTCGCTCAACAGGCAACCGATCTTCTCGAGGTCGCCGGGCAGACGGAAGGCTATGCCCTCGTGCTCGGTCTCGACTCGGGGCAGCTCGTCGAGGAACTGGTGGGCCATTCGAAACTGTCCGTGATCGCCATCGACGCAGATCCCCGCAAGGTCGCCGCACTTCGGCAGCGGCTCCAGGAGGCCGGATCCTATGGCTCCCGGGCCTGCGTTCGCACCGGCGATCCGCTCGCCTACCCGCTGCCTCCGTATTTGGCCAGCCTGGTCGTTTCGGAGCGGTCCGGCGGGATCTCCGCGGACAACATCGATTCGATCGTGCGAAACGTCTATCCGAAGCTGCGCCCCTACGGCGGCACGGCCTGCGCGAGACTTGCCGACGTGCCGGACGCCGCGTCCTGGGCTGCGCCCGGCGACGGGGCCCTGGCAGGACTGGCGATCGATCGGCAAAAGGGCTGGATTCTGCTGCGCCGCCAGGGGGCTTTGCCGGGTGCCGCCGACTGGTCGCACGAGGCGGCCAACGCGGCCAGCACGAAGGCTTCGACCGATACCTTTGTCAAGGCGCCTCTGGACCTGCTGTGGTTTGATGCTTCCAACGAGTGGTTCCGCGCCCCCAACGCCACGCTGGTCCGGGTGGCCGGCGGGCGGGTGCTGGTGAGAGTCGACGACATCGACGCGATCGACGTCTTCACCGGCCGTCCACTCTGGCGGGCTCCCCTGCCCTTCAAGCACGAGGCCACCGACCAGATGGTGACGGCTCCCGATGCAATCTACGCCACGAGCGGCAAGATCTGCCTGGTGCTGGATCCGGCCAGCGGCAAGGAGACGCAGCGCTTCCAGCTCCCGGAAGACTTGCCCGGCCCCTGGAGCAATCTTCGCTGCTGGGAGGACCGGCTGATTGCCACCAGCGGTCCCTGGCTGCTGTGCGCCGATCGGCAAAGCGGCCGGATTCTCTGGCGGCAGGAGTGCAACCGGGCCGCGCTGAGCGTGGCGTTGGGCGGCGGGCGGGTCTACTGCGCGGAACTCATCAACCCTCGCCGCGGCGAGGGGGAAGACGACGTGAAGACGCGGGCGATCGACATCCGCACCGGCAAGCCGTTGTGGGAGAACGCCGGCGGGGCAACGCTGTTCTACTGCGAGCCGCTCGACATGCTCGTCAACGCGGAAGGCATCTACCGGGCGGCCGACGGCCGCTTGCACAAGCCCCTTCCCGGGCTGCCCAAGCCGGTCGGCGGCAAGGTGGCGGCCAATGCCCCCGGACCGCTGTTTGTGATCGGCGGCAAGCTGCTCTGGGGAACCGTGGAGAGCTTTGCGGTCTACGATCTCAAGTCGGGCCAGGTCGAAGGGGAGCTTACCGAATGGGTGCGGCGCGGCTGCACGATCATTCGCGCCAGTACCCACATGATCACGACCCGCGTGCGGGCCAATGCGGCCTACATCGACCTGGACTCGCGTCAGGCCACGTCGTTGTGGAACATCCGCCCGGCCTGTTCCAACAACCTGTTCCCGGCCGACGGCGTGTTCAACGCCCCCAACATCCTCGGCGGATGCACGTGCAACTACACGCACACCTCGCAGGCCTACGCCCCCAGTGGGCAAATCCTGCACGCGGCGTTCGGCGGCGGAGAGTGAGGCCCAGTTCGGGCCAGGAACGAGGAATGTCCATTTGACCGCAACCGAAGCGAGACGGAGTCAGTCTTTTGGCGAAGAGATTGCCAATAGTGTCAGCCACGGCGTCGGCCTGGCGGGGGCGATTGCCGCGGCACCGATTCTGATCGTTTCGGCAGTGCGCCGCGGAGGCGCGGCCGGCATTGTGGCGGCGAGCATCTTCTCGGCGACGATGATCACCCTGTACCTGTCGTCGACCCTGTACCATGCCCTGCCGGCCGGACGGCTGAAGCGGATCGTCCGCCGTTTCGATCATGCGGCGATCTACCTGCTGATCGCCGGAACCTACACGCCGTTTACGCTGGGAGTGCTGCGGGGCGCGTGGGGCTGGACGCTGTTTGGGCTGATATGGGGGCTGGCGACCGCCGGACTGTGCCTGGAAGGGGCCGACCGAGCGCGGGCAAGCAGGATTTCGACCTGCCTGTACCTTGCCATGGGGTGGCTGGCGGTTATCGCCGCGTATCCCCTCTGGGTGCGGCTGCCCCGCGAGGTCTTCTTTCTTATGCTGGGGGGCGGAGTGGTGTATACGCTGGGCGTGGTGTTCTACGTGGCCTCGCACGTGCGCTACGCCCACCTGGCATGGCACCTGTGCGTGCTGGCTGGTTCCGTGTGCTTCTTTGTGGCCGTGCTGTGGTGCGCGTGAGAGCCGACCATCGACGGAATGGAGATCAGTAGAGATTGGGGGTCGACTCGGTCCAGCCCACGACAGGGACTTCCTGGGCCATGACGAAGATTTCAACGCGGCGGTTCTTGCGGCGGTCTTCGTCGGACGTGTTGGGGGCAATGGGCTGATTGGGCCCGTAGCCGGCGACGCCGATCCGCTCAGAGGCCACGCCCAACTTCTGCAGGGCATCGCTCACCTGGTGCGCACGGGCCGTGCTGAGGGCGAAGTTGTCGCCAAAACGCTCCCGGGCGGGCTTTCGGCCGATCAACTGGTCATCGGTGTGGCCCACCAGGAGCACTTTCAGATCCCGGCCGTCATCGGAATTGAGGAGATTCGCCAATTTCTGGAGAGCCTCGGCGGCGCCGGGTTTGAGGGCATCGTCGCCCTCGTCGAAGAGGATGTCGGTATCGAACTTGCTGACGCCGCCCCCGGGTGCGAAGGCCAGATTGCCGTAGCGCTTCGAGATCCGGGCGAGCCGGGCCTCCGTTTGCGGCGGCAGGCCGGGCAGCGGCTGGGCGGAGGCGGTCTGGCGCTCGCGCTGCGATCGGTAGGCCTGCAACCGCTCCTGATCGATGCCGGACTGGCCTTCCATGAGGGCCAGATCTTCTTCGGCCCGGAGGAGGAGTTTTTCGATGTTCTCGGAATGCACCTTGAGGTTCTCCAACTGGGCCGTCAGCGCATCGTTGCGTTCGGCCAGCGAGCGGTTCTGGGCTGCAAGAGAATTGACTTTGCCGCCAAGGCATCCCGACGCGGAGGCAAGAGCCGCGAGAATTGAGAATGTCACGGCAATACGCTGCGCCGCCATGATTCGACTCCTTTCGAATCGCGGTTCCTCCCGGGACATCCAGGAGGAACCGGCCAGTCCATTGTCTTTTTCTGCCTTCTCCCTGCCGAGGGAAGGATCGGAACCTCGTCAGAAGAGGCCTTTGAGGGCATCGAGAAGGGTGCTGTTGATCGTCATGGTCCCTCCCCAGCTCCACATGTTGCGGACCAGGTCGAAGGACATCATGCCGGCCAGGGTCAGGAGCAACACGCACGGGAACAGGCCGAGCCAGACTACGAGTCCGGAATAGGGGGCTTCCTGGAGCACGGGCGCGCCGCCCGAGGGGAGCGGAACCGCGGCCGCGGCCACTGCGGACATGGCTGCCATATCCATGGGCGCCGCCTCGACTGCCTGGAAACCGATCGGAGCGGCGCCGAGGTCCTCGTCGAGCATGGCGGCCGGCGCGGCCACGGCGATGGCGGCTTCGTCTTCCGTGTCGAGAGCGATTACCTGGGAGCCGCTTTCCTCGTCGCCCACTTCTTCCAGGGGCGTGAGCATGAATTCGTTTTCCGTCTGCACATCCGCCGCTTCCGTGCCGGCGTCTTCCAGGGTGAGCATGTCGTCTTCGCCCAGTTCGAGCGATTCGTCCCCCTCGGTCGTCAGATCGAGCGGCTCTTCGAGCGACAGTCCACTATCGGCCGGATCAACGAGCTTGATGCCGCTGTCGCCGCCGATCGTGATGTCGCTGCCCGCTCCGCTGCCGCCGAGCACGAGATCCTCGTCGTCCAGAACGTCGGCTCCCACCTCGACATCGCTGCCGTCCTCGGCCTTCTCTTCGGAAGCCAGGGCAATGTCGCTCTCGCCCAGGGAGACATCGTGATCGAGCGCCAGATCCAATTCGAGGTCGGAGCCGCTCGGTCCCTTCTTCTCGCCGCCGAGATTGATATCGCTGCCCCCGGTGATATCGAAGTCGGGCTCGGTCAGCTCCAGATCGCTACCACCCAACTCTAGATCGCTGCTCCCGGGGCCCAACTCCAGGTCGCTGCCTCCGGCGCCGATCTCCAGGTCGCTGCCTCCTTCACCCAACTGGAGATCGCTGCCGCCAGCGCCGAGCTGCAGATCGCTGCTGCCGGCGCCGAGCTGCAGGTCGCTGCTTTCGGTTCCCAGCTCGAGATCGCTCCCGCCGAGAACTTCCTCCTCTTCGGCGGCAGCGGCACGCTTGGCTTTGATCGACTCGGCCAGGTAGTTCTGAACGTCGTCGACCTTGAACTTCCAACTGGCTCCGTCGCGAAAACCGCGGAGCTTGTTCTGCTCGCGCAGAAGCTGTACGTCGGCCGGTTTCAGGCCGAGGACTTCGGCCGCTTTCGTAATGTCGTAGAACTGAGACATGTGACTCTCCCAGGCTGGCAGATGCGCCCGGGACCAAGTCCTGCGGGGCAACCGAACCTCACCTGTGCTCCAGTAGCGATTGGATCTCCGACGGCAGAGGATTCGTGCCGTTGTAGTGGGTCATCTGCAGGTCCCAGGTGATGTTGCGCTCGGAAAGGAGCTTGACCTCACCGCTGGCGAGGTCCACGTGGTACACCGCCAAGGCCTTCTGTGCGGGGTCGACCACCACGACCTGCTGGTAGCGCCCCTCAACAACCGTCGACACAACAATCATCTGGTTCGTTGCGGTGGCGTTCTGGGCCGGTGTGACTGCCGGGGGCGGCAACTGTCCAGCGGACGGCATAGCACCCATCGCCACGGCGACCAGAACTGCAACCAACGCGATCCCAAGTACCGTAGTTCGCATCCATGCACCCTAATCTCTAGGATCTAGGTAAGCTGGGACTCTAAAACCAATTGTAAAAAGGCTGAGCCCCATTGCAAGAAAAATCGACCCCCGAGGGGGGAAACGGATTCTGCCTGCCCCAACGCCTCCAGAACTACCCGTCCGACCGGAAAACCCAGCCCTCCTGTGGGCGATTTCTGGGAGGCCACGCCCGCCAATGGGCGTACCGGAAGGCCTGCGGAGTGTACTGGCGGGCTCTCGAATCCGCAAGGGCAACAACCTGCTTCAAGGGGAGGCAAAAGACGGGCCCGGTGAGGTTGTGAAGTCGTTCACCCTTCCCCTCCGAGTCGGGGCCCTCTAGAATCGGTTTCTGAACGGAAACTCTTTCCTGTCACCGTTTGCGCAAATCCCGCATGTGCCCGTTTCCCGAGACAACAACGATCGGTTTGCTGCTCAGCGGCGGCCTGGATAGCTGCATTCTACTGGGGGATCTGGTGCGCCAGGGGCATCGGGTCCTGCCCATGTACGTGGATTCGGGCCTTTTGTGGCAAGAAGCCGAGCGGAGATGCCTGCAGCGGTTTCTGGGGGCCTTCGACGGCAGCGGCGTCGTGGAAAGACTAGTACGCCTGGAGATCCCGCTGGAGGATGTCTATCGGAACCACTGGAGCCTCACCGGGGATGGGGCCCCGCTGACGGAGAACGACCAGGCGGTCTACTTGCCAGGCCGTAACGCGCTATTGCTGGTGAAGGCGGCGATTTACTGCCAGAATGAGGGAGTGCAGGATATCGCGCTTGGGGTGCTCGGAACGAGCCCATTTGCCGATGCCAAGCCGGGTTTCCTCACACAATTCATCGACGCGATGAACAGCGCGCTGGGGGCCAGACTTCGGATCCATCTTCCGCTACTGGGCATGTCGAAGCGGGAGGTTATGCAGATGGGGAGTGACCTGCCCCTGGCGTGGACCTTTTCGTGTGTCGCACCGGTGCAACAATCCCACTGTGGGCGCTGCAACAAGTGTCTGGAGCGGCAACGGGCGTTCCGCGAGGCCGGAATGGAGGACCCGACCGAGTATGCCCCGCGGCAGCTTCCGGTTTGAGATGTCGCTGCGGTACAAGAGAGACTCTTGCAGAATGAGGGAGCCCCGTCGCCTCGGGAGGGGTCCCGCCGGTTGTTTTGCTGGTTCTTGGTTTTGGGAAAGGTAACCGGTTCGGTCATGTTCCAGGTCACTCGCGAGATCGACTTCTGTTACGGGCACCGATTGCTGGACTATGGCGGAAAGTGCAAGAATCTGCACGGTCACAACGGCAGGGTCCTGATCACTCTGGAGGCCGCTGCGCTGGACCGTCTGGGCATGGTGGTGGACTTTGCCGATATCAAGCAGGTCATTCAGAAGTGGATCGACGATAACCTGGATCACCGTATGATCTTGCGACGCGATGATCCGGTTGTCGCCACGCTTGAGGAGATGGGCGAGCCGCTGGTGCTGATGGACGAGAACCCAACGGCGGAAAACATTGCCAGACTGATTGCCGATCATGCGGTGGGGAAGGGACTGCCGGTGGTGGAGGTTCGGCTGTGGGAGACGCCGCACTGTTCGGCCCTGTATCGGGTGCCGCGAGCGGGGGGCTAGCCGGGCGAGTCGAAGACGTGGGCTCGGTACGGCTCCGGCGTGTGATGGCGCCCCCTCGTTTGCCGGCTACGCGAAGCCGCTCTTCTGGTGCGGCAAGAAAAAACACAGTCCGGGCACCGAACGAATTCGACAAACCATTCTTTCACGTCGGCAGCACGTTTCCATCCTGAACTGGATCGATCACCAAGGTGGAGGTGAACCGGCGTGAAGGCCGGTTTCACCTGCCGCAACGGCTTTGCGAGACCCTGGTCGTGGTGATCGAATACTCCGCTTGATGGCTGTTCACGCTGGTTGCCGTTTGGGCATCCGAAGCTATTCCTTCGCTTGTGAACAGTGAATTCATCGGCTGACCCCGGGGGGGTACTTTCGGTAATCTCTGACGGTTGTTCGGATTCTCCGATCCGGGCCCCCAATTCGTTGTGGGCTGCGAAATGCCTGATTGACCTTGCCGGTTATGCCGATTTTGACAATAGTGCGCGCCCCCCGTTCGTTGCCATTTTCTTCTGCTTTTTGCAGGGTCACGATCCGTGAACGAAAACCAGCGACATTCCCTTTCGATTCTGCGGTCGCCCGTCGTGTGGGGCGGCCTTGCCTATGCCATCTTCCATATTCTGTGGTCGCAGGGAATCGTCACCAGCCCATTCATCCTCCGATACTGCGCCCAGCATCCGGTCGAGTATGTGGAGACAGGGATGTTCCTGCTTGGCATCGCCGCCCTGGTGCTGAAATGGATGGATATTCGGGCCCAGAGGAGAGCCATCAACGAGCCTCTGCTGCCCAAACCAGAAGCGGGGGGAGTGCCGGCCACCGAGGCTCTGCCGTTGTTGCGGGTTCTCGATCGACTACCTGCGAGGCAGCAGAGTCATGTGTACGTTGGCCGTCTCCGCAACGGGCTTCTTCACGTTCACCGAGCAGGG
>CAZLWV010000026.1:10407-15427 GCA_964563135.1 uncultured Planctomycetaceae bacterium
AGGGTCGGCGGAGAAACTTGATGACGAACTGAAGTACCTGAGGGAAGAGGATGCCGACCGCTGCAGTGCCTCCTACGGGCTGGTGCGATTGACCATCTGGGCAATCCCGATTCTGGGGTTTCTGGGAACGGTGATCGGGATCGCACTGGCCATGGGAAACCTTTCGCCCCAGGCGTTGGAGACATCGCTTCCGGAAGTCATGGCCAGCCTGACGATCGCCTTCGACACCACGGCAGCCGCGCTGGCCATGTCGATGGTCCTGTTTTTCGGCCAGTTCGCCCTGGAGCGTTCCGAGCAGAACCTGCTGGACGATGTGGATGCGCTGGCGGCCGACGAACTTCTGGGGCGGTGCGAGCGGATTCCCGACACGCCCGACGGACAGCTGGCGGCGGTGAGGAAGTCGCTCCAGGCGATTCTGCAATCGCACGAAGAGACGGTTGCCCACCAGTTCGACGCCTGGCAGACCTCGCTCCATACGGTGACGCAGCAGTGGCGTGAGATCCAGGAGGGCCTCCAGGGAAGCGGGGCCACGGCGGCGGCGCTTCTGCAGGGGATGGCCCGGCAGGCCGAGGCGCTGCAGCGTGCGGTGGAGGCGACGGGCAGCATCGCCAGCCTGGAAACGCAACTCAATCGCAATTTGGCCTCACTGGCGGGATCGAAGAACTTCGAGGAAACGGTGATGAGCTTGGCCGCCGCGATCCACCTGCTCAATGCGCGTCTGGGAGACGACCGCAGCGCGATGGCGCCCGTTTCACTGCAACCGCAGATGCGAAAAGGGCATGCGGCGTGAGGAGATCGGCGACGAAGAGATCGCGACCAAGGAGCGGCTCGGAGAATCCGGTGTCTCTCTTTCCGTTTCTCGCCGTGCTCATCTGCACGATGGGATCGCTGATTCTGCTGCTGGTGGTGATCGCCAGGCAGGCCCGGCTTCAGGGGCTGCAGACCACCTCGTCGGATCCCGAGAGGGTCCGCCGGGAGATCAAGGACGAACTGGACGCGGCCCAACTGCTTGCGGTGCAGTTCGACGCATCGCGAGAGGCCACCCAGGGTGATCTCGAAGCGGCCAGGTTCAAACTGGGGCAGATCGAGGACCATGCGGGGGAGTTGCGGCGGCAGCTCGAAGGGCTCGAAACGGCCTGGAGACACCTCAACGAGTTGGAGACGGGGAAGAAATCGAGCCGGCAGGCTGCCGAATCGGAACTGGCCGAGCTGACCCTCAAGATCGGGCAGCTCCAGCGGGAACTGGAACTGGCCAAGGCGGAGGCAGCCCAACGCAAGGCGGCCTACTCGATCGTGCCGTACGAGGGTCCGCAGGGGACGAGGCGGCGGCCGGTCTATATCGAATGCTGCGGCGATGGGCTGGTGATCCAGCCTGAGGGGCTGCGATTCGGCCCGGAGGATTTCGAGGGGCCTCTCGATGCGGGGAACCCGCTGGATGTGGCGCTACGGGCCGTGCGCGAGTATCTGGCGGCCCAGCAGAAGCTGCGGGGGACCGACGACTCGGAACCCTATCCCCTACTGCTCGTTCGCCCCTCGGGAATCGTGTATTTCTATGCAGGGCGGGCGGCGATGAAATCGTGGGGCAGCGAGTTCGGCTACGAGCTGATCGGCGAGGACTGGGAACTCGAGTATCCCCAGCCGGATCCGGTGCTGCAGCGTGCGGTGGCGGAGGCGGTCGAGCCTGCCCGTGCCCGTCAGCAACGGCTGATCGCCGTCGCCCCCAGCCAGTATGGCGGCAAGGGCGACCGACCTGTTTACACGGTGGCGCCGTACCGAGGGGGAGTAAGAGTCCGCGACCGAAACGACGACGAAGAGGATTTGTCCTTGAGCCTCCGGCCCAGCGGTGCGGGCAACCGATACGGGAGCCAGTACGACAGTACCGGTCTGGGGACTCGGGTGGGAGATCGACGCGGTGGTCCGCTGCGCGGGTCGGACGGTGCGGGGGTAGCCGGAACGCCTGGCCTGTCGCCGCAAAGCGAGTTGTCCGGCGCCGGATCGCCCGGCAAAGGCAACAAGTTCTTCGAAGTGGGACAGATGGAGCGGTCCGTTCAGGTGGGCGGAGCAGCGTCAGGGGGGAGAGCACGTGGTTCCCTGCAGCCGAGTGGTTCGGCCAGCGGCAGTAGTTCACCGGGCGTTGCGGATTCGGCTGGGGCCGCCGGCCTGTCTTCGGGGAGTCCCACGAGGGCTGCCGGAGATACTTCGGCCGGTGAGGGGGGTGGGCCGGGCGAACAGAACGGGACGTCATCGCCGGGTCGGAATGCCGAGGCGCCACAGAGCCTGGCCAAGACCCGGGGCCGCAACTGGGGACTCCCGGATGCCACTCAGACCGCGGTTGCCATCACTCGTCCGGTCAAGGTGGAATGCCATCCCGACCGGCTGGTCATCGTGCCGGAGGCAGGGCTGGGGCAATCGAGGACCGTGGCCGTGACGGGGAGGACGGACACTGCGGTCGACAGCTTCGTTTCGGAGGTGTGGGATTACATGGAGGGATGGGGGAAGGCGGGACGGGGAATGTACTGGCGTCCCATGCTGAGCGTCTACGTGGCCCCCGATGCCGAATTGCGGATGGCGGAGCTTGAGGCCCTGCTGCATGAGAGCGGCCTGCTGATCAAACATGCCGGGAGACTCCCGTCCGGTCCGTAGTGAGCCCAAATTGCTGGTGGGACCTGCCGTCCAGAAAGACTGTCACCGATTGAACCATGCGTCACGCCGCCACACCTCCTGTTGCCCACGATTCCTTCCTCGATATTGTTTCGAATATCGTGGGGATCCTGGTCATTCTCGTGATGGTGACGGGAGTGCGGGTGAAGAACTACCGACCCGCAGACGCGGTGGCCGAACCGGACCAGGAGACCCGAGCGCTGAACGACGAGCTTGCCGTCCAGCGGCAGGCGGCGGAGACCCGGCGGATCGAACTGGTGGGACTCAATCGCCAGATCGACGAGATCGAAGCGCTCGCCAAGACACGGGATCGGGAGAGGGCTCTGCTGGCCGCCGCTGCCGAGGCGATACGGCGCAAGGTGCAAGGACGGCGTGAACAGCTCGACGCGCAATCCAAGTCGGAGTTCGACGTCGACCGCCAGGTGGCCGAGGCGCGGGCCACCCGGGCTCAACTGGAGAGCGCCAAGAGGCAGATCGGATCTTCTCGCCCGGAGTCGATCAAGATCAAGGCTTTGCCGACTCCGCTGGCCAGGACGGTCCGCGGCAAGGAGGCGCACTTTCAACTCCAGGGCCGGCGGATCACCTGGATTCCGCTGGACAAGCTGCTGGAGGAATTCAAGCTCGACGCCCGCAACAAGGCTTCCCAGCTTCTCTCGATGCCGGAGATCACGGAGACCGTGGGACCGTTTGGCGGATTCCGCCTCCGCTACACGCTGGAACGCCGCCATGTCTCGCCCGAGTTGGCGATGGCGACGGGAACCGGGGGGCAATACGCCCAGCTTCGCAAGTGGACACTGATTCCGACCTCCAGCACCCTGGGCGAACCGGTCGACGAAGCGCTTGGGGAGAGCTCCCGTTTCCGCCAGCAGATCGCATCGCTGCCGCGCGACACGACGGTGACCATCTGGACCTACGGCGACAGTTTCGAGGACTTCCGGCGGATCAAGGAGGAGCTTTTCAACCTGGGCTTCGAGACGGCAGGCCGGCCCTTGCCCGAAGGGGCTCCCATCGGCGGCTCGCCGGACGGCACCCTTTCGGCGGCCGAGTGACGGGGACCGTTCAGCTTTGGGCCCGCTGCTGCTGCAGGTGGAGGATGCGCAGCCCGTCCATGACCAGTTTGAAGTGCTTGCGAGCCCGCTCAACGCACTGGGTCTGGGCCATGTCGTGGCGCTGCTTGTCCTGCCACTGGCGGGGACTCATCGGGAGCCGCCCTCGCCTGTAGGCCTGCTCCTCCTCGCGGAGTCGCGCCAATCGCTGGCCGGCCTTGGACACGAATTCCTGGTAGACGCGTTCGACGGCGCTGAATGCGTGCTGGTATTTCTCCTGGCGGAAATGCTGGTCGCGGGCATTGCTGATGGGGACGCTCGAAATAATGCCGCACTGATCAGCGGCGAGCACCAGTTGGTTGAAATCCGTCAGATCGAGCGAAGTGAACCGCAGCGCCAAGTCGCCGTCGGCCGACGAGACGCCCCCTTTCTCCACGCCGGCATCCCGCTGGCGCGGCTGCAACTGAACCAGTTCCCCGTTCTTGCCCAGAATAATGAAATCCTGCAGTGCCAGGGGCTTCAGCAACTTGCCCGAGAGAGCGTCACTGACGGGGATCAAGGTGGCGGTGGGAAAGCGGTCGCCCGTGACGAGCACCGTCAGCGACTTGTCGCGGCGGAGGGCGTAGACGGTTGCCGGTTTGACATCGCCGGTGGTGCTGACGGGAACCGCAGAGAAGTAGCGGTCGAGTTCGGCTTCGCGGGAGTCCGCGTTGGGGGCCGCCGCAAAGGCCTGGGCGAAGCCGTGCGGCAGCGGGCTGCAGCCGCCCCCGTCGGCGGAGAGTCTGCGTTGGGCCTGCCTGTCGGCCTTCAGGTGAAGGGCCTTGATGGTCTCGTCGAACCGGCTGATGAGGTGGCGGACCTGGGCCTGCTTGTCGGCGAGGGCACGGGATTCCCTCCGCGGGAGGCCCTTGGAGTCGCGCCGGAGAAGCCGCATCTGGCTGTTGGCGTAGGCGTCCTTGATCTCTTCCAGGTGTGCGGCAACGACCTCGAACTCGTTTCTCAGAAAGGTCGCCTGCGCGTTGGTGAAGTCGTTCTCGTAACGGGCTTCGCCGACGCTGGTCTTGAGCTCGTGGAGATCACCCAGTACGACCTCACCTTGCTCCATTCGGGCTTGCGCCAGCGAGAGGGGGCCTTTCTGGTCCCCTCGCTGTGGAGATTTTCCCCATCGGAACAGAGCCATGGCACCCCCTCCAGAGTCTGCCGTCATGCTCGGCCAATGGATCGGAGGGCTTCTTCTCTGTCCCCGATCGAGGCCGCCGGCTTCAGTATCCCTCCTCTGTGCAGAACTGACAAGGGAAATGGAAGGAGGCATG
>CAZLWV010000026.1:15437-22138 GCA_964563135.1 uncultured Planctomycetaceae bacterium
CCGCGTCTGACGGAAACGGGAGGGAGGCTTGCGGCCTCATCCTGCCTGCATTCCGACCGAAACCAGTGGTCGAGGCTGCTCTGCCGGCGGAATGGTGCGGTTGCCCGCCCGCGGGGATCGTTCCTTTCCACGATCGTTACCGGGCAGGACCGAGGATGGCCAGCCGGGAACAGCGGGGGATGTTTTGCGAGATTGTGTCAGGGAGTGACGGGCGTGATCTGGATCGTATGGGTGACGGGTACCAGGGCATCAGCAATCGCCCGTGCCAGGGGCTCGCGGGAGGCCTCTGTTTCTGTTACCGCCTTCTCGAAGTCGCTTTGGCCCTGCGGGCCGTGGAAGATCGATTTCACCTGGGTTGTTTCGTAGGCCTGTTTGGCCGCCACGGCGGCATCGACCTTGTCGAAGGCCTCGCAGAACGGGTTCTCGGGGAAATCGGCCGCAAGGAGCACACCGTCGGCCAGATCGGCCGCGGAGTACACGCGAGAGGCCTCGCCCCACTGGACGCGGTACCGGCCTGAGAGATTGCCGGTTGCCTTGAGGACGAAGCGGTTGAGGTCTTCCTGGAAAGGAACGAGCGTCGTGCCGGAAAGCGTCGACTGGTCGTCGTCGAGGTCGCCGCGGGCGCAGAAGGGATAGCAGGAACTGGTCAACTGGAGTCTGCCGTCGGCAAAAGAGTCGACCGTGTGCCCCTCCGAGGCAGTGGCCGTGCGCGATTCAAGATCGACGCTGACCGTGCCGATCTGGCCGTCGAGTCCCATCGCCCGCAGGAATGCCCAGGCCATGATCACCTGCCCGGCCCAGCCAGGATGGATTCCATCTTTGCCGGCGACCTCGTAGGGATCCTCGGGAGTGGCGTGGTGTTGGGCGGGGGCGAGGACCTGGGCCTGGAGCATGGGCCAGAAGACATCAGCGAACGGGACGCCCTCTTTCTCGGCAACCGACATGGCGATGTCGCGCAAGGCGCAGAGATGGACGTTGTGTTCGTCGAGAGTCCCGGCTCGGCTCTTGACCCACTCGGCGATCTTCCCGGCGCAGCCGGGCGAACCTACGATCACGCGAACCCCGTGCTCCTTGAAGCGGCGGACGATGGCCGTGTAATGGTCCTCGTACCAACGGCCGTTGGTGATATCGAATGGGCGGTAGCGGGAGTCGTTCATCCCGTAGGCCAAGGTGGCGATCGTGGGCTTGAATCTGAGGCAATCCCGGTCCATGCGGTTGAGGAAGCCGTCGGTCTTTTCGCCGCTCCAGCCGTACTGCCGGACTGTGACCTGGAGCTGGGGTACGCAAACCGTCAGGTAGGTCTCGATTATCCGCGAGTACATCTTCTGCTCGGTAATCGAATCGCCGCAGATCGCCAGCCGGTCGCCTTTCTGAAGAAGCAAGGGGCCGGGCGCATAGGCCTTGCGCGGATTGAAGATTTTGAACCCTTCGTGATCCGGTTTGACTTCGTACTCATAGGGGCCGATTGCCACCTTGGCGGCAGCCGGCGGGGCCTGAGCGAAAAGGGGATGAGCGAGGAAGAGGCTGAGAAGGGCGGAAGCGAGGATGCGGTGGGGCATGGTGCGGCACCTGGGTTGTGGAGAGCGGGATCGTGACGACGCAAGTCTACCGGATCCGACGTCGCAGTGCGAGTTGCTGCCGTGGGGATCGACTGGCGGCGGTCGAGTCCTCAGGGAAGACATCGAGCACGCAGATCAGGCGGACAGCGACAGAAAGCGTGGGCTGGCGGTGGTCCTGTTCATGCTGCCGCTAGTTCTTTTCCGACTCCCCGGGGCCGTGAGGGCCGAGGTGGGTACGGAGATAACGGGCACGCTCGATGTTGCGGTCGGTGGTGTCGAGTTCCGCGCCGCTGAGCTTCTGGAGGTGGGCGGGTTGGGTGTGGATAAACAGCTCGTTGATGACGGGGATCTTCAGGTTCTCGATCAGGCCCAGGTTGATTCCCATGCGGACGCTGGAAAGCAGGTGCATGGTCTCTTCGGAGCTGATTGTCTGGGCATTGCGCAGGATGCCGTAGGCGCGGGCGACGCGGTCGTGAAGGTTCTCCTGGCTTTCGCGGATGAGGTAGTCGCGGGCCTGCCGTTCGTATTCGATGATCACGGGCACGACATCGCCGACCTGTTTGATGATGTCTTCCTCGGCCCGGCCGAGCGTGATCTGGTTGCTGATCTGGTAGAAGTCGCCCATGGCCTGGGAGCCTTCGCCGTAGAGGCCGCGAACGGCCAGGCTGATCTTGTGGAGGCTGCGGAAGACCTTTTCGATCTGGCGGGTCATCACCAGGGCGGGAAGGTGGAGCATGACGCTGACCCGCATTCCCGTGCCCACGTTGGTCGGGCAGGCGGTCAGGTAGCCGAGGGTCTCGTCGAAAGCGTAGGTCACGTGTTTCTCGATCTCGTCGTCGATACGGTCGATTCGTTCCCAGGCGGTTTCGAGATCCAGCCCGCTCTGCATGACCTGGATCCGCACGTGGTCTTCCTCGTTGATCATCAGGCTGAATTTCTCATCGTGCCCGATGGTGACGGAGCGCGCACCGCGACTTTCGGCCAGCTCCCGGCTGATCAACTGGCGTTCGACAAGAAACTGGCGGTCAACACCGCCGAGTTCCTCGACGTTGACGTAAAGGACTTCGTCATGCTGGGCAAGTCCCTTGACGCTCTCCTGCAGGTCGTCCTGGATGCGAATCCGATCCTGGTTGCTCGCACGGCTGATGAAGGGATAATCGGCCAGATTTCGCGCGAGACGAATTCGGCTGGAGATGACGATGTCGGACTGAGGGCCGACCCCTCGGAGCCATTCCCCGCTGTAATGAGTCAGATCGTCGAGTTCCACGTTGGAGTTCCGGAATCAGACGGTGGAAGCCGTCGGTTTGGATCGGTTATGAAACGGATGCGGATAGGAGACAAACTTGAAGATAGCAGTGCGGCGGCAGGAAGGAAAGGAAAGCGACTAATCAGGTCTCGATTCCTCGCCTTCGATGGTGCGGATCCGATCACGAAGCTGGGAGGCCTTTTCGTAGTCTTCGCAGGCGACGGCTTCTTTCATCTCTCGACGCAGCCGGATGAGTTGGGTTCGTTCGTGGCTGGTACCGGGGGTGCTCTTGGGAGACTTCCCTTCGTGCCGCGACTCGCCATGGATATTGAGGATAAGAGGCTCCAGTTGAGACTGGAAGCAGAGGTAGTCGTTGGGGCAGCCGAGGCGGCCCTGGCTGCGGAATTCGTAGAAGGTGATTCCGCAAACGGGGCAGGCCTGCTGGTCGAGCTTCTCGAGTTCCTCTGCGGTCTGTCCCACTGCCATCTGCTGGGCCATTTGCTGTGCCATGTGTTGGGCCATGGCGGCGGCCATTCCTTTGCCGGCAATGGGCTCATCGGCGCCGGCCGTCAAGTACTGACGTGCATGATCTTCGCAGAGATGCAGCTCCTGGGGGGAGCCGTCGGTCAGTTCTGTGATATGGCACGTCGCCGGCTTGTCACATTTCTGGCACTTCATGGGGAGGAATCCGTAAGAAGGAGAGGGGCGGCAGGCCTGGAGGCGCACCGCAATCGTGGGCCAGACATCCTCAGCCAAGTGAGGGAGCATACCGTATGGCCTCCAGGATTCTATCACTACCCCCTGGTGTGTCAAGGTGAACGCAGTCAACGGGATACGTCGCAAGAGCGGGGTTTGGCACCCACGTTTTCCTGGGTGTCCGAGGCCTCGGTTACCGGTGTTGTTGAGCCCTGTCCGAAGAAGATGACCGGGGCTGTCGGGGGGGTAACGTTTCTTGTGGAGAGGGGGCGACGCTGGTAAGCTAAGGGCCTGTCCCAAAACCGGCAAGGAGGCGTCCCGCGGGCGGAGATTGCTGGCAGAGGCAAGGAGGTTTGGGATCGGCTCCGGAAGCGAAACCAACTGAAAATGGATATCCCCGTGTTGAAGCACTTTCCCGAATTCGAAAGGTTCTGCGAACTGGCGGGCGAGGGTGTCGACCTGGTGCCCGTCTACCGTCGACTGGTGAGCGACTCCTTGACCCCGGTTTCGGCCTTTCACAAGCTCGACGCCGGTCGCTGTTCGTGTCTGGCCGAGAGTGTTGTGGGGGGGGAGAAGGTAGGGAGATACAGCTTTCTGGCGACGCACCCGTTCCTGGAGATCGAAGCCTACGGCAACCGCGTGACGATCAGCTCGCATACGGGTGTCTCGGCTTCGGGCGAGCTGATCCTGGAAACGCGGCAGATCGTGGCCGAGGATCCGCTCGTGGAACTGCGGCAGCGGATCGAGTCGGTCCGGGCGGCCACGCTCCCCGAGCTGCCGCCGTTCTGCAGCGGGGCGGTAGGCTACGCGGGGTATGACATCGTGCGGTACGTGGAGAATCTCCCGAATGCTCCTCCCGACGACCGCCAGGTACCGGATCTGGCGTTTGCGTTCTACGACCAGATGGTGGTGTTCGACAATGTCACCAAGACGATCGTCGTCGTAGCCATGGCGCGGTTGGACCGGGCTGGCGGCGATCGGCGGCGAGCTTACGACGAGGCCTGCCGGCGGGTGAACGAGATCGTCGAGCGGCTCGGCTCCCGGACGGGGGAACTCAAGCCGGTCGATATCGACACCAGCGGCGAGGTCCGACTGGCCTACCGGTCGAACTTCACCCAGGAGAAGTTCGAGGCGGCGGTGAAGAGATGCGTGGAGTACATCAAGGCAGGGGATATTTTCCAGGTGGTCTTCAGCCAACGGCTGGAGGTACCGATCCAGGCCCATCCATTCCTGATCTACCGCACGCTGCGGGTGGTGAATCCGAGCCCGTTCATGTTCTACGTGCGGATGCCGAGCGTCACGCTCGTGGGGAGCTCGCCGGAGATCATGGTCCGCGTGGTGAACGGGGAGGTGACGACGCGTCCGCTGGCCGGCACCCGCCCTCGCGGCAAGTCGGAGGAGGAAGACCGCTGGCTGGGCGAGGAGCTACTGGCCGATCCCAAGGAGCTGGCGGAGCATGTGATGCTGGTCGACCTGGGGCGGAACGACGTGGGCCGTGTTTCGGAGTACCGGACGGTCCATCTCACGGACGTGATGACGATCGAACGTTACAGCCACGTGATGCACATTACGTCGAACGTGACTGGGCACCTGAAGCCGGGCAGAACGGCCTTTGACGCCCTGCAGTCGTGTCTGCCCGCGGGCACGGTCTCGGGAGCTCCGAAGGTGCGGGCGATGGAGATCATCGACGAGATGGAGCCCCATCGCCGGGGCCCCTATGCCGGGGCGGTTGGCTATATCGACTTCAACGGCAACATGGATACGTGCATTGCCCTTCGGACGATCGTGGTTCAAGGAAACAAGGCCTACGTGCAGGCCGGGGCCGGTATCGTGGCCGACAGCGTGCCGACCAGCGAATGGAACGAGACCCTCAACAAGGCCCGCGGCCTGCTCAAGGCCATCGAACTGGCCGAACAACAGAAGAACAGCACATGAAGATCGACGGCATCGAAATCTACCTGGCAAGCCTGCCGCTGAAACGGCCTCAAGAGACGAACTTCGGGAGAATCCCCCATCTGGAGACCGTGCTGGTGCGGATGTGGAGCGGCGACGTGTCCGGCTGGGGCGAGGCCTCGCCGGGGACCGCGCCCTTTGCCGGCCAATGGGCACGAGGCTCGTTTGCCGTGCTTCGTGACTGGCTTGCGCCGGCCCTTGCGGGCCGGTCGATCAGCGACGGCAACTCGCTGGCCGAGCGGTTGGCCCCGTTTGCCGAGAACCAGTATGCCAAGGCGGCTCTCGATACGGCCTGGTGGGACCTGAAGGCTCGGTTGGAGGGCAAGCCGCTCCCGGAACTGCTTCGCGCGAAGCGAGAGATGGTGGAACTGGGTGTGTCTTTCGACCGGATGGAAACGATCGAGGAGCTGCTCGACAAGATGCGGGCGGCCCGGGACGCCGGATTTGCGCGGATGGAGCTGAAGATGCGCCCGGGCTGGGACATCAACATGATCAACGTCGTGCGACAGGAATTCGGTACCGAAACGCTGCACGTCGACATTGAGGGGGCCATGACGTTGAGCAACATGGAAATGCTCTGCCGCCTGGACGATTTCATGCTGGCCATGGTCGAACAGCCGCTCCAGCCGGCCGATCTGGTGGGCCACGCCATGATCCAGGAAGCCCTACGGACCCCGATCTGTCTGGAGGAGTCCATCGTCTCCACGGACCACGTGGAAATGGCCCTGGATTTGAAGAGCTGCAAGTTCATCAACCTGGGGATTGGCCGAGTCGGGGGACTGACTCCGGCGGTGGCCATCCACGACGCTTGCCACACCAACTGCACGCCGTGCCGCGTGGGATCCCCTCTTCAGACGGCCATTGGCGTGCGGCATGCCCTGGCACTGGCCGGCAAAGAGAACTGCACCTATCCAGCGGACTGGTTTGACGCGGCCGACTGGTTCGAGTTTGAGCTGGCCGAGGCACCCTCCCTCGTCCGGCCGGGCGAAGGCGGTCCTCTGTCGGCCCGATTGTGGACGGACGCGGGGATTGGCGTGGTGCCCGACAGGCAACGTCTGGAGACGTGTTGTATCGACAAGGCGACGATCGCCTGAAAGAGGGACAGGGCGGGACGTGGCGGAGATTCGAGCCAAACCCTTTCCCGGCGAGCCGTTTCCGCCTACACTCGATGGCAGCAGTGAAAGATTGCCGTGGGGCGAAAGAAGAGAGAGATTGCTGGGAAGCGGGGCGATTGGACTTGAGGCGGT
>CAZLWV010000026.1:22148-45455 GCA_964563135.1 uncultured Planctomycetaceae bacterium
CCTGCGGGGTATTGGCCGATGCAACGAGTAGTCAGGAAGGGTTCGAGGCTGCACAAGAAGCTGCTGTTCTTGATTCTGGCGGCTGTGGTGTGCGTTCCGGGCTGCAAGGGGTGCAGTTGCCGGAGCAGCACTCGAGGTCCGCAGACAGCCGAGGAACTGGAGAAGGACCGTCTCGAAAAGGCCCGACGCCTGCAGGAGCAGGAGAAGAAGAGACCTTTGCGGGAGCTGCGCTATGCCTCGCTGCCGCATGGGCCGATGGGTGGTTTTCCCAAGCTGGGAGAGAAGCCTCAATCGGCCTGTTCCGTCAAGCCGGGCCACTGGACGCCGCTGACGTTCTCTGCCGTTGCCAACAACTTCGACATCGTGGGCAATCTCGAACTGGCCGCGGGTGAGAAGACGCCTCTTCCGGGCATGCCGTTCTCCATGAGTACGCAGAGGCCGGTGGCCCTGCCGAAAGGGCAGGCCAAGACGTTTGAAGCGATCTCCTATCTGCCGGAGAACCGGGCCGTGCCCTTGTCGGCGACGCTGGACGCGCGTCGGCGTTCGGGCGGCTACTACTCTCTCTCCCCGCTGGTCAGCCGGATGCGTTACCAGCAGTTTCACTTTCTGGTGCTGGCACGCTATCCCGAGTCGTACATGTATCTCAGGGATCTGGAAGCGGTTGCCAACCCGAACTGCGAGCACTACCGGCTGTCGCTGATGTCGCCGGGGCAGCGAACGCCGCTGCCGGCTCACTCGCTGTTCTGGACGAGCACGGCCTACGTGCTCTGGGACGATGCCGACCCGGAGGGACTGAGCATCGAACAGCGGATTGCCCTGCTGGACTGGATCCACTGGGGTGGGCAGCTCATCATCAGCGGGCCGGAGACCCTGGAAACGCTTGGCAACAGTTTCCTCGGCGAGTATCTGCCGGCCACGAGCGAGGGAACTCGCCAGCTTGCAGGGAGCGATTTCGAGGAGATCAACCGTCACTGGAACCTGCCGATCCGGGGGTTGCCCTCCCAGCCCCTGGGACCTGTCTCCACATGGTCGGGGGTGAAGCTCAAGAAGCACGAGGGGGCTCGCTACGTGCCCACAACGGGCGGGCTGGTGGTGGAACGCCGGATCGGGCGCGGCCGCGTGCTGGTTTCCGCCTTCAGGCTCAGCGGTGTGGAGATCATCGGCTGGACGGGATGGAACGGCTTCTTCAACGGCTGCCTGATGCGGCGCCCGGCGCGGCGTTTCGGGAGCCTTCGTGAGGGCAGACTGCCGGAAACCGAACTGGCCGACTACACCGTTGCGTGGGCGGATCGCGCCGGAGGAGCGTTCAAGTACAACACGGAGTGGCTGACACAGTTGCGGTACTTCTCGCGGGATACGGGCCGCCGCCCCACCGAGACGAGGGAGGGTACCGAGGGGGGCGAGGATCCGTCCGCGATCGGCTCGCCGACCATCTCCTACAATCCGGTCGGAGGCAGCGAGGGGGAGTTGAAGGTGCCGGTCATGAACTACGCCGCCTGGAACGACTTCAATGCCGTGGCGGACGGTGCGCGGACGGCACTGACGGACGCGGCGGGAATCGAAGTGCCGGATCGAGGCTTCGTGGTCTGGATTGTGGCCGGCTACCTGGTGTTTCTCGTGCCGCTCAATTGGCTCGTGTTCCGGATGCTCGGGCGGGTGGAATGGGCCTGGGTGGCGGCGCCGGTGATCGCGGTGGTGTGCGCGATCGTGGTGATCCGCCAAGCCCAGCTCGACATCGGTTTCGTCCGCTCAGAGAACGAAGTGGCTGTCGTAGAGATCCATGGAAATTACCCTCGCGGCCACCTGACGCGGTACTCGGCCTTCTACACCTCACTCGGAACGGGGTACGACTTCGAGTTCGACGACCCGGGGGCACAGATCCTGCCGTTTCCTTCGACCGGCAATCCTGCGAACAACGGCTTGAAGCTTGGCGAAAGCCCCCAGCGGGTCCGATACGAATACGGCTCGGTGGTGCACCTGGAAGATCTGCGGGTGCGATCCAGCTCGGCCCAGATGACCCACTGCGAACAGATGCTCGATCTGGGGGGAAAAATTCAGTGGATCGAGCCCAGCCCGGGTCAGCACCGCCTCATCAATCGAACGAGCTATCCGCTTCGCGACGTGGGAGTCGTGCGCAGGAACGAGGAAGGGCGGCTTGTGACCGCCTGGCTGGGAACCATCGATCCGGAACAGAGCGCCGATGTGGCCGGCCGGTGGGAACCTGCGCCCGAAGAGAACAAGACCGGCGGTCTGTGGCCCGACCAGCGGGACCGTGTGCCCGAAACGGCACGCGGTGCGACGACCGGCGCTCTTACCCTGTACCCCCTCCTCCAATTGGCGGAAGAAACCAGCCAGATGCAGCCGGGAGACACGCGATTGATTGCCTGGACCGACGAGCCCCTGCCAGGGATGAAGGTCCGGCCGGCGGCGCCCCAGAAACGGCGATTGGCGCTGGTTGTGGCGAATCTCCAGTTCGGTTTCGGCGACGCTCCCACACCCGACAAGAATTCCGTCTACGACTTCACGAAGCCGAAGCGGGTGTACCGCGAGGGTGGGGCCCCGAACGAGGCCCCCGAATCGGCCGATGGCAAAGGCGAGCAGAAGACTCCGGCAGAGGATCCTGATCAGCCGGTTTCGTGACGCGGGCCCGGCCCCGCAAACCAGATCGACCTGCCGGCGGCGCGGCATGAGACGTCCCGGCGGCCCACGATTCCCGAAGACTCCCTTATGATCGAACTCATCGATTTTACGAAACGCTACGGCGAACTGGTTGCAGTCGATCACCTCAATCTGAAGATCGAGCCGGGCGAGATGTTCGGTTTCATCGGTCCCAACGGCGCAGGCAAGAGCACGTCGATCCGTTTCCTGGCCACGCTGTTGAAGGCCACCAGCGGCGAGGGCATCGTCAATGGCTTCAGCGTCAATCGGCAACCGCTGGACGTACGCCGCAGCATTGGCTACATGCCCGACAGTTTTGGCGTCTACGACGGCATGAAGGTCTGGGAATTCCTGGATTTCTTCGCCGTGGCTTACCAGATTCCGCGGTCGGCCCGGAAACAGGTGATCGGCGACGTGCTGGAACTGCTCGATCTGACGGGGAAGCGGAATGCGTTTGTCAACAGTCTTTCCCGAGGCATGAAGCAGCGGCTGTGCCTGGCCAAGACGCTGGTTCACGATCCACCGGTACTGATTCTCGACGAACCGGCCAGCGGCCTGGACCCGCGAGCCCGCGTTGAAGTGAAGGCCCTGCTCAAGGAACTCCGCCGCATGGGGAAGACGATCCTGATTTCCAGCCATATCCTCACAGAGCTGGCCGACTGCTGCACGTCGATCGGGATCATCGAACGGGGACGGCTCTTGATGCACGGCCCGATCGACGAGGTCTATCGCCGGATCCGTGGCAACCGCACGATCGTGATCAAGTTCCTCGACAAACAGGAAGTGGGGGTCTCGATCATTCGCAGCCTTGCCGAGACCCGCGAGGTCCAGGTGGAGAACAGCAAGGTAACGGCCGAACTGGAGGCCGACGACGACCAGATCGCCGCACTCATGCAGCGGTTGGTTGCCGAAGGGGTGCGGATGTATTCCTTTGCCGACAAGGAACCGACGCTCGAAGACGTGTTCATGCTTGTGACCAAGGGCGCGGTGGCCTGACGGCTGGGGCGGAATGATGGAAGAGGGGCGCGGGGCGAGGCCCGCGGCCGCCGGACTGATCGCGACTCACCGCACGTAGTTCATCGCTCACAACTCAGATCTCATTGCCATGCTCCTGCTCGACAACCCGGTGCTCCAGCGCGAACTGCTCGTGAACCTGCGGATGCTCCGCGCGTTTGTGCTGCTGTTTGCCTACGTGGCGCTGCTTGGCCTGGTTGTGTACGCCGCATGGCCCCAGGCGGACCGGCTCAACCTGACGGAGACCCCCGAGGAGGCTACGCGGCTGATCAACATGTTCTTCCTGGGGCAGTACGTGCTGCTGTCGTTGATGACGCCGAGTTTCGCTGCCGGGACGATCACGGGGGAGAAGGAGCGGAAGACCTACGAGATGCTGCTGGCCAGTCCCATGCGGCCAGCGGCGATCGTGACGGGCAAGCTGTTTGCGGCGATGGCTCACCTGGCGGTGCTGGTCTTCTGCTCGCTGCCGATCGTGATGCTCTGCCTGCCCCTGGGGGGCGTTCACTATTCGGAGGTGCTGGGGACCTACGTGGCCATGGCGGCCTCGGTGATCACCTTCGGCATGATCAGCGTGGCGGCCAGCAGCTACTTTCCGCGTACGGTGGCGGCCCAACTCGTCTCGTACCTGGTGATTCTTCCGCTGGCTCTGGCCGGCATCCTGTTCTACGACATCTCCCAGGAGTTTGCCGCCTTCCGCCTGACCGTGCTGGCGGGATTCGTGCCGGCCGGCTGCGTCGCGGTGTGCGCGATGCTGATGACCATGGTCAGCCGCCGGTTGATGCACCCTCCCGACGTCGGCGCCGAGGCCCAAGAAGTGGTGGACCTGGACGAGGAACAGCGGGAGGCGATCGGGATGGTGATCCGCAGCGATCAGTTCCCCGACAACCTCTTCGCTCCCCCGAAGCGGAACGACTTCATGTCGGACACAGTCAACCCGATCTACGACAAGGAGATGCGGAGCGAGCTGTTCGGACACGGGACCCTGATGCTGCGGCTGGTGATCCAGCTCAGTATGCTGCTGGCCCTGTTCGTGATGGCCGTATGCCTGTACATCAAACCGTCGTTGGCGCCGTTCTACACCAGCTACGTGCTGCTGTTCAACATGCTGGTCGGCCCAGTCTTTTCTGCCGGGAGCATCACCAACGAGCGGGAGCGGCAGACGCTGGAGATCCTGCTGACAACCACGCTCTCGCCGTGGCAGATTCTGGCGGGCAAGGTCTATTCGAGCCTGCGGATCTCGGTGGTCCTGACGAGTTTTCTTGTGTGGCCGTTGCTGCTGGCCTGGTTGCTGCCGCCATGGACGTTCTGGGGCGACACGATCACGATGCTGCTGTACCTGGTGATCATCTTCCTGACCTGCCTGACGACGACGACGCTGGGGATGTTCTGTTCACTGCTGTGCCGCCGCACGTCGGTGAGTCTGATGGCCGCCTACACGGTCGTGATCGTACTGTTTGCCGTCCCGATTGCGGTGAAGGCGTTTGCCGATCTCTTCTACCCCACCCATGAACTGACGAAGGCCCTTCGCGAGTTGCTTTTTGTGAGTCCCTTCGCCGCCACGTTCAGCCTGCCCCTGGCGAGTGTCCCCGATGCGCAGCACGTGGGGACCGGATGGTCGGACCTGACGGCCTTCCTGTTCCTGATCTCCTACCTCGTGGCCGACTTCACGATGATCAGCTCCATGATCGCCCTCTTCAACCGGCGGTGGCGGGTGGCGATCTGAGGGACGAGCATGTCTTGCTCTGTCACAGCTTCGTCTTTGGGATGAATGGCGCCGGATCTCCTTTCGACGGGCAAGCGACTCCTGGGTTCTGTGGGTGATCAGGCGGCGGGATTCGTCGAGGGGCAGCAGATCGGCGCTCTGGGGCTCGGTTCCCGTCTTGGTCTGGCAGGTGACAACACCCGGGAGCCAGTCTCGAGCCTCCTGACAGCACTTGGCCGCCGATTGACCGGTTGGGCCGAACTGGAATCCGGAGCCGTTTGGCGGAAGGCTGTGATGCTGGCTGAGGCGCAACGGCTGAGTGCACGTGGAGGCGACTCCAACGCCATCAACGTGTGGGCTGCTTTCCGGCGGCGGAGGGAGCCGGTTCGCAGTGCTGGGACAGATTGCCCAATGTCGAAGAATGGCCAGGAAGGACTTTCCTGGTCACTGCACCCCCACCCGGTAAATGTGTACCGCCAGAGGCTCGAACGGGTCGGCAAACGAGCCTGCGTCGGCCTGGATCGTGCGGTTCTCGTCGACCACGGTGATTGCGCGGCCGAGCTTCAGTCCTTCGATGGAAAGGACAGCGTCTGCCCGTCGGAACCGCTCGTCGTAGTTGACGGCGAACAGCCAGAGATCGCCAGCATGCTCCTTGGCGAGGACGGCCAGCTTCGTGCCGTCTGCGGCACGGATCGAGACAGATGGTTTGGCCGGATCGGCAAGGATGGCTGGTGCCAGGCGGGTGATCTGGTCGTTGATCTGGCGGAGGGCTTTGCGGTTCTCTTCGGGCACACCGAACTGGTCGTAACTTGGCTTCCAGACGTGCGTGAAATACCCAATAGACGTTGCCCCGCCGCAGATCGCCATCCAGGCCTCCGCGCGGATGTGTTCGGGCTTGACTTCCTTCTGCTGCTCCAGGGCGCCTGTCCACTGGCTTCCTCTGCTCGTTTCGATCCATGCGTAGACCGGCCGGTTACCCGCCATGGAAGTGAGCAGCTTCGTGGCGTCGTGGACGAGGTAGATCCACTCGGGTTTGTTCCAGCCGTAGATCGGATAGATGTCGTAGCCGACGACGTCGGAGGCCTGGATGTACTGGGGGTAGAGTTCGTTTCGCTGAGAGTCGGTCCATTTGGCGATTTCCGGGTGGAAATGACCGGTGACGGTCAGAAAGACGGGGCGAGACGCGTCACTCGCCTTCGTCGACCGGTACCGTTCGAGGGTCGCTGCCGGCTGGGTTCGGGGTTCGTGGCGAGGCGGCGCAAGGAACACGTTCTCTCCGGCTGCGTTGAAGCCCTCGATCTCGCTGATGGAGCCCCACTGGTTCTCGCCCGGGTGAATCGAGTGGACCGTGAGCGTGAGGTCGCTCAAGGTGAGGGGCGTATCGAGAGGGAATTCCTGCCGACCCTTTTTCGCCTCCAAGGACGCGCGCAGGATTTCCTTCCCTCCGCTGGAAAACGAGACTTCCCTGGCCACCGCCAGTCCCGAGGAGACGGTGACCCAGACGGCCAGCTTCTGGACCGTCACCGGCTGTTTGGGCCGAATGGTCACCGATGCCCCTTCGAGCGGGTCGAGAACGGACCAGCTATGAGTCACGCCGTCGACCAGCCTCCAAAGGGGAGTACTCGAATTGATCTTGAGCGATTTGGCCGGAATGATCTCGGCATCGCTCGTCTGGTGCGGCAGATCGGGTTCGTCGTCGTGAATATATCCCAGCAGATTGGGCTGTCCCTTGAGTTGCTCGTCGAAAGGCATCACGCCGTAGAGGCCCGCCTGGTCGACCAGTTTCAGAAACTCGGCCGCATTCTTGGTGCCGCTCGAACCGGGCCAGTAGCCAGCCACGGTGTTCATGCCGCACTCCTTCACGACCGGGAACTTACTGGCGTCGAGGAGCCAGGCCATGATGGGCAGCACGGGCTGGCCGTTGACCCGCAACTCGCGGTTGGGCCCGATCTCGACCTTTTCGATCGGCGGGGGCCCATTGGCCGCGACGGCCGCGGAGACTTGCAGGAGCATTGCCAGGGCTATTGCGAACCGATGCCTGGTCATTTGTGTGTCCTCCGGTTTGGGACTGTTTCCTCAGTCGCTATTCTGCATCCACCGACACCTTGTTCGTCTTCCGTCCGGTCTTGCGGCTCTTCGCCTTCTTTCCGTCGCGGCGCGAGTCAGTCTTCTTTGCCTTTGGCGGCGAGGCATCCTCGTGAATGGAAATGTGCACGTTGATTGTGATTCCCGAAAAAAGCCGGATACCCGACAGCAGTTTTGGCCGGTTACCCGACAACAACGAAGTCTCCGTCTGGTTGTCGGAAAGCACGTGAGCCTGGTTGTCGCGGGCGATTGACGTGTTGTCCGTGAGCATTCCCATCTTCTCCGGCTGAATCAGGCCGGATAAGTCTGGAATTTGGAGTCCGTTGACGGCACCGATCAAGCCGAGAAGCCCATCGAGTTTCGATGCGGCGGGTTTCTGCTCCGAATCGTCGGCGGCCAAGGCCGGCTCCACGGCACCCAGAACAACGGCCAACGCCAGGAGCCGCAGTAATGACGCGAACCGAATTCCCATGGATCGTTTCTCCCACCAGGTTGTCTGCATTCAGCCGAAGCATGTACTCCACCAAAGATGCGTCGGCGCGGATGGATTGAGTGCCGACGCACGCTCGGTCGATGGGAGTATTCTACTCTCGGCAAAGGGTGTACTGCCACGTGGCAACCACTCCGACAACCTGACAAATCACACTCTCTGGAGGGGTGTGGTCTTCGCGGGATCTCTGTCGGATTTGCCCTTACGGGTCCAGAAAAGGATGGCAGGGCAAATAGAACCGCCTGCCTGGCGCAGGACTATGCGTTGCGGACCGAAGACCAGATGGGCGGGAAAATGCGGCTGGCGATGACGGCGAGGGGGCGTTGCCATTCGATCGGGCCCGAGGCATCACGTTGCTGGACTTGATGGAGCGGTCACGGAGCTGCCGGAGCGAGCTGCGGAGTGCCACGAGTGGCCTGCCCATCGAGTCGGCCTTGCTGGTCGAACTGGAGACGGTCGACGCAGATGAAACGGTCCCACTCGCGGCGGTCGGTTCGCTTCTGGTGGTAGACGAACCACCACTGGCCCCCCGCGTCACGTATGGCGCAGCCGTGGCCTGGGCCAAAAAGCCCCTCGCCTCGCTCCAGGATCGGATTGTGCTCCGCCCTGGTGAAAGGGCCAGTGGGGCTGGTGGCTGTGGCATAACCGACGGCGTAGTCGGGCGTATCGGCCCCGGAGCCGCTGTAGAGGAGGTAGTAACGGCCGGCGTGTTTGATCATCCACGGGCCTTCGGTGACATGTCCGTTACGCGTTTCCCACTCCGACTTGGGATGGAGGGCTTCCGTGGGTTCTCCTTTGGGCTCGGTGGGACTGGCCATGGGCTGAACCATAATGTGGAAACCGGGTAGCTGGACGTAGAAAAGGTAGAGGGTTCCGTCGTCGTCGCGGAACAGATGGGCGTCGATCGAACTGTCGAACAGCTTGTGGCGGATTGTGAACGGTCCCATCGGGCCTCCAGCTTCGGCCACGCCGACTGTCTGACGGGCTGTGTAGTAGAGATAGAAACGGCCCGACTCCGGGTGTCGCCAAACGTCGGGTGCCCAGACGTGGGGTTGGTCGGGACGGAAGACCACGGGACCCTTCTCCCAGCGGATCAGGTCCCGCGATGTGTAAACCCGGTAGCCTCGATCACCGTCGACGGCACCCGTGGCGTAGAGGTAGTAGGTTCCCTCGTGGAGGATTACGGCCGGATCGGCGAGGTTCTCGTCGATCACAGGGTTGCGGTACTCCTGCGCTCCGTGGGCGGCCGCGGCGAGGAGGACGAGCAGTATCAGAATCGGTGTGTGTCGCGACATCAGGAAGGAACTCCGTGGTGGGGGCCAAATGTGGTTTCTGCGGCGCTGCAGGCGAGGTATCCGGTGCGACGACCATGATACCCTGCCTGGACGGCAAAAGTACACTTGGGACGGGCGAGAAGGTTGGCATCGCTCTGTTGCTGTATCAGCTCGATGCCGATTGACCGGAGAGCTGTCCTGGTGGCTTCGAACAGGATACCTTGCTCGAGGTTCATGTGCACGAGCACGCTACTGCGGAGTCGGTGTCTTACCGATCGGCCGTGCATGCAGAGTTGCGATTGCGGCTCGGCCGGTAGTGGTCAGCCCGACGAGATGGAATTCGTAATTCCGCCAGAACGTTCGGTCAGCGAGGCGGCACCGATTTCCGCATCTCGGTCGGTCTGATAGGATGAAGGAGGGGATACACGAAACAACCAGGACATTGGTCGAATGCCGCAGATTTTCTCCAAGTACGGGATCACTTTTCTGTATCCCGACAACTGGACCCTCGACGAGCAGGCGGGGGAGGGGGATACCGAGTCGGCGACCGTGTACAGTCCCGGGGGCGCCTTCTGGTCGGTGAGCGTACATCCGGCGTCGGCTGAGCCCCAGCGCCTGGCCGAGGCGGCCGTCGGGGCGATGCGAGCGGAATACAGCGGCCTGGAGCACGAGTCTACCTACCAATTGGTGTCGGGCCACAAGGTCCATGGGTTCGATCTGGCCTTCTACTATCTGGATCTGACCAACTCCGCCTTCGTGCGCAGCTTCCGTACGCCTGCGGCCACCTATGTTCTGTTCTACCAGGCGGAGGACCGGGAGCTTCGGCAAATCGAGCAGGTGTTCGAGGCGATCAGCCAGAGCTTCTTCCGCAGCCTTGACTGAGATGGCTGGTGCTTGCCGTGTAATATCTACAAAGGGAGCGGCCGGTTTGAAGGAAGTTCCTTCAACGAGGCAAGGTACGGCTCATACCTGTAAACCCTTGCGAAGGAATGGGTTGCGGAGTTGTCTCGGATTGTTGTGGCGAGTGGCACGCCAGTTGCGAAAGGAGTAAGGTGCCGTTCAACCCAAGTGACCCAGCGGGCCTTCCGGGTTCCCGCACCCGGGGCCGCTACTTGGACGGTGACCGCAAAGCAGCCGGACAAGATCTTCGACTGGTGGAATGATGGTCCGGCTGCCTCACCTCTCTGGACCTCTGGACTTTGTGGACCTGACTGGCTGCGAACCTTAGGCACCGATCGCCATTTTGAGCGATTCCCCGAACGCCGGGCCGAGCCGGTTCTTCGCACGAACGACAATTCGTACCCTCCTCCAAATGCGGTCGCGCCCACCTGGACGCGACCGCATTTCTTTATTCTCCTGCAGCCTCTTGCAGCGACACGTGTGTCCGATGGGGGCTCACTCCAGTCACAGGCTGTATCCCCTCTGAAGACGGGGGTACTGTGAGAGCTTCGCAGGGATTGGGCGGTTCGGAGCCCAGCGAAACACGCCGGCGCATCCCGCGCTGCTGTTGGAATCACGCCAGGCTGCAAGAGCGGCTCCAGGGACGTTTTGGATCCCTCGAATGGCCGTCCTCTTGCTTGTCTTGCCTGTGTGCTACACTTTACCGTCGTACCCGCCTCGGGTTCAGAGGCTGGGGAAGAAATGCAGTACGCAGCCCCTCACGTTGAACGGCGCAGAAGAACGTCAGGAGGAAATTTGATGGCAGAGAGTGACGCGCCCATTACGTTTGCGGAACGCATTGGGGAAACCGCCGGCGCAATCTGGCGTTTCCTGGATAGCGAAGGTCCGGCGAGCCTGTCGCAACTGGTCAAGAAGGTGGGCGAGCCCCGCGACACCGTGATGCAGGGAGTGGGATGGCTGGCCAGGGAGGGCAAGGTGCAGATGAACGAAGAGGGGCGAAAGCGAACGATCTCGCTCTGCCGGTAGCCGCCGGATTGGTGGGAGCGCAAAACAAAAGACCACGGGTCGACGATCCGTCGTCGTCCCCATGATCTTTTATCCTGAAACGGGACCTTCATGTCCCGCCCTCCCGGCAGGCCAAGCCTGTAGAATCAGTATCGGCCAGCAGCGGCGGCGAACTGAAACTGATGCGTCAGATTCTCCGGCTTTCCGGTCCGAGCTACGGCGGAGGATCATCTCGCCAGCCCGCCGATCTTCCAGGCGGCCGGGTTGAACATCGGGAAGGGGATGCTGGTGGTGTCGGAAGGGCTACTCGACTCGGTGGTCTTACTCCCGGGTTCAGGCGCTGGGGGAAGCGGCAAGGGGGGCTCCGGTGCCGCTTCGGGCTTGGGGGCCGGAGCGGGTAGCGGGGCAACCTCGAGTTGGGGGGCGGGGGTCGGTTGGGGGTCGATGGCCGGTGGCGCGATGACTCGCAGTTCGGTCTCGGCTGTGGCGACCGGCTCGCAGTCCGGCTCGCGGCACTGTCGGCAGATTGCCGTCGACATGGGAACGCAGGGGCGACATGCGGGCCGGAGGCTGGGGAGTGCCAGTCCCTGGCGTTTCTTCTCGCAATAGCCGGCCCAGACGTCGTCGCAGCAGTTTGGCTGGCACTGGCAACACCCCGGCTCGAGGGGCTGGGTGCCGTAGCCCGGGGCGGCACAGGGCCCGGCGGCATACAGGTTCACTTTGGTCTGTTCCGGCGGCGAGTCCGCCGGCGGGGGATCGCCGGCCATGAGGAGGGCAGCGGCGAGAGTCAGAATGGGGGTGATTTGCATAGATCGTTCCCTGTTGTCGTGGAAGGGATTCGATGTGAGCACTCGGTGCGATCGGGCAGGACGCAGCGTCGGCCGAAAATCGGGGCGACTGCCACGAAATCATGCGGCCCGATTGGCGGAAAGCAAACGCGCGCGTTGCATTTTCGCCCACATTCTGCCATTCTGAGGCGTAGGCGGTCGTCGCGAGAGCTAAACGAGCGGCAGTTTGCCCTGGCGGCAAGGTTTTCCTGGAAGGCAGGCTTTTCCTCGTTTCGCCCACCCGCACACGGAGAACCGTGGCGGGGGTGACAGCGGCTCGAGGCGAGTGGGATATTCGTGAGCCGCCGATGCCATTGCGGCCCCAGCTATCCCGTGCGGTGGACGGCATTTGCGGGTTACGGGAAGGGCTCAGGGCAGGCGGCGATGCCCTTGTGTTATGTCAAGAAGGACTGATGGTGCGTGAACGGAACGATGTCGCTGATCGAACTGAGAGACGTACGCAAGACCTACCGGCTTGACCAGACGGAGGTGGCTGCGCTGCGCGGCGTGTCGCTGGATATCGAGCACGGGGAGTTTGTCGCCGTCATGGGCCCCTCCGGTTCAGGCAAGTCGACGCTCATGAACACGCTCGGGTGCCTCGACCGCCCCTCCTACGGCACCTACTCGCTGGACGGCAAGGACGTGACGCAAATGACGGCCAACGGCCGGGCCGATCTCCGCAATCGCAAGATCGGGTTCGTCTTCCAGAACTTCAACCTCCTGGCCCGAACCAGTGCGCTGGAGAATGTGGAGCTGCCGCTGCTTTACTCGCGCCAGATTTCGCACCGCGAACGGCGGCGGCGAGCCAAGGATCTGCTGGAGTTGGTCGGGCTGGGCGATCGGCTAGACCATCATCCGGGCCAGCTCTCCGGTGGGCAGCAGCAGCGGGTAGCCATTGCCCGGGCGCTGGTGAATGAACCGGCCATTCTGATGGCCGATGAGCCGACGGGCAATCTCGACACACGTACGAGCAACGAAGTGATGCAACTTCTATGCAATCTCAACGAAGTCAGAGGGATTACCGTAGTGCTTGTCACTCATGAGCAGGATGTGGGGCGCCACGCGAAGCGAACCCTGATCCTTCGCGACGGCCTGGTGGAATGCGATACCACCGACTTCGCCAGGGCCCTCCGGGCACTCCACGGGCACGAGAGCCTCGAGAACTAGTGCTCTGTCGCAGCTCTATGTTTTTGGGATGAATGGCGTCGACCCCAATTTTCAGCTGAGACAAAGCACTAGGGACTGGCCGAGTTGCCGACGGCGCTTACCGCGGCGGCCCGCTCGCCGCACGTCAGGTCGGAAAGGCGAACGGAAGCCAGTCGCGTACGGGCATCGTCGTTGACCTGGCCGAGCAACTCCTCCAGCTTCTGCCGGCACTCTTCGTGGAGGCCTTCGGCCACCGGGAGCGACGACACCATGGGGCCATCCACGGCCTCGATGATGTCGAGGAGGGAGATTTCCAGCGGAGACTGACGCAGCGCGTATCCGCCGTCGACGCCGCGCGTGGACTCCAGGACTCCGTGTGCCACGAGATTTCTCAGAATCTGGAGGAGAAATCTCTCCGGCATCTTCCCCTCGGAGGCCAGCTTGCTGCACGGTACCGGGTGATCGGATCCCGCCTCGGCCAATTGCAGCGTTGCCTGCAACGCGTACGATACGGTACGTGAGACTTTCATGGATTGCCCCCCTTGGACGGGGCTCAGTATACCATGGCAGCCGGGAATGTCAAGAAAATCCAGGGCGGTTGGCTCCCGCCGCAGGGACGCGCAGGCGCCAGCCAAGAAGGAAGAGCGAAACTCCGGCCCGGCGGTGCTTCTCTGTTCAGTTTTTGCCGGGAAGATCCGCGGAATCGGCCAGTTTTGCCGGCCGCTGGTCAAACCAGATCACGTGGATGATGATCAGCCCCGCTCCGGTGACGAGCATACTGTCGGCGAGGTTGAAGTTGGGCCAGGGCCAGGAGCCGATCATCACCAAGATCCAGTCGCGGACGGCAAATACCGGGTCACCCGCTTCGTGGAGGGGTGGGGCGGCATCGGGCCACCGCAGGCCGGGCAGACCCAACCGGTCATAGAGGTTGCCGAGAATGCCTGCCGTGATCAGGCCACTGGCGGCGGTCACCAGCCACTGGCGGGCAGCCCCGGCGACAAACAGCCAGACGCAGATGGCAACGGCAGCCAGTACGGACATGACGGAGAAGAGGGCGACCCGGCCCTGCCCGATGCCGAAGAGTGCTCCTTCGTTGAGGCTGGTTTCGAACGCGAACACGCCTTCCCAGAGCCACCATTTGTCGGCCGGGAAGCCCAGACGGTGGAAGATCCAGGCTTTCGTTCCCAGATCCAGAAGGCACCCGCCGACGACCAGAGCGAGGAAGAACAGATAGCGGTTCAGGGGAACGGATTTCATCGCGGCTCCCTCCGTGGAATCTGTGGAGCAAACGCGGCCATCGCCGAGGGGCAGGTCGGAAAGGGACAGAGGACAGCGTACTCGACAGGCTACTGCGCGCCCACGGCAAATCTCAATAGACTTGCACGATTCCAGGAGATCCAGACTCCGCCGCCACCGTTCGGGAGGCGGCCTGAAGGAGATGACCCATTCTGGGAATCACGCAACCCGATTTGGGACCGGACTGAAATCGGGCGGTTCTCGGCAGAAATGGTCTCTGAGCCCTCACGCAGGCCGTCCCGCGCCATTTCCGCCGGGAACCACCGCAAGGATTCCGCGCAACTGCTGCAGTTTTGAATCAGAGGCTGTCTTCCAGATGGGATGCACACTTGATGCACATGGTTGCATACGGTAGTGCGTTCAACCGCGCCTTGGGAATGCGAGCCCCGCACTCCTCGCAAACACCGTACTCACCATCTTCGATCCGCTCCAAGGCCGCTTCGATCTGTTCGAGCGTTCCGCCTTCCGATTCCATCAAGCTGAGCGTAAACTCCTGCTCGAAATTGTCGGAACCGATATCCGCCATGTGAATCGGCATGCTCGACAGATCGCCGTTTGCCTCGGAACGGCTCTTCTTCAGTGCGGCATCCGCCATTTGGCTGACGTCGCCCCGGAGACGCGCCCGCAACACGAGAAGCTTTTCACGAAAAACCGTCAACTCCGCCTTATTCATTTTGCTTCTCCTCCGGGAAACTCCAACCGTAGCCACCCTAACAGGGGAGCTTGCAGAACATCTATTCTAAAGACGCCGCAAAGCGCTGTCAACGAAATGCCTGCCTGGTCGAGAATTGTGGACCCCCCAAGTTCAGGGATTCTCTTCTGCGCAAACCTTTATGTTTAGGTTGGTTGCGACATGTGCTCGGGCAGCGGCTGTCCCGCGGGCCCTCCGTCCGATGACGGAGGTGACTCCCTCAGTTTGCGGGACGGCTCGATTGGCCTAGACTTCTCATGAAGCCCGTGAGCCGGTTGGGCAGATCGGTGGGCTGAGGTGCTGGAAATGCGGCATGATTTGGGGGCGATTGAGCACGGCGAATCGGAAAGGGCCAGACTCGTTCGTCTTGATGGTTCTTGTGAGCTTCTCTACGATGGGGAAGTTTCGTGCTGCTCCCAGAGTGCTGGCAGGACCGGCCGTTTTCGGTACGCGAGATGCCCCATCTGCCGTCTTGGAGGCCAGTCCAAGTGCGGCGACGGTTTGCATTGCGACGAGCCCGGGCCGATGGGCGGTTCATCCGTCCGGCGGTCCGCCTTCTGACCTTTAGCATAGAGAGTATAGGCAAATTAGCCCGACAGAAACCTCCTTCCAACGTTGTATCTCGCCTGACTGTGGGGCCACCTTCGGAGTCGAGGCGGTTCTGGTGGGTTGTCCCAAGTGCGGGAGCCTTCTGGACGTGGGCTACGAGTGGGATCGGCTCGAGGTACCGGCCTCGCTCCGCGAGTTTGAGCGGAAATGGGCCCGGCGCCATGATCCGCACTGTTTCAGCGGCGTCTGGCGTTTTCACGAGCTGTTGCCCTTCGTGCCCGTCGACAAGTGTGTGACCATCGGCGAGGGCCAGACGCTTCTGCAGTGCAGCGACGGAGTGGGGCAGTATGTGGGTCTGCGGCCGGGGAACTTGTTTCTGCAGTATGAAGGGATGAATCCCTCGGGGAGCTTCAAGGACAACGGCATGTCGGCCGCGTTCACGCACGCCCGGTTTGTAGGGGCGACGAGGGCCGCGTGCGCTTCGACGGGCAACACCAGCGCGTCGCTGGCCCTGTATTGCTGCGTGACCAAGCTCATGCGGGCGGTGATCTTCGTGGGCTCGGGCAAGATCGCGTACGGGAAGCTCTCCCAGGCGCTCGACTACGGTGCCCTGACGGTGCAGATTGCCGGCGATTTTGACGACGCCATGGCCCGGGTGAAGGAGATCTCCAAGACGCTGGGCATCTACCTGGTCAATAGCGTGAATCCCTTCCGGCTCGAAGGCCAGAAGACGATCATGTTCCGAGTTCTGGAGGCGTTGCGGTGGGAGGTTCCGGACTGGATCGTTGTTCCGGGAGGGAACCTCGGCAACTCGAGCGCTTTCGGCAAGGCATTTTACGAGCTGCGGCAGCTTGGGCTGATCGATCGGGTGCCGCGGCTGGCGATCATCAATGCCGCGGGGGCCAACACGCTCCACCGGCTGGTAAGCGATGAGGGTCTTGCCTGGAACGACGGGCGGCCGGACGCAGAGCTTGTGCGGAAGTTCTACGCGAGCATGGACCACGAAGGTCGTCGGGCCTCGACCATTGCCAGTGCCATCGAGATCAATCGGCCGGTGAACCTGGAGAAGTGCATCCGGGCCCTCCATGTGTGTGACGGAGTGGTCCGCGAAGTGAACGACCAGGAGATGCTGGATGCCAAGGCCCAGGTGGGTGTGGGCGGGCTGGGCTGCGAACCGGCCAGCGCCGCCAGCGTGGCCGGAACCAGGCAGCTTGTCCGCGAGGGCGTTATCGGACCAGAAGAGCGGGTGGTCTGCATTCTCACCGGGCATCAACTCAAGGACCCGACAGCCACCGTGGCCTACCACACGACCGACCAGGACCTGTTCAACGAGGTGCTCGGCAAACGGGGAGTGCGCCGGGCCGCGTTTGCCAACCGTGCCGTGGTCGTGCCGAACGACCTGGACGAGATCATCAAGGCGATTCAGCTCTACTCTTAGGGCCGGCCTCCATACGGCGGAGCAGAACCACGGCGCCGCATGGTCTGCGGAGTATCACGGCCGAGCGGGGTGGTTTCTCTGGGGACGGAGAACACGCCTCGGACGATTCTGCCCTGGCTGTTTCTGGCGCCGGGCCTCAGGTGAGAACGGCCAGCACGAAGGCCACGAAGATTGCCGGAAGGTAAACCAGCGAGGCACGCAGCAGATTCCGCGACGTGTGGTCGGCAGGCTGCCGGAGAAACGCGATGGAACCGGCGAGGTAGCCGATGCCGGCCACCGCGGAGACCAGCGTGTAGCCCCAACCGACCCCGCCGGCGAGCAGGGGGAGAAGGCTTACTGGCAGGAGCACGACGGCGCCGATGGCGGCGATGGCCGCGGCGGTCCGCCCCGAGGGATCGGTGACGCTGGCTACCTTGAGGCCGGCCTCGGCGAACTGTCTGCGGTAGAGCCAGGCGATCGCCATGGCATGGGGAAACTGCCAGAAGTAGACCATCGCAAACAAGGCCAGGCCGTTGATGCTCAAGGGGGCCCCGGCGGCCGCTGCTCCGAGCAAGGCCGGCATGGCGCCGGGGATGGCGCCGATAGGCGTTTGCCATGCCGTGAAGACCTTGAGCGGGGTGTAGACCCAGACGTGGATCAGCCAGCTTGCGGCCGTCAGCAACGCGATCGACAGGTTCACGTTCGTTGCCAGGAAGACCAGTCCCAGGGTGGTGAGGCCGACGGCGTAGCAGGTAACTTCGCGATCGCTGAGCCGTCCCGAAGGCAAGGGGCGCCCCGCGGTGCGGGGCATCCGGCAGTCGCTCCGATGCTCGATCCGCTGATTGAGGGCGATGGCGCCGACCACGACCGCGGTGGTGCCCAAGAGGGCACTGATCAGCGTCCGAAGCGGCAAGGGCCCGCCTGCGGCGGCAATCGCTCCGACAAGCGTGGTCAGAGCGACCATGGCCACGATCCGCGGCCGGCTCAACTGCCAAAGGGCCAGGAGCACGGTCGCCAGGCTGCGGTCGGAAACGGGCGAGGAGGAGGCTGCTGTGGTCGGTTCGATCGCCATGGTGATTCCTGTGCTCCGGTTGCCAGTGGAGCCTCAACGTTTGGGTTTGGCTCGAGACGACTTGCCTGAAATGCCTGGGAGCGGCCCGGATCCTGCGGGAGCGTTCTGAGAGGCCCTCACTGGCGACCTCGCATGGGGTGTAGGACGGATGCTCTCTTGCCTGGACGGATCTTCTGGGGCCTGGGGACCGGCTGCAGATCTCGCTGCGACCAGAGGGCGGCGCTGGTAGCCGCCGCCAGGCACAGCGATCCGACGGCCACGTGTGCCGTCGTGCTCAGCGCCTGCCAGAGGCCCTCGGCTACCACGGTGTATTCCAGGGTGAGGACATTCCGGGGGAACCACAGAGGCCAACCATAGTTGGTGACCCAGGTGGTGACACCAAGCACCAGTTGGATCGAGAAGAGTGCCGCCAGCAGCGAGATTCGCCTCTTCAGGAAGGTCTGCCCGGGAGACAGCTGCCTCACGGCAACAAACTGCCAGGCGATCAGAAGGACAATCGCGCTGGCCGCGATCAGGTGGAGCCAGATCCAGAGGACAAACCACCAGGGAGCGGCATCGGGGGCGATGTGGCGGAGGTTGGCACCGAGCACGATCTGGACGTAGACTGCCCCTGCGCCCAGAGCGGTGAGCCAGTGAATCCTCCGGGCATGGATGACTCGAGAGGGTGAGGCGGCGGCGAGCCATCGTGGTGATGTTGCCACGAGGATGGCCACGACGAGGGCGAAGAAAGCAGGGGCCGTACAGCCATGGACCTTGGCCAGGACGAGCCGGTCTCCCACGGCGGCAACTGCAAACCACGCGGCGGCGGCGAGCGTGGCCGACAGGGCCAGCGACCGGATCCAGAAGCCGGGTCGCCGGCGTGTGGCGGACGCCACCGGTACGGCTTGAACGAGGAGCACGAGGGCCGCGGTTGCGAGGCAGAGAAACGCGGGGGCCGGCATCCCCAAGATCTGGGTCTGGTGGATTCCGTTCCCGACGACCCGCAGGCCGCCCAGGACCCCCTGCAGGCACACGCCGAGGAGGGCAATACCTGCCAGCCACCGCATGACCGGGCGGCTGTCGCGGCGCCAAAGGAGAACGGTCAGGGCGATGGTTACCAGCCCGACCGCCGCCCCGAGGAGTCGGTGTCCATGCTCCAGGAAGACGTCCCAGATCTCAAGCCAGCTTTCCAGCGGGTAGAGAAAGAGGTTGTGGCCGTAGGTGCTCGGCCAGTCGGGAACGGCCATGCCGGCGGCGTAGGTCGTGACCAGGCCCCCCATCCAGATCAGCGGAAAGGTGGTCAGAGCCAGGATCCAGGCCGCGTAGTGTGCGGCTCGCGAGGCGGCTGGGGTGGGTTGGCTGGGCATCTGCGTTGGTCTTGTGAATGGAATGCCGGTCGGGTGGCCTGGCGGCTACTTTGCCAGGGAGAGGATGAAATTGACGACGTCCCAGATATCCTCTGGAGGCAAGACCCCCTTGGCGCCAGGCTGGGGACCTGTGGCGGGCATAGGCGTGCCTTTGACTCCGATGTAAACGCGCCGATAGAGATCTTCGGGGCTGCTGCCGCCGCGGAAGGCTCCTTCGCGGAAATCGCGTGCCCGGAGCCGCTGGAGCGGGAGCGTGTAGAGCGGGGCGAGCTGGGCTGTGTGCTGCGGTGTGATGCCCTTCTTGGGCTTGTTCCAGTCGTCGTAGATCCGTTCGTCTTCGCCGTCGCCTGCGCCGGTAGGGCCGTGGCAGAGGGCGCACTGCGCGTCTTTGCTGGCATAGATCTCCTTGCCTCGGGCGATCGAGGCGGCCAGTTCCTTGGCGGAGTAGTCTGGGCGAGGCGGCACAGGGACGACGTACTCCTGAGGATTCTGCTCGACGGTCGCCCATTGGGCGGCCACCCACAGGGTGGCCTCTTCCAGAACGGTTTGCTTGGCATCCTCGCCCAAGGGGAGATACTCGCCCTCATCGACCACGAGCTGGACCAGGTACTGTTCGGTCTCTCCGCGGATGCTCAGGAAGATCACGTACTCGACCAGCGCGTCGAGCTGTTCCGGGGGCAGTTCGGAGAAAGACGGCATGCCTGTGCCGGGGATGCCGCGGAGGAGTGTACGCCGCAGGTCGCTGCGGAGCGGCTTGGCGTCGGCCCGCGTTGTCGTGAATTTGAAGGTACCTCGCCGGAAATCCCGCGGGTAGGGATCAAACGTCGTGGCCATGACCCCGGCGCCATCGCCCGTGATGCCGTGGCAGGCGGCGCAGTGCTGTCGGAAGAGTCCCTGCTGGGTTCCATCGGAGGCACCGGCCACCGGTCCGGCCGCCATCTGTATGAGTCGCATGCTGAGCCCGGTTCCCTCGGGCAGGCAGGGCTGGTCGGCGGTGCCGAACAGTTCGGTCATCGTATCGGCGATGGCGTCGCGCTGGATCTGGGAGACGGTGGCCGGGTGGCGGCCTTCGAGGTTGATGCGGAACTGGGGAGACTCGCTGTAGACGCAACCGGGCAGGGTGAGCGCAAGGCCGGCAAGAACCACCCATCCGATCATGGGGATCGCGGCGGGCGCTGGTGTTTTCGTACGCCGCTGGCGATGGGAGGGGCGAAGGATCACGAACAACACGGCTCGGTATCAGGAAAGCGAAACACTATTTCTGAAGGGAGGCCGGTGCCACCTTGATGGTTCCCAGGTCGTTGGTGCCGGCCTGGATGGTCGCAGTCAGCCGCCCCTTGGGCCAGTCCTGGGTATCGAGCGGACCGATGCGTTCATGCCAGATCTGGAATTCGAGTTCGCCGACGGGGAGTTTCGGGAGCGTGAAGGAACCGTCCTCGCCGGTGATCGCCACATAGGGGTGATCGAGCGGGAGGACGTAGGCGCTCTCCCAGGGGTGGTAGTTGCAGGCGATCGGCACGGGCAGCCTTTGGGCGCGTTTGAACTGCCACGTGGCGTTGCCGCCGACGGGGATCACGATATTGGCCTGTTTGTCGAGGAGGGGGCTGAAGGCCACATTCTGGGCCACCGGGTCGGAGTTGACGATGTAGAACTCCTGCTTGGAGGCCCAGACGGCCATGCAGTGGGGCACGAAGATGCAGTCCTTGTTGTCCAGGAGCACCTGCGGCCCGATCTCTTTCTCGAGGTCCGGACAGACGGCGACATTCTTGGTGCGGACGTAGATGTAGACATTCTGCAGGCCGCCGTCTTCTCCGACCATCAGCGACTCATCGCGGATATCGAACTTGCCGCAGCACTCGACGTCCTTGTCGACGACCAGTTTCCTGCGTTCGGGCGGGGTGCCGTCGTAGACGAGTTTTCCCTTCAGGTCCGCCCAGGCGTTTTCGGCTCCGCGGACCACGAGGGGCCGGGCCAGTGCGGCCGCCAGGGCTGTCGTGGTGCTGCCTACAAACTGTCGCCGATTGAGTTTCGACATCGACACGAACTTCCCCTTCCGGATGCAATTGGGTCCTACGAGACTCTTGGAGCCGGCTCCAGAACCTGCGGCGATTCTTGCCGCATCCGGCTGGGGAAGGCTGTTGCGGTGGCACTGACACCACTGCCAACCCGAGGGCCGATCCCAGAACCGTCAGGGAGGCCTCCCGCAATCGCGGGGATTACCGACAGCGGCAGGAATTCCGAGATCGGATCTAAGTATACGCCTCTGCGGCGGCGGTTTCCACTTCGGCAGGGGCCGGAACAGGAGAACTGCGAAGTGCTGATGTGGGAAGAAAAGCGGCAGGCAGTCTCCGAAAGGGCGCTTGCGGGTAATCGGTCAGTGGAGGTGTGGGGTCTTCTTGAGGGATTGGCGGCAGCTATGAAGGGGATTTGTACAACACATGGGTTTTGCACCGCCTTTGCATTTGTTCGGAAAACTTGGGCCAGGCGGGGCTCGGCAAGTCGTGGTAGCTGTGGTGTTTACGCCAAGGAGCCGGTGCGTAAAGTGGCATCCGTCGACAGTGGGGGTAGCGCACAATTCCCCCGCTTGAGGGAAGAAAAGCCGGGAACGGGCAGCAAGAGAGGGGGGCCGTGGTTTGGGCGGTTGTGGTTGATGGGAGGGACTCTTGCCGCATGATTGGCTTTGTCTGGTGCTGGTAAGCCTGGGGCTGGGCAGGCGCAGGGGGGCCGGGAAGGAAGGTTCGGACTTGAGGCGTGTTGGGGTGCATGCGTACAGTATCCCGAAAACCCGTGTCCGAGTCAAGTCTTTGTTTTGTGTTTTGGCCACCTGGCACGAATGTGGAGACCGGGGCCGATCCCAAGATCGCCCGGAAGGCTTCCCGCACCGGGGGGGCGTCGGCAGCGGCAGGAGCCTTGGGGCTAGTTCTACTCATCCTGTGGGCTGGCAGCGGGTTCTGCCGGCGCGGCTGCGGCCGTGTCGATGAGGGCCCGGATCGAGGTCCGATTCTGCATGTAGGCATCGTAGCGGAGGAGCAGGTCGAGCACGGTTTCCAGTTGCTCGGCGCTGGTTCCGGGCAGGAGGTCTTGGCCCATGGGGGGGCCCTCGGGCGGAAAGTTGACCGGCATGCCCGTGTAGGGGAGCACGGACTTGGGATCGGCCAGCCAGCGGCGCAGGTGGTCGACCTGAATGCGGCGGCCCGCATCGGCAAGGTTCGGCGCCAGGATCGTCTGCGTCTGGCCTCCGGGGTCGTAGTCACCGATCAGGTGACACTTGGCGCAGTAGGTTTTCCGGTCGGTCACCAGCCGCATGGCCTGATCCATGAGGGCCGCTCGCCTCGGATTGGCGGCGAAGTCGTCGGCGGGCTGGGGCGAGGAAACGTAGGGGAGTTCGGCGCCCGCGGCAGCGGCGAAGTAGTCGACGAGCGCGCCGACTTCGTGCGGCGCGAGATTGAAGCGGGGCATCCGCAACAACACGGAAGGTCTGATCGGCACCGGTCGGAGCAGGTAGGTGAAGAGCCACTCGGGCCGGACACGGGCCCCTTCGTCCAGCAGCGCCGGCGGAACCTGTCCCCAGGCCTCGAGCCATGCCGTGCCCGCATTCTCGGCAGCGTACGGGTAGAGGAGTTGGGCAAACGCACCTCCCCACGCCGGGTACTGACGGGTGATGTGCGGCTGGGCAACGGGAACCTGCGCCGCGCCGACGGGCCAGACGCGGCCATTGATGAGGGCGGGCTGCCAGAGGGAAAAGACATAGAGCGGGTTGCCGTCGTCGTCTTCCTCGAGGATCGTCGCGCCCGAAGTATCGATCTCCGGGCGGCCGACGACCTCCGCCTGCCCC
>CAZLWV010000026.1:45465-48814 GCA_964563135.1 uncultured Planctomycetaceae bacterium
AGAATGCTAAAAAAATGGTAACCGAAGGAGCGATTGGGCAACGACTTCGGGAGTGAAGCGGGGTTGGGCAAAGGCGAAGGTTTCCGGCGGTGCCGGCTCCTGCCAGGACTGCGGATCGTAGCGGAATCGCCAGCGCGGCATGCTCAAGGTGTGGCACTCGGCGCAGCCGTAGCGGTCGAGGACTTTGCGTCCCTGGGCGATGGCCTTTGTCTGGCGATCGGGTGAAGGAAGGTAGGGTTTGGCCGGCGGGTCGGCAACCATTCCGAGCACGAAGGTCATGATCTGCTCGCGCTGGGCCGGTGTGAGCGAGAACTGTCCCATCGTGAGCTGCTCGTTGAAGCCCTTGTGCTCGGTTTTCTTGAAATCGAAACTCCGTGGCTGGCGGAGCTTCTGCCAGAGGAAGCCCTCACGACGGCCTTCCGCAATCGCCTCGAGGTAGAACTGGCGGTCGGCGAGCGAGCCCTCGGTATCGGCGGGTGGAGATTCCGCCAGGTAGCGGTGGACCTGTTCGAAAGCGAGCAACGACTCCTGCTTGCGTCCCCAGTCGGTCAGGGCCGGGCCGATGGCCTGAGCTCCTTCGAAACCGGGGATGTCGTGGCATCCGAAACAGCCCCGCTTGCGAATGGTCCGCCGCCCCAGGTAGCGAAGCTTCTTCTCCCGGCTGATCGGAGCCAGCAGTTCGACGGCATCTCCCAGATCGGCCGACAGGCGATCTTGCGGAATCCCGTGGGCGAGGAACTGGTCCGCCTGGGCGGCGGGAAACTGCTTGCTGAGGTGCAGGCGAGCCAGGGCGCTTAAGTCCGGATCGCCAACAGGTGGTTGGGCGTCGGGCGGTTCCTCTCGGGACTGGAGCAGGTAGGCGGCCAGGTCCGCGGCCGGATCGCTGACGCGGGGCCGTCCGTCGTGGGCATCGGTTCCCAAGGCCTGGGCAGCCAGGAGGGTATTGGGCATCGGGGTGCGGGCCGAGTGTTGGGCAGGATCGCGGAGCCAACTGGTCAACCAAGCCCGGCCGGAGTCGGTCGTGATCATCGACCCGAGACCGGTCAGGTCGGGACCGACGATCGACTGGCCTTCGGGCACGTCGGCGTGGCGGTGGCAGGCCACGCAGCCTTGCTCGACAAACAGTCTCTTGCCCCGTTCGGCGGACGGCGGTTCGGTGACTTCTGCCGGGGCGGGCAGGAGTTTGAGGGGCTGCGACGCGGCGAGCAGATAGCTGCGGATGGCCTCGATCTCAACGGCTTCGAAGCGACGGGCTTGCTGAAGTTCTTCTCCGGCCAGATGCCCATGGAGCCCGAAGAACTGCGGCATGCGAGTGGCAGCGCGAGCGGTCTTGGGATTGGCGATCCAGCGGTCGAGCACGACGTTGCCAAGACGATCGGCCACGTGGCGGAGGCTCGGGCCGACCTTGCGGAGGGAACCCGGAGGAGCGCCGGTGTTTCGGAGGATTTGGAGAAGCCGCTGGATCTGGCCGGACTGTGCCGGCGGGAGATTGCCCTGGTCGAGCCGCGCCCGGATGGCGCGGGCCAGCTCGTCGTGTGCGGCGACATTGTGCGGGGCGGCAACGACCTGCTGGGCCAGCAGACGGTCTGGGGGGGAGGTCTCGGCGAGGGCTGCAAGCTGGCTGGCCGCCTCTGCCACCGGCGGCTCCAACCGCAGGTCGGGGCCAATCGGTTTGGACGCCGGATCGAAGCCGCTGAGCTCGTGGCAGCCAAAACACCCGAGCTGGCGGATCAGGTGGTAGCCAGCGAGCAGTTTGGGGGCGGGAGGATCCGGAAAGCGCTCAGTGGGCTCCAGGTCGGTCACATCCTGATGGCACTGCAGGCAGCTGGCCTGGAGAAACCGGCCGGCCAGCATGGGAAGATCCCAGTGTTCGTTGCGGTGCCATCCGATCTGCTCGGTCCAGCGCCGGCGCTGTTCCGGACGGTCAGGAGTGTGGGAGGCGAAGCGAAATTCCGTGGCGCTCCCCTGCCCTGCATGGCAGATGGTGCAGCCGAATTTTGCGACCGGATGGGGGCTTCGGGAACCGACGAACAGGTCGAGCCGGGGGTGCCCGCAGTAGGGTTGAGGCAGCCCCCGTACGATCTGCAGCCGCAGCGGCGTTCCCCAGCGGTCGGGCCTCAGCAAACGTTCGATCGTGTCGGCCCGGTTCACAACGGGCTGGCCGTCGATCGCCTGGATTGCGTCGCCGGGGTAGAGGCCGGCCAGGGCCGCCGCCGACTGGCGGTCCACGACAGAAACCGTCGGCCGGTCGTCGGCCAGGACTCCCTCGACGGCCAGAGCCAAGCCATAGAGTGCCCCGATCGAGAGCCCCGATTCTTCCGGCGGCGCCTGGGGAGTGGCCAACTGGACGGTCAGCGGCTGCGGCGAGGCAATAGCCGGCTGGTCGAGTGTTCCCGGTTCGATCTGGTCGATGCCCAGATGGCAGGTGGTGCAGCGGTCGAAACGGGCGACGCGGCGGAAGTTGTAGTTGATGGTCAGTTCCGGAAGCCAGATCTGCTGGACGGACAGCGACCCTGCAAAACTGTCGATGAAAGGCATACGGGAAATGGCCCGGGCCGTATCGCTGCCGGGAGCTGTCCGCGCGTGGTGGAGCCGGTCGACCTGGGCGAGGTGCGCTTCGAGGGCGTTGCGGGCGTCCGTTTCACTTGCCCGGATGTCAGCCAGAAGCCCGGCCAATTGCCGGCGACGGGTGTCGAGGTCGTCGATGCGGGTGGTGAGCGAATCGATCTGGTGGCGCAACGCTGCCGTGACTTGGCGGGCGTCGGCAAGTTCCTTCTCCGGTGCGGCCCGGCCGGCGGAGATCTCGTAGCGGCTGCGGGCCTCGTCGAAGCGGGCCTGGGAGGCCCGGCGCTGCCGATCCAGCTCGTCACGACGTGTTTCAACACCGGCGATGCCCGATTGAAGGGAGTCCTGGAGTCTTGCGAGACGCTGCTGCGAGGAGGCGGCGGCGAGCGACTGATAGGCCTTTTCCACGGCCAGTGCGCCGCGATTGTGGCCGGCGGCCCGCAAGGCAGCGGAGAACTGCTCGATCAGGCCGGCGGGGGGAACCTTGGCCTGCGCCTGCTGCAGAACGCTCCGCAGGCGGGCCTCTTCCGCAGCGAATTGGCCCGTCTTCTGCTGGTCCAGACGGGACTGGGCCAGCCAGGGCTGGATCCGGTCGAGGTAAGTCCGCTGATACTCCTTCCACGGTCGCTGGTGATCGGCGGCGAACATCCAGACCGTGACCCCGACCAGGATGGCTGCCGAAAGGGCGAAGATGGCGTGCAGCCGGTTGATGTTGTAGTAGGTGTTGTCGGGGGATCGCATGGGGATGGTTGCCTGGCCGGGCGGCAGGGGAGTGTTCGGCGCG
>CAZLWV010000026.1:48824-64621 GCA_964563135.1 uncultured Planctomycetaceae bacterium
GCTTTGGCCCGTCTTGAGTCTGGTCAGAAATAGAGGAAATACTCGGGCATACTGACGATGAAACTGAGCCCGCAGGTCCAGCGAAGGAGCATTTTTACGGGCAGCATGAGCATGGCCAGCAGGAGAATCAGCATGAGCCAGTAGCGGAGTGGGCCCATGGACCGGCGGTACTGGGCCATCCAGGTGCGGGCCAGGATGAGGGGCAAGCCGAGGAAGTAGAAGGCCAGGATGATCAGCCCTGCGCTCTCTCGCCAGAGTACGGCCCCCAGCCGGCCGGCCGGACCGGCCGCGCCGCCGGCCCTGGGCATGGCTGTTCCCAGCCAGACTTCCCACAGGCAGCGGGAAAGGCTGATTGTGCTGAGGGCCTCCACTTTGTGCGGGTCGTGGGGCTCGAAGGGGCCGAAGAAGGCCCAGCCAGGCCCGCGCAGGAAGGTGCCGATGACGATGAGGAAGATCCAAAGCTGCAGGAAACCGAATTGGAACAGCACGTAGGCGGTCTTTCGTTCGGCGATCGTGTAGTAGCCGTGACCGCGCGGATTGACGTCGAGATACGGAATGGCACACAGCCCGAGAATGATGAGCAGAGGGAGGATCACGCCGGCGACGGACGCATCGAAGAACACGAGCATTTCCTGGAGGCCCAGAAAGTACCACGGCGCCTTGGCCGGGTTGGGAGTGACGACGGGATTGGCCGGTTGCTCCAGCGGTGCCCGGACGAGCAGCGACCAGGCGACCAGCGCGGCGGTTACCAGCACCATGGCGATCAACTCGATATAGACCAGGTCGGGCCAGACAAGCACCGGCTCGCTCAGTCCCTTCTCGACGGGAGGGAGTTTCTGAACGGCGCGGCGGTCGTTGCCGACGGCCTGCCAAGCGCCCAGCCACGTGAAGTAGGCCAGCAGGAACACCATGGCCACGATGGGGAGATTATCGCCCTTGGAGACGATGGCCGCGAAATGGCGATCGGTGAGCGACAGGCAGAAGAGGCCGATGGCGAGATTGAACCCCGTCCACGCGACGGCCGTTTGCACGAAGAACTCGCGGTACAGGAAGAGGATGGCCAGGGCTGCGATGGAGAGGAGGGTGAACGACACGGGACCCAGAGAGGCGTTGACGGCATTTCTGACCACCTGGGAAAGGAGAGGGGGCTGGCCACCGAAAGAGGCGACGCCGGCCCATGCGAATGCTGCCGCAAACAACGACCAGGCGACCGCCTTGACCAGGCGGCCGGGCAGGCAACGGGCGGCGGCGATCGCGTTGAGCGCCGCGGCGATCGCGTAGAGCCAGCCGATGGGTTGGGCGACGGTCGCGAGGAACTCAGCGGAGCTATCCATGGAGACGGTCGCAGGGTTGCATTGGCGGGAGAACGGGCACTGGTTCGGCTCGGCAATGGCGACAGTATGTGGAGAGATCTGGCGAAGGTGAAACGGAGTCCATCGCTACGCCTCCGTCGCGCCAACCGACTGGTCCGACGTCAGAGGCCCAGCACATCTTTCATGCTGTAGAGTCCCGGTTCCTTGCCGGCGAGGAACCTGGCGGCGGCCAGGGCCCCCACGGCATAGCAATCGCGGCTCGTTGCCCGGACGGTCAACTCGACCATTTCGCCGAGCATGGCAAAGACGATCGTGTGTTCCCCCGGGTTGTCGCCGACCCGCACGGCGTGGTAGCCGATCTGGTCGTGGGGCCGGCGTCCGACCCGACCTTGCCGGCCGTGGACGTGTTTGGACTGTCCCATGACGTTGGAGATGATCTGGCCGAACTTCAGGGCGGTACCGCTGGGGGCGTCTTCCTTGAATCGGTGGTGGCGTTCGAGAATCTCGACGTCGACATCCTGGCCTTTCAGGGCCCGGGCGGCAACCTCGGAGAGTTTCATGGCCAGGTTGACCGCCATGCTCATGTTGGGCGCCCGCAGAACGGGGATCACCTCCGCCGCCCCGGTCAACCTGGACTCCTGCTCCGGACTGAGGCCGGTCGTGGAGGAAACCAGGGGGACTTTTGCGCCGAGGCAGGTCTGGAGAACGGAATCGGTAGCTTCGGGGAGCGAGAAATCGACGAGGACATCGGCGGCAGCGTCAAGCTGGGATGAAAGGCCGATTCCCAGCGGTCCGATGCCGGCGAGCAAACCGGCATCGGTTCCCAGTTCGGGGTGACCGGCGGAATCGATGGCCGCGACGAGCTGCAGGTCCGGGTCGGCGCTGGCCAGTGCGATCAGTCGGCGTCCCATGCGGCCGGCGGCACCATGAATGGCTACACGAAGCTTGGTCATCTGGTTTCCTGGAGATGGGCTGCTGAATGGCAAATCGGAACCGCCGATCATTGTCGCCCAGATGCCGGTTTGAATGCAACTCCCACCAGGGGCGGATTGGAGCCCGCAAGGCGCGGCGGCCACCGCGCCTGTCGGAGGTTTGCTCCGGGCGCGCTGGTGGAGTGATCCGGGTCCGAGGATCCGGTTGAGAATGACGGGGCGACTGTCAGGGCGGAGTGCGACGGCTAGCGGGGGCCGGGACCTTCCGGGCCTGGACCGGGGCCTGGGCGGTTGGGCTCGGGCTTCTTGCCGTTCTCCTTCGGCTTTCCGGCGGATCGCTCCTGGAGAATCCTCATCAAGGCCTTCTGGAGCTCGGATGCGCTGACGCCTTTCTCGAGCGCCACCACCTCGACCGTTTCGGTTGTCGGTTCGGCCGCCTGATCGAGATTCTCGATTACCTTGAGCACGTCGGTGATGAAGTAGGCCGGAGCCGAGACGATGAGCGTGTTGGACAGATCGTCGACACCGAGGGAGAGCAGGCCTTTGAACGACGGGGTCTTCCGTTCTTCGTCGGATGAGTCGCCTCCATCGCCCACATCGTAGACATAGGTGAAAGCCCGTTCGGGGTTGTTCTTCTGCTGGTTGTTGGCCAGGGCCTTGTCGTTGGCGCTGAGCAAGTCGCGATAGACGTCTTTGACGGTTTCGGCGATGACCGAGGCCTTGGAGAACTTGATGGCGACCACCTCCGTCTTACGGACGGACTGCGAGTCGGAGGGTTCGGGCTGGTCGTAGAACTCGATGAGTTCGCCGATCACCTTGAGTTGTCCGGGGTCGGCATTCTGAACGAGGATCGAGTTGGACGAGTAGTCGGAGATGAACTTGAGCGGCTTGCGTTTCGAGAGGCGGAACTTCTCGTCTTCCTTCTTGTTGCTATCGCTGCCGTAGTAGTCGTAGAAGTAATAGGTCCGCCCGCGGCCGCTGGTCTCGTCTTTCTTGTCTTTGAAAACGTCTTCCAGGTTGAGGGCCACGGTGGAGGCATAGGCGTATCGCAGCCGGAAGATTTCGTAATCCGGGCGCGGGGGGGCAAGATTCGACAGCAGTTTTTCCAATCGATCGAGGGCCTGGGTGTCTTCGGAGGTGATGACCAGCCGGCCGTCGGGGCCTACGGTGATACTGACCGGGGCCTTGCCGGCGGTTGTGGTTTTTACGGCGTCGAGCGGCGGTGTGTCGGCAGGTTCGTTCCGGCCGGGCGGATCGAGCTGTTCGGCGGCCGGTTTGGCGGGCGCGGCTCCCGCTGCGGCGGATTCAGCGGCGGCGGGCACTTCCCCTGGCGAATGGTGCTGCGCGAAGTGGAAGTACGGCGAAGGGGGTGTGCCGCGGGCGGTACTGGGCCGAATATCTTTCTTGTCGGAGCCGGGGGCCGGCTCCGCCCGCTTCTGTTTCGTTTCGTCGTCCTTGTCGGGCAGCAGCAAGGGATTGCCGGGAGCCAGGGACGGCCAGGCCTTTTCGATCTGCCTGAGGAGATTCTCCAATTCGGGCCCGGGCAAGGTATCGATCACGCGGACGGTGGAAGGATCTCCCCCCTCGGCCGGGATCTCGCCCAGTTTGACCAGCAGGTTCATGACCTCCGCCATTTCGGCTTCGTTGGCCAGCAGGAGGAGCCGGTTGTTTTCGACATCGGCGTCGATCTTGAAGCCACTCTTGTCGTCCTTTTTCTGCCGATCCATGGGGAAGTAGTCAAAATAGTAGCGGCTCGAAGACTGCTGTTTCTCTTCTGCGGCCCCCATCATGAACTCGATCGTGCCGGCCACGTAGTCGGCCTGAAGCCGGCGGAGTTGGACCACCTCGAACTTCCGCCCGCTGGCGTCGAGGCGGTCGATCAGGTCCTGGATCTTCTGGTGATCGGCCGCGGTTGCGTAGGCCACGATCGACCTACTCTCCTTGTCGGCCTTCAGGCTGGCGTGGACTCCCAGGGCATCCATGTCTTCGAGGGTGGACACGAGCGGCTCGGGGTCGAGCGTGTTGAGGCGGTAGACGCGGACCTCGAAGGCGCCGCCGCCCGAGTCGGGGACAGCCTGGAGCTGCTCGATCAGGTCTTCGACCTTGCGCAGTTCGAACTCGTTGCACCACAGGATCAAGGCGTTGTTTTTGACGTCGGCGCTGACGCGGAACTTGTCCTCGCGCTGCGAGGACTGAGGTCCGCGGGATCGCGAGAAGGATCGCTCGAAGGGATCGAACGGATTGAATCCTCCCCGGTCAGCATTTCTTCTCTGGTTATCCTGGCCTGCCTCTTCGGCACCTCCCATGAGGAAGCTGATCTGCTTGACGACCATTTCGGCCCGCAGATCCTCCAGAGGAAGGATCACCGACCGCCGCCCGCCGCGGTCGAGCCGCTCGACCAGGGTGCGAATCGTGACGTGGTCTACGAGGGTTGCGGAGGCGATGATCGCGTTGTTCTCGCTGTCGACCTCCAGGTGGGATGTGTGGTCGAGGGTTCCCATCTCCTGGATCATCTTGACCACCGCCTGCGGTTCCACGTTTTCGAGCCGGTAGACCTGGATACGGTTGATGTTCGCGACGATCGACTCTTCGGGAATGCTGGAAACGTCGAGGATCTGGACGGATTGGGCGATGACGGCCATTTTGTCAGGGGGCGCGTTGACGACGACGCTGTTTTTGCGCTCATTGGCAAGGAGATAGATTTCGGCCTTCTTCTTGGGCGGCGCCGCATTCTTCCCGGCGTTTTTGGCCATCTCGGCCTGCATTTGCGCCTGACGATTCATCTCTTCCATCTGCTGGGGAGTCATCGGGCCGGGAGGCCCCTTCTTGGTTTCAATCCCCAGCAGGGTGTTGAGGTGCTCGACGACCTGTTTGGCCGAGGTGTGCTTGAGCACGAACTCGCGTACAAGGCGTTCCTGGCCCGAGTCGGACTGTTCCTGCTGGAGGACCTGGTAGACTTGCCGCAGGTTGATCACGGCATCCATCGCCTCGAGCCGGTTGGTTGCCTCCAGGGGGGTGAGCTTGCCGTTGGTGCTCATCATGGGTTTGAGTTCCTCGGCGGCCTCTGTGGCCAGCAGCCAGTCGAGGGGAAAGGAAACCTTCACGAAGTCGTAGGGCGGGCGGTTGGCCAGTTCCTCCGGATCGACTCGCGGCACCATGCCGGTGTTGATGGAATCGGTTTTGAACACGGAGAGTACCCCGTCCTGAATCAACATCGTGTAGCCGCGGGCAAGAAGGTGCCGATTGATCAGGTCGCGAGCTTCGGCAACGGAGAACTTCTGCTGGGTGATGAGATTGAGATAGCCTGGAGGCAGTTCCTGCCAGTCGAGGCTCATTGCGGAGATATCCGCAATCCACTCCATCACGCTCGGCCAGGAATGGCCTTTGAAGCTGAAACTCACCTTCCCCTGCTCATCCGGGCGGATCTTGAGCACCGCCGGGTCAGGGGGCTCGGGGGGGTCGAGCGGGCGTTTGGTTGGACCTTCGGCCTCCTTGGGTTTCTGCTCGCCGCCTTCTTTCTTCTCGTCCTTGCCGCCTTCCTTTTTCTCCGGACTGTCGGGATTCGACTTCTTTGCCTCGCCCGGTTTTGGGCCCTCGCCCGGCTTGCCCGGACCGCCCGAGCCGGGTCCAGGACCGGCCGACGGGCCAGTTGGTCCGCCGGGGGGGCCGGCACCTTCGATCACCACGCCGGCCGGCATCGGCTGGGCGACGCCGTTGACGATGACCGTTGGACCGCCCATTGCCGGTTGGTGCGGAGCTGCATATTCCTGGGCGTGCGACGAGCTGCAGGAGAGAACCAGCATGAAAATGCCGGTTGCCACCACCATCCATCGTTGATCGCGGAACATCCGAGAATACCCCCGAATAAATTCTCTGGATCGCCTCAGCCACGGAAGCGGCGGGAAGAATGGCAAGCGGTGGAAGGCCGGCTGTGGCCGGACCTGCCCGCGAGCAGTCCATCCGGTCTGTGCCGCCTTCCGCCCGAAACTTCTACCGGCTCGCGGCTGGAGAGATACCAATGCGCCTTTCAGTCTGTTTCCGACACCGTCGTAACCCACAATCACCCCAAAAACAACGACCCGTTGCCGCCGAAACCGAAGAGGAGGCCGGCCGCGGCAGGGCGCGCAGCGCTGTCCCACGCCGCTGCGTCATGGGCTCATTATCCCACCACACCCCGGCGAGCACAATCTATTTTGAGACGATCCTGAAGCCTGGTGTGGGTTACCAGACTGGTCGTCCGCTCGTGGAGAGTCTTCCCACGACTGCCGAAACTGCCCCCCCGAGTTCGTGGTCGCAGTCTCGATCCCAATTCTTGGTGGCGGGGACAGAGCACCAGGCAGTCTGTCCGGCCCGGCTTGCCGCTCCGGGCCGTATCGGCCACCCAGATGAGGTGTGCTTCTGTTGGTCCCCCCGGTAGAATTACTGGCGTATGCACGAAGGATGATTGCGGCCGATCAAGCGGGAGGCTGAAGAAAGCCAGGCTTCGGGCCGGCGCGCAGGCGCACAAACGGTGCAGGCGCTGCCAACGCAACCCGAATCGCAAGCGAGGAGGGTAACATCTTGGCTCGCTTACACTTCGGGTTGTGAAGAGGCGACAGCAGTTGGCAAGGTTACGATCAAGGCCCTGGCAGGGATTCTCAAGAGGCATTTGCAGAAAGGGTTTATGCGATATGGCCCATGTGTCCGACGCGGAGTCTCCAACAAGCCGAGCCCTCAGCGCGGCATTGCTCGACGAGCTGGCCGCCGGGCAGATCGTGGTTCTCGACGGTGCCATGGGCACGATGATCCAGCAGCTTGGGCTCACGGAATCGGATTTCCGAGGGGAGGTGCTTTCGTCGCACGAGTCCCCACTTCAGGGCTGCAATGATCTGCTTTCATGGACGTGTCCCGGGGCGATCCAGCGTATTCACCAGGAATTTCTGGCGGCGGGCTCGCACGTGGTTTCTACGAACACCTTCAACGCGAATCGCATCTCGCTGGCCGACTATCATCTGCAGGAACATGTTCGGGAGATCAACCTGGCCGCAGTCCGCTGCGCCCGTCAGGCGATCGTGGAACACCGGGCCGGCGAGCGGCGGTTTATTGCCGGGTCGATCGGCCCGACCAATCGCACGGCGTCGTTTTCTCCGGACGTGAACGATCCGGGCTACCGGGCGGTGAGCTTCGACGATCTGGTCGGCGCGTACTCCGAGCAGGTGGACGCACTTCTGGAGGCGGGTGTTGATCTGCTGCTGCCGGAAACGACCTTCGACACGCTCAATCTCAAGGCGTGCCTGTTTGCGATTGAAGACTGCTTCCAGCGGCGCGGTGCCCGCGTGCCGGTGATCGCCTCGGTGACGATCACCGATCGGAGCGGGCGCACCTTGTCGGGGCAGACCCTGGCGGCATTCTGCACGTCGATCCGGCATGCCGAGCTATTTGGCGTCTGCATCAACTGTGCGTTGGGCGCGGAGATGATGCGTTCCCACGTGGAGGAACTGGCTGCCATCTGCCCGGTGCGGACCGGCTGTTACCCCAACGCCGGACTTCCCAACGAGCTGGGCGGATACGATGAGACCCCGCAAGAGATGGCGCACGTTTTGGGCCAGTTTGCGGCCAAGGGCTGGCTCAACTTCGTGGGGGGCTGTTGCGGCACGACGCCTGAGCACATCCGCGCGATTGCTGCGGCGGTTTGCGGCTTTGCGCCCCGGGAGATTCCGCGGCTGGAGCCGTATGCGCGTTACAGCGGTCTGGAAGCGCTCACGCTGACGCCGGAGAGCAACTTCACGATGATCGGCGAGCGGACGAACGTTTCGGGCTCGCGGCAATTCGCCCGGCTGGTGCGGGAGGGAAAGTACGAAGAGGCGGTGGCGATCGCGCGCGAGCAGGTCGAGGGAGGGGCCAACATCATCGACGTCAACGTGGATGACGGCCTGCTGGACGGCGAGATCGTGATGCCGCGGTTTCTGAACATGCTGGCGGCCGAGCCGGACATCGCGCGTGTTCCGGTGATGATCGACAGTTCGAAGTGGTCGGTGCTGGAAGCGGGGCTCAAGTGCCTGCAGGGAAAGTCGATCGTGAACTCGATCAGTCTCAAGGAAGGGGAAGAGGAATTCTTGCGGCATGCGCGGCTGGTCCGCCGCTACGGAGGCGCCTGTGTCGTGATGATGTTCGACGAGGAAGGGCAGGCGGTCACGGTCCAGCAGAAGGTGCGGATTGCCCGCCGGGCTTACCATCTGTTGACGGAGAAGGTGGGCATGGCTCCGGAAGACATCATTTTCGATCCGAATATTCTCTCGGTGGCGACCGGGATCGAGGAGCACAATCAGTACGCGGTCCATTTCATCGAGGCCACCCGCCAGATCAAGCAGTTGTTTCCGGAGGTGCGGGTCTCCGGCGGCGTGAGCAATGTGTCCTTCGCGTTCCGCGGAAACGAACCGGTCCGCCGAGCCATGCACGCGGCCTTCCTGTACCACGCGATCCAGGCCGGGCTCGACATGGGGATCGTCAATGCGGGGCAGCTCGATGTCTACGAGGAGATCGAGCCGGAATTGCGGGAGCGGGTGGAAGACGTACTGTTCAATCGCCGTGGCGACGCCACCGAACGGCTGGTGGAACTGGCCGAGCGGGTCAAGGGCACCGGCACCGCCAGGGAGGCCGAACGGGAGGCCTGGCGGGAGGCTCCGCTGGAGCAGCGTCTCAGCCACGCGCTGGTGAAGGGCATCGTCGAGCATATCGACAGCGACGTGGAAGAGGCCCGCGGGCGATATCCTTCCTGCCTGGCGATCATCGAGGGGCCGCTCATGGACGGGATGCGGATCGTTGGAGACCTGTTTGGCCAGGGCAAGATGTTTCTGCCCCAGGTGGTGAAGAGCGCGCGGGTGATGAAGAAGGCCGTTGCCTACCTGATGCCGCTGATGGAAGAGGAGAAGAAGGCCGGCGGCGCCACGGCAAGGGCCCGCGGCAGGATCGTGATGGCGACCGTGAAGGGAGACGTGCACGACATCGGCAAGAACATTGTGGGCATCGTGCTGGCGTGCAACAACTACGAGATCGTCGACCTGGGGGTCATGGTGCCCTGCGAGAAGATCCTCGATACGGCGATCGAGCAGGGGGCCGACATGATTGGCCTGAGCGGGCTGATCACGCCGAGCCTGGACGAGATGGTGCATGTTGCCCGCGAGATGGAACGCCGGGGCATGACGGTGCCCCTCTTGATCGGAGGGGCGACGACGAGCGCCAAGCACACGGCCGTGAAGATTGCGCCCGCCTACAGCCAGGTGACGGTTCATGTGGCCGATGCCTCCAGGAGCGTGGGCGTTGTGGAGCAGCTGATCGACAGCGGGCGCCGGGCGGCTTTCGACCGCGCCAACCGCCAGGAGCAGCGACGGCTGGTGGAGTCTTTCACGCGCCGGCAACAGCAGAACCTGATTCCATACGCCGAGGCCTGCACGCGGCGACTGGTGACCGATTGGGCGACGGTGCGGATCGACACGCCGGCCTTCACGGGGACGCGGGTTCTCCGCGATTTCTCGCTCGAGCGGCTGCTTCCCTACATCGACTGGTCTCCCTTCTTCTCGGCCTGGGAGCTCCGCGGCAAGTATCCCAAGATCCTGGAAGACCCGAAGGTCGGGCCGGAAGCGAGGAAGCTGCTGGACGATGCCCAGCAGCTTCTGCGGCAGATCATCGACCAGAAGCAACTGACGGCCCACGGGGTGTACGGATTCTGGCCGGCGGGCTGCGTGGGGGACGACATTCTGGTGTATGCGGATGCGGAACGGCATGAGGAAATCGCGCGTTTCCACACGCTGCGCCAGCAGTGGCAGCGCCAAGGGCAAGATTATTTCCGCTCGCTTGCCGACTACATTGCCCCGCTCGATTCGGGGCGAGTCGACTATCTTGGCGGGTTTGCCGTGACGGCCGGGATTGGAGCAAATGAATTGGCGGCCGCGTTCGAGGCCGATCACGACGACTACAGCGCGATCCTGACCAAGGCCTTGGCCGACCGGCTGGCCGAGGCATTTGCCGAGTGCCTCCACAAGCAGGCCCGGGACGACTGGGGCTACGGTCGGCAGGAGCAGCTAGACAGCAGCGAGCTGATCGACGAGAAATATCGCGGCATCCGCCCGGCCCCGGGCTATCCGGCCCAGCCGGACCACACGGAGAAGCGGATTCTCTTCGACCTGCTCGACGCCGCCAAGAGCACGGAAATCCAGCTCACGGAGACGTTGGCGATGGCTCCGGCGGCCTCCGTGTGCGGGCTGTATTTTGCCCACCCGGAAGCCCGTTATTTTTCCGTGGACCGGATCACCCGCGACCAGGCGGAGGACTATGCGAGGCGGAAGGGCATGAAACTGCGCGAGGTGGAGCGGCATCTGGCGTCGAATCTGGGGTATGATCCGGAGGGGTAGGGGGAGCGATTGTCTGGCGACTGGAGTGGGCATCCGAAAGAAGACCACGGCCATTGAAGGTCTTGGGAAATGACAATCCCTGCTCAGGCAGGAGATGGGGCAAGTCTGGCTAAATCGGCAAAGCTCGCAATTCCGATACAATTGTTGTGGGGCATTCATTGCCGGATTAACGCCACGGTCGATGGCCGAGGCAGAAGCGAGAAAGGTCGTTGTGGTCGTCACGCGGATGCTGCCCGGGAAGCACAAGGAATGCCTCTTGGTCTGCTGGTAACTCGGCAGAGACTGTTGTGAACGATGTTTTCGGTTTTTCGGGGCGGCTGCGTTTGCCCGATCGAACTCCAACGACTCCGTCGCAGCAGTCCGCAATTGAGACGCACTCTCAATATGAGGGATTCTGGGGCCGAGCCGAGGTGGCCGTGCCACGGTTTTCCCGACCCTGGTACTGACGGATACTATCCATTTGGAATGAGGACGTTTGGATTTGCCGTTTTGCCGTGTTATAATGGGCAAAATTCGATGGTTGTGCCGGTGTGGGTCGGTTCTCGCCAACGGTTGGCGAACCCCGTGCCGGCGCGATTGTTATGTTTGTCTTTCCCGCCACAGGTATGATGCAGGCACACAGGAGAATTCTCTGCATTGCCGCCTTGGGACTGATGGGCGTCAGCCTCCTGGCCGTGGCGTTGGACCGTGTGATCCTACCCGGGGTGGACCACAAGCCGGGCAACTGCCCTATTTGCAGTCTGGCCAACAACCTGGCGTCGTCGGTACTCCCGGCTCCTGTGCTTCCGATGGAGATCACGGCTCGCTCGTGGATTCCCAAGGAGCCGCCTTCTATTCTGCGCGTCAAGCCCCCTTCGGCGTCGTTCTCCGCCCGCGCTCCGCCTCTGCCTGCAACAGTCTGACGCCTCTCGCCAAGGCTGGGGCCGACTTCCACAGTGAGAGGTGATTGAACCGCAACTGCGTCACTGCTCTGCGGGTTCATTTCGCCGTGTTGCTCCGCCTGAATCACCACCCGTTGATCTGGCGAGAGCAGGGTTGGTTGCGCCGAGCGCTGTCTCAAAACCGGCTGAATGGCACGAGTTCCGCCGCCAGCCGGTCCTGAAACTGCCTTTGGCAGAACAACGACGTGGTTCCTTTGGCAGGGATGCCCGGAGGTGCAAGATGCGTATGTTTCAAACAATTGCGATCGGGCGCGATGCGCGTGCCAGAATGTCCAAGGTGGCTCCATGCGCCATCAGGATCGTGATCATTGTCGTGGTCTGCGGGCTGGGATTTGTCCGAGTCGAGCGAGCTTCAGCGCAACTCGTGCCGCAACGGGCGGCCGACTCCTCAGCGGTGACGATCAACTCAGCGAATCGTTGCCCGTTGCTCCCAATCGGAGTGATCCCGAGCGAGGCGACAACAGTCCGACCCACCGGGGTCGATTTGGCCCTTGGCCCTGACATGGCGGTGGCTCCGCTTCCGCCCGTTCCCATCGAGAGAGGAGTCGCAGGGCCAACGAACGAGAATCATGGCCCTGGCGCGATTGACTCTGCACGCTCTCCTGTACCGCTGCCTGCCTCGGGGTTGACGCTCGATCAGGTCATCGAACTCTGCCTGACCAATGACCCCCGGATACGTGCTGGGTTGGAGACCGTGAACCAGAGTCGTGGTGATGCATGGACTGCATCACTTGCGCCGAATCCCGAGTTGGGCGCGGCCGGCGGCCTACTGCCAATGAGCCGGCGGTTCACGCCCGACGCACCGGCCGGCCCCTCGGAATTCGAGGCCGGCGTCAGCTACGGTATCGACTGGTTTCTGTTTGGCAAGCGGGCGGCGGCGATGGCCAGCGCGAGAATGGGGGTATGCGTCTCGGAGGCCGAGTACGCCGACCTGGTGCGGCTGCGTGTGACCGACACGGCAGTGGCCTTTTATGATGTCCTGGAAGCGAAGGGGCTGTTGGAGCTGGCCCGTCAGGACCTGGAGAACCTGGAGCGGGTCGAAGCCGTCACCCGGAAAGCCGTCGAAGGTGGCGGTATGCCGCAGGTCGAATTGAACCGTGTGCGTTTGGAGTTGCTCGCGCGGCGGCGAGAACTCAGGGATGCGGAGTCGGCCAATGTCACGAGCAGAGCGAAGCTGCGGGCATTGATCGGCGGAGCCGGTGGGGACCCGGGATTCGACGTGGCCGGGAGCCTCGACGGCCCGTTGACGGCGGAGCCGCTCGGCGTGGAGGAAGCTTACGCGATAGCCAAGCAGAACCGGCCTGACCTGTTGGCTCTCCGTCGGAAAGTGGCCCAAGCCCAAGCAGATGTCGTGGTTGAAGACCGGAATGCATTGCCGGAAGTGACCTCAGACTGGGCCGTCACGCATCAGTTTCAGCAGCCGGTCGGCGCTCCCGACGCGACGATGTGGGGAACGGGTCTTTCTGTGACGGTGCCCATGTTTGATCGGAACCAAGGCAACCGAGCCAAGGCCGCCTCGGTGGTAGCCCAGAGCAATTACGAGTTGCGGGCGGGACTGATCGAACTGCAGGCCGAGATCGAAGAAGCCGGCCAGTCGCTGCGCACGGCGAGGCAAAACGCCGCATCCGTGGCTCAAGACGAACTGCGTCTTGCCGGCCAGGTACGCGACGCAATCAACAAGGCTTACGAGGCCGGCGGGCGACCGCTGATAGATGTTCTGGACGCCCATCGCAATTTCCGGGAGACATACCGCATTTACATTACCAGCCGGGCCGAGTATTGGCGGTCCCTATACAAGTTCAATTCTGCCATTGGCAAACAGGTAGCACGATGACAAGCACGCTGGCCCCCGCAAAGCACAAGTCACACACCGCCGACCATCCTTCCGACGTCGCCGAGCCATCGGCATCTCCGTCTGCTTCGCGTTGGTCGCGGCTATGGACCTGGACACAGTTTCTCCTCTGTCTGGTGCTGACCGCGGGCGTGCTTGCCTATCTGCTCCGGACGCCGGCAGGCGGATCTTCTGCTGTGGCCGATCACCAGGGATCGCAGGGCGAAGAAACGGTTCGACTTGTCGGGCCGAAGTGCATCTCCATCCAGCCGGACTGCCCGTTGTGCCGGAAACTCCAGGTGACTGCCGTGCAGGCGACGAAGATCACCGCTCCTGTGCTGACGGTGACGGGCACGGTTGTGGCCAGTCTGCGGCCGTCCAGCGGCGAGCAAACGGATTACTGGCAGTTCAACTCGCCTGAATTGCTGACCATCTTCACCGACTGGCAGACGGGGACGTCCGACGTGGCTTTTCACGAGACCCTCGTGGCCCAGACCAGGCAACTGGCCGACACGCGAGTGGACGCTCAACAGAAGCTGGTCGAGCGCATGAGGAAGTTGGTGGAGGCGGGCACCGATACGGAGCGGGACCTTGCGGCGGCTGAAACCGAGTTGATTCAGGCTCAGATCGAGGGGCGCAAAGAAGTGCACGAAGCGGAGACGGCGCTCCGGCTGGCCCAACGCACGGAGGCAGCCCTGGCACGGCAGCTCCAGCAAGCCGGACTGGAGCCGGACATGCTTCGGTCTGTCGCGTCGGAGCTGGACATCGTGGTGGCGGACGTCCCGGAAGGATTCGTGTCGAGGGTCAGACTGGGGCAGGGATGCGAGGCCCGCTTCTTCGGCTTTCCCGATCAGCCGTTCTCGGGCAAGGTGCGGGCGATCGCTCCGGTACTGTCCCAGGAACGCCGCTCTTTGCGAGTCCTGTTCGCCATCAGCGATCCAGGCGATCAGCTTCGCCCCGGCATGTTTGCGGACATCGGTTTGGGTACGGACGCCCGCAATGCGATCCTGGTTCCCGCGGAAGGAATCGTTCATGTTGGGCGTTCCGACTACGTGTTGGTTCGCGGGCGGAGCGACGACTGGCGAGTGACCGAAGTGCAAGTCGGCGAGCTTCACGAGACGGGAGTGGAAATCGTCGGCGGGCTGCAAGCGGGAGACCGGGTGGCTGGCCGGGGCGTGATTCTCTTGAAGCCTTACATCATCGAGGCGCTCCAGACGAGTTCCTCGACGGAGGCCCTCCAGGCCCGGGCACAGTGCACGCTCGGAGGAGAGCGCTGATGATCTCAACGCTGATTGAACGCGCAATCCGGCACCGCTGGCTGGTGCTGATACTCGTGCTCGTCGTGACAGGGCTCGGGATCCACTCGTTCCAACAATTGCCCATCGACGCCTATCCGGACATCGCGGCGCAAACGGTCTTTGTGGTCACGATCTATCCAGGGCGCGCCCCCGAGGAAGTCGAACGGCAGGTGACGATTCCCATCGAAATCGCCATGCGCAACGTGCCCAAGGTCGAGGTCCTCCGGTCGCAGACGATTTTTGGCCTCTCGGTGGTCCAGCTAATCTTCGAGGAGGGGACGGAGAAATACTGGGCTCGCCAACGCGCGCAGGAGCGCCTTGCGGGGGTGGAACTGCCGGAAGGGGTGCAGCCGGAACTTGGTCCCGTCGTTTCCCCATGCGGCGAGATCTATCGCTACGAGTTGGTCTCCGACGGGACCTGCGACATTATGGAGTTGCGAACGCTCAACGAATGGGTGGTGATTCCACGGCTGCTCCGCGTGCCGGGTGTAGCCGACGTGTCCAACTTCGGCGGACTGGCCAAACAGTACGCGGTCACCTTCCAGCCGGCGCAACTTGAACGGTATGGCCTGACAATGGGCGAATTGGTTGAGGCGATCCAGGCGAATAATGCCTCCGCGGGCGGAAGCATGTTGCCGCGGGGCAGCATGTCGCTGGTCATCCGCAGCGCCGGTTCGCTGGAAAACGTCCGTCAGATCGAGAACATCTTCGTGAAGTCGGTCGGCGGAACGCCGATCTACCTGAAGGACGTGGCGACGGTGGGGCCGGATGCGATGACTCCCTCGGGGATCTACAGCAAGGATCGGACGGACAGGTCGGTTGAGGGTGTCGTGCAGTTGCGCCGCGGCGAGAATCCGTCGCAGGTGCTGCGAGGGGTGAAGGCGGCCGTCGAGGAGTTGAGCGAGTCTGCGTTGCCTAAGGGCGTGGAAATCGTGCCCTTTTATGATCGCCAACAACTGGTCGACAGCACTCTGCACACGGTAACGCACAGCGTGGCGCTGGGCATCACGCTGGTGGTGCTGGTACTGCTCCTGTTCCTAGCCCAAGTTCGCCAGCTGTGGCCCGGAATTCATTTTTTCGGGAATTTTTTCG
>CAZLWV010000027.1:0-64610 GCA_964563135.1 uncultured Planctomycetaceae bacterium
GTGGACTGCCTAGGCCGGTAGCGTCCTCTGGCTCGCCGAAGAGGGCCAACAGCCGCCACATTTCGCCGATCAGGTCCAGGGCACTCTCGTCCAGTTCGAGCAGAGCCGCGCGGTAACCCTCATCGTCCCGGTTCCAATAGCCGGCATCGAGCAGCGCGACGACCTGGTCGATGGCCGCAGCCGGGATCCGCGTGCTGACCTCCGGGAGCGGCTTTGGTACAGGATCACAGTCCGGGCATATCCCGGCAGCTACGATCCAGCCACGAGGGGGCGGCTGGTCGACCCACGACAGGCCGACTCGCCGACGGTTGCACTTCTCGCAGCGAACGACGCGCCGTCCGGCGTGGCGAAGTACGCTCATCCGGTCTGAGCTGGAAACGGTCTCGATGTGGAGGTCGGGATTGCTGGCGTGATTGGTCAGCAACCGGCCCAGTAGCTCCAGACCATCGGGCTCGGCGGCCAACTGCCGGAAAGACTCCAGGGCCACTGGCGATGAATCTGACCAGTGTTCTTCCAGTGCAAGTAGCGCCCGCTCGATCAGTTCGTCGCGGGTCGACGGGGACGCGACACGGGGGTTGTTTGGTCGGGGTGCTGATCGGGTCATGCTTCACCCCCTTCCCCTAACATCTTCGCCAGAAGAGCCGCACACCGAATAGCCTTCGCCCGCTCCTGGATCTGCCGTGGGTCGGGATCGCGGCCATGAGGGCCTGGTCGCCACGGACCGGTGTTTCCTTCGGCAAAGATCGGATCCGGAAGATAGACTCGCGAGGCGGGAAGCGGCTGTCGAGACGCGGTGGCAATCATACGATCTCCTTCCCTTGCGCCAGATGGGCGCGCAGAAAAAGACCCGATCCCGGAAAGGCGTTGTCTAGGCGGCGGTAAAACCACCCGCGCGCCGTTGCCGAACGCGCACACCTTGCCGGGACCGGGTCCTGGTCTTTTACCGTGAATTCAGACATGTTTTACCGTACGTAGGAGATAGACGCTTTAGACGCCCATACCATACCCTTTCGACCCCCCGATGTCAATCCGGCCCATGCTGGGGGCACCACCTGGTGCCGCCACGCTGGCGTCTTGGGGCCCCAAGGCCGTCGAGCTCTGGGGGGCGGAACTCCGCCTCCCGGCTCAATCTCTCGCACAGGAATGTTCCTGCCCCACGGGGCCGAAGGTTCGGCTGTTCCGGCCGCAGGTGTCTTAGGGGGCCCAATCTGGTTCTCCATCCACTGGGTGGTGTCTCTGGCAGGAACCAGCGGTTCCCCCCAGGCATCGCCACAAGACGCTCCAGGATGCCCCCTCTCGCGTCCGACGCCCTGGACGGCTCCTAGGTCGTCTCGGGTGTCAATCGCTCTCTACCATGCACGCCTGACGGTGGTTTTAACCACTCGAGGCACTCGCAGGGCCAGGTAGGTCGGCATTACCTTTCCAGTGCGGGCAACTGGGCTCGCCGTTCGGGAATGCGGTCTCGCCGTTCAGACAGGCCACCCACTTCGCCGCCCATCCACATTTCCCCCCGCCCATGCCGACGCACGCAATGCGATCCTCGACCGGAAGCATGAGGCCACAGCGGGCGGCGCGGCAGCGCTGGAGGCGGGAGAGGCCGTGGGGCGTGAGGTGCGCGACGACGGTGGAGAGCGGACACAAGGTAACGGGCTGGATAATCCGTAGTCCATGCCGGCCGCAAGAGCACGTGATCGGCGGCACAGCGTTGGCGGTGAAAACACGCCTGGTGTTGCGGCACCGATAACGGCCGCTGACAAACTCAATGCAAGCTGAATTCGCTCTCATCGCGATCATCTCATTCTGGAATCGAGATTGTGGCAGTCCCACCCAAGCAGGCATATAACGACGTGCCGTCATCGTAGTAATCGTACGTGCCGGGAAGTTCAGACGCCGGCCATGGAGAGGTGCGGGTATTGCTTCGCCACTCCACCCAGCCGTAACACTCAGTCGTGTTCAACGCAAACCGTATTTGGATGAAGTACGTTCCAGGATCAACACAAGTAACCGCACACACGATCGACTGAAGATCGGTATTATACGTATGGGTGCACAACGGAGGATTGCTCGGCGTCCAGAGCTGCAAAAACCATCGGCACGTGCCGGCAGGCGATTGCGACAGCAAGTAGGTACCGTCCAACGCAGCACATTCCTCCGCAGTGCAATCATTGTCGCCAGAGCAGTTGCCGTCTCCAACGCCGGATATGACGATCTGGATTTCTTCGGGTATAGTGCCTGAGCACGTAGGCGTGGTACATCCCTGACAGCACTCCTTCACCCCTCCCATCCACCCGATGAACCGCCTTGTCGGCAACGTCGGCCGCCTAGGCACGATCAGCCCGCCAGGTGTCTTGTCCCATCGTGGGTCTTGTGGTGGTCGACGTTTCGCCATGTGGTTTTCCTTTGGTTGAATGGATGGTTTGGGGAGGGGCGGGTCGGAAATTGGGCCGGCGGCCTGGGAAAAGACCCCCAGCCCGCCAGGAGACTGTGCGGCGGGTGGGGGCTGACGACGGCGCGGCCGGCAATCGCCGTCAGATCGCAAAGCTCATCGGATCGGACTTCCGGCGGATCCATTCATCGCGTTCGGCTTCGATGCGGCGGATGGTCGATTCATCCTCGCGGATCCCTGCCTTGACGTTCGGCAAGTTATTTCGCATCGCGGCCAGGCGTTTGGAGTTGGCGTCAAGCCGCTCCGCAGCGCGAACGGTCTGCGGTGCGTCTTGCGGAACTTCGGCCAACTCGGCCTCCAGCTTGGCAATCGACTGCTCGAGCCGATCCAGTTCCTTCTGGTTGTTCGCCAACCGCTGGCGAGCCGGGGTAGCCTGCCTGGCCAAATCCGCCAGGGTCTTTTCAATTGCCGGATCTTCCGTCTGGCGAAGGGTCATCGTCGCGTTGTACCGCAGGCTGTTCGCTTCCTGCCGCAGACGCTCGATCTCCGCGTTGTTTTGGTGGATCGGCAATCTTTTCGCCTTTTCCTCGCGGCGGTGCCTCTCGGCCAGTGCGGTCAGTTCGTCGCCCAACACCTTGTTGGTCGCGGTCAACTCGGCCACCTCGTTGTCGATTTCCTTGATCCGCTCGAGGTCCGCCAGGGCCCCCAGACGGTCCCGGTACGTTCGCACAGGTTCGTCCAGGGCGTCGATTTCCACACCGATTGCGTCGGCACGGGCGATGATCTCGTCCGCCGACGGGTTTGATGTCGCGACGTCGATAATCAGTTGCCGCAGTCGGTCGCGTTTCAGGCTGCGGGCCTTAGACAAGGTTGCCGTCGTCATTCGTCATGTCCTTTCAAAATGGGAGTAGAAATGTCTGGAGAGGAATGGGTGTGGTCTCACGCGAAACGCTCGACGAATCGCCGCCACGGGGATCGGGACCGAGATTCCTGGAGCGGGCTGGTCGACGGGGCGGACTGGCGCCGCATGTCGTAATTCGCCATGAAACCCTCGGAGCTCTCGGGCAACTTGCGAATGATCGCCCGGTACTGCTTGACGAGGCTCTCAATCTGGTCGAGCTCTTCCTCCGGGGTTGTGGTCTTGCCCGGTTCGTCTCCGGCAATCTTCCACAACTGGGTGTGAAATTCGTTCATCACGCCGGGGCGGGGAGCGGCCACAGGGGCGCTGGGCTCGTCGGCCTCGGAAAGGTAGTCGCGGAAACTCATGTCACAGTCCTTTCGACAAAAGAATGGAAGTGTAAAAGCGGCTCGCCTCTCCGCGATGCAAAGGAGAAACGTCGCGGAGGGGCTCGAAGGGTGGATGTGGTAACACCCTGCCGCATGTTCCCACCCGACCAGGAGGAAGAGATTCAAGAAAGACCTCCTGGCCGGGCTCCAGTACCGACAACAGCCGGCACGGTTCGGGGCAAGTCGCCCCGCAGTTTTTTCGTTGTCCCGCCGAGGGGTCGACGGGGGAGGGTAATTTGCGATATGGTTGTGGCACCCCGTCCCGTAGAGACATAGGCCGGCCTCGCCGTTGAAACCCGAGAGGGGGGTATAAGTGTCCGGTCGCGAAGGCGGGGAGAGATGTCACCGCCCCATTTTTACCTGTTGTCTTCATGTTCATCGCACATCCCTGCGAACCGTTGGGCCAACGTCAGCAACCACTCATCGCCATCGGCCGAGGCGCCGCCAGCGATCTCCTGCCAGACGCCGCGAAAGAATCGCAGCTTGTCCGACCTGTCCCGGCCGATGATCGCCTCCGCCTGATCCTTCAACCGCTGCCGCTCCAACCAGGCCGCCGCGCCACACTGAAAGGCGTTCAGCCGCTCCGGGATCGGGGGCGTCATCGCCAGCTCGGCCGCCACCTCATCGACATCGAAACCCAGTTCCGCATCGCGCCTCCGGGGACCTTCGGGCAGTGACGACTGGAAGCCGGGTGCCGTATCCACAGGGACCGGGGCCCGACGACGGGAATTGCCCCGCCGCTCGGTGCGGCCGCGATCAACTCGCTCGCGGGAAGTGTAGGCTCTGAAAGTTTCCTCGATCACGCCTCGCACTCCTGTCTCCGCTCGTCAGACGACGGCCAACCGTCCGGTCGGGTCAAGCTCTTGTCGCTCATTTCGATTCCTTGCCGTGGTTTGCCTGTTTGCAGCCATGAACTAGCTGGCGGACGGGTTGATTGGTGTCTTGGGTCATGGGACTGACGGGGAGGGTATTTTTGCAGTACGGCTCAGGGGCCCCGTCCCCTCGAGGCATAGGCCGGCCTTCTGTCCGAAACAGGGGAGGAGTACTGGACCGCCACCGGCATCATCGAGCAGCTTCCTTGGCGCGTTCGCGCACCGCGGCGGTCTGGGCGATTCGCCGCTCGGACTGTTGGAGCTTTTCCGAAACCATTTCTTCCAGGAGGCGGTCGCGGACCTGCATCTCACGGTCAACCGCAGCCACCAGTCTCTGGGCAAGTGCCTGGTCGTCTCGCTGGATGGTGACCTTGAGCTCTCGCTGGTCCTTGATGTTGACCTCCAAGGCAGCAGCCTCTTTCTTGAGCCTGCCGATCTCTTGACGCTCCTCCGCGCCGAAGTACTGGCTGAACCCGGCCGCATCCGCACGTCTGCGGTACAGATCAGACGCAATCCGCTCCCCGCCGCGGGTTCCCAAACTTTCCAGCCGCTTGGCCTCCGCGACAGACAAGTCCCCGCCGGCGGCGGCCTTCTTCTGGATGCGGATTAGGCTTTGCTGCTCGGCGGTGGACATTGCACCGAACCGCTCCTCGGCGCTCCGTAGAGCGGTCTGCTCGGTCTTGATCGCGTCCAGGCGAACATCCCGTTCCCGCTCGGCCTTGCTGATCGCCTCATCGGCCGCTCTGATGCGTTCCTCCGCGATCTCGTGTTCTGCCCGCAGACGCTCGTCGGTCGCCTCCCGCAGCCGGTCAGATGCCTCGACGGCCCTCTGCCTCGCGACCTCGACGGCCGCTACCGCGCCGGGTGCCTCGACTGCGGAACTCATATCGTTTCGTTCGCGGATCTTCGCGAGGTTCGCCCTGGCTGTGTCCAGTTGTTGCTGAGTGTCCCATACACCTGCCGTTGCACCTTGCTGCTGGCCTCGAGCCAGGAACAGATCACGCTGCCCGCCAGTCAGACCTTTGGTGGTCGCTAGACGTTCGAGTTTCCGCGTGAGCGTATTTCGAGCGATCTCGGCCCGCGAGTCATCCGCTTCGGCCCGGGCACGAACCCTTTCGACTTGGGCCCCGCCCATCGCCAACGCTAGGGCACGCCGCTGCTCGGATCGGGACAACGCCTCGGTGGATTCGGCCGCTTCCCTTGCTGCTTTCCGCCAAGACACCAGGGCCCCGACGAAACTTTCCGCGTTCTCGCTCGAATCGCCCAACGCGCGACGAGTGCCTTGAATCGCCTCGGTGGCCAGTATCGCGATCCCCGCGAGCTTCCCGGCAGCCAGCCCCAGCCCGCCAAGGTATTTCGCGCCGCCAAGGATCTTTGCACCAAGCACACTCGCCCCCGACACCCCAGCCGCTCCCGCCGCGCCACCTGTTGCGGACGCCGCAGCGTTTGCCACACCCTTCCGGGCCAGTGCCGCAGTTTCGGCGTTGATCGCTACCACGTTGGCGCCGCGAAGAGCGATCTCCCGGGCCTGCGCCGCCTGGATCGCAAGCGATATTCCTTCCCAGAGCTTCTGAACGCCGATCACGAGCTTCATCCCGCCGACAACCAAGTCGAAGAACCCTTGGACCTTGACCAGCCCGCGGAGCATCTTCTCCGTAGACTCTTCGGACGCCAGCCCGAGCATCACGAACCCCCTGGCAAACCGCATCGCAGCTTCGGTGGACTGCTCGAAACCTTCCTTCATCCCCGCCGCGCCGCGCTGGGCCATCGCCTCAACCGATCTGCTCGCCTTCTCCCGGTCGGCAGCCTCCCGGGCAATCTGCCGCTGAAGCGTTACCGACGCCTTCTCGGCCAGCCGCTGCTGACGAACAGCATCACGCTGGGCCGCCTTTTCCGCCAAGCTCTCGCGTCGAAGCTGGGCCTTCCTCCACTCGGCAAGTGCCCGCTCCTCCGACCTCGCAGCCGCTGCGGTGGCCTTCTCCTGCGCCGTCAGACGCCGCTGAGCGCTCGCCACCGCTCCACGATCCATCTTCTGCTGGACGGCTGCAGCATTCTTGCCGAGGTCCGCCAGAGCCTTGCCGACCTTAGGGTCGACTTCGACGCCCAGCCTGAAAATAACTTCACGATCTGCTGCATCAGCCATCTTTGTGTCCTTTCAATTCAGTTCCGGGACAGCGCCCAGAGAAAGTATTCCAACGTCGAGGCTCTCGACCTCGATCACCCGGTTCCCCTCGCCAAACGTCACGAGCTTGTTCCCACCGTCCGGCATCCTCGCCACCGTGAACAAACCCGATCCGTCCGGACGTAATACCGCCGCCGATGTGCCCACCTCGCCGCCTACTGTGATCGCCGCAAGCGACTCGAATCCTTGGGCCACCGAGATGAGAACCGATCCGTCCCGCTGCTCGAGCAACCCGATCCGCAGACTCGCAAATTTCACCAGACGCCGGCCAGTTTTTCGCTTGCTCATCTCAATTCCAATCGTGGGTGCGACGGGGGAGGGTTTTCTTCGGCGTGGACGAGGGGGCCCGCCCCTGAAAAACGAGGCCCCGGCCTCTGTTCGAAACCCGGGAGGAGTCTGGGCCCAGCGATCCACACCCGGCGCCGGGGAGACCGGCCCGACGTCGGGCGTGCCGACAACCACACCCAGGCCTGGTGCCGACTGGATCGCTGACGTGGTGTACGATCATCATTCCCCCATGCTCCCCGTTCTCTTGTCGGCCTCGTCGAAGGGATCGCGTGCCGCCTGACGCTCTGTAGGCTTCGCCTGCGAGCGCGGAACTGGCGGCTTGACTGTTGGCTCGAGCCACTCGTCGCCAGCTGCATCGATGGCTCCAAACGGACTGGACGGCGCCTCGCCCAGCAGATCGGCCAGCAGGTTGTCACGCTGCGCACTCCACCGGGCGATTGATTCCCGGTTTGAGCGGACCTCCGATGTGCTCATGTCCTTCCCTTTCGTCCTGATCTCAAGCTCGAGAGATCGGGCGCCCGCCTCGAGCCGCAAGATCGTCTGGACGCGAGCCTGCTGCCACAGAGAAGGCTCTCCATGCCTTTGACGCAGGTGCGCCTCAATAGCCTTTCGGAGATCACAGACGGAGTGGTAGACCGCTGCGAACCGCTTCCCGAGACCAGCCAGGACCAGACCGGCACGTCGCGCCCGCATCCCATGTTTGAACTGGTTCAGGTTGCCCGGCTGCCCCCCCGGCTTGCGTGGTTCGGTAGGGGTTTCCGCCCCGATGACACCCGAAACCTGACACCCGCCGCCGTTTTTCGATTGCTCTAAGTCGTTCATTTGTATCGCCTTATGGATTCGACTCTAACCTATACAGGATAGGTCTGTGTGATTTACTCGCCACCCATCACGAGGGTATCGGAAACCGACACCCCCTCCGTTTCGCCATGGTCGCCGCCGATCTGGACCGCCAGGGGTCGGCCGCCGACATCACCAGCATCGCCAGACACACCACCCGAAGCGGAGGGGGCGGATCGGAGGGTTCGGCCACTGGACGCGCGAGCCAGCGAATTGTCAACGTCCTCAGAATCAACCGTTGTCAGCGTCGGCAGCTCGATCGGCGTCGCGCCTTTCATGCACGGTAGCAGCCCTTCCACGATGTCCTGCTCGAGGAAGTCCTGAGGGGTCACCCAGCCATCGCCGTGCAACGTCTTGCCATCCTCGTGCATCGTACTCATGCTGCTTGTCCTTCTCGTTTCAAACTCAACTGGAAACCGAGCTCCTTGAACACCTCGGCGAATGCGCCTTTCACGAAGTCAAGTCCGTCCACTCGGCTGAAGATCGCATCATGCAACGTCATGATCGGAATCCGTCCCAGCAGTCGCGGCGCCACCGTCTCCACAACCAGCCAGCTTTCCGCACGCTGCAACAGCCGAATCAGTTCCCCATGATCGTCGTGGTTGACGGTGCGGATGATCTTGAGCACGGAGGGGAACGCATTCTGAAACGCCTCTTCGACGGCCGACGGATACCTCCCCCGTTTCGCGAGCACGTCCCTCAGCAGGGACAGCTTCACAACGTCCCGTTCAAGGCCAGTGTCGGTGACGAGAGATTCGTAAAGGAGTCCGCTGGAAGCCAAGTCCGAGAACGAACGGACGTCAGCCTCAGACGTCAGGGCAGCACAGGGGGAGGGGAGTAGGGGAGGGGCCACTGGCGTCGCATGCTTATATGTCGACAGCCTCAACCCCCCATAAGTCTGGAATTCTGGTTGCAGCATCATCGCCAGCAAAGCAGGCTGGGCACACCGAATATCCACGCTCCCCATCGGTTCGCCATGCATCCGCAGCGCCGGCCGCAGACTGCCTTTCAAGCCGGTGATCGAGTTGAATACCCGTCCCGTGCTGCTGACGGAGAACGGCCGCTCGAGCCGCCGAATTCGTTCCACCAGCACGTCCTGGCAAAGGCGGGTGTGATCGGGCAGCCCGTCGAGAAGTTCGTCCGCATCCGCAGTCACGGACAGGTGAAGCTGCTCGGCGTCCAAAGCGTAGTGGACTGGCAGCCATCGTGTGCGCTGCTCGTCTTGCTGCCGTTCTCGTTCGGCCTGAATTCGTGCGATCAGTCGCGGGTCAGTGGCCATAACTCTAACGCACCGATCTCCCAGAAACCGCTTGGCCAGGCGGAAGCCCTTGGCCTTCACACCGGCATAGTAGGGGGCCGTTTCAATGGCGCCTGCGGCTTCCAGGGCCTCGATTACCGCGGGCTCTGTCGGACGGTACATAACTCGCCGCAGTACATCCGAGTGAAGTCTCACGCATCCCCAGGCGTCCACGTCCCGATTCGCCAGTTTCCTGACGATCTGCGAAACGAGCCACCGGGCATCGTCGGCGCGGACGGACAGTTTCAACGGCAAGAAGTCTGCCGGCTGGAACGATCGGGGGAGGATGAATTCGTATTTCACGACAGCACCTTCCGCAACTTCGCGGCCACCTTCTCTCGGATCGCTGCGTCCAGTCCATCGACGCCGTGACTGACGAGCGAAGCTGCGTAGTGCTTCCAATGTTCGGGAGGTAAATCTTCGGCCCAAGATTTCATCTTCGCTGGAATGCCCTTGATGTCGATGCGTGGCTTCAGCGTGTTGCAGATCGAACCTATGATTTCTCCGAGGTCGAGATATTTGTCGATCGCGTCACTGATCGCCACTCGCAAGATGGCGTCGCGGGTTTCGCGACTGTATGCGTCGATGGCAGCCTTGGGTGGCACAAGTTTCTTGTCGCACCCGTGCGCCGCCAACTTCGATTCGACCCACTGAACGAACTTGTGCGGATCGGCCGATAGAGCATTCAATTCCACTCGACGGCAATTTTTCCAGCCGCCGTACACTTGCTCGCCCCCGAAGTATTCATGCTCGAGCTCTGTCAGTTCCAGCCGACGAGGCAGGCGTTTCTTGCGGAAGAATGTTTCGACCGCCAAGTCCATATCAAGAGCCTCTTGCACGTGGAGCCCAGCGTCGATTACCTCCACGAAGTACTTGTGGGCACCCGTCGCCTTAGTCAGTGTCCGCGCGATGTTGTACCCAGCGGGATCGGCATCGTGGAAGCAGAAGACTTTCATCTTGTGTCGTCGCTGCGCCGCCTGTAGCAATGCCTTGGCAGCGCGGACCGCGTACCCTTCACAGGCCATGATGGCGCAGTCGTATCGCTCGGGGATCGCGCCCAATGCGCACTTCGACTCCATGCCCTTCTTCTCGAAGTACAGAATCGTGTCGTACAGGTGGAGGGGAATCTCGTATTCGTCGACTGCCTTTGTGCCCAGGGGGATCTTTTTCCCTGTATGCGGCTCCAACAGATAGCCCCTCGGATCTCGCAATCGTCCGTCGATCAGACCGTTAGTCTTCTCGTACTCATCAACGACACGATCAAAGTACTTCTGCTTGAGTTCCTTCTCGGTGAATTGCTGAATGAGCTGCCGAGCGGCATAGTACAAATCTCGCTGCGAGAATTCACACACACCCCCACCGGATGCCTTCTCGATCGCCTCGGGCAGCACTTTGACAACGGCCTCGTTGAGTTGCATTTTCGGCTGCTGCGCTCGCAGTCGTTCTGCTCGCCAGCGTTCTGCCTGCCTCGCGTCCCTTTCTTCCAGCTTCCGCTGCTTTCTCCATTCGGCGGTGACGTTGACGACGCATTTCTCGACGGCCGCTTCCAGTTCGCCAGTAGCGTCGATTACGCTCTTGCCACGATCCAGATACGTCGGCGCTGGGGTGGCGATGTGAAGCAGCACGACTACCGGAGAGTCGTCTTCGATCATTTGATGCTCGAGGAGCGAGTCGAGACGGCGCACGCATGGCCGATCTACGGCAGGCGAGAAATTACAGCCCGTGATGATTTGGAGCTCGGCGTCCGGATCTGATGATTCTGCAAACGCAGCTTCGACCACAAACGGCAGACCGTCGCTTGTCATGCCCGATGTCGACTTGTATCGGATTGTTTTGCTGATGACGCCGCCTAGAGCGGCGACAACCCTCGTTCCGATATGATCCGCGCCGATGCTTCCCAGTTTCGTGGGCTTCGGTTCGCGCCCGTGCTGCTGCATTGCCTCAAGCAGTCGGGCGGTTTTGCTGCGGTCCAGGCCGTTGCAGTTCAGGAGCGCCGACAGGTTGCATCGGGCCAGTTCGGTTTCGTCGGTGACGGCCTTCAACGTGGCTGATCGCTTCAGTCCTGCGAACCCCTGGAGGAAGTCGCGGAGGGAGCGGTCGGTACCCTGGTCACGGTCTTTGGCGATAGACGCGCCGACAAGTCGCTCGAAGGCTTCGATGTCATACCAATGCGGTGGATCCGGGTCCGCAGCCGTCCATTTAGGGCAACTCCCTGCAGTCCGATCCCATTGATACGACTCTCCGAAGGCTCGAAACGACAGCGTAAGATGCGGATTGAGCGCCGCGTAGTTCCACGCGAAAAGTACAAATCGAGCCTTTTCGTACTCCTCTAGGATGCAGGGTAACTGGCGGAGATGGACCTTGACGAAAGTCCCGTTTTGTACTTCTTCGAGCGTTTGAATGTCGTGCTTGACCACCGGAACTTGGGCAAGCTGATCGAGGCCCACCTCGATTTCATGCCGGACCCCCTGCGCCTCGATCGTCACTCGACCCGGCTCGTCCCCGTTCCAGACGTAAGGGATCCCAACGAGGCACTTCCCCGCGTTGCCCTGTGCGCCCCTGGTCAGGGATCGGTATGCTTCACGACTGCTGACCCGTCTCTCGAAGTCCAGCATCCCGATCACGGTTTCCGGCGGGATGCCGTTGCCATTGTCCCGGACGGAGATGCCGGTGTCGTCCACATCGACCGTGATCTCCGGCAGCCTCTTGATTTCCTCGCAATGGTCGAGGGCGTTGTCGACTAACTCCTTGAACACGGCCTGGTGCCAAAGGTAACGCGGGTAGCCAAGCTGCTTGGTCAACTCGTTCTCACTGAGGTATTCGAGCGACCGCGAGATGCTGAATGCTTCCCTTGGAGTTGTGCTCATACCGCCACCTCCTCGCCGAACAGTTCTGGACAAGGACATGGGCCTTTCCCGGCATACCAGTCGTCAAGCGACTGAATTAACGCCCGTTGCCCAGCCGGGTCGGGTCGGGTATGAATTCCAAAAATGCATGCCTCCCCAAACTCGCAACAGGGTGCCATGCGCACCGGTTCCTGGCAGGGTGCCAGGTCTTTCGTGAACTTCACCACCGCGATGGCGACGTCGCACATGCAAATGACGGGGAATCCGTCGGTCGGATCGGACGCGTTGAGTGGGTCAATGCCGACATGGCAGCAGGCAACTTCGGAAATCACGTCGCTGACGGATTGGCGGGGTTCATTGGGCGATGTCTGAACGGTATCTCGCATCATGAGGTCAAGTAGGAGGTCGCGAGCCCGATCCTTGTTCATCCAGCCTTGAGCCGGGCAAAGCCAATGAATCAGTTTGTGCGACTGCCTGACGTCGTTCTGGGCAGCCCAGTCGAACAAGGCCCCAAGACAAGCCTCGATTTCCAGCCGTTTGATTGCCACCTTTTTCGCATCGCGGAGGGACCAAGGCGTTTCTTGCTGCCGCGAAGAGTAATTCGTCAGTGCCAACGCTCCGTCGATCGTTAAATGCGCATCGAATTCGCATTTGGCCTCGATGGTTGGCCATTCGCGGGCCAGCTTCATGTACTTTTGCGACTGCCGCGGTTTCACCCGGCAATTCGCCTCCAGCCACTCCAGAAACCCGCCGTGGCCGACTTGGGTCTTGGCCTGAATGAGTAGCTCACCACACGCTCGGGCGTGCTCCAGGGCTGTTCTGGCTGCCGTAATAGCCTGGTCATGCTCGCGGTTGATTTCGCCGGCCAGGGTGGTCAGATCGATTTGCTTCGTGTCGCAGAGTACGGTAGAATTCATGCGTCAACACTCCTTGCCCGGTCGGTCGCAGCCGCCGGGCTTTTTTCGTTGTCCGCCCGGTCGATCAGGAATTGCCGGGGGTGGGTAGCGGGGGTGTGGCTCATTGCCGTCGCCCTCCCAAGTTCATCATGGCCACATAATCGACCTCGACCGGCTTGGCCCGCTTCTGACGCCGCTGCCGAGGGCTCGGAGGGACTACCAGACGGGATTGCAGGAACTCATCGAGGGCAGTCTGAGAAACTCGATACCTCGGCTTCTGGGTGCCGTTGCCGAGATTGACGGCCTTCAGCCTGCCGGACCTGATCTCTTCCAGAACCCAATGGACGTCTTTTCGGAGAATCCGGGCGACTTCGGGCGGCGTGGAGAAGAGTTCGACGGTGCTATTGCTCATCGGCGGGCACCTCCTGTTTGGGGCAAGCCGCACGTTGAGCAACAGATTCCTCGACAGCTTCCGGCTCGAAGAGAAATCGGCTGCCGGCCTGGAGAGCAGGGACCCGGCTAGCTTGTGCCTCGCGGCGTAGCCACGCCTGAGTTACCCCCAGGCGTCGAGCCATCCGAGGCAGGCTTAGAATCCGGTCAGTCATGAAAAAACCCTCTGTAGGTCAAGCGACGTTTGAGTCTGCTTTGATCCTACCGAGGGCTCCGGGGCGTACCGGGGGCGTACCGGGGATTTTGCGAGACAGCCGAAAAAACTATCCTTTCGGCTCTTGAAGGCGATATGAGCCCTTAGTCCTGCCGGGAACGATTACTATTCCCAACGCGTTGTGTCGCTTGAACACGTCGGTGATTCGCGAAGCCGTTGAATCGCACCTCTCCAATAGATATTGCGATCCAACGTCGGGTGTCCCGCGTTCCCAGTGTTCCCAGAGAATCTTGACGAAAGCCGCTTGTTGTTTCGAAAACGAGTAGGTTTCGCCATGCCACTTGACGGAACGGAAGTCGTCCGAGTGATCTGCTTCAGAAGGGATCGAATTCAGGAGTCTCGCCAGATCCGCTCGCACCAGCTTCAGCGAGGTTCTCGTTTTCGCCTGTCCCAACTCGCCCCATTGGTCGTCATCGGGGGAGTGTCCTTCGATCAGATATTGCTTCGCAAAATCCGCCGGCGAAAGATGTCGTCTCGGCTTGATCGGTACCCAAGCCGGCAGGTCGGGAAGTGTGGTGCCGTGATTCTCTCCCCACTGATGACACTTCAGGACTAATCGTTCTGCGAATTCGAGCATCCACCGGCGATTGAACTCCGCATCGGCACCGCATAGCGTCTTCAGTTCCGCCACGGCGGTAGGGTCGTTCCACGGCCACGTAGTCGCGTCCCGGGCCTCCTGAAACCGCAGCCGTTCACGCCAATCGCCTTCCACCTCGGGCGAGGCTACCACCGCATCGAAACATCGGATGCGGTCCTGGAGCCACTGACGCAGTTCTGCGGGACTTTCGGGGCATTTGCCGGGCCAGCCGGGAGTGGCGGGCTTGCTCGATTTCCTTTTAGCCATTGTCCGCACCCCCTTCCTGTCCGAACAGCCACGCCCGCACATGATCGGCCACCCGGCGGAGTCGTTCGTCAGAAATCCTCTGGCGATAGACGTCGGCCATGCTGGTGTCGACGTGTCCCATGATGGCGCCGGCGGCAACCTGGTCGAGGGCTTCGTCGGCAACGGTTCTGAAGGTGTGTCTGAGGGCGTAGAAATTCCGGCCGGGTCGCTTCAGTCCTTGAGAATTAAGCAGACTCCTGGCCAGATACGTGATGCCATCATAGGGCTTTGGGGGCTTCTCTGGCTTTGGGTTTGGAATCAATCTCACCCACCTCTCCCCTTGATCCGTGAGAAACACAAGCCCATTGTCTGCTGGATCGGCCGCGGGGGCGCGAATGGCGATCGCTTGGCGAATCGCAGTCACCGTCTCTGGCCAGAGGGGGCATCGCCGCTCCACGCCGGTTTTGGTCCGGGCGTAGTCAATCCAGCCCCCTTGCATGTCGATGGCATCCTGAGGGAGACATGCCAGATCGTTGTTACCGAAGGCGCAGTTGATGCCCAGCAAGATCATCGCCTTCAGTTGCTCGCCGGCTGCGTCGAGCAGCTTGCGGATTTCCGCCGCCTCAAACATTTTGGCTGGGCGAGTCCCGTTCAGCCTGCGTTCGGCTTTCTTCCCGATGTTCTTGAACCCGGGCCCGAATCGCATGGGCACAGGAATCAGCCCAGCGTCGAAACCGTACTTGAACATGGAACGGGTCTTCGTGATTTCCACATTGATTGTCTTCGGCCCCCACTTCCTGGCCACCATGCTCGCCTTGAAGGCTTCGAAGTCTCCTGGCTGCATGTCATCGACTCGACGGTCGGGGCCGAAGTGGTTGACGATGCCCTCACATGTGCGGAAGACAGCCCAGAAGGATCGATACGTGATTTCTCCCGTGTCGACCTGCCCCCTTTTCGTGGCGAGGTACTTGTTGACCAGCTTCTCCAGCGTCAACGCGTTGGCGTCCGTTTTGCGTCGGGGAACACGCCCTGCCAGCAGTTCGTCCTTATCGGCCAGCCATTGCTCAAGGGCAGCGGTGCCATCGGGGTCGTCTGCCACCTTGCCGAAGTAATGGAACTTCCCGCGGACCTTTTTTGCCCACCGTCCCGTCGCATGGGGGAAGAGCGGAAAGTCTGGTCGGGGCTTCTCGGCTTTGCCGTGCCCCTGTTTCGCTGTAGAATGAGCCACGTTGAACCTCCTTTACAGGTTTGGCCGGCCCTCGGGTGCCACCAGCGCCGCGAGGGCATCTTGATCTGACGGATTGTGCAAAGAGGTGTCAGATCGGGTGTCAGAATCCTAATCGAAATATCAGGGAATGTCAATAATCCCGAGTTTCAATGCGATTTTTGGGTTCTGGTCAACCTATACTGAGAAGCCTGCATGCCGACATGTGGAATTTTGACGTAAGCAACGGCTTCGCTTGGGTTTTTGTCGCCAATCGGGAGACGATTGGCCGAAGTGGGTTGGTAAACCAGCCGCTTTTCGAGGCCGTCTCACATAACACCCCCGAATTTGGAAGGAACTGGACACATGCCTGACCGTGATCAAGGCGATCATTGGGATTTTCTGGCGGCCGATCTGGGCGCGACCCCGCCGCAGAAGAAGGAAGAGGAAGAACAGCCGGCCGAACCTCCTGCTGTAAAGGAAGAACTCAGGGTGGTTGAGGAGTTGTCGTTCGAGGATTCCATGCAGCAGATTGAGGAGGCCGCTGCCTCCGAATCGGTTGAGCCGCCGCCGGCGAAGGAGGAGAAGCGGCATGGTGGCCAGAAGGGAGGTCGCGTAGTATCCGGGTTCGGGTATCGCCGCGGTGGAGTGGACTGGGCCAATCTGGCTCGGGAACTGGGCGTGGAGGCGAGTGAGCAGGCTCCCGAACCGATTCCGGCCGCGGATACGGCCAGCGAGGCCGAGGAATTGCATGTTTCTATCTCCGAGACACCGGTTGTTGTGGAAGACCGCGGAGAGCGAAGGGGCCGACCATCGCGGCCCACCGAGCCGGCGCCCCGACCGGCTGCCGGCGGGTTCGGAGCAGGCATCCTCGCGGATGTCGTCCCCGAAGAGGCAGAACCCGTCGACGCGGGCAGAGAAACCGGCGAACGAGTCGAAGATGAGGAGTCGCAAGAGGAGCGCAAGGGACGGCGGCGCCGGCGGCGCCGGAAACCTCGCAGGCCGGAAGAAGAGCGGGCCGGCGACACGACGGGTGTCGAGGAGGTGAAGGCGGCGGAAGACGCGGTTTCGGAGGAGTCTTCTGAATCGGACGAGGAGGAAGGACGCCGTCGGGGCCGTCGTCGCGGCGGTCGGAAACGAGGGCCGCGGGAAGAACGGTCTTCGAAGTCGGACGATTTCGGCTCGGGGCTGGTAGCCGACCATCCGGGAAAGAACGACACCGACGATTTCGACATGCTCCTGGACGACGAGCAGGAAGGTGACGAGGACGAAGAGGACTTCGACGACGAGGATTCGGACCTGTCGCCGGAAGAGCGCGCCAACCAAAAGCGGCAGGGGAAGAGGATCGCCCACCGCGGAATCCCGAGTTGGGAGGAGGCCGTAGGCCACATCATCGACTCGAACATGGAGAGTCGTTCCAAGAGACCGGAGCCGAGCGGGCCCCGGCAGCACTCGAACCGTCGCCGCGGCGGGGATCGCAACGGCAACCGAAAGCGATCGTAGGCTCCAAGGTGGTTGGCGGGGCGGGCAGCGTATTTGTCTGGCCCGCCCGACCGGGCAAGGAGGTGTCGGCGGGGAGGGGCCGGCAGTGCAATCTGAGACGGGCTGGCAAGTGAGACGGCAATGGCTGAGCACAAGCGATTTCACCTGGCAAACCTGAACTTGCTGCGAGAGGAACTGGCCCTGCTGGGTCTGACGCTTCCGGTGGAGGAAGACCTTTCGTGCCTGGGCAACCAGGTGTCGATCGGCAACCGTCGACTGGCGAATCGGTTTGCGTCGCAGCCGATGGAGGGATTCGATTCCCTCGCAAACGGAGGCCCGGGCGAGCTGAGTGTGCGCCGCTACACCCGCTATGCTTCCGGTCGTTTCGCCCTGCTGTGGTTCGAAGCCACCGCCATACTTCATGAGGCCCGGTCCAATCCCAGGCAGCTCTGGCTGCATGCCGGCAGCGTGGACGATTTTGCCCGGCTCGTGGACGCGGCTCGCGCGGCAGCGAGGGAGAAATACGGCCACGAAATCACGATGATCGTGCAGTTGACCCACTCGGGGCGGTACAGCAAACCGGGGGGAAAGCCGCGTCCGATCATCGCCCACCACAGCCAGGTGCTCGATCCAAGGCATAACCTGCCCGCCGACTACCCCCTGGTTACCGACGAGTATCTCGATCGGCTCCAGGACACCTACGTGGAGGCGGCCCGGTTGGCGGCGAGAGCGGGTTTCGATGGCGTGGACGTCAAGAGCTGCCATCGCTACCTGGTGTCGGAGCTGCTAGCCTCGTACACGCGGGAGGGGAAGTACGGCGGCTCGTTTGAGAACCGGACGCGACTGCTGCGCGAGGTGATGGCTCGGATCCGAAACGAGGTGCCCGAGGTATTTGTCACCACACGGATGAACGTGTACGACGCGATTCCATATCCGTACGGTTTTGGCGTTTCGCAGGACGACTATCGGCAGCCCGATCTGAGCGAGCCGATCGAGCTCATCCGGCAGTTGCGCCAGTTCGACCTGCCCTTGATCAATGTGTCGATCGGCAATCCCTATTATAATCCCCACTATGGCCGCCCCTTCGACAGGTCGGTGGCCGGGGTGGGGGTTCCGCCGGAGCATCCGCTCGAGGGAGTGGACCGGTTCGTGAACATCGCGCGGCAGATTCAGCAAGCCGTCAGCGATCTGCCGGTGGTCGGTGGCGGCTATGGCTGGCTGCGCCACCTGATGCCCTACGTTGCTGCGGGGGCAGTGCGCCGCGGCTGGGCCACGCTGATCGGCCAGGGACGGGGCGCTTTTGCCTACCCGGACTCGGTCAACGACATCCTGACCACGGGGGCGATGGATCCCGAGAAGACGTGCGTAACGTGTTCGGGATGCACGCAGATCATGCGCGATGGTGCCATGACGGGCTGTGTTGTCCGTGACCAGGCAATCTACTCGGTGCAGTACAAGCTGGGGCGCCGCTTCGCGCTGGACCACCTTCGCGCCGAGGCAGAACGCTGCCGCGACTGCGAACTTGCGACGTGCACTCGGAATTGCCCGGCCCATGTCGATGTTCCGGCGTTTGTGCGAGCCTTTGCCGACGGGAACATTGGCAAGGCTTACGATGTGCTGCGAGCCCGGAACGTGCTGCCCGAAATGTGCGCCTACATCTGCCCGGCGGAGGTACAGTGTGAAGGAGGTTGCCTCGAACAGATCTTCGACAATTGCGCCCTGCCAATTCGCGACATTCAACTGGTGGTCAGCCGCATCGCTCGGGAGGAAGGCCTGGTTGGCGTTCGCCTGCCGGCGGCCGCCAGCGGGAAACGCGTCTGCGTCGTGGGGGGCGGTCCGGCCGGTCTGGCCTGTGCGGTCCGGCTGCTGGAGCGAGGGCACTCGGTGGAGATCGTCGAGCGGAACGATCATCTTGGCGGCACTCCGCAGTGGATCATCCCCGGTGGCCGTTATGAAGACGCCACGGCGGAAATCGAGGCGGTTCTGAACCCGGCCATCGAGGCCGGCCGTCTCACCCTGCGGCTCGGGTGCACCTTCGGCCGTGATATCGGTCTGGAGGAACTCCGAGCCGGATTCGATTCGGTCTTCCTGGCGATGGGTCTTGGCCGGTCGACGTCGCTGGGCGAGGCCGCGGGCGTGGTCGATGCTCTGAAATTCCTGGGCGACGTGAAGTCCGGAAAGATCTCGCGATTGGACGGCAAGGTGGCCGTGCTCGGCGCCGGCAACACGGCCATGGATGCCGCCGTATCGGCCAAGGATCTTGGAGCGAGGGATGTGTTTGTCATCTACCGAAGATCCTTCAAGGAAATGCCCGCCTGGCCGAGCGAACGGGAGCATCTCCTGGAGGCGGGCTGCCATGTGCTCATCCTGACGCAGCCGGTCGGCTACGAGACGAACAACCACGGCAAGCTGACGGGCCTGCGAATTGCCCGTACGGAACTGGGGGAGCCCGACGAGTCGGGGCGCCGCCGGCCGATCGTGATCCCTCGCAGCGAAAGCATGATGCCGGTGGATCTGGTCATTGAAGCCATGGGCCAGGGGATACCGCCCAGGCTGCAGGAAGCCCTGGGAAGCGTGACCCTGACGAGGCACGGCCTGATCGCCACCGAACCGGGATCACAAGCTACCACGACGCCCGGCGTCTTTGCGGGGGGCGATCTGGTCAACGGCGGCACCACCGCGGTGAAGGGAATCTCGGAAGGGATGCGAGCTGCCGACGAGATTGACGAGCTTTTTTGCCGAGGTGCCCTCTGACATCCGCTTCGCGCACGCCAGGCGCGCCGTTTTAGGGCCGCTGCCAGGCCACCCATCGTGCACATCGATGCCCGTGGGCGACTCCCACGTTTCGTCAGGGCTTCTTGGAGCCGCTGGCCCAGCTTTGCTGCCTGGTTACCTCGACTCCCGTTGTCACATCGCCTGCTGTCGTCCCACACCCCATGCCTCTACCGGTCCGAACACTGCCGATTGTCGAACACTGGGATTGCCACAGTTGCGCCCGTTGTTGCCACGGGAGCGAGATCCCGCTCACCGAAAGCGATCTAGCCAGGCTCGAGTCGCATTACTGGAACGACCAGGTCGACTTCAAGGGGACGCGGATCGTTGTTCGGAGCGGCTTGGGTGGCCGGCGGAAAGTCCTGGCCAAGCGTCCGGACGGAGCTTGTGTCTTTCTGATGGCCGACGGGCTCTGCCGTATCCACCGGGATCACGGGCCCGAAGCGAAACCGGGCGTTTGCCAGACCTATCCCCTGCAGTTGGTGCCCCACGACCAGGCTGCGTATCTCACGCTGCGAAGGAGCTGTCCGTCCGCAGCTGCTGGGCGTGGCAGAAAACTCGACGCAAACCGAGACGACCTGCGGCGTCTTGTGCGTCTGGCGCGTGAGAAGATTCAGGCTCCGCCTGCGCCGCCGCTGACCCGACGAATTCGGCTTCCCTGGAAGGATGTGGATCGGGTTCTTCACGGAATGGCCCGATTGATGAGTGCGTCTCACTACCCGGTTGTGCGGCGACTGGTTCATACGCTTCTCTTTTGCGACGCATTGGAGCAATGCGACATGCGACGGCTGGAACCCCGCAAGCAAGCCGAGTTTCTCACGCTGCTCGAGGAGTCGGTTCTCGAAGAGGCCTCCCCGCTGTTTCGGGAGCGAAAACGTCCGGAACGGTCCACGGCCGGGCTTATGCGTCAGACCATGTTCCACTATTGCCGGCTCCACCCGGAAGCCAGGATCCAGGAAGACTGGCGAAGCCGGCTCCTGCTCACAAAGGCGGTGCTGTGTTTCATCTGGGGCCGTGGAACGGTTCCCAACCTGGTGGGCGGTTCCGCAGCCACCTTCCAATCGCTCGAGGAGCCGCTCGGGCCCCTGGACAGCCGGGTGTTAGAACCGCTGAATCTGTTTCTCGAAACGGCATCGGTATCGGCTCGCTATATACTGCTGTTGCCGACAGGATGGAACGTCGTCGATGGTTTTCGCCAATTGGCGCTCAGTTATGTGGCCGGCATGTGGCTGGCGCGGTTGCTCTCGACCGGCTCCAAGCCGACCCGCGAAATGATGGTCGACATTGTGGTTGCCCTCGACCGGGGCCAGAGATTTGAACCTCTCACCAACTTTCGGCAGAGACGTCGAATTCGCGCTCTTTCCCTGCCCGGTCAACTTGCCGGCCTGGTGGCCTGGTATGCGCAATAACCCCCCCGGACGCGCCCAGTGGGCTTTTCTTCGGTCCAAGTGCCATATTTGGCGCCAACTGGTGCCATTCTGCGCAGCGTCGAATTGCACCGTGAAATTCGATTGACCAACGCAAGACATGACGCGGCAATCAGTTGCGATCTGGAGGCGAAATCGCTGAACCATCGGCACACGATTTGCGTCAAAGAAGAGGCGGAGGTTGAATTCGACCGTTTTGACTGTCTTTTGCCACCAATGACCGGAACGCATGGAGGGCAACGCCATGACCTTCGACATGAGACAACTGCATCGAGTTGCACATCGGTTGCGGGAAGCCTCGGGATATCTCGAACTGGGCATGGCGCAGCAGGCACTGGACCGTCTTGACGGACTTGGCGATCTGGGACCGTTCGAGGGCGAAGTCGACCTGCTCCGGGGCGAGGCTTACGGAGCGCAGCAGAAGTTTGCAGAAGCGGCGGCCTCTTTCAAGAATGCGGTCGCGTGTTTGCCTCCGCCCTACAGGCGGCCGGCCTTTCTTGCCCTCAGCATGATCTATCAGGAAGCGGGCGACACCGACCGGGCGACGCAAGCCCTGGCTCACGCCCGAGGCGCGTGGAACCCAGGGCAGCAGAAGCTGCTGTGACGGCAGGTCCGGCCGGGGACTAAGCGAACTCCACCAGGCCGGCGCCTTCCACACCGATGCAGGGAATGATGGCCGGCTTGAGATCTGCGGGGCGGTAGTAGCCCCGGTCGAGGGTACGGCGGACTTCGGGCACCGATTCTCTTCTGGCCAGGACCATGATGCAGCCTCCGAGGCCGGCGCCGGCGATCTGCGCGCCGGCGACGCCGGGAACGTTGGCCAGGGAATCGACCATACCGTCGATCTCCTCGGTGCTGCAGGCGTAGTAGCCGGCCTGCTGGTCGAGTTGCGCTCGTTGGACCCGCCGAGGATCCTCGCTCCGGAGATCGTCGATCAAGCGCCGCAGGTAGTCGTCGGTGCAGGGATCGGCCAGGGGATGGGCCTTGCCATCGGCATCCCGGGTGCTGACCCGGTCGCCGTCATGGCTGATGCACATCAGACGCCCGAACGCGTCGATCTGGCCATCCTTGAGCAGCTCGACGCATTTCTTGGCTCGCAGGATCTCGGCGATGCCAAACAGGAGAACGCCACGGGGATGATAGGTTTGGGGGTCGGCGTGGGTGGCGAAACTGGCATCGATCAGGTTCCGGTGGTCTCCCGACAAGATCTCGCAGAAATCCTGGCGGGTCATGATCTGCGGGACCTTCAGGAGGAGGCGATAGATGTCGCTGGTGGGGCAACCCAGAGTGGCTGGAGTCACGTCGCGGAGGTGTTCGATCGCGCTGCTGAATTCGGGAGATCTCTGCTTGAGCACGGCGAGGCCGAGATTGTAGGCCGCGATTCGGGAGTTGAACTGGTCCCTGGCACCGCTGCTCTTGGCGGCCTGGATGTGGCTGTTGGCCACGACGACCTGGTAGTCCTTGGGGGCGTCGAAGACGTCGTGCAACTGGAAGGGGTGGTAGCCCACGTGGGCGATCTTGCCGCGCTGGCCCAGGTAGATGGCTGCATGGTCGCCGGCGCCGCCGCGGGAGCCGACGAACCATTCCCCCTCGCCGCACATGTCGATGAACTGGCGGCTGGTGAGCTCGAAGTTGTTCAGGGCGATCGCTGCCTGGAGCGTGGCCACCACGAGGGTCGAACTGCTCGAGAGCCCGGCCGCCATGGGCACGTTGCCGATAACAGCCATGTTGATGCCGCGGACCTTCACGTCGTGGTAGGCGTGCTGCAGCCGCAGCATGGCTGCCTTCAGGTAGTTGCCCCAATGCCCCGCCTCGCGATAGATCAGGTCGCGGACCCAGTCGCTGTTGACGAAGTTGACCCAGTCGCTCCAGGCGAAGCGGCCCATGAGTTCCGAGATGCGGAAGGAGACCGGGCCAAAACGGCGCGGTTCGGCGCTGACTGCCTGCACGGTATCGTCGTTGCGGAGGCCGGCCACGGCGATCGTCTCCTGGGCGATCGCCAGGAAATTCGTCCAGCCGCCGCGATGGTCGACGTGCCGCCCCATGAGATTGATCCGCCCGGGAGCGCGGACGATGCACACCTTCTCGTCGAAGCCGAACTCCTTTCCGTAGCAGTTGAGAACCTTTGCCAGATCCTTGCACTTCTCGTTGTGAAGATCGTCATGGGCGCCGTAGATTTCCCGAAACCAGCGTTTCGTGTCGCGGCGGCCCGGATCGACGCGATCGAGCCACTCGGCGACCGTGGCATACTGGCTGGAGGTCAACCGCGGCTGGATAGCCACCTTGGCTTCCTGCCGGGGAGCCGCTTTCTTGCGGCGGACGTAGTCCTGGATGACAAGGAGTTCGTCCGGCGAGTTGAAGCCCTGGATGCAGTCGGGGTTGTCGAGCGAGACGGCTCGAACCCGATAAGACCGCTTTCCTTCCCGGTCGCGCTGGCAGCCCAGGAGCCGAACCGTATCGGTGATGTAGTATTCCTTCTGGGCGTTGTTGTTGTCGAGCATTCCCACCGCCCTGTAGAACAGGTCGGATCGGTAGAGGTAGAGACTGGGGTTGGTGCCGGTGCATTTGCGCTCGATCTGCCCGGCCGTGTAGGGCTCGCCGTCCACGGTCAGTTGATAGCGTTTCGAGACGAGCACCTTCCGCAAGGTCTCGATGTCCAGCGGTTCGCCCGCCGCGGCCAGCTCCACCAGTTCCGGCACAGCTCGCTGCTGTTTCCTGGCGTTGGGAAATTGCCTGTCGAGCGTCTTCTGGAGGGAACCGGCGGTGAGGGGGGCGCCTTTTTCGAGCCGGGCCCGCAGTTCATCGGCAACGGCCTGGCGCCGCCTGTCGGCCACCTCGATGATGTCGAGGGCCTGCCCCTGACGATCCACGAACACCCGCCCGACCGAACCGGCGGTGGCCTTCGTCTTGGGAACGGTCAGCAGAGCCATATCGGCCTGCTGTTTGACAAAGCCATCGAGGAGCGATTCGATCGCTTCCTTCTCGATGAGTTTGTCGCCGGTTGAGACCAGCACATTGCCCGAGTAGCCAATGGCCTGGAGCGCGTCGGCGGCCACGCGGGCGGCGTGTCCGGTTCCCAGTTGAGGTTCCTGGCAGACAAACATGACTTCCGGGTGCTGCGGCACGACGGTGCGGAGCACCTGCTCGGCGCGATCGCCGACCACCAGCAGAAACCGGCTGATGCGGCAGCTCTTGAACACGTCGATCTGGCGGTTGATGGCCGGTATGCCATCGATTTCGAAGCACACCTTCACCAGGTCGTCGTTTCCCATGCGGGTGCCTTTTCCCGCCGCCAGAATGACGACCAAGGTATCTTCGCGTACGCCCCCTGCCATGCCATGCACTCCCCGTCACGTCCTGAGCGCGGGCGGCGTCTGGCTCCGCCCCACGCTGGAATGTTTTACCCTGAGTCACCACTGCGGCCGAGGCGGATGCCCGGCCGATTCACGCTCTCCAAATCGTCTCCCCCGCGAGGATCGTCTGTTGAAGGTCGAACCATCTGCCGTCCCCCTCCGGTTGCTCTCGCAGCCGGAAACAGATCAGGTCGGCACGCGAACCGGGCTCAAGCCGAACCGGGGCCAACCCCAGCAGTTCCGCGGGCCTTCGAGTTGCCATGTCGACGGCAACGGGAAGATCGAGCCCTGCGAAGTGCATGGCGCGGGCGACCCCTTCGCCGAGCGGCAGGGAAGCTCCGGCCAGGATTTCCTCCTGTCCGGCCACGACGAGTTTTCCAGTCGACAGAATCTCCAGGTCGCACAACTCGGTGTGGTAGCGTCCGGGGGCAAGACCGGCATATCCCGACAGGTCACTGACGAGCACGCACCGTTTGGGCTCTTTGGCCCGGATAATCGACTTGACGACCTGCGGTGGAAGGTGATGTCCGTCGGCGATCAGGCCGGCGGTGAGACGGTCCTCCGCCATCTGGGCCCAGATGTAGTTCTGGTGGCGGGGGAGCATCGGGTGGGAACCATTGCCCAGATGGGTGCTCATCGTCGCCCCGGCATCGGCCGCCCGTCGGATCTGGTCCGGAGAGGCCGCCGTGTGTCCGATCGAGACAATCACTCCGGACTGGGCCACTTTACGGATGAAGTCGAAGGTCTCCTCGTACTCAGGGGAAACCGTGTGGAGCCGGATCCGTCCCCCGGCTGCGTCCTGCAGCCGGCAGAATTCGTCCCAGTCGGGACGCCGGCAACACGACCGCGGATGGGCGCCGCGCGGACCGTCTTCCGTGGCCAGGTAGGGCCCTTCCAGGTGGATGCCTGGAATCCGGGAGGCGAGGCGGCCATCCTGGCGGCAGGCCGAGTCGATCACACGCAGGCCGAATGTCAACGTGTCGAGCGAATTGGTCGTCAGGGTCGGCAGCATGCCGGTCACTCCCATAGACGCCGTGGCTTCCACGATGGCAGCGACCGCTTCGACCGTGAGCCGATCGGAGCTGAATTCCTGGCCGCGATAGCCGTTGAGCTGCATGTCGATCAGGCCCGACGCAATCCAGCAAAGGCGTGCCATTTCCCCGGCTGGTACGTCGATACTTTCCACACTGGCAATCCGGCTCCGCTCGATCACGATTCGCACGGGGGTACCGGTTTCGTACCATCTTCCAACAATCTGCATGACGGTCTACCTCCGCGATTACTATACCCCCTCCCGGCGCGGTGCGAAAGGAACCGGGCAGATTCACAGGCCGCGATTCACCGGACGGACAAGGGCGAAGCTGGCTACGGCGGACGAGTCACGAGCCCGATTGTTTCCAGTCGTTGCCGGAGGAACGAAGCACGTTGCGATAATGCTCGACGAGGGCCGCCGCCGCGCGACGCGCGTCAAATGCGTTCTCGGCCCGGCGACGGATTGCCGTACGCATCGTCTGCCGTCTCGGCTCGTCGGTCAGGAGGCGGACCACTGCGGCGGCCAAGGCCGCGGAGTCGCCCGGGGGTACCAGAATCGCCCCGTCCTGGTCGGATGGGAAGATCTCCCGGGTGCCGCCGACGTGGGTGGCTACCACGGGCAGTCCGCATGCTGCCGCCTCGAGCAGAACCCGCCCAAGCGGTTCCTGACGGGCGGGGTGCACCAGCAGATCGGCCTGCGGTAGGATCCAGTCCACATCGTCGCGCCAGCCGAGCAAGTGCATCCGCCCGTTGAGCGGGCCCGCTGCTGCCTCGTGCAGGTCGTCTTCAAACCGGCGCGACTCGGGCTTTTCCGAGTACCGCTCTCCCACGACCAGCCAGTGCACGTGGAGGAAGTCAGCCGACACGCGGATCGCCGCGTCGACGAGCACGTCGTGTCCTTTGCGGAGCCCGATCTGGCCTACCGTGACCACCAGCCGCGCCGATGGGGGCAGTCCGAGATGATCGCGAAGTCCCGGCTGCTGGAGGTCGGGGGTGAACCGGTCCAGCTCCACGCCGTTGTGGAGCATGAAAGCTCGCTGGGAAGCGATCCCCTGGTTCACATGGAATCTGCGAGTGGCCTCGGAGACGGCCAGGAGCCGCCGGTGCCGGTTCAGGTCGTCGACGGCACGGCCGCTCAGACCGACGATATCGCGCAGGTGGGCCAGGCTCGGAATCCCCAGATCGGCCGCCACCGGCCCCGAGAGCCGCCCGGTCGACAGGCTGTTCGCGTGGAGCAGGTCGGGCTTGAACTGGACGAGCAGGTCGCGCAGGCGGGCGCGGCACGCGTCCTGATCGCTCTGGCCGCCGGTCGTGTGAATGTCAAAGGAAGTTTGAGCCACTCCCCGCTGGCGGAGCCGAACGGCCAAGGCACCGGCCGAAGGGCATGCCACGGTCACGGAGAAACCGGCACGAGCCACCGGCTCGAGGGTGGACAGCATCGACTGCTCTCCGCCATTGAGAGTGGAATACTCGCAGAGCAGGAGAATCCGTGGAAGAGTGGGGGGAATCCGTGTGCCCATCGTGTTTCACGATCGTGCAACCGGCCGAATCGCTTCCTACAGGGCGCCGTATTTCGTCAACGTGGCCCGCAGGCACTCTTCCTGCTGGGGAGAGAGGGGTGTCATCGGCATGCGCAACTCGCCCGTGTCGCGGCCGAGCATCTTCATGGCCGCCTTGATGGGGATCGGGTTGGTGGCCATGCCGAGCATGTCGCGGCAAAGGGGGAACAGCTTGTGATGCCAGCGCCGCGCTTCGGCCAGGTTGCCGGATTCGAAGGCCGAGATCAGGGCCATCATATCCTTGGGGAGGATGTTGCCGACGACCGAAATCACGCCCCGAGCGCCCATCGACATCAGAGGCAAGGTCAGGCTGTCGTCGCCGCTGAGCAGAGTAAGATCGCTTGCGGCGAGGATCTGGGATGCCTGATCCATCGAGCCGGTTGCCTCCTTGACGATGGCGATGTTGCGCCGCTCGGCCATTCGCAGGATCGTTTCCGGTTCGATATTCTTGCCGGTCCGGCCGGGAATGTTGTAGACGCAGACGGGAATCTCGACGGCGTCGGCAAGGGTCTGGAAATGGGCCAGGAAGCCTTCCTGGGTGGGCTTGTTGTAGTAAGGCGCCACGACCAGGGCCGCATCGGCTCCCTTCTCCGCGGCCCAGCGGGTCAACTGCAGAGCCTCCTGGGTGCTGTTGGAGCCGGTGCCGGGCATGACCTTGACCCGCCCGGCCGCCGCTTCCACGACCGCCTGAATCACTCGCCGATGTTCTTCATGGGTAAGGGTCGGAGATTCTCCGGTCGTACCCACCGGGCAGACGCACGTCGTGCCGGCTTTGACCTGAAACTCGACTTGGGCCTGGAGCGTCTCGTAGTCTACCTCGCCGTTGCGGAAGGGGGTCGTCAGCGCAACAGACAGTCCGGCGAATTCTTCGGCTCGAGTCGTCATCAGCTACCAGCCTTCTCCAATTTCTTCGGCTCGACGGTGGTTACCCAAGAGGGCCATGATATAGAAACCAGCGAGGGAGTGCCAGGACCCCCAGAGTGCCCTCCCGCGTCCCCCATCAGGGACAAGAATGGTCGTCAGCCGGTTCGTGCCATCGGCCGGTAGAGACTCAGTCGGGAGTGCGAGTTGCCTGCTGTTCGGCCTTCTCCCCGATCGTGAGCGTGAACGGGAAGTTCCGGTAAGGGATTTTCGTGGGCGTGACCGTGTACTCCCATCGGCCCGCCGTAGCCCTCTCTACGGAAATGGAGAACGTCTCGCAACTCGATTTCTCCACTCGTTCGCCAGCCGGCCCCGTCACAGTCAGCTTCAGTTGCGCACCGCGATTGGCGAACCCGAGCACGAACTGGAGGGGCCCCGTTCTTTCATGGCGGTAGCAGTCGTGGGCCGGCTCTTCCTCCGCAGCCAGTGCGAGCAGATTCCGCTGGCGAGGAGAGAAACCGCCCTTCACCAGCACTCGTCGCACATTCTCTTCATCGCGGGCGGTCACCGTGGCGAAGACGAGATAACGCAGAAGGAGCTTCTCCAACTCGCTGTTCTGGGCTTCGTTGTGAAACGACGTGAAGATCACGGCTCCCTCGCCGAAAGCGAAACTCGCCAGGAGCGGGCCGCTACCAGCGCCGCCGCTCTGCAGCCGATACTCGCCTTCCAAATATGTGGCGACTTTGAGCCTGCGGAAGGCCGCCGGACGCCACGCGGGCTTGTCGAATCGCAACGAGATCTCGCTACCCAACTGCTTTCGCAGTCCTTCGTCCACAACACGGGCCTTCACGGTCTGCACATCGCCCCGCCCCGCCACGTGCTCGTCGATGAATTCGGGGAAGGCGATCACCAGCACATCGAAGTGGAAGTCGGAAACATAGAGCGTTCCTCCTTCGCGGACGAAATCCCGGATGTTCTTGTAGAGTGAATCGACCGTTTCTTGCCTGGCACGATAGACGCCGGCCGATCCCCGTTGGCTGTCGCGGAGACGCTCCCCGAGCCAACTCGTGGGGACTCCGCCACAGGTCAGGAAGACCACATCGTGCTGCTTGAGCGCCCCCGGCCGGAGAAACTCGTCGAACGGGGCAATCTCGTACTGATAACCGTCGCCCAGCGTATCGAGCAGCCCACCCATGTCGTCGAATTCGGGAGGTGTGACGGCCAGACGCAGCGGCGCCGGTTCCGTTCTGCGCCGATCCGGCTCTTCGGCCGTCGACTGGATTGCCAGTTCTCCCGTCCGGGTGTCCGGACCGCTCAAGGCATCGAACAGCGCCACCAGGAGCAGGGCGAGCCCCAGTGCGGCGCCGACGGAAACGTCGAGAATCCATCGGCGCGACCCGGCTGGATCGTCGGGATCCTGCGGCCTCGAGGGTGGGGCATTGGGAGCGGGGTCCATCGGCGTCTTCGGCTAAGTTCCCGGCCGACGGGAATCGTCGCCGGGGGGTTTACCATCCATCTTCTCTCGCAGTTTTCTGGCGGCCGATTCCTTGGCCTCCTGGAGTTTGTCGGCACCGCGGGAGAGCCCCTCCGACACCTTCTTGAAGAGGCGTTCCGAGAAAAGGTTGATCTGGTCTCTCCAATCGGCCGGCACAGGAGCCTGGGCGGCGGCCGGCGGTAGCGGCGGCGGCAAGGGCGGAGGAGACGGGGACGCCGTTTGCGGTGGTGGCGGTGGATCAGGACCTGCCGGCGGCTCCGGTTGTGGAGCCGGCATCTGCAGGTCGTAGGTTTCTCCCTTGGACCAGACCGCCGTCGTGGAATCGGCCATCGTGGAGGCGGCTGGGCCGGGCGGAGTTTCCTCCAGGAGAGGCTCCTGCGGATCCGACGACACTCCCCAATCGTCGACGGCCAGCAGATCCACCTCGGGAGGCTCCTGCGAAACGAGGTTCTCCGACAGTTCGATCACAGGGGCCGTGTACTCCTCCATAGGTTTTCCTGCTGTCTGGCTGACTCGCAGCAGGATGAGCGTTGCATCGTCCACACGCATCATCGACCGGCTGCGCAGGCCACCCACCTCGTCGGCCCACGCCTGGGGCGTCATGTCCCAATAGCGCGACCACGGGATCGGTTGGTTCTGTTCATAGCGGCCGATCGCCCAGGCGGCTACGGCATCGGTGCACAACACGATCATGTCGCCCGTGCGGGCGGCGAGCTGCAGCCGCTCGAACAGGAGCTGATCGTCGCGTTTGAGGTTGACGCTCCCCAGGACCAGCGGACTGGTGTCGAACTGCTCGCTGCCAGTGAGCGGAAAGGACTGCAGTAGCTCGCCGTCGCGAACATGGAACAGGCAACTGTCGCCGATCGCTATCGCCTCGAGCGGCGACTCTCCTCCGTCGCGCAGGCCGCCATTGTCGAGGAGACGCAACCAGAGGAGCGTCGCGAATCCGCCTTCCCGCAGCTTGGCCCGCTGGTACCAGGCCAGCCCCGAGACGTCGATTTCCTCTTCCCACTGCCCCCGCAGGGCGGTGAGCCATCCGGAGAACTGGACGTCGTCGTCCGGATCGGGCCAATTCTCGACGGCTGCCCGGGTCAGAATTCGAGCCCACTGGCGCGAGAAGATCCCTGATGTCACGCCGTCGGCAATCGCCGCAACACCGTCGGCGGCGTTGAGCCACCAGGCATCCTGGTTCTGATCCGGGTGTTCCGGCTCCTTGGCCAATTCAAACACCCGCCACTGGAATGGCATAGCACAAACTCGAGATCAGGGGTAACAGGGAGTTGTCAGGGTTCTGCGGTCAGAGTTCCGGGCAGTGGGTGAGAGCAGCTCGTGCGGGGGCAGGTCTGCTTTCCGAGCAAGGCGTCGAGGCTGTCCAGCAAGAGGTCGAATCTTCCTCCGACTACAAGTCCACGGGACTCCCGGCAGATGTGGTGCCGGGTTGCGGCAATCCTGTCGGCTCCGGCCAACAGGCTTGTTATCCGCCAGAGCGCCGCGGCGGATGGGTCTGCGAGCTGATCTTGCTGGGCAGGATAGGCTACCGCGGGGAGCGGTGACTCGGGCAGGATCGCGTGATACAGGACGATGCCGCCCATTGCGGCGAGGTGCGCCTCGGCGGAGGCGATGGCTGCAGGCGAAATACCGGCCCCGGTCAGATGCAGAACCAGAGGCAGGATCTCCTCGCCCTCGTGGGCCCGCCGAACCCGGCCCAGCAACTCGGCGAGCGCCATCATGGCCGGATCGAGGTCAAGCAGGGGGGCGCCCGGCTCACGGTCCACGTAGATCGGATGGGAGCGATTGACGCTCACCAGGCCGCCGATACCGTTGGAGACCTTTTCCGTAACCTGTTCCACACGCAGGGCGCCGTCGGCCAGGTCGACGGCAGGCACCGTCGCCCGCCCCGCCTGCAGACCCGGCAGCCCAGCTTCGGCCGTCTTGCCATCGTACACGATCAGCCCCAACTCCACGTCGTCTCCACCGCGACGGGCGATATGACCGATCATCTCGTTGAGCAGCTCCTGCCGGTGCAGCCAAACGCGGCTGGCAGGATCGGCCTGCGATCGGTCGGCAAGAAGAATCAAGGCCACTGGCCGGCTGGCCGGCTGGGCGAGCGTGCCGGTCATCGCGGGGTCGGTGGTTGTCTCGACCGCCGCCGCGGTAACGGTGGCTTTGCCAGCCTCGGCGGGCGCAAGAGCGGCCGGAGTTGCTGCGATGTAGGCCTTGGCCAGCGCGAGGAAGCGGATCAAGTCGCGCATGTTCGCCTGGTAGACGATTCCTCGCGCCCCCGGGCTGACGGCCACCCTGGCCGTTTTCAGGACCACGACCATGGAGGCGGCCAGACCGCTGGAAGCCTCGAAGAGCGCTGCCACATCGCCGTTTGCCAGGTGCAGGCTGGATGAAGGATAGGCGGTTGCCGGGATCCGATCGTTCGTGCCCAGATGGAGATGGTACCAGAGGGAGGCTGCCGCAAGTCTTCTGACCCGTTCGTCCTGCAAGGAGACGGCGGCCGGGAGTCTTGCGCACAGGTGAATCACCAAGGGGGGTTTGCCCGAAGAATCGTCGCCTGCCGCAGCCAGAGAGCGGACGACGAACCCCGCCGCTTCCTCGATGCCGCCGCCTGTGGATCGGCCGGGCACATACCAGATGGGGAAGCGAACGGGTTCCACCCGGGAAACCCCCACGCCGCCGGGGCCGGGAATGCGGCGGATCCGCTGTTCCACCCGGGCAGGCGACGCCGCGAGTTCCGAAGAATTCACCTCGACGCGTCCGGCCAGCGGCCCCATCCAGCGAACCTGCGCGCCATGCTCTTTGCCGTCGGAACCGCCGTAGCCGACGACGATCAGACGCACGTTTGGACCGGTTGTCAACTGGTTCAGCATGGAATTGACGGCCGTGGCTGCGCTGTCCGCTTTCGATTGGGTGCCTCCGGCGATCGGTGCAGCCATCTGGCTCGATTCGTCGATCAGCACGACGATCGTTCCGGCACACTCGGCGGTCAGGCTGCGGCTGCTGGTGGACATCAGTTTGCCATAAGCATTGCGGGCGTCAGGCAGTTCACCTATGTTGACTGGGGGATACGCTGTCGCCGCGGGCGACGCGGTCCGCTCGTATTCCACATCCACTGCACGCTGGAAAACACGGTTTCATTCGGCACGCTCGTCAGCGCAATCCCGGTGCGGCTTGGGTCCCCATGTTCAGGAACTGGATCAGGCAGACCATATCTGCATTGAAGGCCATTCCCCTTGCCCCGGGCTGAAGCTGGAAGCCTTCCATCGTGGCATGTCGGACGAACGGTTCCGGCAGGATACTCGACATGTTGAAAAGCACCCGTGCCAGCTCGTCCGGCAAGCCCTGCCCGTGAGCGGGAAACATGAACGGATCGGCCGCCGTCATCGAAAGGTGGCAGTTCAGGAGCAACACGTTGCCGTCCTGGGTGGCGAGGTTCTTGATCGCCTCGGCGTACGGGATCGGGTCGCCGTCCTGCGATTCGCCGTCGGTGATGTGTACGACGATGGGAGGAAAGCTTGCCGGGTGGTAGGTAATCCACTGCGACAGGAGCCCGTGCGCATGATAGAGCATGTGACACATGGGAGTCCCCCCCTCGGTCACCGGGTCGACCCAGACCGGCACCTCACAGGGCACTTCGAGCATCTCGCCCGTCGCCTCGTCGGGGATGTATTGGATCCGCTGGGCGATCCTTGCCGGCGACGCACCGATTTCCGTGATCGACACGAGGGCCCGGTTGGCCAGGGGCCCCTGGAGCGCCGACTGAATGATCGGATTGGCGTGCTGGTCGGTGCGATAGCCAAAAACTCCCACGTCCATCCAGTCCTTGATCCCCTCATCGCCGCTGGCGCGGATCGCCATGTTCTGCAGCCAGCCATTGATGGCCGTGACCAGTTCGTCGCACTTGCGATTCGACGAGTTTCCCAGGGGTTCTTCCATCGAAAACGACTGGTCGAGAAGAAACAGGAAGCAGGCCTTGTTCTGCCGGCTGATCTCTTGCGAATGCGGGGGACGTGACATGATGATCGATCTGCAGTTGATGTGGGTCAGGCGTGTCCCGGCAGCGTTCCGGATGTCGGAAGACGAGTCATCGCGGCAGCATTCTGCGGCGGCAGAATGCCACGGTTTCCTGCCGCGCTTTGCGGTGCAATGCCGTCCGCTCGGCTCGGCCACCCTGCCGGGCGGGTGGGATTTCCTTTCTCTGTATATCGGCAAGGGTGCAGGAACACAAGCGGCCTCACTGCTCCCATATTATCCCCATTTGCGTCCAAACATCCGCTGCCAGGACGATCTGGGCAAAACGGCCTTCTTTCTCGAAGGAAACCGGATCGCGGCTGCTCCCCGGTTTTCGGCGATAGTCGACCAGGCTGGTTTCGGCGCTTTCGCAGGTGCGCTGCACTGCCGTCCAGTGTTCCCGGTTGCCGGGATCGGCAAGCAACCGGCGACGGGCCGATTCGTAGGCATCGACACACTGCCGCGGCAGCGAACGGGTCGGCGCTCCGCGCAGGTCCGCCGCGGGATAGCGGCCCGCGTTTCGCGTTGGGCTCTTGCGCTCCTCGGCGGTTGGATACCGCTTGTAGCCGATCACACCGCCTCCGGCGTCGTGGACCGCCGCAAAGAAACCGCGGAGGACCTCCCCTGAATTGGTTTCGACTTCTTCGATGCCGTCCGGTTCGGCCAGGGTCTTCTGGGGAAGCGACGCTGCCAGCCAGAGAATCACGCGCTCCTGCAACCGGCGGCGAACCATGTCGGTGGGATAGGTTCGGGCGACCTGGGTGGCGGCGGCCAATTGTTCGGGGAAGTCTTGTCCCTCGCGGGTTGCCAGGGCGGCAAGGGGGATCTCGGCGCCCGCGTTCATCTCGATGCGGCGGATCTCTCCCTGAACCAGATCCAGCCGGCGGGTGACCTGAGCGATACGCTCCTGCTCCGGCGCGTTGGGCATGCTGCGATAGCGGTTGAGGAAGTCCAAAAGGGCATCCCGCTGTTTTGCCGGCTCCTCGGCAATAGCCGTTTCCAGTGGCAGTTTCGACCATTCCTGCCAGAACCTGGCCTCCCGATACAGGTCCGCCACGGCCTGGTATTCCGTCTCGCCGTACCGGCTGAGCACCTGGTCGCAGAAGCCGATGGTCGCGGCGTAGTCCTTGTTCTCAAACGCCTGCTGGGCCTGTCTCCGAAGTCTTGCGGCATTCTCGCTATTCTTGCGAGAAGCGATCTCCGTCTGGAGTTCTTCTTTCTGCCGTTCAAGAAGGGCAATCAAGAGGGCGGCTCCCGCGGGATCCTTCTTGCGGCAGGCATCCTGGATCGTTCCGATCCGGTCGCGGGCGATCTCCAACTCGGGCACTCCTGCGCCTGTCTGCGCCAGTTCCCAGGCAAGCACATCCTTCACAAGGCTGACGGCATCGGACCAGGTTTTCCAGTCACCGGGAAGGGATTCGAGAAAGGCCGGCTTGGCCTCGACCGCCCTTTCGGGGAGCGAACCGCCGGCGAGAAACTCGCGCTCGATCACGGCCGAGCAGACGGCAACATCCCCTTCCAGTTCCTGGGGCGACGGCATCGAAACCGCCACCGCAGGCGGAGACAGATCCCGCTCGTCGACGGAGGGAAGTTCGGAGTCCAGGTTGGCGATGCCCGCAAAACTGGCCACGGTCAGAATCGCCAGCGGCAGACATCCGAGTGCCAGACTCACGGTTGCCCTGGTGACTACCTCGTTCTTCACCGCGATTGCTCCCAGCGCTTCATGGGTTCCGCTATGGATTGTGGAACTCTTCGGTACGTTGCGGTCCTGGCGATCCATCTTCGCCTGCCAGTTGATCGAGGATCTTGATCCCCTCCGGGGAAACCACGAAACGGATATCGTAACGCTGGGCCGGTTCGATCAGCACTTCGGCCCACGAGAAGGAAACAGCCTCGATTCCTGCCGGCGCCCCAGGCGAGCCCCGAGTCTTCCGGGAGAAACGGAACTGGACCCGCACCCGGTCGATCCCGTCATGCAACCTGGCCTGGTTCAACTTGAGCAGGTCGGGAAGATCGAGATCCGCCGCCACCTCGTCACCGCGCTGCTGGCGAATCACGGCTCCGAGAACGTACTTCTCGGCAAACGCCCTGGAGAGGGGCTTATCTGCCGCATCTTGGACGTGGAGTTCCATCACGGCAATGGCCGGCCGCTCCAGTCCGCCCACCGCCGACATGCTGGCCGCAAACTGTCCGGGAATCGACAACAGCGGTCTCTCGGAGCCCAAGCCGACCGGGTCCCCGGCCTCACCGCCGGGAGCCGGCTGAGACCCAGCCGGCTCGGGAGAACTCGGATCCGGGGCGGTCTCGTCGGCCCTGCCGGGTGCCGCCGGCTTGCCGGAGAGTCCTTCGCCGGAGGCTCCCCGATTCCGCTGCGCTGGATTTCCCGGCGCCAGTCCGCCCTCGCCCGACGCAGGTATCGGCGGACGGTCTGCCCGGGCATGTTCGACGACCAGGCCCTGTGATCGCCTCGGACCGGTGCCGATGGTCGACAGTCCGATGACGCCGAGCACGCCGAGGACAACAACTGCGGCAATGGCCAGGGCGACCCATCGATGCCACCGTTCTGCGGGCCCCTGGGCCAGTTTTCGCAGCGAGATCGACGGCCAGTTGCCCATCTCCATCCGCCAACCGATTTTCTTCCACAGCGCCTCGTGCTGCCACTGGCCGGTCGGAAGAAGTTCCTCTCCGCCGCCCAGGTGCCGGCCGAGTTTCCGCAAGCATGTCTGTCTGGCCGTTCCCTGCCGATCGTCTTCCAGGTGTGCAGCCGGAACAGCCTCCAGGATCGATTCGGTCATCCGCTGGGCTGCCTTTTCCAGGCGGCAGGCTGCCGCCACACCGTACCGCGAGTCTTTCAGGCCGATCAGTTCGATGATGGCCTCACGGCAACGTCGCCAGGCCGCCAGCCGGGCTGCGGCATCGGGGGCGGCCAGCCAGCGCTGCCCTGCTTCCAGGAACTCCAGCCGAGGGGAGAACTCGCCGGGGTGCTGGTGAAGGGTATTGAGAGTCTCTTCCAGCCGTGTGGAGATCACCTCACCGACCGCATCGGGGACATCGAACAGACGCGACCGGAATCGCCGCCACAGCACGATCAGCGAGTCGATATCGAACCGGCGGAGAACATCGGCAAACACCTCCCATCGCTCCACGCGCTGTCTGCACGCAACGAGCAGCCGTTCCATCACGACGGGACGAAGCGAAGCGTCAAGACTGCACAGCAGGCCCGTTATGGCCTGCGGCGGCAGATCGCCGATCACTCCGGCTGCAATCGTGCTGCGGCGATCGGCATCCAAGGGCGATTCGACAGGGCCGTCCGTCCAGATCCACTCCGTTGCCGCGGGAGTTCTGCCGGTGGCGGCAATCCGCGACCGCAGCAGTTCGATCTTCCAGTCGTCGGCAATCTCGTTGCCGGCCACGAATGGGGCGATTCTCTCCTCGGACAGCTTTTCCAGCAGGAATCGGATGGCCCGGTCTGCGCCGGTACCCGGTTGCACCGTTGCCGCAAGCTGGAGTATCGTTGTCTGGCTCTGACCGCCGCAAACGGCATTGAGTGTGGACGGGGAGCCTTCCACTGCCGCGAGTCGTTCGCGGGTCAAACGCCGGGCAAAATCGGTGAGTGTGCTGTCGCTGCGCCAGGAGTCGCTGCCTCCGGCGGCGCCGGCCGAGCGGAAAAGGGCTGCCACCGCGTATTCTGTGCGGGCAAATTCCTCCAGCTTCTCGATCCGGTCAGGCTGGGCGGCGGCCATTGTCGCCAGTCGTTGGTCGACGGCCGCGGGGCCGTCGTTCAGCAGATGGCCAACCATGTGCTGCGCGTAGGCCGATGGGATGCTCTCTCCCGCCGGTTGCGGGCCGAACGTGTTGATTGCCAGTCCCCGGCCTCGCAGCGACTCGGCACGAAAGTCTGCCGCCCTGGGATCGCAGAACGTTGTGGCAGCCAGGACAGTCGTCAGTCGTTCGGCCGATGCTTCGAAGGTCGACACGCTCACGCTTGCCCGGAGCTTGCCCGGCGGGACGAGCCGTCCGACGCCGTAGAACAGCAGGGCGGCCACCTCCGGCTCGACCGCCACCAGCAGCGTTTGCCGCCGCGTTGTCCCGACCGCGAGCAACGAGGCAACCAGATTCTGGAAGATTTCGACCCGCTTGGCCGGTAGCAGGTCGCGCCAACGGTCGGGCAAATGCGAGCCAAACGATCGGTCGTCCCCTTGCAAGAATGCCAGGAGCGCCCGATCACCAATTCTCGGCGGTTCGCCATCGAGCAAGCAGTCGATCGCAGGAATTGCCGGGAGCACGAACGGATGCTCCGGGGAATCTTCGACGACCCATCCGGGGGCTTTCCAGAGCCGCAGGGCATCCAGCAGGGTCCAGGAATCGTGCCCCTCGGCAGCCTGGCGGCAGACGAGGTGGGCGAAGTATGATCCAGGACGGCCTTCCGTATCGCGCTGTCGATAGGAGACCAGTCCGATCACCTCCCAGGTGCCGGCGGCCGGAATGAAGATCAACCGCTGCGGCGCTGTGGCGGCGGTCAAGCGGAGCTTGTCCTCCGCCGGCGCGTCACGCGGAAGGTGGTACGAAATATGGCGCTCTACCTGCCGGTAGGCCTGCCGCAAGGCTTCGCTGTCGAGCGAGCCGGCACGCACGCTGTAGCCCAGCATCCGCGCAGCCAGTTCTCCCTGGCATCGTTCCAGGGCCGAACTGCCATGGGTGCAATGGGTGCAGTACATCTGCTGGATGGAGTTCACGTTTCCCTGCCCTCCGGCTCGGTTTCGCAAGCCGCTTCTCCTTTCGGCTCTCGCGGCGTCTCCTGTCCATCCTGGCCGCCGAACAGCCGCCAGCCTCGGTGCCCGACCGCGGCTCGCGCGGGGATGCCGGTGAACTGTCCCAGAATCAACGGTTCGCTCCAGTAGCGGCGAAATCCAAGGTCGATCGCGGCCCAGACCACGGCATAGCATCCTTCCCAGCCGGGATCGGCCTCGAGGGTCCTGCTTCCGCCGCCCGACTCCCAGCTGGTGCGACTGATTTCCTCTCGGAAAAGGACCTCACGATCATCGGCCCCGTCGCAGTCGGCAGGCTTCTGACGGGCGACGGCAAGAAGGCACTGGTCGCTGAAGCGGGGCAGCGGCCAAGTCCACCGCACGCGATACACACCCTTCTGCGACTCCACCTGGGCCAGGCTGGCGCGTGCAACGGCCGGCTGAAGGCCCAGCACGTGGGCCGGCAGGATCTCCGATGAGACCCAATTCATGAGGACGGCCTGGTGGGGCCGGAGCCGGTCCATGGACTGGGCGATCAATCGGGCGTCGAAGGCTTCCACAAACGCCTTTCGATCGTTGCCGGCGAGCGCCCTGTCCAGCACGGCGAGGGTTGCCATCCGCTGTCTGGCCTGATCGACGGCGGCCTGCCAGGCCGCCGGCAGGGGATAGCCGCCCAGCAGGCTCCCCTCGACCAGTTCGACCAGCCGGCCGTCGTCGCACCGGGTGATCGCGTCGCCCACCTTCTCCAGCTCGTCGCGCCGTTTGACCGCCTGGCTGAAGGCCACACGCCAGCGCTGGGCCGCCGGGCAGTCGGCCAGCAGCCGTTCATCCCAGATTTCCAGCAGTCGACGATCGAGCTTATCTGCGGGCATTCCGGAGGTGAGCCGGCCGAGGGCCAGCAGCCGCGATGCTCGGCGTACGGCCAGTTCGATTCGCTCATGGTGCTGCCGGGGAACCAGGCGTCTGGCCTCGGCTTCGACGACCTTCTTCCACATCGTTGCGATGGCCACGTCGTCGACGTTTTCGGCCAACGCCTGTTCCAGCCAGCGGACGGCATCGACGGCTCGTCGTGCCCGTTCGACTCGCGTTTCCAGACCGAACTTGTAACCGCCGGGAAGACGGGCAGCTTCGGCCACGATTGCCCGTTCATCTTCCAGCGACGTGGCCTGGGGCGATTTCTGTACCAGAAGGTGCAGCCGGTCGATGGCCCGCACCCGGCGGCGAGCCCCGTTGACCCGCTCCCGCTCCTTCTCGGCGGGTTCGAACCCGGCGAACAGGGCTTCGTTCCAGGCGTTGACGAGCCGGCGGTCGTGCAACTCGCTCTTCTCCGGCCGGACACGAGTGAAATCCTGCCACGCCCGGGCTCGGCAGTGGTGTTCGTAGGCCTGGTGGATGAGCGGCTGAAGGTGCCTGGGGGCGTCGCGGAACTGCCCCCTGCGGTTGAGCAAGTCGACCGCCTCTTCCCATCGCTCGCTGCGCAGCAGCGACTCGATCTGGGCATAGGAGTTGGCCAGTTCGCTCAAAGGGGGAACGGAATCCATCGGCAAGCGTGCAAGCTGCAGCAACCGCCCGAGCAGCTCTTTTGTGTCCACGTCGTGCAAGGCCTGCAGGTCGTGGATCAGCTGACTTTCCTGGGGCCGCTCGAAGTCTTCCTTGCGGAACAGTAGTTTGTCGTATTCCGACGCTTCCACATGTTTGGCCCAGAGCGGCGGGCTGACCGCCAGCGATCGCAAGGCCACATAGATCACCAGGGCGGAGAAGTGGTCCAGATCGAGCGAAAGATGGGTGTTTGCATCCCGCTCCGGATGCTGGTAAGGTTCGACGCCCACCTCCAGGTTCCGCCTCCCCACCAGCGACGGAACACACATGCAGTCGTAGTCGACGAGCTTCAGCTCCCCCGTCGCGGTCACCATCACGTTGGCATGCTGCAGATCGCCGTGGGCGATATGGGCATCGCTCAGTTCCTTCACCAGGGTCACCCAGCGCCGGGCCGCCTCGGCCAGGCCCGTCCCGTCGCCAGCCAGGGCCCGCTGCCGGACCCATTTGAACAGGGTCTGCCCTTCGACCCAGTCCATCAGGATCAAGGGATACCACTTGCCGTCAGAAGAGCGGATGCTCTCGTCGCGATACTCGAAGTCGACGAGGCACTTCAGCTTGCGGTTCTGCAAATAGGCGCTGATCTCGTGGTACCGTTCCCGGCGCTCCGGCGATTCGGTGGTGAAGACGCGGACGGCAAATGGTTTCCCGTCGAGGGCCGAGATCCCCTGGTAAACCACCGCGAAGGCCCCGGACCAGGGGCGAGGCTGGTTCCGCTGGTCTTTGGCGATGCGGCACTCGCGCAGGACGGGATCGCGGAAGGCGAGCCGCGGGTTCTGCAGCATGGCACTGAAATGCGAAGCCAACGGCCAGGACATGGGGGTTCCTACTGCAGCACCGGGTGACCCGTCATCTGCAGGAGCCAAAGGAGCGGCTCGAGCAGGCCGAAGGGCGAGATGGTACGCAGACTCAGATCGGCCTCGCCGCGGCCGTCGAGCCCGACGGGGGTCAAGGGAAAGAACGCGTACCGTCCTCCAAAAAGATCGTCGATCTGCCTTTCGACGTGCCAGTCGGGCCAGATCACGCTCCGGAGCTGGCCCGTCAGCCGCGAGCGCTCCTCGATGACGGAGCGGCGGGTGGATTCGCCGGTGGGATCGATCTGGCTCAGCTCTTCGTAGAACCGGGCGATCGCATCGCTGCCGTCCGGCATGCGATAGCCGTGGCCGGGCAACAGGTCGATCTTGGAAACGCACAAGGCAACCGGAGTGCGAAGGCGATGGCCGGTCTTCACTCCCTTGATCAGCCGCAGGTCCTCGCGAAAATCGGCCAGCGCCTTGGCCTGGACTTCGCTCGGATAGGTCGGATCAAGGAAGAACAAGTACCCGTCGCCTTCCAGGGCCCGGCGCCGGCGGTAGTCGGTGGCATCCATCTCCGACGTTACCTCACCGGAATAGTCGAAGATGTTGACCAGCACATTCGAACTGCCCAGCAGGTCGTGATCACGGAAATTGAATACGAGCGGGTAGGGAATTCGCGCCTGTTGCGTTGCGGCCGTGCCGATTCGCGAATAGAGGATCTCTTCCACGATGCGGTCGAAGCTCTCGCTGCTCTGCGACTTGACCCGTTCGAACTCCACGGTCTTGGGATAGTTGCCCTGGTTGAGGCCCCAGTAGAGCATGGCCAGCCAATGAGTCTTGCCGGCCTGGGGAATGCCGAGCGTGGGGAAGCACAGCTTCGTCATCTCCCGATAGGCCGCCTTGAACGAGAAATCGCATTGCTCGTAGGGCTCCTGGCTGACCACGTTGCTGCATCGCACCGAGTCGAGGTCCACCCGTGCCGGCGAAACGTGGTTGTCAGACTGCAGCGAGCCCCGGCCCAGGCACAGCGGGCAGGTGTCGGCCGTGATCCGGGTTCTCTGAACAACTCCCCCCCAGTACCACATGCCTCCCATGGCCGTCAGTCCCAGGAGTGCCAGGCCCAGGAGCCCGCGAATCCAGCGACGCACGGTCAGATACCACCGAGCCTCGCTCTCCTGCGAACGCAGTTCTTTTCCTTTGCTGGCCAACTGGGCCCGATCGGCAGCGAGCCCCTGGCCGATGGCCTCGAGCTGCGCCAGGCTCTCGCCGGCCGTCAGAACGGATTGCCGCAACTGCTGCCATTGCTGCGGAAGACGATTGCGGGCAGGAAGTCCCGCCGCCAGACGCTGACGCCAGGTCTGCTGAAGGGCGGTGTGTGCTGTGGCCAATTCACTCCGGTCTGCCTCGAGCTGGCCGCGCCGGGTTTCCAGCTCAGCAATCTGCTGCCGGATGCGAGCTCGAGGTGAGAGTTCCTCGCCCGTGCCGACGGCGAGGAGGGCCTGGTAGATGCGGTCGCCATTGAGGAACGTGATCAGCGTCGCGCAGCCGAGAAGCACGAAGAGAACCGCCAGGACCTTCGAGAGGCCCAACGCCTTCGGACGCCCGCCGCTGAGCACTTTGCGGAACTCGTGGCGCCGATCGTGGCAAACCACGCCCAACAGTGTTCCCACGGCGATCATACCGCAGAGCCAGAACCATCGCTTGTCGACGCTCAGGAGCGAAGCGAGCTGCCCCGCCACACGTCCGCTGCCGCGGATCTCGAACAGGAGCAACTCGGTGCGATTCAGCGCGGCCCGCGTCTCCAGCCAGACGGCACGGGCCGCGGTGACCTCGTGGGCCATCTCCGCCAGCGGCGTCTCGGTGCCGAGCACGAGGACGTCGGCATTTTCCTGGAGCACATCGCCCAGCGTCAGGCGAGTCTCCGCGTCGACGAGAGACATGCCGCGAAGCAGTTCCGAACCGGCCGAATCCCCCTTGTCGAGAGCCTTGACGCGTTCGATCTCGGCTTTGAGCAGCTCATTGCCGGCCTTCAGGGCGGCGCACTGAATCGAATCGCCCACGAACTGCTCCGCTGCTGCGGCCGCCTCCCGCTGGATGGCAGAACGGTCTACCGGTCGTTGTTGCTCTGCCGAGGTTGGTCTGCCGCCCAGGAGCAGGGACAGAAGAGCGGTCATCGACAGTGTCAAGACGAGCGAAGCCGACCTCACCACGTTCTCACCCGCTTTCCGAACGTAACGTGCCAGAGTTGCTTCATCTGTTCATCCTGTTGAGAGATTCTCACCGAGAGGGGAATCTCCCATGCGCATCCGTCCGCCCCGTGGCTTCGTCGGCTGAGGGCGGGGCACAGTCCCAAGGCCTTTCGGGATCGCCGACAGACAGACGCAAGGACCGCCAGGGTTCGGACTGCCGCGAGGAAAAGCCAGTGTCCGGACCGAACCCCACGCAGCCTATTAGCCTACACTGCGCTGGCTTTGGTGTCAAATCCTTTCGCTGCAACATGTTACGGCCTTATCGAAGTGGCGGCGGGGGTGGAGCCGGCGGAAGCCTGGGACCTGGGCACGGAGGATTTGGCGGTGGCGGGATCGGCAGCGGGTGCGACGGTCTCGGGGCCACGGCGCCACCGGGCAGCGGCGGCCAATCCGATCGATCCGCAACGGGAACCGACGCCACCCGGGGGACCAGGACAGGCGGCTTGTTGCCGGAGGCAGGATCGCCGGGGAGGTGGCTGGTACTGCCGCGGTCGTTGAACCGAATGATGTTGCCGCCCAACCGCAGCAGGTCACCATTGGCGAGGACCGTCGGTCCGAGAAGCGGCCGGCCATTGAGCAAGGTGCCGATCCGGCTGCCGCGATCTTCAACCACGAACGCACCATCATTCCGCCGGGTAATCCATGCGTGTTCCCGCTCGATGTCGCGGGATGTCGGTCCGAGAAGCGGCATCGGCAGATGATCGCCTCGCCCCAGCACGGTGACGGTTTGATCCAGAATCATCTGCCGCCCGGGCCGGAATCCATCGAGTACGGTCAACCACGCCCGGCGAAGGACCACGTGGGTCAAGCCGATCATGGCCCCGATCGCCAGCCCCAGGGCAACAAACGCCGCGGCCCGCGCCGCCATCTCGGCCTCGGGACGGGCAATGACTGCCAGCAGCAGCCCGCCCAACACCCCTCCCAAGGCGCCACCGATGGCCCCGTTTCTTGCCCGTCGGTAGGACTTGTGACAGAGCCCCTCGGCCGTTCCGATGGCCACTCCCATGATCATCCACCTGCCAGGCAGGTGTGCAGGATGGCCCCCAGCAGTCCGCCGACCAACCCGCCGATCGCCCCGCCCAGGAGGCCCGAGATGGCATGCCCAAGCCTTACCAACCAGTTGCGCTGACAAGCTCCCACCAGGCCCAGCCCGCAACCGATTGCTGCCCCCACGCCGGTTGCCGTCATGGCTGCCGCGAGGATGGCCAACAGGTCGATGGCGGCTTGCGTTTCCCCCATCGATCCGAGATGGCGGATCGGCCTTTCCAGGAGTACCCAGGCGGCAAAGGCAGCCCAACCGCCAATAACCGCATAATAGTACACAAACCGACGGAGCGACATCGTTGCTCGACTCGCCTGGCGATCGTTTCTGAGGGGCCTGTCTCAGGGCGGCCGAAGCATGGTTGCCCACCGGCGGAGAACAGCCGTCCCGGTGAGAGTCCGGCAGTCGGCTCCGAGAGACCTTTAGAACATACCCGATTTCGGGGTGCGATTGTATCGGCCCTCGCAGAACCCGGGCCGATTCTTATGCCGGAGTTTTGCTCGCTGCAAACTTGCGACTTCTTTGAAACCGGATACGCTAGAAGGTATAGGGAACGGTAACCCCTTGTGTGGGAATGATTTGAAATTCGGGTGGCGTTTGTTTCGGCTGTCGCGGCTGCCAGGCTCGGCAGGCGGCAGAGCCCGGCTCATCGAGAAGTTGTTCAACGCGGGAGATCCTTCTGCCAGTTCCGACGGCATTGCCTGCCGTCCGAGAGAGTATTCCCTTCCATCCGGCGGCTGAAGACATATCAAGCAGCCTTTGCGAGTTGACGCATGGCCAAACGATTCGTCCGTGTCGACCTTTCCGACGCCACACGGGATTTTCGTCCCATCGCCCTCGAACCGGGCGTGCCCATGCTCGACACGGCCAACGCCAACGGCCGAATCGTCCACCGATGGCTCGGCGATCTGGCTGGCGAGCCGGAGATAGCCGGCGACTCAGTGAACTACTTCGTGCGCACCAACGACGGCGGGCGTCTGGAGGAAGTCGTCTGCCAGCCCGCATCGGAAGAGGATTTACGCGGTCCTCTGGCCGGGGAACTCCAGAAGATTGAAGAGCGACTCCGCGGCGTCAAGGCGGAGAACTCGACCGAACGCCTCCTTTTGCGGGTGCTGACGGAGAATCTCGACGATCTGTTGCACAGCGAGGCTCGCAGCGATCGGAGCAACTACTTTTTCAAGTACACCGATGTACTTGGTCGTCCGCGGATCGTGTGGTGTTGGGGTTTCCAGCGCAAAGACCTGGAACCGGCTCCGGCGGCACTCTGTGCCGACGACGGCTGCAATCTGCTTTTCCTCCGCCGTCCCGGCCAGAGCCCCAAGTGTCCGGCCTGCCAGGCCGCCTTGCCGGCAAAGCCCAGGAAGAAACGGAGCAGGAAGCCCGTGCTGCTCTTTTTCCTGCTTCTCTTGTGCGCGCTGGCAGCCGGCATGTGGCACTGGAACCGCAGTCGCCTTGTCGTCGAGCCTGCCCAGTGGAACGGGCCGGAAGGAGCCCGGTTCGAGTTTCGCGTCGCTCGGCCCGGCCTGTTCGGATTTGGCCGCAAGGATGTGACGAGCCAGACGGTTGCCCTTTCGGCCGACCCACGGATTGCCGGCATCGATCCGACCGGTTCTTCCGCCGTGGCCCGGAGCCAGGGCAAGACGACGATCCATTTCTACTTCGCCGGCCGTCAGTCAACCTCCTCGGTAACGGTCACCGAACTCGGCCGTCCCGAACGGGTCTCTCTCGATCCACCGCTGGTAGAACTGGGCGTTGGCACGACGGCACGCCTTCGCCTGCTTGGCCATTTCCCCGGCAACTTGACCGCCGATCTGACCGAAGCGGCCCAGTGGCCGGCCCTTGATGATGGCGTGGCTTTTGCCTCGGCCGGGTTGGTCGAGGGGATCGCCCCCGGCAAAAGCACGGTTACCGCCAGGCTTCCCTGCCGCCAACCCGCGGATGCTCCGGGCGAAGGGACTGCCGATCCGGAGTTGAAGCAGGCCGCCGACGGCACCTGGTATCGGATCGAGTTGCTCGAGGCAACCGCCAGTGTCAGCGTCAGCGCGGTCGAATTGGCTGCGCTCGAGCCTGGCGTGGACCCGAGCGATGTCCCTTTGGGAGCCTCAGGCAGGCTTCACGTTGACGCCGTTGCGAGCGACGGCCGCCGCTTCTCGTTGCTGGAATCCTCGCGCCTTGTCCTGGCGGTGGAACCGCCGTCCGTGGCTACACCGCGCGGAGCGATCCTCCAGGCCCACCAGTTGGGCCAGGCACGGCTGAAGGCTCAATTCGGTTCGCTTTCGGGTGAAGGGCCGTTTGTGGTTGTGGCTGGCGTCGGCATTGACTCCCTGCTCGTCGTACCGGAATCGTTCCAGATGGTGGTGGGAGAAATTGCCGACCTGAGCATCGCCTCACCCTCGCCAGGTCGGATCGACGTGACCAGTTCCGATCCGGCGGTACTCGAGGTCGCGGCCGACAATCGGCTCGTCGGGCGGGCCGAGGGTTCGGCGGTGGTGACCGTCTCCCAGGCAGGCCAGTCGCACACGGTGCAGGTTTCCGTCCGCAACGAAGAGATTCGCGGGCTCGAGGTCTTTCCCTCCGCGCTGGTCGTTCCGGTGGACCACAGTCGCCGGGTGCGGGCGCTGGGCCGTCTTGCCGATGGGCGGCGAATTGAACTGGTTGCCGATGCGGTCAAGACCGACGCCACCCCCTCTCCCCTGCATGCCGATTTCGACCCTCGAACCCTCGAACTGGTCGGGCGGTCGCCCACCACGTCCCAATCGCCTCAGACCCTGGCCCTTCGCTGGGGCGAATTTACCGATTCGGCGCCCGTTGAAGTCGTTGTGGCCCCCTTGCGGCTGGAGCTCACGCCGCAGGGGCCCGTCGATTTGCCCCTCGGCCAGGTGCTCTCCCTGGATGCATGGGCCAACTACGCCGGCGGCTATCGGGTCCAACTCCTCCCCGAGCGTCTCCAGTGGAATGCTCAACCGTCCCAGCCGGATCCGCCGGGGCTGGAACTCCGCGGCCACAAGGTCGCCGCCCTCAAGGAAAACTCCGGCCTGCTGAGCGTCGGTGCGACGTACTTCGATCGTGCAAGTGGAAATCGAGTGGACGCAAGAAGCGTCGCCGCCGAGGACATCAAGCTGCGGATGCAGTTGGATCGCACGTTGCGGCTTGCGGGAGAGCCGGGTACGATTTTGCTGGATGGCGTGGGACCTCGAGGCGACGTGGAACTCGTACCCGAACTGGCTCAGTTCTCCAGCAGTTCACCCGAGGTCGCCGCGTCTGAAGGCAACCTCGGCGTTTTCCGTGCCGCAGGCCCTGGAACGGCGACCCTGACCGCGACCCATCCGGCGGCGAAGGAACCGGCGAGCCTTGATCTGACTGTGCTCGACCCGGCCAAAGCGAAGATCGTATTTGAGCCTGCCTCTGCCCAGTTGGCCATCCATGAAGCTGCTGTCATCCGGCTCTTCCTGGAAGGGCTCCACAACAACGAAATTCAGCGGGCCGAACTGGCCGGGCCAGGCATAAGCTATTCCCTCCAGCAGCCTGAAGCCGTTCTCTGGCATCCCCCGCTGCTTGTCGGGTGCAATCCGGCGGGGCCATTCGAGATGTCGGCCGCGTACTGGCCATTTCTGATCCGTCCCGCGATTGCCAGGATCGAGGTGCTCGATCCCGGATCTCCTGCAGCGCTGCGTGTGGTTCCATCGGAGTCGAACCTCGTACCCGGGCAATTTGTCTCCCTGGCGATTGAAGCCCGGTGGCCCGGCAGTGACGCCTGGCGCGAGGTGGAACCCCAGGCAGTGCACTGGACGGTTCCCAAGGAGCTTCTCTGGACCGATTCGATCGGCGGGCTATGTCCCTCGGCGGTGGTGAGTCCCGACTTCCCCGGCGGCCATGTACTCCAGGCTACCTTCGGCGGCCAGCAGGCAAGTGCCCGCATCAGCGTGGCTCAGCCAACGCTCGATCCGACCGATCCGGCCGTGTCTCTCCACGTCGACCGCCAGCGGGGCGGCCGTTATCTGCCGATCGGCCAGAGCCAGCGCTATCGGATCCTGCTCCGCAAAGGCGATATGCAGGAAGTGGCCGCCGATGTGGTATGGCCTCCCGATTTTGAGAATGATTACGTCTGCTGGCGAGCCCCGATCCTCTCAGCCCGGCAGGCGGGTTACCAGCAGTGGCTGACAGCCAAGGCAGGGGGCAGGACCGTCCGTTTCGACGTGCAAACGATCGATCCCATGCAGCCGAGTGTCCAGCCGCCGCGCCGGCCTGATCAGCCGATTGCGGTGCGCGTGGTCAGCGATCAGGGCCCCTCGGTTGCTTTCCCGGTCGGCGTTGTGTTCGATGATTTCCGCGTCGAGGCTGAGTACCAGGACGGATTTGTCCGCATGGTCACCAGAAAGGCAACCATGAGCCTCGGCGGCGAACTCCGCGGGCCGGTCTCATTTTCGGAAGGCACCATGATCGGTATTGCCCCCGGCTCGGCCGTTGTCGAGGCGGAGTTCGACGGCGTCGCGTCCAAGGGGGGGCTGCAGGTTACGGTCTCGGAAAAGCCCGATATCGACCAGATCCGCATCGCGCCCGAGTCGGTCAAGCTTCTCCCCGGCGAATCGGCCGTGCTCGAAGCGATCGGCTGCAAGGCGGGCAAGTCGATCGGCCGCATCACCGGCCTGTCGGGTCTGGAGTGGACCAGCAGCAACCCGCAGACGGCTGCGCTGAGCGGATCGACCGTTTCGGGCCTCGCGCTCGGCCAGAGTTCGATCACTGTCCATTACGGTTCGATCAGCAGTGCCCCGGCTCAGGTCAACGTCGTTCGTTCCATCGACGATGCCCTGGTCGTCGACCAGGATACGATCGAGATGATCGTGGGCGAGAGTCGCCGGATCGGTGCCGATCTGGGTGTGTTCCGCGGTGACGTCGACTTCAGCCGCGCAGCGCAGGTGACCTCGGCACTGCCGGGAGTGGTTCGCTACAATGCCCTGACCCACAGCCTTGTGGGCGTCGCGCCCGGTGTGGCCGGTGTCACGTTTGCCTGGGGCGACAAACTGGCCACGACCACGGTCCGGGTCCTTCCGGAGGGCGTGCTCGACGGCCGGATCGTTGTCGAGCCATCCAGCGGCATGCTGTCACCGGGGCAGGCCATTGGACTGCGGGTGTATCTGGTCACCAGCGACGGGCGGCGCATCGACCGGACCACGTCTGCCGTGCTCGCCAGTTCCAATCCGGACGCGGTCTGGATCCAGGGCAGTCTGGCGTGCGCCCGCACGCCGGGAACGGCAGAGATCACCGCTCAGCTGCCTGAATCGGCCAGCCCCGGCCGGTCGTTTGTCACGGTGAACAACGCGCAAATCGATGAACTGATCGTCAATCCCGTGCCGCTGGCGCTTTCGGCCGGCGAAATCCGCCGATTGCAGGTCTTCGGCCGAAGCCAGGCAGGAACGTATCCGCTCGTGGTCGACCCGAATCTGCAGCTTTCGGTCTCCGGCTCCAATCCGGACGCGGTGCGAGTGATCGGCAGCGATGTTCAGGGGCTCAGGCCGGGAAACGCCGAGATCGTGGTCAGCTACCAGAACCGGCTGTCTGCCAGCGTGCCGGTCACGGTTTCCGACGATCCGTGGACCGGGCTCACGCTCGATCCGATTCGTGCCACCGTGCATCCTGGTCAGGGTGTCGTCTACCAGGCGTCGGCCCTGCGCGGCGGGCGCCGGCTGGTCGTCACCGAGGCCGATGGATTGCACCTGACCACGTCGAATCCCGGGGTTGCCCAGGCGGTGGGAGGTTCGGCCGTCGAAGGTATCGGCTTGGGGCGAGCCTCGGTCATTGCCCGCCTCGGCAGCCAAACCGCCGAGGCCGCTTTCGACGTCATTGCCGGCAGCGGACAGGTCGGCAGTGTTTTCAGCGGCGACGCGACCGTCTACGGCCCCGGCTACGGTCACTACGGCTCGGAATATACTGTCCGCGATCGTCCGGGTCGCATCGTCGAAGGGGGCGAAGCTCGCAGTGCCACGCGCCAGGTTGGTACCGGCGTGGGGCTGCGGTTCTCTCCCGACGTTCTGCGGATCGGCATGGGGTCCCCCGGCACGCTGGTTCGGGTGCTGGAGGAATTTGCCGACGGCTACGCTCAGGATGTGAGTAGCGATCCGGCGCTCGAGTTTACAGCGCCTGGCGATATTGCCCGCCTCGACAGGATGGCCGCCGGTCCGGTGCTTCGTCCCATCCGACCCGGCGAGACCCGCATGTCGGCCAGACTGGGCAATCTCGTCACCTTGCCCGGGCTTCTCATCCAGGTCGGCGACTACCGTTCGGTTGGCGGTCGGCTGGAGGTGTATCCATCCACGCTGGAGCTGTCCGTTCAGGAAACCGGGCGTTTTGCGACGGTTCAGATCGACCCCGGGGCCGGGCAGGCCCCCTTTCCTGTTCCGTATTCGATCGAGCTGCCTTCGGCCCAGGGTGTTGTGGGCGCAGCGGCCGATGGAAAGCTGCAGGGACTGTCGGAGGGTGCGGTTCGCGTCGTCGTGCGGGCCAGCGCTCCGGGCACCTCGTACGACGGCGTTTCCACCTTGGCCAACGTGCGAGTCAGCTCTCTGAGCCTGTCGATCCAGCCTGCCGATGTCGCGCTCAGGGTGGGCGAGACAACACCCGAGCTGACCGTGCTGGCGCACGAGACGGGCAGGCCGCCCTATCCGGTGCCTGCCACGCTGGAGAGTCTCGACCCATCGATCCTGGCACCTGACGCCCTTTCACCCGGCAGATTCGTCGCGCAGGGACTTGGCGGGACCCAGGTCCGGGCCCTGCACCGCGGCCGGGAAACCGCGGCCAACGTAACGGTCACCGGCGAGCGCTTTCTCAGCGTCAAGAGCGAGCTGGAGACCGGAGCGAGCGACTTTGCGGTCCGTATCGAGGTACTAGCAGCCGGCTCCGAAGGTCCGCTAGAATACCGCGTGTCGGTAGCCGGACAACCGCCGCGTGAGCAGTGGATACCCGGCCAACCTCAAGGATCCCAGCAGCGTGCTCTTCTGACCAGTTCGAGAATTCCCTACGGGGATCGTGCGGCTCGTTACAGCCTGATTCTGGAAGCTCGGCCGCAGGGAGGCGGCGGCTCGACTCAAAAGTACCCGTTCACGTTCCGATTGGAGTCACGGATCGTGGAAGACAGACCCTAACGGAAAGACCTGATGGGATTTCCCGACGAACGCGACCGTAACCTGATCCGCCAGGCTGAACGGGTCGAGCAGCTTGCCACCGATCTGTGCGACTGGCTGGCGGAGTTCAACTCAGCGCGCCGGGCGGTCGACCTGCTCCCGATCGGCGAGAGCGACGAGTTTGAAGTCCTCCAGTTGCGCCGGCTGGCCGGCAACCTGTTCACCTCCTCCAAGGTACCGGTTGCCGCCGCGGTCTACGGGCCGTCGCAGGTCGGCAAGAGCCTTTTCATGGGACAGGTGCTCAAACCGTCGAGCGAGGCCTACAGCCCGCTCGGCCGCGACGAGCAGCACGGCGAGCCGGCCTATTTCAAGGACCTCTCCTTTGACAACGACCTGAACCCGCAGAGCGGCTCCAACGAGGCTACCGCGCTGGTCACACGCTTCACGACCAAGGATCGCATTGCCGCGAGCGTGGCACCCGAGTATCCCGTCATGGTCCGCGCGCTGACGCGTGCCGAGTGGATCCGCGTGCTCGCACGGGGATTCCATGTTGAATGTCAGACGCCCGCACACTCCTGGCAGCAGAGCGATCTGGAGGAGCTGTTCGTCGAACTCGGTCGCCAGTTCGGCACCCGCGACGTTGACCGCAAGTGGCGCATGGATCTGCTCGACGCCTTCTCCTACATGCGCACGGTCGATCGCCGCGGATTTCCCGCCAAGGAGGCCGTGCTCAGCGGCCTGATGAGTCGCTACCCCTTGACTGAAGACGGTTACGTGGCTGCCGCCGCCCGCTTGTTCTGGAACGACTGGGACAGCCTTACCGGCCTTTTCGTCCGCATCAACATCTTCCTCGAGAAGATCCGCCTGGGCGACCATGACCCGGCCATCCTCACCCATTGGGCCGGGGTCCGCTTCCTGCTCGACAGCCAGCGGGCGAAGTTCCACGAGCGGCGCACGTCCAAGTGCTTCACCCGCGTCGATTGGACCGAGTTCCAGCTCTGCGAGCGCGGTGGCTGGTATGTGCTGGAGTACCACCCGGGGACCAAGGATGGGGCCGAGGATCAGGAAACGATCCAGGCGGCCATGCTCGAACTGGTTCTCCCCGTGCTTCCCCATCGGCTGAACGACGACTGGCGGAAAGTGATCGAGCAGATGGATTTTCTCGATATCCCCGGCATGCGGGCCGGACGCCAGGGAGCCGAACAGGGCAAACGCACTTCGGCCGAGACGATCGACGAACAGATGGAGATCGTCAAGCGAGGCAAGGTGGCCTACCTGTTCGAGCGCTACACCGAGGAACTCCAGATCCAGACCCTGTTCCTGCTCTCGCGAGGTGGCAACCTGGAAGTCACCTCGCAGATGAAGTACCACATCGACAAGTGGGGCCGCGCCCGGTACGGCGACAAAGTCTGGCCTTCCAAGGTTCGCGACGAGGTTCCCGCCCTGTTCATCGGTATGACGGGTATCGACGAGGAATTCCGCAACCGTGAGGAGTACGCCGAAAAAGGCCTCTACGACACGCGGCTCGGCCAGCTCGTCGACGCCCTGGGCAACGTGATGAACGATTTTGGCGGCAAGGGCAAGGCGTTTGCCAACACCTACCCGATCCGCTACCCCGGCACCTGGGATACCAACTCGCAGCAGCGGTGCGAGTCGGATCCGGAAAAATGGGTCCGGGCCAAGAAGGCCTTCCTGGAATCGGAAATGGTGGGGGAGTACATGAAGTCGGCCGAACTCCGCTGGGATACCGCCATGCGCGACGACGACGGCGGACTGTCGCTCATCAGCGCCGGCATCCGCTCCGTCACAACGGCCACCGACAAGCAGGACCAGCTCCAGAAGGAAATTCTCGAGATCAAGAATCGCCTCCTCCAGCTTTCACGCGACTGGGTGGTCGATCCGGATGCCAATATCGATCGGGAAAAGAGGATCCGGGCCGCCCAGCGGATCGTTGACTGGCTCACCGAGGATGAACAGCAGGCCTACTACCGGGTGCACGCGATCCAGGACACGCTGAGCGTTCAGCCGGGCGACGAACTCAGCCTGGCCGACTGCGCCGACGTCGTCAGCAAACGCCATGGCGATCCGCTCCCTCGCTGCCTCCGCGACTTCATGCACCAGTGGGCTGCCGTGACAGTGCCGAAACGCTGGGAAGACTTCACCTCCCAGAACTCTGAGGGAGGGCCCTGGCTTGATCCCAACGACATGAATGCCTTCGTCCGCTACCTGCGAGACTACCTGACGTCGTCCAACGTGTTCGACATCCTCGCCGAGCGGCTCGGCCCGGTGGTGCATCTGAAGACACGCGACGAGGCGGCCCGGCGCCGAGCCCGCCGCAAGTATGTGCAGATCATCATGAACGATTTCGTCATGAACCCCGGACCGAGCATGACCCCGATCAAGTCGCCGCAGCGGCAGGTCGACCAGACCGCCGGTTCCAGCGATTCCCCGTCGATCGGCGATTCCGAATTGCAGCCGCAGGATTTCGATCGTTTTGGCCTGATGGCCTCCTTCATCCAGCGGTGGGCCCAGCGGCTTCCCCAGGCCCTGGCCCTTGGCGCCGGAGAACATGTTCAGATCCCTCCAGGCAACGCCGAACTGATCAAGGTCCTCGAACCCTACGAGTAGAACAAGACCGTAGCCGAAGTCGCCAGACTCTGGAGATCCACCGAGACGCCCAAGTCCTGGCCAATCCGGCTACTGAACCCTGTATCCTGACGACTGGATATGCACGTACTTTTTGCCAACACGGGCGTCCAAATCATCTGCGTTCCCATGCGCGGCGGAAGCCGCTACCAGGCCGCCCAGATCGGATATGGCTGGCAGCGCTGCCGCTGCGGCGCCCCGCAGCAGGAAGGGGCCGATGGCCCGCCGTCGCGAGAGTATCCCTACATCCAGTGGCAGATCATCCAGTCGGGCACCTCCAAGCTCTTCCTGGCGGTCGACACGACCTGCGGCGATCCCGACGTGGGTTACTTCTGCGATCCCGGCGCGCTGACCAAGGACTTCGAGATCCATATCGACGACATCCTCGACGTGCAAGGCAATCCCCTGCGCGGTGTCGCCCCGGTGGACCTGTGCATCCGCTCGGCCACCGCCACGGCCGGCGATGCCAAGCACGTCCACATGATCATCGACTTCGGCAACAGCCGCACCGGGGCCCTGCTGCTGGAGATGACCGGCGAGATTACCCAGACGCCCCAGATGATGCCCTTCGAGCTCCTCAATCGCTATCATCTCGACGCCTGGGACGACGAGGGACGCTACGAGAGCATGCCGAGCGCTCGTTGGTTCTCGTCCAAGACCACCTGGTCCAACACGCCGTACCTGCCGCCGACTGCGTGCAAAAAGATCGAATACCATAACGTCGAAGGGAACGACAAAGGGGGCTGGTTCGCCCGTGACAAGCGAAAATTGAAGCAGAACAAGGTGGAAGTCGCCGTGACCCCGACCTTGTTCGACGACCTTTCCATGGTTCGTCTGGGACGCGAGGCCGACGACATCGCCCAGGTGATGCGGGCCGACGGCGATATCCGCATCGGGGTCAGTTCGCCCAAACGATACCTGTGGGCCGACGATGCGAGCTGGCTGGAAGGTGCCAATTGGCACATGGCCGATCCGTCGGACCGCTGTGGAACCGGCATCTATGCCGCCCCACTCCGAGGACCTTTCCTGCGGTTCATCCATGAAGACGATCGCGACTTCCTCCTGGCCGGGCGCAAACCTCGCGAGTCCGAGTATGCCAGCGTGGCCCCTCACAAACCGCGCCACGCGCCCCGCTCGATGATGACGGCTGCCCTCTACGAGATGCTCACCCAGGCCTACATGTTCGTCAATTCGCCGGCCTACCGGGCGGCGACGGGCGACTCCGGGCGGGCACGCGAAGTCCGTACCATGACCCTCACCTACCCGAGCGGCATGGTCGAGGAGGAACAGCAGCGGTTTCAGGCCCAGGCCCAGAAGGCGATCGAGATCTTCAATCTCACCCTGGGCAAGCACCAGCACGTCCAGCCCGAATTGAACCTCAGCATCGATGAAGCCAGCGCTGTTCACCTGACCTATATCTGGAGCGAGTTGAGGCTCCTCGGGCAGGATCCCCGGCTCTGGTTTGCGCTGCTCAAACAGGACCGCGGTACTCCGCCGCCCCGCGAGGAGGCGGAACCTGAGGAGGGCCTGGCGGCCGTTCCTGCGTCGCGCCGCCGCACGCGGCCGGGCCTGCGACGTCCCGGCGGGCCTGCCCCGCTGGCCAGACGGCACATCGCCGCGCCGGCCGAGGTGGAGTCGTTCGGCGACCCGGCCACGGAGATCCGGATCGCCTGCATCGACGTGGGGGGCGGTACGACCGACCTGATGATCGCCCGATACAACTTCGAATCCAAGATCGACGATGCCATCCGTGGAGCCGTCCTCCACCAGGATGGAATCGGTCTGGGGGGCGACCAACTGGTCAAACGTCTTCTCGAGACGGTCATTGTGCCCGCCTTCGCCGACGCCGTCGGCCTGGAGGAGGAAGACATCCAGTTCCTCTTCGGGCCTGAAGTGCCGCGGAATCGCGAGTTCCGGGCTCAGCGCGTGAGCTGGATCAATCGCCTCTTCGTTCCCCTGGCCCAGGCCTATCTCAACAACGCCGTCGACAATGTCACCGACGAGCCGATCTCGCACACCGATCCGGAGATGATCGATCCTTCGGTACTCGATTCTCTCCAGGGAGTATTCGACAAGCTCCGCGGGCCCGGCTATTACACGGTCCAGCAGGAGCTCGATCTGTATGTCGATCGGGAGGAGTTCGAAGGGGTCGTTCACGATGTGTTCGACGAGCTCCTGTTCGACTACTGCCAGCGGATCGTCGAGCACAATACCGACGTCGTTCTCCTGGCGGGCCTGCCGTCCAAACTCGACTACATCCAGCGTCTGGTCCGCATGTACGTTCCCCTCTCTCCCTCGCGAATTGTGCCCATGCACCAACACTACGCGGGCAACTGGTATCCCTACCAGGATGAGAAGGGGCGCAATCCCGGCGTGATCGTGGACCCGAAAAGTCCGGTGGTCGTCGGTGCGGCGATCGAGTTCATGGCCAGGCACGGCATGCTGCCCCAGTTCAAGTTCGAGATGAAGGGCAAGGCCAAGGAGAACACCTACTATTGGGGCGTGATGACCGATGCGACCAGCGGAATTCGCAAGGAGAGGATTCTCTTTCGGCCTGCCGAAGAGCAGGCCAAGGAAGAGATCACCGAGTTCTCGACCAGTTCCCAGAGAGTGATCATCGGCCGCAAGATGACCGAAGGCGAAGAGGCCCAGGCCTCACCCGTCTACGTGCTCAAGATGGACACGGGCGATCGTATCGGCAAGACGGAAATCGCCGTGAAGATCAAACGCAAGCGAGCCACTGGCGAGAAGGAAGAATGCCTCGAACTCGAGTCGGTCACCGGCATCGTGGCCGGCGACGACGCGATTCTGGGCGACAACGTCCATTTCACCTGGCGCACGTTGGCCGACGAACGGTATTACCTCGACACCGGCGGACTCGACAACATCGAACTGAACCAGTGAACTGACCAGCCGGCGGGTGGAGCCGAATCCCGTGGATAGCGAACCGAAAGAACCCGATAGCGGCGATTTGCAGCAGGTGATCGGCCATCTGGCCGATCTCGGCCGATTGTTCGAGAATGCCAACCGCCAGATTGTCGATTACCTGGTCCGTCGCGACTGCGATCGCAGCGGCGAGTCCCCCTCGTCTGCGGAAAGCGGCCTGGCGGGGCACGTGGCGCAGCTTGCGGCAAAAGTGGAGTATCTGGCCCGGCTTCTCCCGGCCGCCCCAGCGGCCGCCGCTCCACCGTGGACCGGAGCTTCGGCCGAGCCGTTTCGCGAGCTCCTGGGGCCGATTCGCGAGAAGCTCGATATCCTCGACCAACAGAACACGGCCCTCTACCAAACGCTGGAACAGCTCCGGTCGCAGATGGACAGCGGTGTGCAAAGCCTGGCGGAATTGCTGGTTCCCCCGCCGCAGAAAGACACTCCGGCCTTGAGCGGCGACTGGCTCGCCGCGATTCTCGGGCCGCAGTTGGCCGACACTGACGCTGGCCGGCGGCTGCTTGAAGGGGTGCTGGCCGGCGAGAACGCCGCCCAGGGGCTCGCCGGGCAGTTGCTCGTCTTTCGTTCCGCGACACCCGAGCGACTCCCGCAACTGCTCAAAGACGTGGGAGAGGCTTACTACCGCTGGTCTCCCAAGACCAAGCCAGGCCAGAATCCCTTCGAGGACGCCTTGGCGGGCTATCTCCAGCGAACTTGTGAAAGTGCGGGGATCTACAATCAAATCGAAGTGGTCCATCCCGGCCAGCGGTTCGACGCCGCCCGTCACACGGCCGCCTCGCGTGGCGTGGAGATCGTCGAGGTCCTCGGGTGGATCGTCCTCCGCGACAACGGAAAAGTCTACACGAAGGCGGCCGTCGAGGTCCGGTAGGGGCGTCGCCTGGCAGCACATCGAGACACGAAGCCGGATTGGTGGCGTGATGGATCACTGGAATCATGGAATCACGGGGCCCGACAGAGAATCGCGGTTCATGGTCACTTCATCCCTTCATCATTCCAGGATCCCGACGCTCCAGGATTCCGACACTGCATCATCCCCGCGATCCGTTTCAACCTGCGCAGGTGTCCTCACTGCTGGCCACACCGGGAAGTCTTCATGAACACATTCCGCTGCACGCGATGCGGATTCCATGTCCAGCGGCCGACCCAGCCGTATAGCTGCCCCCAATGCGGAACGCAGGCGGTGGGGCTCTTCCAACTCGTACCCCAAGGCGCCGCGCCACCTCTGCCCCCGCAGCCACAACTGCCGCCCCAGTACCAACAACCACAAATGCCCGGCCATCCGGCCCAGCCCCAATATCCGCAGCAACCCCTGCCGACCCAACAACCGCAGCCCCCCGCGTATGGTCAGGGCTATCCGGCACCCCAACCACCGGGCTTGCCGCAACGTCCGGCGGCACCCCAGTACCCTCAGACACCCGGCTACGGGGTTCCTTCCGCCGGGTATCCGTCGGGGCAGCCCGGGCATGGCGGTATTCGGCCCGTGGCGCCCCAGTACGGGCCGCCATCCGGCCCGCCACCACAGGTTCCTTTCGGCCAAGGTGGCTATCCGGCGGCGCCCGTACAACTCCAGCAGCCGGCACCGCCGCAACCACCGTACGGCCGTCCTCCCCAGGCACCTCCGCAAGGTGGCCAGCCGTACTCGGGCCAGGGGTTTCCGTCCCACCAGCCCCAGGGACCCATTCAGGGCTATCCGGCGTTTCCGCCGCCGGCAGGACCGTATCAGGGTCCACCTGCGGCCGTGCCGCCTCAGGACCACGTGTTTCAAGGTCAACAGGCGCCGCTGCCGTCCGAAAACCCTGCCGGCCCGATATCCCCGCAGGGTGTCTATCTCCCTGAGCCGGCACTCCAGCCGCCGACGGCCGCCCCCGCCGCTCCTGGACCGCCTGGGCCGCCAGCCGGCCTGCCGCAGACACCACCCCCCGCACCGATGCCGCCGCCAGCCGCAGGCCCGGCCAGTCGGCCGGCCCCTGCACCGCAGCACCCGCAGGCGAGCAAACAGCGTCCCGCCCCCTCGGCACCGACCCGCCCGCCACGGCCTTCTGTCTCCGATGGCCCGACGCGAGCACTTCCCCCTGCCAAACCGGCCGAGGCAGCGGGCGGCAAGCGTCCGGCCGCACGGCCGCCCGACAAGGCCGGGCCTCCAAGGTCGGTGTCGAAACCGCGCCGCCGGCCCGAGGTCCTGCGTCCGAAGGAGTTCTTGTGGGCGTTTCCTCCGGAGCCGCCTTTTCCCGACAAGGCTCGACCGGCCCGCAATGCCCCGGCCGTCGATGCCGAGGGCCGCATCTACCTGTACACACAGGGACGCCTCTACGCTCTTGCGGAGGAAGCGGGCAGGGTGAAAGTCGTCTGGGAGTATGTGCTCGGCACTCATGTGCCTGGCCCCGTTGTCGTGGCACCCGACGGCGGGCTGCGCATCCACGCCGCGGACGGACTGCTCCACAGTGTGACCGCATCGGGCAAGCAGCAGTGGACGCCGGCCAACGTGGGCGAACCGCTCGGCTGGGCCGCGCCGGTCGTCGACGCCCGCGGCAACACCTACCTCTGTGCCTACGACGGCGGGCTGGTGCGTGTCGACGGGGAAGGCAAGCCAGGCCGCCGCCCCTTCTTCCCTTCGCGGCGCAAGTTCGACTCGACCGGCGTGGTTCTCGAAGAGGTGCTCATTGTAGGCTCCGAAGATGGCTATGTGTTTGCCATCGGTCTGGATGAGGAGCGGGGCCGCAACCGCTGGGATCACGCCCTGGAATTCGGCTACGCCGGCGGGTTCATCAACTCGGCCCCGGCCGTTTCAGAAGACCGCGGCACGATCGTCGTTGCCGCCCGGGACGAGAACCTCTACGGTTTCGCCCCCAACGGCGCCCAGGCCTGGAGCGTGAAGCTCCCCGGCCAACTCCTCGGCTCACCGGTCATCGGGCCTGACGGCCACATCCTCATCGGCGTGACCCAGTCGCCTCGCGGACAGCAGGCCAGGGGCAGGCTTGTCTGCGTCGACGGCAATTCCCACAGGGTCCGCTGGGAGTACCATGCTGCCGACGCGATTGAATCCACGCCGGCCATCGGCGACGACGGCCTTGTCTATTTCGGCGACAATTCCGGCGCCATCCATGCCCTCAACTCCTCCGGCCAGCTCCAGTGGAAGGCCCAGGTCGAGTCTGCCGTCCGCTCCGCCGGCACGATCCTCGCCCCCAACCAGGTGGCCTTCGGTCTGGACAACGATACCGTCGTGGTCCTGAAATGCTCCTCAAAAACCCTCGCCTCCGCCGGCTGGCCGAAACTGGCCCGCAATCGGGGCCAATCGGGGTTGATCGCGTAGCGAGGTCGAGGTTCGCCGGCAAGTCCCGCTCAAGGCGGCACCCGGGCAGAATGCATGGGGCCAGGTCCGGGCCGACCTGGCCATGGTCACGGGCGGGTGCGGCAGGCCGTGCATGGGCAAACGGCGCAGTTGGTCAGGCGCCGCATCCTCGGAAGACGCCCTTCTTCGGAGACTCCCAGACCCGTAACCCTGTGGAGTTGAGATAGACGGGAATGTTCTGGGTCCCGGGAACCTCGGCCGCGATTGCACGCAGCATCTCCCGGTTCCTGGCTGCCGCAGGTCCGCCCAGCAGTGTTACCGAACCTCCGTCGCCGCCGGCGCCATTGACCTTCCAGCCAATCGCCCCGTGGCGGCGGGCAACGTCGATCACCGCCTGGTGCGTCGGGCTGACAAGATCCGGATGGAGCATGGCTTGGGCCTGGGTGTTGTCGATCATCGCCCGGCCCAAAGCGTCGAAGTCGCCGGCATACAAGGCGTCGCGGGCGAGGATCGGCGTCCGTCGCAGGGGCTGGAGTTTCTGGGCGTCTGGACCGGCATCCTGCAGTTCGGCAATCACCCGCTCGTGGACTTTGGAGGAACTATGCGACTGGCCCAGGAAGACCAGCGAGAGTCTCGCCTCCAGCTCCCAGAGGATGGCCGGAGAAAGCACCAGAGGACTGACGATCGCGTGGGGGTACTCGAGGATCTCGATGAAGTTGATCCCTCCATAGGCTGACGCCAACTGGTCCTGGACACCGGACTGCTGATGGAGAAGATCGGTTTCGATACGGTGGGCGGCACGGGCAACCTCATGGGGCGTCAGTCGACCCGGGGTCAGCAGGTCGAGAGCGCCGGTCAATGCCACGCTGACCGCGGCACTCGTGCCCGTGGAGGCACCGGCCGGGGCCTCGCAGAAGATGTCGATCTCGAGCGACAGATCGTCGGGCACACCCATGAACTGCAGGGCGGCTTCCAGCAGCGGATGCCGATCGTAGGTTCCGCCCACGCCGTCCAGCGTGTAGCGTTCGCCATAGTTCTCCGCGTAGATCGTGATCTGCGGACGACTCGCGTCGCGGGCGTAGACCCGCATCTGGACCTCGGCCGCAGGACAGACCGCGATGTTCAGCACCTTGCCGAATCGGGCGAACCACGTGTCGGTCCAACCGCCGAGGTCGTTGATCCGGATCGGGGCGATACTGTTGATGATCCTCTCCGGCTTCTGGTTGAGACCCATGTTTCTCATCCCGGAATGAAGGCCACTGCAACACATCCGCCCAAGTGCACCGACGCCCGTTTCACCCCGCACACTGCCAGAACCCGGCCGCTATGCGGGAGCTTGCCGCAGCTGCAGCAGGTGTTTCGTGCCTTGTCCAGCCGGGCAGGGAGGCGTGCAGCGCCTGCCTGCGCCGGCTGACCACAGGATCAGTGCGCCATCGCCTCCAGCACACTTACCAGTGCCGGCGGGACCGGCTTGTGGCGGCCAAAAGTCTCTTCGAAAGGAGTCAGAACGAGTTGCTGGCCGATCTGGCCGGCCATCTTGCCTGACTGGCCGGCCAGGACGCTCGTGACGGCGAACTCTCCCAGCAGCGTGGCCAGGATCCGATCGGCCGGCACCGGCGTGCCGCCGCGTTGCAGGTGGCCGAGCGTGACCACTCGCGTGGGAAACGGGCAGTCGGCCGCCGCCAGGTCCGATTGGAGCTTCACGGCCCCTCCGTTCTCGTCCCCCTCGGCGACCACGACCATGATGGATCGCTTGCCTCGCGCCTTGAGCTGGCGAAGCCTGTCGATGATCTCGGGAATGGAAGTCGGGGTCTCGGGGATGCACACAACCTCCGCCCCGCCGGCCATGGCGGTGAACAGCGCAATGTAGCCGCTGTGCCGCCCCATGACCTCCACCAGGAACATCCGCTCGTGGCTCTCGGCCGTGTCGCGAAGCTTGTCGAGGGCTTCCACGGCGGTCTGTACCGCGGTGGCAAACCCGATGGTAAAATCCGTGCCGATCAGGTCGTTGTCGATCGTGCCCGGGCAGCCGATCACCAGGCCATCCCAGTACCTGGCCAGATCCACCGCTCCGTGGAACGTCCCGTCGCCGCCGATCGGCACCAGGGCGTCGATGCGGTGCTTCCGCAGGATTTCGGCGGCCTTCTTCTGCCCCTCGATCGTCCGGAATTCGTCGCTCCGGCTCGTGCGGAGGATCGTCCCTCCGTGCTTCGACAGGTTCGACACGCTCCGGGCGTCCATGATCGGCCGCCCATTCTCGTTGGTGTAGAAATCCTCGTTCAGCAGCCCCTGGTATCCGCGGCAGATCCCCACCACTTCCTGCCCGGCGGCGATCGCCGACCGAACCACGGCCCGGACGCACGGATTCATCCCCGGCGCGTCACCGCCGCTGCAAAAGACGCCTATACGCATGGAAAAGCACTCCTGAATAAACTTGCTCGATGCAGCGTTATTCGCCGAAACCTGGATTTCTCGGGGGACCTCCAGAGTCTGGCGGCTTCTGCGTTCATGGCTTCAAATCGTTTCAACCTTCAGCCTATGCTCCTTCATGAATGCCTCAGCCTCCGGCCGGGTGAACACACTTTCAGTGGCCGTGATCGATCGGACGCAGCTTGCTCCCAAGGCGCTTCCCCAGCGCAGGCATCCGCCCATGTCCTCGCCGGCCAGAAGGCCTGCGATGAACCCAGCGTCGAACGCGTCGCCCGAGCCGGTGCCGCCGACGAACTCGGTCGGATAAACGCCCGATTTCAGTCGCCCCTCCGCGCCCAACAGGTAGCTTCCCTCCGAGCCGCAGGTGATGACCACGTTCTTCGCCCCGGCTTCGCAGAAGCGTTCGGCTTGAGCGATGGGATTCTTCAGCCCCGTGATCAACGCAGCCTCGTCGTCGTTGGGCATGAAGAAGTCAGTCTCGGGCAGAATCTTCTCCAGCCGCCCCCAGTAGTCCTTGTCGCCGTAGATTACCACATCCAGCACCGTCTTGGCCCCCCGCGCCCGGATCTTGCGGAAGACTTCCACAAGCGCCTCTGTCTCCAGTTCCGGCATCATGAAGAACCCGCCCACATACATCACCTTGGCCTGGCGGAGCCAGTCTTCGCGGATGTGCTGGACCGTGAAATGCGTATTCGCGGCCGGTGTGCTGATGAATCGCCGGTCCTGCCCCCGCACGTTGATCACCAGGCTCGCCGCCGAGCCCACGCCCGCAACCTCATGGATCCCGCTGGTGTCCACGCGATCGACCGACAGGGCCTCCACGATGAACCGGCCGAACGGATCGTCGCCCACACAGCCCGAAACGCCCACATCCACGCCGACTTTGGCCAGATCGAGGGCCGTGTTCGAAGCGCATCCTCCCAGGCTGAGCTGCATCCGCTCGGTCGGCACCAGCTCGCCCGCATCGGGCATTCTCTCGACCGGGGCACAGGCCACATCGGCAAACAGGATTCCCGCACTCAAACATTCGATTGCCACAGTACTTGTCCTAACTGCTTCTGCTGGAGTAGGTTATTGCATGGGCATGGCCCGCCCACACCCGTCGCTCATCGCTGCCGAAATGGCTGCTTAATGTGATACCAGCCGCGGGCGTGTTTTTCCAGCCCTGGGCCTGCCGGTCCCGTGCAGCGGCGCGGGACAGGTCGCCGGAAACGATTGGTGCAGGCGTATTGAATGAACGGTGGGGCTGACGGTTTCACGCGGAATCCGGGCTTCCGCTATCAGCCGTCGTTCCGTGATATGCAAGGCTCGAGGAGTGCCAGTTTCAAGGTCCGGTCCGCCAGCCGACGGCAATTTGCATCCCGCTGCCACAGCCCCTGAACGGCTCTACCATCAGTGCCGCGTGGAACGTCTGCGCCGCAGCGGCCCGGGAGGGCAGCACCGCAACAAGGTGGAAACGGCGATCCGCCTGGTCCATGCCCCGACGGGCGTCGTCGCCGAGGCCAGCGAGCGGCGAAGCCAGGAAGAGAACCGCCAGCGGGCATTGGCCCGGTTGCGGGTCAACCTGGCTCTCAAGGTTCGTTGCCCGGTGGCCAGAGAAGAGGCGACGTCGGCATTGTGGCAATCCCGTCTGCGGGGTGGGCGTATTCATGTGAACCCCGAGCATCCCGATTTCCCGACGATCCTGGCCGAGGCTCTCGATCGCATCGCCGCCGAGTCGTTCGACGTGAAAGTGGCCGCCGCACGACTCGGGTGCTCGGCCTCGCAACTGGTCAAGCTACTAAAGGCCGAGCCGCGGGCATTTGCGCTGGTGAATCGGGAACGCGAACCACTGGGACTGGAACGATTGCGATAGAACATTCTCAGGGCGACAGCAAGGGTCGAAAGCTCCCGTTGCCTTTGTCCTGGCCTGACACATAGCGATCCCTTCGGGGCAGCGCGAAGTTGCGTCCGGCGGCCGGGACCAGCATGCTTATGACCGACGGCAATTCGCATCCCGCTGCCACAGCCCCTGAACGGCTCTACCATCAGTGCCGCATGGAACGTCTGCGCCGCAGCGGCCCGGGAGGGCGCGAAGTTGCGTCCGGCGGCCGGGACCTGCATGCTTATGACCGACGGCAATTTGCATCCCGCTGCCACAGCCCCTGAACGGCTCTACCATCAGTG
>CAZLWV010000028.1:0-8178 GCA_964563135.1 uncultured Planctomycetaceae bacterium
GCTCAGGGCTTACCAGTCTTACTCAACTAGCGCGACTGGCATGTCCGATACCATCGTCATGACCGGAGTTGCACAGAGATGCGCGCGGCGTCAGTCTGTGCGGTGCAGGGGATCAAAGCAAGACACCAATTTGGGTCAACGATCATGTCGCTCAATCGAACAACAACGTGGATGGCCGCTCTGGCAGGCGTGTTCCTGCTGGCATTGCCCGCTCCAGGCCAGGGCTTGCAGGATATGCAGGTGTTTGCCCCGGCCGAGTACAGCAGCTATGGCGGAGGTGTCCGGGCGAAAGAAGGTTTCTTCTTCACCTTCGACTACCTCCATTGGAATACGTCCGCTCCGGACGGCGTGCCGATCGGCTATCCCAGTGAGGGACGCACGGGCTACTACGGTCCCGACACCGGCGATGGCGTCGTTCAGACCAACAGCATGAGCACGGATACTTTCACCGCCCAGTGGAGCAACGGTGAACGGCTCGAGATCGGCGACCGATGGGATCACCACGGCTGGACATTTGGCTCCCTTCGCCTCAAGACGAACAACGACGAGATCGGTGCTGACGGGATGACGATGATCTGGGACGACCCGCCCCAGGGCACTTTGGGTCGGCGGCTGCTGCAGGGCTACTACCTCTGGCCGGTCGGCGTGCCTTTCCCCGACGATGTCCCGGCGGAAGACATCATCACCCTTTACGGCGTCGATGTGAGTGAGGTCCTGCCGGCTGTCCTTCGCGATCTTCCGGTGGCGTTCGACGATTTCCATGCCGAGAACAAGAACGAGACCTGGGGTGTGGAATTGATGTACTCCTATCGCACCCATCCCCAGCAGCATGGCGGCTTCTTCGAACTCTTCGCCGGTGCCCGATACTTCGAATTCAATGACCAGTTCTCCGCCTCCGGTGTGAACCGCATCCCTGGCGAAGTAGGAGATGATGATGACGACGACGACGACACGGAACTGACGTCCTTTTGGAGCCCCAATGCGTCGCTTGCCAACAGCAACTGGGAGACCAGCGCCGACAACCATATCGTCGGTCCGCAACTTGGCCTCAGGTGGTTCGTGACCAGCGAACGCTGGACCTTCGATGCATCCGGCCGTTTTCTCGCCGGCTTCAACAGCCAGAACATCTTCCAGCAGGGAACTCTGGCCTCGAGGTGGGAGGGTGGCGGTATGCTCTACACGTCGGGCGTCGACGCAGAACCGGTCGACATGCAGGGACGCCCGCTCCTGATGTCGAAGACTTCGTTCACCCACCAGGCCCATGCAAGCGAGTGGAGCCCGATTGTCGAGTTGCGGATGAACCTCCAGTATCAACTCACACGGGGCATCTCGGTTCGAACAGGTTGGACCGGAATGTGGATCGACGGCATCGCCCGCGGATCGGCCCTCAATGTATACCGGGTGCCCAGCATGGGGCTGAACCTGGCCGACAACCGCCAGGACGTCTTCATCCACGGTTTCAACTTCGGTGTCCTCTGGAACTACTGATTGCCGCAGACGGCACTCTCACAAGATCCCGGTCACAAGAAACGCCCAACGCCGCGAGAGACCCCTCGCGGCGTTTTTTTGCTTGCTGTGCCGCAGCGAGCCCGGCATCCGACCTGCCGCCTCTGCACAGCCACTTCCCCAACCGGGGCTATACTCAGTTCTGTTCCTGGAGCTTCATCTTTCGAAGCTCCTCCAATTCCGTCCCAAGGCGATGTCGCAATGGGCTCTCGGGCCGTAACTCGGCAAGCAGGTGCTCTGCTTTCTGGAATGTCGTCTCGTCGAATTGCCCCCGATTGAACAGCCTTCGCCAACTCTGGTTGATCTGTTGTTCCGTAAGCAATCTGAACCCCTTTGGGTAAAGAACCGTGAAGTGTAACCTGATCCTTGGCCCAGAACTGCCGTGCGGCCTGCCGTAAAGCCTCCCTCGGCTCTACGCGGCCCCCGCCACGATCCGATCCTTCTGCCGTGGAGGTGTGCTCCCCAGGCATCCCAGGACCCAGAATCTCATCCTAACGGAGTTACTCCTTGACTGTCAGCATTATTACCGTTTTCAAGTCAAACAGACAACTCATACTTTGAGTATATCCTCGGAAAATTTCCGCGTTTAGCACGCATACGGAGCATTTGGCAGGCATGCCATTTGGGGGATCTACGTGCAGCCCGCACGCTCGGAGTCGCCCCTTCCAATCCGGCCACCTTTCCTCCGGATGGCCTGGCGCTGGGCCGCAGCCTTCTGCCTCCCTGCCAGACTATCCCGACAGTTCGCTCGACGCTGCCCTCACCAGATGCGCCGGATTGATCTTGTCCAGCTCCTCGACGATCAGATCGATGGTGTGCCGAATCTGCTCTTCACGGTGCAGACAGGTAATGAAGAAACGCAGTCTCGCAGCACTCTCCTCAACCGCCGGGTAGAGGATCGGCTGCACGTTGACTCCTCGCTCGAACAACGCCTTGGAGAGCTGGAGGGCGTGCATCGAGTTCCCCAGAATGACGGGGATCACCGGCGAGTCCTTGCTCTTTCCCGTATTGATCCCGCGACTCCTGGCAAGTTCCAGAAATAGCTTCGCCCGTTGGCGCAGACGCTCCGTCCGGACCGGCTCGGCCTGGAGCAGGCGGATCGAAGCCAGTGCGGCGGCGGCGTTTGGAGGCGACAGCCCCACGCTGTACACGAAGCCCGGCGACGTGTACTTCAGATACTCCACGAGAGCCTTGGAGCCGGCAATGTACCCACCGCAGCTCCCGAAAGACTTGCTCAGCGTGCCCATCAGGATGTCGACATCCGCCGGACTGACGCGGAAATGCTCGCATATCCCGCGTCCTGTCTGTCCCAACACCCCCATCGAATGGGCTTCGTCGATCATCAGAATCGCCTTATGGCGGCGCTTCACCTCCACGAATTTCGGCAGATTCGGGATGTCGCCATCCATGCTGTAGACGCCTTCGATCACCAGCAGAACGCGGCGGTACTCGTGGCGGTATTTCTCCAGGATATCGTTGGCGGCCTCCCAGTCGTTGTGGGGGAACGGCCGTCGACGGGCACCCGACAGAACCCCCCCCTGCAGGATGCTGTTGTGCGACAGGGCGTCGTGCAGAATCAAGTCGCCAGGACCGAACAGGTGCCCAATGGTGCTCTCGTTCGTGGCGTGTCCACCCACATACACGATCGCGTCCTCGGCACCCACCAGATCGCTGATAGCCCGCTCCAGGTCGCCATGCAGGTCCTTCTCCCCGGAAACCAGCCGGCTGGCCGACACGCTTGTGCCGTAACGCTGGCAGGCATGCTGGGCCGCTTCCACCACCACCGGATCGCCCGACATGCCAATGTAGTTGTAGCTGGAAAAGTTGATCAGCCGCCGCCCGTCGATGATCGTCGTATCGGTCGTAACGCTCTCATGGACGTTGAAATAGGGGCTCAGTCCCGTTGACTCCAGCAGATCGAGCCCTTCGCGGAGCCTCAGGTACTCCGGGAATCGTTCGAAGCGATAGCTCTCCTGGGGCGGTTCGTAATGCACTGGGCGGACCGGCGTCTGACGCACGTCGCCACCCAGGTATCGCCGTACCGCTTCCACCACCTGACGGGCGGTAATCAGTTCGGGCAACACTTCTTCCGGAAAACGGCCGCCAAACCGTTCCTCCAGGGCCGCAACGATTTCCATCCGCTCCAGAGAGTCCATCCCCAACTCAGTGATCGGGGTATCGATTCCCATCCCGTCCGCCCGCTCCCGGGCTACCCGCCGCACCTCTTCGAAGACAATCTCTTCCGTCGTCTTTCCGACTCCCGATCGGCGGGCCGGCGGCTGCGGCGTTGGCCCCGTCGGTCTCTTGCCATTGCTGCCGGCAATCGCAGCCTTGCTCGGCTGGGCGGAACCGGCGGACCTGGAGATGGGGGCCCCCTTCACATCCTGCGGCGGCTCCGACGGAAGCGTCTGCCCGACTTCCCATTGGGCCACGACGGAAAGCGTGCCGTTGAGATACCCTTCGCGGCAGGCATGACGCTGGATCTTCCCGCTGGTGGTCTTCGGCACACTTCCCGCCTTGACCAGCACAACCGCGTCCAGGCCGAGTTCATGCTCGCGAGAGACTTCCCGGCGGATGGCGCTGATGATCTCCGGCAGATCTGCCGTGCGATGCCGTTCGACCTCCTGGACCACAACCAGCCGTTCCTGCCCCCCGACCTCGGCGATGAAGACGCCGCCGCTGTCAGGCCGAAGCCTGTCATGGCTCTTCTCAACGGTCCGTTCCACATCCTGTGGATAGATATTCACTCCGTGCAGGATGATGAGATCCTTGATGCGGCCGGTGATGAACAGCTCACCTTCGAGCACGAAGCCCAGGTCCCCGGTACGAAGGAATGGACCTTCGCCGCTCTCGACAAGCCTCGCCTTGAAAATCTCCTCCGTCACGTCGGGCCTTCGCCAGTATCCCAGCGCCACACTGGGGCCGGAAACCCAGACTTCGCCGATCTGTCCGTCCGGGAGCGGCGTACGCTTGTCGGGGTCGGCGATCACCACGCGTTGATCGGGCAGAGTCTGCCCGCAACCAACCAGCGTCTTGCCTTGGGATGAGTCGTCCTTAACCAGCGCCGCCCGCTTTTCCGCAAGCCCCTGGGCATCGAAAACGCGGATGACCGGCGGTTTCTTCGCCCAGCCTCCCGTGACGATCAACGTCGCTTCCGCCAGCCCAAAGCAGGGGTAGAAAGCCTCCTGCCGGAAGCCGCAACGGGCAAACTTCTCCGAAAAGGCCTTGATGGTCTCCGCCCGAACCGGTTCGGCACCGTTGAACGCCACCTCCCAGGTGCTCAGATCGAGTTGATCGATCTGCTCTTCCGTGATCTTGCGCACGCACAGGTCGTAGGCGAAGTTCGGTCCGCCGCTGGTCGTACCGCGGTACTTGGTGATCGCGTTCAACCACCGCAGGGGACGCTGGAGGAACGACATGGGCGACATGAAAACGTTCGGCCGTCCCACGTAGAGCGGCTGCAGGATCCCTCCGATCAGCCCCATATCATGGTAGCTTGGCAGCCAGTAGACCCCGATGCCGCTGCGCGAATGCTCGAAACCGTAGGATATCAACGCGGAATTGTGAACGAGGTTCGCATGGTCGAGCATCACCCCTTTGGGTGTACCCGTCGAACCCGATGTGTATTGGAGGAAGGCAAGAGTATCGGCGTGAATGTCCGGCATCTCCCACCCCTCGGCCGTCTTGTCCTCGAGGTGGGATGTCGCGATCCACGTAAGCTCCTTCAGATGCGGCGTCTCGTCGATGAGGCTCTCCACTCGCTGGAGCACGGAATCGGTCGTGAGCGCAACCTTGGCCTCGGCGTCGTCCGCGATCGTCTGGATCCGCTCCAGGGAACGATTGCGCCGAGGGGGGTAAACCGGAACCGCCACGACCCCCGCGTAAAGACAGCCGAAAAACGCCGTGATGAACTCCAGCCCCGGGGGATACAGCAGGAGTGCCCGCTCGCCGCAGAGATTGTGGGCTTCCAGCCATACTCCGATGGTTCTCGCCCGCCGGTCGAGTTCCCCATTGGTCATTTCCACGACATCGTCTTCCCCGTCGACCAGGTAGGTGAAGGCAATGTCGTCGCGCTGGTGTTTGGCCCGGTGACGAACCAACTCAACGAGGGTGGATGGACCGAAAAAGGTCCCTGGCAATCGATCCAAAGGCACGACGATTCAAGCTCCCGCTGATAGAAGAACGGACCTTCACGCAGGTCCTCTGGGGGACGATTCCTCTTGCAGAACTCTGCATCGAGCCCGGCAGGGGCCGCGTCTTTCCCGAAGCAGTCGGTACCAGAGAGCCGGTGGGGCGGCTTGTCGAAATGGAAAGACCGTGGCTCGGGAGGCGAGGCCGCTGGGCCGCCGAATCCGGGCTGCCGTGGCAAACCAATCAACCTGGCCCGGCCACCCGGCTCTGCCAATTCGAACACCATTCACCAAATCGCTTCGGCCGTTTCAAACACCCGCGACGAACTGAAGTGGTGAACCCGGAATAAGCAAGAATGGCCTAGTAGTTCCCCCATTTTAAGCGAACAACCCCACCCTCGCAATCGCGACCCCTCCGGAGGGTCATCCCCCAGAATAACCGCCAACCAACTGCCCTGATCGGGGCTTTCGGCCGGCGTACGTCCAGGTGGAAGCGGCAGCGCGACAGTTTGTTGTGGCAATACCGAGGATCTGATATGGTACCTGATGGGGGCGGGCATATCTCCTTTCGGGGAGCAACCAATAGTCGAGGTCTCGTCATGCTCAGAATCACTTGCCCGAATTGCCAGAGCAAGCTGAATGCCAAGGAAAAATTGATTGGGCAAACTCGCAGCTGCCCCAAATGCAAGCATCCTGTGCTGATCGAAGCTCCCCCAGCCACGTCGGACGGTTCAGGTGAAGACTCTCCGGTCTCCGACACTTCCGAAGCGACGCCGTCGATCATGGTCCAGCCGCGGGACGAGGGCGAGGGCCTCGCGCAGGTGGTCGCCGTCGCAGCCCCGGTCAAGGAGCTCAAAACCCCGAATAAGTACGTCATCCTCGACCGACAGCGGATCATCGCCGTGTGGGAGGCAGAGGGCTGGCAACTCAAGACCCCCGCCGGGCTGATCAGTGCCAAACGAAACACGGAACAGATCCCGTCGCAGGGAGTCTTCCGGCTGGTGGAGCTTCGCGTGACCCGTACAACCGACGCGATGTATCTGACCGGCATCGTTTCTCACGAGCTGACTTCTCGCTTTGCCTTGCCTGCCATCGGCCGGGGCGATAACCAGATTCTCGAGAAGATCGTCCACCCTTCCGGGCTCACTCGCGACCAGAAGCAGATCGTCCGGCGCTACCTGCAGGAGACCTTCATGCCCGACGTGTGGCAGCACAGCACTACGATCACCGAGTACCTGGCCAGCGCCGACCAGCATACACAAGGCGTCCTGGTCGAAGTCCCCGCCGCCTCGTAGGTCGGGCCCTGTCGGCTATCCGACTCGCCCGGCAGCAGAAGTCCTTCGTCCCCTTCCCGTTTCCACCAGTTCTGCCAGCCGACGACCCTGCGCCGGCTCCAACTGGTAGACCGCCGCAACCTTCTCATGGATCTCCTCCTCGATCCGGCCGAGATCCTCTCCTCGTGTCTGGGCGACATGCGCGGCCCGACCAAGACCGGCAAGCTCCCTGTGATCTTCTCGCCCCGCATCGAATCGGCGAATTGCCAGATGCTCGAGCATTCCCGGCGATCCGAAGCCTTTGCCGCCGCGAACGCTATGTGCCTGCACCAGAAATCCAACGACCGGACTGTTGAGCAGGGCGCAGAGGTAGTGCGCTTCGTCGGCCGAGACTGCGGCGATCATCGCGCAGGTTTCCTGGCAGACGACCGGCCGAACACCCAGCAGCGCACCTTCGATCGGCTCCACAACCGCGGCGCGAATCATGCGATCCATGCGCCGCCAGACGACCTTGTGCGCTGCCACCGTGTACTGCCCGACGTTGTACATCGAATAGAACGGTGCCGAATCCTGATAGCGGCGATAGGCCGCCCGCTGGCGCAGAATTCCCTCCAGTGGCTTCAGATAGGCGTAGGCGCGGGGGAACTCCTGTTCCAGGCGTCGCTCGTCGATCCCGCGCCGCGTCACGGTGTCCTGAACCAGCAGCAGACAGGCCGATGGCACGGCCTGGAAACGTTGCACGTCGCCCCAGCGAACGAGAGGATACAACAATTCCGGCTCCAGGGTGGCACGAACAGTGGCCAGACGATGCCTCCCCCGATCCGCAAGGTTCTCGACCTCCACATGGGGTCCCTTTCGACCAAGCAGCCTGAACCAGTAGACGCCGTTGGCTCCCCCGGTGTTGGCACCCAGGTGCGCCGTGTAATCGGAAGGGCCGGTCAGCCGCTCAATGGCCCCCCCCATGCCTGCGGGCCGCAACAACCATGGCGACTGGGGACGTCTGGGGTCGATCGGGACGGCTTCAAGCGACTGGTAGGCAAGGCGAGGCCCAGCCGGCGGTTGCCCGACCTTCCCCCCTCCGTCGCAACTCCAACGCCGGTAGGGCACCGGATAGGTGGTCGGCGCTCCTTTCTCCAGAACGACGGTGGCAGTCCAGTTTGCCGCCGTGTCGAAGGGCTGAACGTCGACCAGATCGTCTACCTGCAGAACCCGGAGCGGAGGACCGTTCTCGCCCAATCGGAACCGCCGAAAACCGTCGCCGGCTCCAC
>CAZLWV010000028.1:8188-34484 GCA_964563135.1 uncultured Planctomycetaceae bacterium
GGTCTGAAACAGCGTCTGGGTAACGACCATCCCCAGGCGGCCTCCGCAGCGCAAGAATCGGTCGGCTCCGCAGCACAGCACCAGCATGGCAAGGTCCTTCTTGGCACCGCCGTGCCTCGCCTGGTTGCCCGACAGGGAAAACAGTCCGTACCGCTGCCACAGGTCTTTCGTCTGCCGGCGGTAATCGTCGGGCAAGTGATCCCAGGCGACCCAGGGGGGATTGCCCACGAGAAAATCGAACTCCGGCTCCCGCCGTTCCTCGAGCACCACATCGCCTTGTCGCACTGGCACATTCAGCGGGCAATCGGGGTCGAGCTGTTCTCGAAGGGCAACAAGATAGTTGGCGCGTGCCGCCAGCACGGCCAAGGAATTCACGTCCATTCCGGCAACTTGCCGCCAGACGGAATCCCGGGCAGCACAGCCGTCCCCTGCGCCTCGCATACGGGCCATGGCCCGCAGGAGAAATACTCCAGATCCGCACGTGGGGTCGAACAGGCGACCGGTGAAGCGGCCATCGAATCCGGCTTGATCGAGAACATGATCGGCGAGCCAGGCGGGTGTGTAGTGCTCTCCAAGGGCATGCCGAACCTGTTTGGGAAGCAATCCCATATAGACTGATCCAAACAGATCGTGGCCTTGGGCCGGATCCGTTTGCGAGGTGATCGATTCCAGACTGTATGCCAGTTCTGCCACCGATCGCAGCCACTCCTGGAGGGGTTGATCCCACGCATCGAGATACCAGGCCCAACCGGCAGAGTCCGGAAACCCGCATGCGCCCCAGCGGGCGGCATGCTCGCCGCTTTCAAATCGCTCGGCGCCCGCTCGCCCGCAAACGTTCAAGGGGCAGGAGTCGGCCCCCAGGTGCGGTTCAAAGACCGTCCACGTGAGATACTTCACCACAATCGCGTAATACGTCTGGATCGCCAGCAGGAACCGGGAAGGATCGCTCTGCCCCTCAGGAGAGGAACCGCGTCCCGCCATTTTCGTCAGCGCAGCCCGGGCCGCCGCCGTCATGCCGGCAGCCACCCCGGCCGCCCGTTGCAGCGCCGCCTGGCTGCTGTCCATCCGTTCCAGCAGCAACCGGATCCCGCGGGCAAAGCAGTCCGACCGGCTGCCGTAAGCGGTCTCGAGCGACCATGGTATGTTCTTGACTCTGGGGGCCGACACGCGAGCACTCCGATGGTGATTGCAGATCCATCGACCAGCGTAACCGCTCCAGTGCCGCACGACCATCCCGCCCAGCCCCAGCGGACCAGCCTGGCCGGTGCGGTGATTTGCATCTGCTGGGGCTGGCAGCGATCTCCCGTTAGGCGATACGGAGGGGCAGTGGTATAATCGGCCGGGTCCTGTAGAAAGCAACAACCAAGGTTCGAATCCATGGATCTGCAACTGAAGGATCGAGTGGCCTTCGTCACAGGCGCCTCGCGCGGAATCGGCGCGGCAACCGCAAGTATTCTGGCTGAAGAAGGAGCCGACGTCGTCATCGGCTACCATACCAACGTGGAGGGAGCGGAGGCTGCCGCCGACGCCGTCCGCCGGCTGGGACGGCGGGCCTGGTGCATGGGCATGGATGTTGCCGACCACGCGGCCGTCAGCAGCGCTTTCCAGAAACTTCGCAACACGATCGATCGGATCGACCTGCTGATCCTTTGCTCCGGCGAGAGCACCGTGACACCCTTCGCACAACTCACTGCGGAGGAATGGATGCACATCGTGGCCGTGAACCTCAATGGGCCGTTCTTCGTGCTTCAGGCCGCCAGAGAGCTTCTTTCGGAGGGCTCCTCCGTGGTGACCGTGGCCAGTGTGGCCGGTCACACCGGCGTGCCCCACCACGCCCACTATGCGGCAGCCAAGGCAGGGCTCGTCAACCTCACCAAGAGCGCGGCCAGGGCCCTTGCACCACGGGTCCGCGTGAACTGCGTGGCCCCCGGAATGACCCTTACCGAGATGGGAAGTCAATCGGCCACCGCCCTCTCACCCGACTATGCCAGGACCCATCTGCTCTCAGGCCGTTTTGCTGAACCCGAAGAAATCGCCCGCGTGATCGTTTTCGTCGCCAGTCCGGTGGCCGGATTCATGACCGGGGCCACAATCGACATCAACGGCGGCCGAGTACTGCGATAGAGGAACAACACATGCTCAAGTCTTCGCCCTTCATTGGCGGCCTGTCCGTCGCCTGCTCGCTCTTGGTTACCGCTCCTGCGGCCGCCCTGGCCGGTGAAAACGCCGGGCAGGACGCGCGGCGCTGGCTGCGAGTCGAGCTTCCAGGGCAACAGCAGAATGTCATCAAGACCTCCTGGCCGGGGATCGGCTGCTGGTTCTGGACGGCTTCGGACTTCGAAGCGGACGGCTACAAGCCATTCGTTGACCTCCATGAGAAACATTCGGCCTACGGGGTGCTCACCACCAGCATCCGGCACCATGCCGAGGTGACCCGGCCCGAGGTGCACGACCAGCTCAAACGCGGAGTTGAATACGCTCGGGCACACGGCATGGAAGTCGTGCTGGACCTGGATGTGCGTCTGGCAAGGCAGGCCTTTATGGACAAGTACCCCGGCGAGATGCAGGAGATCGTCCGTTTGCGGGAGTTGGCTCTCCAGCCCGAAGGCCGGGCCCGGCTGTCGATCGACCCGATCAAGATGTCGGATCACTACACGCCCGCGCATCTGGGGGTTCGTCCCTACGAGTCGCTTGCTGGCCGGCTGCTGCGCGCGTATTCCTACGTCGCCGGACCACAAGGCATCCAGCCTGATACCATCCAAGACATCACCAGCCGCTGCCAGGTCACTCAGGCCGATGCCCGGGGCGTCGGCGTCACCATCCCCGGCACGGCGGCCGACCAGGGCCGAACTGCCTGCCTGCTGGCTGTCTTCACGCTTTTCACTCCGGACGTGTTCGCGCCGCATCTGGCGGAGTTCGAGCGAAACACGCTCCGGCAATATGCCGACGTGCCGTTGGCTGGGGCCTGCAAGGACGAATGGGGATTTCCGGGACGCTTTGGACCGCGGCTCGACGATCTGTACTTTTCCCAGGCAATGGCCGACGTGTATGCCAGGCGCCGGCCGGGCCGGGATCTCGTGCGCGACCTGCTGCTGATGCTTAAACCTCATGCCGGCCTGGAGGGCGAGCGGGCGGCCGCGATCAACCATTACATGGAGATGAACTGGCAGCGCAACGCCGAGGTCGAGAACGCCTACTGCCAGTCCATCAAGGACGTCTTCGGGCCGCAGGCCATGCCGGCCACGCACCCGACCTGGTACCCCAATCCAGCGACGCGCGAGGAGGTCTTCAAGAATGGACTCGATTGGTGGGCCTGCCGCCGCGACCTGGCACAGACCGACGAGGCCACGCCCTTCTGCGCCCATGTATTACGAACGCAGCGTGGAGGCGTACCGCGAGGACCTCTGGCGGCACGCTCTGGGCGGCGGGAGGATCAACTTCCACCCAGTCTACCCGGCGCCGGCCAGTGTCCCGCCAAACCACCGCACGATCTCGCTCCTGGGCGACAAGCTGCTGGCCGCCGACTGCCGCATCCGGCTGCTCAACTACATCTCGTCCGCGCCGATCGACTGCCCGGTGGCAGTTGTGTTCGGGCATCCGGCTGCTTTGAACTGGGCCGGCCCGGGACTGGCGGACACCGGCCTGGCGGTCACCGACCGGTTGTGGGCCGCCGGCTTCTATACGGACCTGATCCCCAGTAGCCAGATCGCGGCCGGGGCACTGAGGTTGGGCAAAGACGGGCGCATCCAGTACGGTCCGCAGCCGTACGAGGCGGTCATTCTCTATCACCCCCAGTACGAGCGCCCGGCCGTGGCCGAGCTGTTCCGCCGTGCGGCCGCCGCCGGCAAGACGGCCCTGTACCGGGTGGGCGAGTGGACGCGGGATTTTGAGGGACACCCGTTCGATGCACTGCGCCAGTTGCCCGAAGCGATGGCAGCCATGGCCGAGGCGGACCCTTGTGCCCGTGCCGTCATCGCGCACCTGGAGGCAGCCGGCACGGCGCCACAAACCCCCTGCACGATCCGTGGCACAGTGAATTTCCCCGGTTCGATGATGCCCAAACCCAGCGGCCAATGCCGCCTGCTGGATGGCACGGTCATCCTGGCCTCCGGCGAGAAGAACGTGATGGGCGATCCGATTCGCAAGGCGATCAACGTCGACGGCCATGAGGTCACCTTCGACGCCGTCGGTGTGGCGGCCGTGCGGCTCGATCGTGGGGGCCGGGTGGTCGCCCTGGCCGCCGGGGCGCTGAAGTCGTTCGCCGGCAGCGACCTGCGGATCGAGCTGGCCGAACCTGCAGACGTGGCCCTGTGGCGAACCGCCCAGGGTCAATGGCAAGGCGTCGTCCAGGACAACAGCACCGGACCGCTGCCCGAGGCGCTGACTCGGATCACGGCCGACTGGACCCGGGTGCAGGTTCCCGTGCCGTTACCGAGCGAATCGGAAGACTGACTTCGCATCGCGCTACCCAAGGGTATCCCAAGGGTATCCCAGCAGATACGCGCCGGTGCCACCCGGCTGCTTGCTGGTACCCGCCTTGCAGGAAACCCGCCGTGCTCTTCATGATGGCCGAGCAACATGGCCGCACGTTGCCTGCGGCCAGCTGCTCCACCAGCAGCCGCTTTGCCTGTTTCAGGCGGCTGAATCGATAACGAAGGGATTGGTCCAGGCACGGTTGCCGGCCTCGTCGACCACCTCGACTCGGATCCAACGGTACTTGCGTTTTGCACCGCCGAACGACCACTCGGCGCTCGTGAGGGTCTTGCCGTCTTCCGCATCGACAAAGTGCCCGCCGCCTGAGCCGTCGTAGAAGAAACTGATCTGCTTGACGGGGCTGGTGGCAACGCGGACCACGCCCCCCTCGATCCGGCAGTCTTCGATCACCGGGCCGCTCGAAGCATAGAACGAGCCGCCGGCAATGGCGCTGAGAATGGCAGTCGTATCGAGCGAGGGCGCCTTGATCATCGTCCAGCCGCGGTTGATCTCGCTCGACTTGTGCACGTCGTCGCTGGCAACGGCCGGCAGGATCTTCCCCTTGTTGAGGAGTTGGTCCCAGTGGACGGAGCTGAAACCTTTGTTGTTGTGCAGATGGCAGACCGCGTTGAAGACCTCCATGGCAATGTAGCCGGTCACCTCCGACATCTCTTCCATCGAGTGGGCCGTCCAGTAGGGATGGGCGTAGATCACCTTGCCACCCGCCTCGACGACCCGGTCGATCACCGCCTGGGCCGGCAGGTCGCGGGCCACTTCGAAGGGATGGGGAACATTCAAACACACAAAATGGTGCGCGGGCGCCCCGGTGCCGGTCTTGGGATGCACCTCCATGCCGCTGATGGCCAGGAATCCCTCGGCCGATGAGCTGCCGAGGTCGTTGCTCTTCCAGTGATCGGTCACCGCCACGACCTGGTACCCGGCTTCCCGATACTGCGCCAGCCGTGTCTTCAGATCGACATCGCCATCGGAAAGAGTGGTGTGCACGTGGAGTGCCGCTTTGTACCACTTCCCCTCCTGCTGGAACGGATTGACAAGGCCCGCCGCGGCCGGAGCCGCCGGTGTCTGTGCGGAAGCTTTCAGAGCAGACCAGGCGACGGCCTGGACGCCGGCGACGCTCGACACTTTGATGAACGTTCTTCGATCCATGTCTTCAGACCTGATAACAGTATCACGGATGGTGGAATACACCTGATCTGGCGCACGAGGGCCACTTCCCGCGGCTGACCCCGTGCAAACAACTCGTGCTATGGGTCGGATTTCTGGGGGGCCCGCTCCGCGTCCCCCAATTCGCGCAGGAAGTCGAGCGTGAACAGGCCCGTACTGTGCCCGTCGCTGAAGGTGATCTTGTAAGCATAATTGCCGGCGGGCTCCATGGCGATCACGGTGACCGCCAGGCCGCTTGCCGGTGGCAGCTTGCCCTCAGAGGCGGCCTGCATTCGCTCGCTGTTGCAGGTGGCGCAGGGACAATGCTGGCGCAGTTGCACCGGGTCGTAGAGAATCGACTTGCCGTCGCTCCAGTCGATGCGGAGGATATTTCCTTCGAGGGCCAGGCTGGTGGGGTGTGGAGCCATCGAGAATAGCTAGTGGGCGGGCATGGAGGGAACCGGGCCATGATGCGCCACGGGAGACGCGGCTTCCTGCGGTTTCTCCCGGAGCGGGGCAGGCTTCGGCTGCATGCACTGCGCGAGGAACCGGCTGGTTCGCCGTACGTAGGAAATGCGATCAACGCCAATGGCCTCGGCGTGGCGAGCGCCCGGTACGATCCAGAGCTGGCACTGTCCGGAGATCCGCGATGCCAGCGTGCGAACCGCTTCGAGCGGAACGTAGACGTCGTTGCGTCCATGAATGAGCAGAACCGGGATCCGCACATCCGGGGCGATCCGGTCCGGGTCGACAGCGTCGCGTGGCGGCCGGCAGAAGATCCGCTTCAAGAGACGCGTCCACCAGTTCGTCCTGGATCGGGCTTGCCGCTGCGGGACGGCTCCCGGGAGCGGCTGGATGCTGTCGAGCACGAGCGCCCGGATCGCGGGCTCCTCCGAAGCTGCGCAGAGGGCCACAGCAGCTCCTTTGCCGACTCCGATGACCGCGATCCTCGGCACCGCATCGGAAGTCTTCGACACGGCAACGCGAACGGCTGCTCGCAAATCGGCGATATCCGCCCTGGTGACTTCGAAGGCACGATCCCAGTGGCACTGCGACTGGCTGCGGCCGTGGACGCGATAGTCGAAGGTGAACACATCGAAACCGTCCGCGCGCAACTGCTCCACATAGGCCAGCGCGTTCCAGCGGTCGCCGTTCAACTCGTGGCTGTAGACGATGGTACCTCGGCTGGCATCCGCCAACCGGTGCAGAAACGTCCCCTCCAGGACGGTTCCGGCCTCCGCCTGGAACCGAATCACCTCTCCCTCCTCGATCGGTTCTCGCCAATGGGTGGGCAGCCATGGACGGCGCTGACGCGAATCGGCCGCAACCGCCACGCGGAGTGCACAGGCCACCACGTTGAGCACCAAGGCCAAGAGAAGCAACGCCACAAGCAGACCGAGGAAGCTAGCCACAGCGACTCCGCCGCAGAAAAGGAGAGAATTCGATCAAGCAGAGATCCGGTTCGTCCGACAGATTAAAGAGTCCACCAACACGACACAGCGGTGATCGTATACCTTCCTGAGATCGGGGAGAAACTGTCCCCGTCGACAAGGGTCGGCCGCTGCGGGCAAATCTGTTCCCAACAGGCCTCTGCCAGCAGCACCTTCAAACCCTTATTTTATCCACTTCCGACGCTTCGCCGACCCCACGACCGGGCGGATCGTTGAGAATCGTGTGGCCCCCCCCCACATAACCGGCCCTTGCCCTGCCGAATCCGCCCATATTCCCCCATCCAAAAAGCTCTCGCAGCTTTCCGTCAATAATCATAACCAATTAAGCCAAAAAGACTTCCGTAGCCAGAAGATCAACGACAAATCCGACACAATCTGACTTTCCTGCGCCTTCTCGCCCCCTTTACGTTCACCCCCCAATCGCTACCTTCCCTTACCCTCCAGGGCGAAAAGGTGGGATACCGTGCGCAGGTACATGACGCCGTCGGCTACGGCCGGAGTACTGTGCGAGGGTTCGCCCAGCTCGACCCGGCTCAATTCCTGGAACTGACGCGAAGCTGCCAGCACGATCACTTCCCCTTCGCACGAGATGCAATAGAGTCGCCCATCAACCAGGACGGGCGAGGCAAAGTAGTCCCCTCCGATTCGTTCCTTCCAGAGCATTTCGCCGGTGGCGGCCACAAGGCATGTCACCACGCCCTTGTCAAACCAGGCGAACAGCAGGTCGCCGCAAGCGATGGGGGTGACTACATAGGGGAGCGAACCTTTGACTTCGTAGGCCGTCTGGGCCTGGATACCCCGGCTTGGATTGCCTGGACGCACAGCATACATCTGCCGTCCGATGCCGCCCGTGCCGGCTGCCGCAAAGACCAGTCCGGAGCAGACCAGGGGAGAGCCAACGACGCGATTCTTGAAGAGAGGGAGTTCCCAGAGCGTCTCTCCGGTTTGCGGATCGATGCCGTTGAGCCCATGGGCCCAACTACTGAAAATGAGCTGGGGCGAGCCGGACTCGGGCTCGTACAGGCAGGGGGTGGCGTAGGCGGCTTTCTCGGTCCGGCGCTGGGTCTGCCACAGCGTCTTGCCCGTCTGGCAGTCGAGGGCCAGGATCGAGCTGGCACCGTCCTGATCGTTGGGCACGATGACCATGTTGCGATACACGATCGGCGAGGCTCCCCCGGCGTGCTCGGCAGCAAAGGGGCCCAGATCGCGGCGCCACTGCTGCTCGCCGCTGGCCTGATTCAGCTTGACGACCGTGAGCTGCTCGGGATTGGTCCAGAGAAAGTAGACCGCGTCCTGGTCCAGCGCGGGGGTGCTCGATGCATGGCAGTTGTTGGGATGATGCCTGTGTGGCCTGGACTGGAATCGCTGCTCCCAGAGCCTCGAGCCGTCGGTTGTCGAGAGGCACTGGACGATCTGGGTGGCATCGTCCTCGATGGCGCTGGTGACAAACACCCGGACGCCACACACCACCGGCGACGAATAGCCCATGCCGGGGAGTTCTTTCTTCCAGCGGTAGTCGCTTTCATCCCAGCGGACCGGAATGGCGCCTGCCGCGGCAATGCCTTCGCCGTTCGGACCGCGAAATCGCCCCCACTGCTGGCCGAAGACGTCACGCGCCAACAAAACGCTTGCGGCAAGGACCGCGATTCTGATCGTGATGGAGTGCATCGCTTGAATCGACCCTTTCGGGATGTGGGACAGATTGGGGACAATCGAGGACAAAAGACCCGGCCAATCGGGTAATAATTGTAGACGGCCCGAACAACGGCTGTCGAGCTGTTCGTAGCCTGAAAGATCCGCGGCTTCATCTTCTGCCACCAGGTGCTAGAATCGTTGAGCGTCACTATTTGCGGCTGTTTGATAGGTAGAAATCGAGACGTTGGCACGCGGACATGGTGGATCTGGCAGATCGGCAGACCGGCATCCTGCTGGTGGGACACGGCTCTCGCGACCCGGCAGGCCACCGGCCTGTGCGGGATCTCTGCCGGGGTCTTGAGCAGCGACTTGAGACAGCCGTGGTGGAGCCGTGCTACCTCGAATTGGCTGAACCAACGATTGAGGATGGCCTGGCAGCCCTCGCCCGACGGGGGGTGAGGGAGGGAATCGTGGTTCCCCTGCAGTTGGCAGCCGGACGGCATGTGCGTTGCGACATCCCCTCCGAGGTAGGGCGCATTCTGGTTGGAATACCCCAGTTCTACGTCTCTTTCACCGAGCATCTGGGAGCCAGCGGCGGGCTGCAGGAGATTGCCGAAAACCGGCTCCGTGAGGCGCTGTCCACCCATGCGGCAAGCCGTGGCCCCACGGAATTTGTTCTGGTCGCCCGGGGGAGCCGCGACCCATCGGTTCGGCAGGAGATTCTCCAGGTGGCCGATTCTCGCCGGATGGCCGCAGGCGACAGAACCTTCTCGGCGTGTTTCCTGGCGATCACTCAGCCTTCCATGGAGGAAACTCTCGAAATTTGCCTGAGGAGAAATCCGAGCCGAATCGTCATCCAGCCCTATCTTCTCTACCCCGGACGGCTTTTTCGGCAGATCGAGAAGCGAATCGGTCAACTGCGCCGGCGATTCCCCCACATCGAGTGGATCCTCGCGGGTCCGCTGGGGCCCGATCCCTCCCTGGTCGACTGTGTCGCGGGACTGGTGCGCGACGCAATGGCCGACCGCCGGCCTGGTGGCGGTATCGGCCGGGGCCGTCAGCCACAATGTCGGCGGGCCATGCGGGAGCAGACCCGGGCCGATTCAGGCTGACAGCCAACCAGACTGAGACGGTCTGGCCTCAACAAGCAGGCATCGCAACTATTGAATTGACAAGCGCTTAGTCGCCTTCATCGCGGCGCTGGTGCGTGTTGCGGATGCAGCGGCAGGAAGCCCGGGAGCCAGCGGAGCTGATGGACTGCTTCGTGCATCGCCTCGCCGGCAGGGTACCCGGACGCCCCATCTGGCCGTCCGGGCAGGCTTTCTGGGGTCTGGGGGCCAATTCCGGAACGTGACAGGCGTTTTCGCGTATTATGAAGTGAAGGCGGCTGCAGGTCGACCTTGTTCCATTTGCAGATCGCCATTACCATTGCCTGGCGTGAGTGTCCTGTCGAGATACGCAGGCGAGCGTAGTTTTCGGGGACACGAGATATGCTTAAACAAGGGGCTCTGGTACGGCCCTTCCCCACCAATGGGGACGGCTGGCTGGTGGCACTTCTTTTGCGAGATGCAGAGGGTTTCTGAATGATTTGGTGCAAATCGTCCGTGAGTCGATATGGGCTTCCAATCCTTGCCCTCCTGGGCATTCTTGTTGCGGGAGCCTCCTGGCAGGTCGCTGCCGACCCGGTGGGGCCCACCCCGATCGACAAGCAGATCACGAAGCTGGTCTCGTTCTACATTCAGGACCAGCATCTGTCGAAACACAAGCTCGACGACGAGATCTCGAAGCGATTTCTGGAGATGTTCCTCAAGACCCTCGACCCGATGAAGGTTTACTTTCTCAAGTCGGATGTGGAGAAGTTCGACGAGCAGCGACTGCTTCTGGACGATCAGATCCAGGAAGGGAACATCCAGTTTGCCTACGACGTGTTCACCACGTTTCTCAAGCGGATCGACGAGCGGGTGACTTGGGCAGAGGAGTACGTCGATTTGAAGCACGACTTCACCATCGACGAAGAGATCCTTCGGGATCCGGATGCGACCGAGTATGCAACCAGCGAGGCCGAAGCCCGCGAGCAGTGGCGCAAGCGGATCAAGTTCGATCTGCTCCGGTTGCGGGTGGACGACGAGAAGATGACGGAGGAGAAGCAGAAAGAGAAAGTCCGCCGCCGATACGTGAGTTTCGCCAAGCGGATGCACCAGACCGACCGTGACGAGTTGCTGGAGATGTACCTGACGGCATTGACGATGTCGTTCGATCCCCACACCAGCTACATGTCGCCGAGTTCCTACAAGAACTTCCTCATTCAAATGAGCCTGGAACTCGACGGGATCGGTGCCGAATTGCGATCGATCGACGGCTACACGGTGGTCAACAAGATCGTCCCCGACGGGGCAGCCGACAAAGAAGGAAGCCTCAAAGCGGAGGACCGCATCATCGGGGTGGGGCAGAATGGCGAAGGGGACATCGAGGATGTGGTCGACATGAAGCTCGGCGAGGTGGTGGACCGGATCCGCGGCAAGGCGGGCACGGTCGTACGCCTGGAGGTGACCGATTCGGAGGGGCTGAATCGCCGCGTGATCAGCATCACGCGGGCCAAGATCGAACTGAAGGACAGCGAGGCCCAGCAGGCCATTTTTGAGCACGGAGCCAAGCCGTCGGGAGAGCCATTCCGGATTGGCGTGATCGACCTTCCGAGTTTTTACCTGGATATGGATTCCGCCCGCCGGGGCGATCCGAACTTCCGTAGCACGACCCGCGATGTGCGGAAGATCCTGGAGGACTTCAACAAGCGCGGCGTGGATGCGGTGGTTCTGGACCTTCGCCGCAATGGCGGCGGATCCCTCCAGGAGGCGATCAACCTGACGGGGCTGTTCATCGAGGGGGGGCCGGTCGTGCAGGTCAAGGGACCGGACGGATACGTTCAGTCCTATGAGGACACGGACGAAAGCATCCTCTGGAAGGGACCGCTGGTGGTGATGACCAGCAAGTTCAGCGCCAGCGCCAGCGAGATCCTTGCCGGGGCCATCCAAGACTACGGCCGCGGCCTGATCGTGGGAGATCATGCGACGCACGGAAAAGGGACGGTGCAGAGCCTGATGGACCTGGGGCTCCAGCTCTTCCAAGGGATGCGCAATCCACCGGCCTACGGTGCCCTGAAGATCACCATGCAGCAATTCTATCGGCCCAGTGGCCAGAGCACGCAGAACCGCGGAGTGGTGGCAGACGTCGAGATTCCGTCGCTGACGACCCACTACGATGTGGGCGAGTCCGATCTGGACTATGCCGTGGCCTTCGATCAGGTCGATCCTGCGCCGCACAAGGCGTACGGGCAGGTCAACGATGCCGTGCGGCAGCAGTTGCGGCTCCTGTCGAGCAAACGCTGGGAGAAGTCCGAGGATTTCCAGCGTGTCCAACGGAATATCAAGTTGTATCTCGAACAGAAGGATCGCAAGACGATCACCCTGAACGAGGAGAAATTCCGCGCGGAACTCAAGGAGCTGGATGCCGACAAGGAGGAGCAGGACGCGCTGGACGATGTCGTCGACGGCAACGAGGCAGGCATCGAGCGGGAAATGTATCTCGATGAAGCGATCGCCATCGCGGTGGACTATCTGAATATCGCACTGCTGGCCCAATCGCGCTGAGCGGCGGGGAACGCCCCCAAGGCATCTCGCCAAATCCGCATTCGAGCTGTTGGAGAGGACCGGCTCTTCTGCAGCTCGTCTTGTTGCGCCAGCCCTACGGCAACGCCTCGGCGTAGTCGGTACCTCGCTGCGCCGCCAGAAAGACAAGCCCCATGACGGCTGCCATCATGGCGGCTGCGGACCAGTAAGGAACGCCCGGCCAGAGGTTGTAGAGCCAGACGCCGGACATGATGCCGGCCGTGCGCCCCATGGCACTGACGCTCTCGCCGGCACCAAGAATGCCCCCCTGCTCCGACGGATCGGTCCGGCGGGAAATCAGGGCCTGCACGGCCGGGAAGATGAAGGCGATGCCGCTCACCTCGATCGCGGTGGCCAGCATCAACAGAGGAATACCGCCCAGGGAGGTCTCAGCCATGGCCGCCATCAGGAGGAAGCCGGTGATCGACAAGAAGCTGCCGATCGCCGCCAGCTTGGGTTCGCTGACGCTGCGGGCCATCCGCCGCACGAAGATGCCCTGCACCAGGCACTGGATGGTGCCGATGTAGGCCTGGGCTGTCGGGATCGTAGCACCGGCAATCCCCGCTCCGATCCTGGCCGCAAACAACCACGGGAGGCTTCGCCAGGCGGATGCCAGTCCGAAAAGAAAGTAGAAGGCCGTCGAGCCGGCAAGGCTGAGCAGCAGGATCGGCCGACGGCCGAGGCGGTCCGAGAGGCGTCCCCACACCGGTGCGAAGACGAACTGCATCATCGTGAAACAACTCATGAGGATGCCCAGGGTCAAGCCGGCCTCGTGGGGAGGCATCGACTCGGTCAACTCCCGCCCGTAAATGGGCAAGAGCGGCAGAACCAGCCCGAACCCAAGCAGGTCCACACAGACGGTGGCGAAGACAAGCAGGAGGGCCGTTTGCGGGGCAGGTCGGGTCATAGGCGGATGCGGACCGAGGGTGAGGGGCAAGAACGAGGCACGTCCGGAGCGATGGCCGTGATTTCTCGATACATCGGGCGGTGTGAGAATCGTTCGAATTATCCAGATCACCCACGGCAGCGGCAACCGCCAGGCAGAGGGTGCAGAGGCCGTAGGATGGCCCGTCGGCGGCCGGAAGAGCGTCAAAATGGAGTTTCGGATTGACCGCTTCTGCCCCATGCATGACACTTCCTCGATGCAGCCCTTCGAGCCCTCGATGATCCGTCGCCGGTTCCTGGCCACTCGCACGGGGCTGCTGTGCGCGGTAACATCCAGAGAAGTCCACGTGCTCCAATCCGTTTCAACCTGGGAGATGAGCCGATGCGCTGTACGGTAGTTGCCTGTCTGCTGCTGGGAAGTGGTTTGTTCAGCCTGTCTGTGGGAGCGGAGTCTCTGGGGGCGGAAGCCGCCGAGGTGAAAACCGAGTGGAAGGCCGGCACGGCCACGGTCGTGATCACACCGGACGAGATGATGTGGATGGCCGGGTATGCCTCCCGAACCAAACCGTCGGAGGGAATGGTTCACGACCTGAACGCCAAGTCGCTGGCACTGGAAGACGCCGAGGGGACACGGCTGGTAATCGTGACCCTCGATCTGGTCAGCATTCCCAGGGACGTGCGCAACTGGGTGGAGGAACAGGTCGGCCAGAAGTATCAACTGCCCCGCGAGAGCCTGCTCATCAATGCTTCGCACACCCATTGCGGTCCCGAACTCCGGCCCGACAAGGTCTATCTGCCAACAGACCGTGCCGAGCAATCCCGGCGCTATGTGGGAAAGCTCCAGCAGAAACTGGTGGAGGTAATCGGCAAGGCGATTGAGGACATGACTCCGGTCTCGCTGAGTTACTGCCATGCCCGAGCGGGCTTTGCGATGAATCGGCGTACGCCCACCAAGAGCGGTTTCAGCAACCACCCCAATCCCGATGGGCCGGTCGATCATGATGTGCCGGTGCTTCAGGTGGCCATGGGCGAGAACCAACTGAAGGCATTGCTGTTCGGCTACGCGTGCCATTCCACAACGCTCAGTTTCTACCAGTTCTGCGGCGACTACAGCGGATTTGCCCAGCGGAATCTGCAGCAGGCCCATCCGGGCGCGACGGCGCTGTTCCTGGCCGGGTGCGGGGGCGACCAGAACCCCTATCCCCGGGGCGAACTGCAGCTGTGCGAGCAGCATGGCCGCGCGTTGTCGAACGGCGTGGAGGCGGCGCTGCTGACCAACTCCACCCCGATCCACGGGCCGCTGCGCCTGGCCTACGACGAGGTGGTTCTCCAGTTCGCCGAGCCCCCCTCCCGGGAACAATTGGAGAAGGAGGCCCAATCCAGCAACGTGTGGGAGCAGAGGCATGCCCAGCTCCTGCTCAAGGAACTGGAGGACTCGGGCAAGATCCGGACAACCTATTCGGCGCCCATCCAGGTCGCCCGCTTCGGTTCGGAATTGATTCTGGCGGCGATCTCGGGCGAGACGGTGGTCGACTATTCGCTTCGGCTCAAGAAGGAGATGGCGGGGCCGGCCGTGTGGGTGGCCGGCTACTCAAACGATGTCTTCGCCTACCTCCCCTCGCTGCGAATCCTCGAAGAAGGGGGCTACGAAGGTGGGGAAGCGATGCGTTATTCGTCGCTGCCGGGGCCGTTTGCCCCCACGGTGGAGAGAATCGTTGTCGAGAAGGTGAAGGAACTGGCCGCCAAGACGGCAGCGCCGGCAGGCGTGCCGAGCGTGCCCTGAAGCCGGCGGTTGGCTGGCCGACCTCCCGATTCACGGATGGGCAATCCCTGGCATCTCGGCAGACGGGCCGCTTCGGCCCATGGAGCGGAGCGGCCGTCTGCAGCAGAAGGCTCCAGCAAGGAGCCTCAGACTTCCACCCACTGGCCCGGTACGGGGGCCGGGTAGCGGCCGTTGGCGTCGGCCTGGACTGGGGCGGGACTGCCATCGGTGAGGGTGTCGATGCCGGCGAAGAACTGGAAGTCGGATGCCGTGGCTTCTTCCCAGGTGATCGTACGCCCCATGTGCACAGCGGCACGGCCCATGATGGCGCCGAGGTTTGCCTGGGCGGCCCGGCGGGTTTCGTTGTGGGGGCGGTCCTGGCGGATGGCGCTCAGAAGCACGTCCCATTCGGCCTGCCAGGGGTTCACCTTTTCTTGTCCGGCTTCCCAGGCGATATTGGCCCGGTCCATGTGGTGGTCCTTGTAGATCTTGCAGGTCGGAGCGTGAACGTTGCCGGAGAACTGCCCGGCGGACTTGGTGCCGTGGACGAAGGTGGCAAAGTCGTTCTCGCACTTGGGAATATATCGACCGGTGACCAGGGCTTTCGACTGGTCAGAGAACGTGTACTCGATCGAGTAGCTGTCGAGGTTCTGGCTGCAGTCGGTGCTGCCGACGATGCGCCCGCCCACGCCATGGGCCGAAACGGGCCAGGAGTCCTTGATCCAGAAACACTCGTCGATCTGGTGGATCATCAGTTCGATGAAGATCCCGCCCGACGACCACATGAATTGATAGGGATGGCCGGGGCTGAGCTGCCAGAGCAGTTCGTTCTGATCTCTGGAAAAGGGGGGCATGCAGTAGCCGGGATCCATGCGGTAGGCGCGGATGAGCTGGATGTCGCCCATCCGCCCATCGCGGATCTCCTGGATCATGGCCTGGCGAGCCGAAGAGTGACGGCACATGAGACCGGCGCCGATCTTGAGATTCTTCTTTTCAGCCGCCTCGCCGGCGCGGATCATACGTTTGACTCCACCGGGGTCGGCGGCGAAGTCCTTTTCCATGAAGACGTTAATGCCCTTCTCAATCGCGTATTCGAGGTGAGGTGCGCGAAAGGCGGCATGGGTGGTAAGAATGGCCACGTCACCCGGGCCCAGGCAATCCATGGCGTGGCGATAGCCGTCGAAACCGAGGAACCTCCGTTCCTCCGGGGCATCGATCATCTCGCCCAGCATCTTGCCCAGCACTTTGTGGGTCTGATCGAGGCGGTCCTGGCGGAGGTCGGCCATTGCCACCAGCTTGATCGGACCGCCGGCGGCCGAGCCGGGAGCCCGGTTGGTGCCAGAACTGTCCTCCAGAACCAGTCCGCCAGCCGACATGGCGTTAGCGACCGCACCGCGTCCGCGTCCGCCGCAGCCGATGAGTGCCAGACGAATGGTGTTGTCTTCTCCGGCGTGGACTCTCGGCACGGCGACGCCTGCCAGGGCCAGACCGGCAGCCGTCCGGCCGGTATCGGCGAGAAACTGGCGACGGGGAGTGACGTGATCGTTGCGGGTGCTCATAGGGGAACCTCTCGGTGGAAGAAAGACGGGGAATCTGCGGTTACAGGCAAGACTTCTCTACGGGAAAGGGAAACGGGGCGCCAGGCTACTTGTCGCGGAAATCGCAGATGGCATCGCGAACCGCTGAAAAGACCACGCTATCGGGGCGCTTGTCGAGGCAGTAGGTAACGACGCCGTCGCACTTGCCGTCGCGCCAAGCCTGAAGCGAGACCCGCAAGAGATCGGCAACGGCCTTGGGGGTGGCCGGATCGCCGTGGCGTTTCTGAAAGTCGGACAGGGTGCCCGCGGTCATCGATACCAGCGGGATGTGGAACCGCCGCTGACCTGCCTTGGGATCGGCGGCAAAGCCGGTCTCGAACGAGCCCTGGCCCTTCACCTCCCAGGCTGCGGCCTGGCTCAGGTTGGCTCCGAGCTGCAGCCCGTCGGCCTGAAGCCCATCCACTCGCCAGCGGACTCCGAAATTGCTGACACCGCGCTTGTCGATCAGGCGGAATGTCAGGTGGATGCTCTTCTTGTTCTGAAGCTGTGGAGCGATGTCGACCTGGATGGAGTGCCATTGAGGCGTTCCGCCCGCAACGTCCTGTTCCCACACCACTTCGTCATCGACCAGCAACTGCTTGAAGTGAAATCCGGCTGTTTCGGCCGTGAAGTCGTCGCGCTCGCGAAAACGGATCGTGTGTTTGCCGGCCGCCAGGACTTCTGCTACCTGGCTGGCGGCGACGAAGTCGCCGGCCTTGGAGGGCGAATTCCAAGGATAGCTGAGTTCGCCCGGCACGGGAACTTCCGCGTCGTTGAGCACGGCCCATGCCCAGTCGATCTCTTCCCGATCCTGGAGGTAGGCGACGACAGCGCCGTCGATGATCTCGTGATAGTCGGCGATGAAGGTACCCCGCAAATCGTCGTAATACAAAAGGGGCAAGAATGCCAGTTTCGGGTTGATGCCCTTGGCGTGATCCTGCATGCGGCCGACATATTCGGGGGTGAAGAACTGGCGATTGGCGCCAAAATCGTCGATAACCCAGGCGGTCAGATTGGAATGCTCCAGCGACAGCCGTGCGATCTCCTCGGCCCAGCGGACGTAGTCGAGCCGATATGGTTCGCTGAAGAGAGTGCCGTGTTGGGGCGGGCTCTCGCTGGGTGGAACCAGGTAGACCCAGACGGCGATACCGGCCTGCCGTGCTTTGGGAAGGAAGAGCTTCAGGTCGTCCCAGTCGGTGGGCGCGTGCCAGATGAGCCAGTAGTAGGCCGTGACATCCAATTCCTGAAGGCGCGCGAGGAGGGCGTCGATGTCAACCCGTCCGTCCGCGCGGCGGGGTTCACTGTCGTAGTCGGCCAGATGGCGTCCGAGGAAGGCCGGCGCGAGGCGGCTGGACGGAGCTGGTTCGCTCCCGATCGCGGCGGCAACGATGGCGAAGAATGCGACCAGCATGCCGAGCGGCGCGGCGAGGAAACCTGTCGCGCCGGGGCGGGAGATGGTGACACCTGGAAACATGATCGTTGATCCTCTGCGGGTGGGGTGGCCGTCGCGCTTTCCCAGAGTATCGTGCCTGGTGGTTTGCGATGCAATGGCCCGCCGATCGAGTCGAGCCTGAATCGTGCCTGGCGGACTCTGACCCGACGCCGCCAGACGCCGGGATGAGGTGGGAGCAGAATCGGCAGGAAATTCGGGCCAGATTGAGCGTGCAGCACCAGGCGGGGACTGAGCAGAACGAGTCGGCCTGTTCTTCCAGCAAGCCCAGGTTCCCATCATCCGGCAGATGCGCGCGTCTGCAACTTGTGAGCGCGCAGGCCTGATGCTCGCCACGAGAGAGTCCGGCTGGCCGCATTCTCTGACGCAACCGGGGAGCTTCGCGCTCCGCGGGGCCCTTACTCCCGATCCCAGGGGCCGGAGACCTTGAGGATGTAGTCGACCGCGCTGATCTCGGCGGTATCATCGCCGCCCGAGTTGCTCATGGCGCGGACCTGGTCGAAGTCGTAGACCCAGGCGACCAGCGCCGAGCTGCGGAGATGAGCCATGTCGCCCGAGGCCGACAGATGATCGGCGAGGGCGGAGTCGTAAAGGGTGGCCTGATCGTTGCCGCTGGTTGCCCTGGCAGTGACGCTCTGGAATCCCCGGGCGAGGTTGTCGTAGCCGCTGCCGGACATGCGAGCTTCTGCCGCACCGGCGAAGAAGGCATCGGCCCCGGTGGAGTCGTAGAACAGGGCCGTGTTGGTGCCGCCACTGGACGCGCTGGCTATGACCTGCGAGAAGTTGCTGAGGCTGTTGGCGTAACCGGCGCCGCTGAGCGTCACGTTGTCGGGGCGCGCGATGAGCGTGTCGTTGCCGGCCGAATCGACGAGCCAGGCCCGGTCGTTGCCCCCGCCGCCGAGCACGTTGACCTCTTCGAAGAATTTGGTGCGGAGGACCGCACCGCCGGAAATGAGACGGGTGTAGACCGGGGTCGAGATGACAGAATCGGCCGAAGCCGATCCCGTCATACGCGCCAGATCCGTGCCACCGTTTCGAGCGTACGCATGGACGGTGTCGAACAGCTTGGCACGCACCAGATAGTCGTCGCCCGTCATTTTGACGCAGTCGGTGCTGGCAACGAACACGTCGTCGCCCGAAGAGTCGCTCACACTCGCTTCATCGTTGCCGCCATATCGGGCATACGCGTAGACGACCTCGAACTGGCGGGCGATGAGCGAGAAGCCGGACCCAGTCATGGCGGCGTAACCGGGCGAAGCGGAGAACAGGTCGTTGCCGGACGAATCGTTGAGGGTCACCGTATCGGACCCGCCGCGACCGAAGACCTCGATCGACTCGGAACTGATCACGGAAACCGAGTAGCCGGATCCGGAAAGGTCGGCCGAGCCGACTCGGAGCACGGCGGAATCAGATCCAGAGGTGCCGTAAAGGGTCGCCGTATCCGAGCCGGCCTGGCCGTCAAAGCATATGCGGGAGATTGAGCTGCCGCTGATCTCGTATTGGGTACCGTTGATCGTCACCCGGTAGACGGCCCCCGCCACGATCTGGAATTCGTCGGCGTTGCTGGTGCCGCGAACGATCAGCGTGCCTCCCTCCTGGGCAACGAGATTGGTGATGCGGAGGTCGACATCGCTGTTCGTCAGGCCGTCGGATGTGAAGACCCGCAGGTAAACGGTCTGGCCGGCTGCAAGGGTCACGTCGATTCGTTCGCTGCCGCCATTCGAGGTGCTGGCCGCAAGACGCTGGCCGGAGGAGTCGACCAGTTCAAGGTCAACATCGCCGCGGCTGTGCTGGAAGCTGGCCTCGACGGTGAAAATCCCCGAGTAGGCGGCGGTCAAGCCGTAAACCTTCGCTGACGACGAGATCTGCTGGTCGGCCAGCTCCAACTGCTCGACAACGACCGCCTCGGTCAGCGCCGTCGAACCGGCCGCCAGGCGGATGTCGAGGGTGTATTCTCCCAGTCCCCCGGCCGTTTGCAGGCAGATCGTGTACGGGTTCCCGGCGACGACATCGAACGCAAGCGATCCGTCGGACGACTGCCGGGTCGAAGCCGACGCCACCTGGACCTTGGCGTCAAGCCCGCCGGTGGAGGCGACCGCCACCGTGACCCGTCCGCTGGATGCTGCGGTGAACGTGAAGTAGTCGCAGTCGGCCGCGGTTGTGATCGAACCGTTCAGAGTAACACCGCCGGAGATACGTCCCACGTCGTGGGCCGTGGCTGCCGTGGAACCATAGTCGTCCGCCGCAGTTGGCAGAACCGACTCGAGGGCGGACTCGATGGCGCTGGCAACGTTGAGGCGGCGGTAGCTGATCCCGGTTGCCGAATCGTAGACCAGGTCGGCCGAGTCATGAAGCGTTTGGTAGATGGTCTGGGCGGAGATATTGGTGTAGCCCACGGAAGCGTAGGCTTCGCGGACCAGAATGGCGGCGCCGGCTACAAAGGGAGAAGCCATGCTGGTGCCGGAGTACTGAGCGAAGTCGTCGTCGATGCCGTTGCGGTTGCCCACGTAGTCCGGAACCGTGCTGTTGATGCTCCGGCCCGGGGCGGCGATCATCGAGTCATCGCGCTGGGTGAAATAGCTGAGGTTGCCCGACGAGTCGACGGATCCGACGGCCGTCACGTAGGAGCTCGAGGCCGGGTAGCTGAGGACACCTGCGCCGACAGACGCATAACTGTTGCCGGCAGCGGCGGCGATGAAGATCCCGTCAGCCGCCAATTGGGCCAGTTCGTCCTCGAGGGCCGCCGCGGCCGTTGCACTCATGGTGCTCGTCGATGATCCCAGCGACAAGTTGACCGTCGTGATCGGGTTCTCGAACGAGTCGATATGATCGTGGACCCACTGGAGGGCCTGCTCCACCCAACTGAGCTGCGTCTGCCCGGCGTCGTTGAAGACGCGGAGGGCCACGATATCGACTCCCGGTGCAACGCCAGGATTGTTCTCGTTGCTGGAGGCAATGATTCCGGCCACGTGGGTGCCGTGGGACCCGCAGGAACCGTCGTCGTAGGGGTCGGCATCGCCTTCAGCGAAATCCCAACCGCCGACCACGGAATAGCCGGCACCCAGTCCGCCGCCAAGCGCCGTGTGATTGTAGGCGACCCCCGAGTCGATGATGACGACGGTCTGGCCCTCTCCCGTGAAGTCGTAGTTGCTCAGGGCCTCTGTCAGGCCGGTCAGATCAAAGGCATCCGTATTGGATGCGGAGAACGAACCGAAATAAGAGGATTGAACGATCTGGTCGGCAGCGAGCTCGCCGGTCGCAGTGGTGGACAGGACGACGCGGGGTTCGAATGGCTCGAACCGAACGGTGCGAAACGCGTCGAGACGCCGTTGCGGCGATCGCATGATGCTGTCTCCTGGATAGTGTGCGCAGACTGGACGCCGTGACAAGCTCATCCATTGCGCCAAACCTGTACCGAACGGCGAATGCCGTCCCATGATACCGTGGTGCTGGTTGGCGCCAATGACCGCCGATTCGATTAGAGCGAAATTTGGACGAGTAGGGGCAGGACGGCGATGAACCGTGGTAGGAACCGCGTTCTGCGCAGGGTTTGAATCAACCGGTCACTTGGCTCGCACAACTATAGGTTGCGGAAGGGGTGAGGGAACGGATTTCTCGTCGGCAAGAAAACAGGAGGCCGGAAATGGCCTCCTTCACCTGGCGAGCGTCTTCTGCGGGGAGAGGGAGGATGCAGAAAGGCAACATCGCCGTTCCGCGGAGATGCTTTGTGGCAGCACAGGTGGTTCTTTTACAGCTCTACGAAGGGCAACTTGAATGAGATCGAGGATTTCTTGGGAATTTTCCCAACTATACGGACGTACCGAGCAGAAGTCTTGATCGTGACAAATTAGGAAGAGAGGGCGAAGCTGGTAAGCCATTTCCTCTCCGGCTCGCGGTGGACTGGCTTCGTCCGAGTGGCCTGTTCCTCCGAAGATTCCCAAATCCACCTGGTTTCGGACCTGAGGAGTTCCCATGAGTGGCAGGTGGCGGGCCTTGATCGCAATCTTCGCTGGCAGTGCTAGCTTGGATCTCCCGTCGCAGTCCCCGCTACTCAATGGTTTGCGGCGGTGGCTGGTTGCCAGCGCTTGGCAAGCTTGCGATCAAGCCCTCTCGGTTGCGACCAGCCGGGGCATCGGAAATGCTGCTCCGCGATCGCACGCAGCCTGGGCCGACCCCTGCGATGTTGCCGGGACTTGTGGCAGGGCCCCAGCGAGCATCGCTTGCTGCGTCAGGTGCCGCAACCAGCTTCTCCACGTTTCCCACCTGGGCATATTGCTTGACGAGTCGTAAGATCTTGATATGCTACCGGTTAGGGGTGGTCTCATTCCATTTTCGGAGGGAAGCATGATGATGACTTGCATCCGAACGAGACTGCGGAACTGGTTGGTCCCGGCGTCGGCACTGCTGGTTCTGGCAAGCCCGTGCGGGGCAGCGGGCGAAGGGAACGGCCGTTCCCCATCGCCCGCCACGCTTGCCGAGATGGCCTATGCGGCCGAGGTCGCCGGGCAAACAGCCCTGCAAGCCGTACTGGTCGATCAGGTGCTGCTCCAGGATCCGGGAAACGAAAAGGCGAGGTGGCTGGCCGGGCAGGTCCGTTGCGATGGCGCGTGGAACTCGGCCTCGGCGGTCGAAGAAGATCGCGGGAAGGACAGGCTGCTGCGGGAATACGTCGAGAAGCGCGCCAGTTGTGGCGACGACGCCGATTCCCGCTTGCGGCTTGCGAACTGGTGCCGCGACCACGCCATGCCGGATCGCGAGAGGGTCCACCTGATGGAACTGGCTACCGGAAACGGAGCGGCGGCCCCGGCAGTGATGAGTCGCCTGGGGATGGTCCGATTCAGGGACCAATGGATGCCCAAGGAGGCGGTTGAAGAGTATCGGCAAATGGACGACGACCAGCGGCGACTGGAAAAGAAGTGGCGCCCAACGCTGGCGAAGTGGAAAGACGACCTCGCAACCGGCGATCAGGCCGCGTGGGATGGATTGGCTGCACGGCTCAAGGGGACCATGGACGCGGAAGCCCTCCCGCTCCTGGAAGAGATCATCTCGGCGGATAGCAAAAAGGCGGCCCTGGTGGTTGTGGCGTATCTGGACGGGCAGGCCAATCACGCGGCAACGGAATCGCTGATTCGGCATGCGGTGTTCAGCCAGTTTGACGCGGTCCGGGCGGCGGCGGCCGAATCGCTGAAGAAACGCCCCAAATACAACTATCTGCCGATTCTCGTGGCCGGGCTCGTCGCTCCCTTGGAGATGGACGTGGAATATCCTTACGGCAATCGAGGATACAAGCGAACGACCCTCGTCCAGCACGGCATGGACTACGACCTCAAATACGTGGATCACCACGCAAGCTACCTGACCTACGGCCAGCGGTATTTGCGTCAGGGAAGATCCAACCTGCGGACCTATTCGGGTTTCGCTGCAATCGAGCCCGGACGCTACGTGGAGCACGGTACGGAGAGGACTCGGCGGAACGAGCGGATCTCCGACACGCTCTACCTGCTTACCGGAGAGCGATACAAGACCCCGGAAGAATGGCAGAACTGGTGGCGAAACTACACCGAGTACGAGAAGGGAGGGGAGAAGCCCGTCTACGAAGCGTGCGCCTACCAATATCAGTACCGATTCGCCGTCTCCACGGTCCCCTCCTGCCTGGCGTCGGGTACGCCTGTTGCCACGGAAACGGGTTCACATCCGGTCGAGCAGATCCTTCCTGGCGACAGACTCCTGTCCCAAGATCCCGGCACGGGCGCACTGGCGTACAAGGTCGTCCAACAGCGGACTGTGCGCCGACTGGGCGAGATGCGCAAGATTTCGACAGCAAGCGACACGATCACAGTCACTCTGGGCCACCCTTTCTGGGTTGTTGGGCAGGGCTGGCGAATGGCGAAGGAGCTCGAAGTGGGGCAGCGGATCCGTTGCCTGGGGGATTCGGAAGAGATCACGGCCATCGAGAAGCTGCCCGAGGATGTGGCGTACAACTTTGTGGTCGACGAATTTGCCACCTACTTTGCAGGGGCCTCCCGAATCCTGCTCCACGATAATACGCTGCCCAAACCGACCGATGCCGTATTGCCGGGGTTTTCGGCCCGAGGGGAGTAGAGAATGCAGATGCCTCCGTTTGGGGGTGCCGGCATTTTGGAATTGACAGATCCCCGTAGTTTCGCCATCCTTCCCGCGATATCTGTGTGCCGCTGGACGACTCACGAGCCGCCTGACGATTCGCCGGAGAAATGAGTCGACGAGCGGAGCCTGGCTGTCAAGGAGGATACGATGGTCTGCCGGACAAGAGTGAATGTGGAGGGGATCTCGCCCGATGAGCCGCTGCGCGTGCTGTACATTGGCGGTTGCGGACGGAGCGGGACGACCGTTCTCGATATGATGCTCGGCAATCACCCGGCGATGCAAAGTGTGGGCGAGGCATGCCACGTTGCCGGCAACGCGTGGCTGCGTGATGAGTACTGCGCGTGCGGTCAGCTTGGACGCGACTGCCCGTTCTGGAAAGAGGTCCTTCGTCGATGGACAGAGCGCGTCGGGCAGGTCGATCTGCCGGTCTACATCCGGCAGTCCCGCCAGATCGAATCGCGATTGCGAATCGGGGTGACTCGCCGCGGCATGGCGGCATGCGATCCCGAATACCTCCAGTACGCGCGGCTTACCGTGGGATTGCTGGCAGCGATTCGGGACGTGAGCGGGTGCGAGATCGTTGTGGATTCATCCAAGGCGCCTTCGCGGCCTCTGGCCCTTTCGATGGTCGAAGGGGTCGATCTGCGGCTGGTACACATGATTCGCGATTGCCGGGGAGTGCTCTGGTCGGGAAAGAAGCGTTTTCAGAAGGACTCCCGGGCCGGAATCTCCAAAGACGACGGAGGAAAGAGTATCCTGCGCACCATGAAGACCTGGACCGTGGCAAACCTTTTGGCGGAATCGCTGCGCCACAGTCTGCCGCAGGAGAACTCGATCCGACTCCGCTACGAGGACCTGCTAGCGCAGCCCGACATCGAATTGAGGCGGATCGGTAGCCTGGTTGGAATGGAGATGGAATCGCTGGTCGCGGCGATCACCGCGGGCAAATCCCTTGCGATCGGGCATACGATTGCCGGAAATCGCATGCGGATGTCGGGTAGCGTGCAACTGCGGCCCGACGTGGAGTGGGTCGAGAAGTTGACGTGGCGCGACCAGATGCTCTGCTGGGTCCTGGTCGGCTGGTTGATGAAAGCCTACGGCTACCGCTGGCGATCTATGCCTCTGGAATCATCGGTCAAGCGGCAAGCGGCGTGAAACGAGCGGCCGAGAACCGGCCCAGGTCCTTCACGGATGACAAACGAGGGGATGGAGGCCCCGAACCTTGAGTGTGGCGGAAGAACGACGTCTGGTCGGCCCACAACCGGCAGCGAACCATTCTCGTTGGGAGGCGGCGGTTCTCTCCTCGCCGGTCCGCGCGCTTTCGCTGCGCCACAATTTCTCCTGGGTGCTGGCAGGCAATCTGGCCCGGGCCGCCTGCCGCTATGCCATGCTCCTCCTGCTGGCCTACTTCTGCGGACTTGCGGCCGCTGGAGAGTATGCCCTTGCTGTGGCACTGTGCGGGCCCATCTGGGCAATGGTACTGCTGGGGCTTCGCGGTGCCCAGGTGACCGACGCGAGCGGTCAGTACACGTTTGCCGACTATCTGGCCGTCCGGCTCGTCGCTTCGGGTGCGGGATTGGCTGTCGTGGGGGGCGTGGTGATTGTCGGCAGTTACACTGCCGAGGCCGCGGCAGTCATTTCGCTGGTGGCGACCGCAAGACTGATCGAGGGAATCAGCGACATCTTCTGGGGAAGGCTTCAGCAGCGGGAAGTGATGGACCGAACATCGATCGCCCTGGGACTCCAGGGGGTGAGCGAACTGGTGCTGATGTCAATCGTCGGCAGTCTCGGAGGGAATGTTGTCCTGGTCGTCGCTTCGATCCCTGCGGCCATGGCCCTGACGCTGGTTTGCTGGGACCTGCCCTGCTATCTCCGTTCCGTGGCAAGCTGCCCGGATGAAGGCGGCATCCGGTTCTGGTGTCAGCCGATCCGTTGGGCCACGGTGGCGCGGTTGAGCGTTGTGGCTTTCCCCCTGGCCGTGGTCGGGTTCCTGATTGCACTCATTCCTCGACTGCCGCAGTATGTTATCAGTGCAGTGCTGGGAGACGAAGCGGTGGCCATCTATACGATGATCACGTACTGGATCACGGTAGGCATGATGGTGGTCG
>CAZLWV010000028.1:34494-45356 GCA_964563135.1 uncultured Planctomycetaceae bacterium
ATGCAACTCCGATCGACGATCCTGCAGGTTCTGGGCATGATGGTGGTCGCCGCATTGGGCAACGCAGCGGCACCACGTCTGGCCAGGCATCACGCGGCAGGTGAGACACCTGAGTTTATCCGGCTCCTCGTCCGGCTTGTGATGCTGGTGGGCGGAATGGGGTTTGCCGGCGTCGTTGTGGTTGCCTCACTGGGCCCGAAGATCGCCGCGGCCCTGGGGCACGAAAGCTCCAGCTTGCCGCAACTTGCCGTGGCCCTGAGCGTATTTGCGGCAATGCTCTATGTGACCGGTCCCCTGGGAAGAGCCCTGGCGGCCATGCGGAGGTTCTGGTCGCAGACCGTTGCCCTGGCGGTGGGAATTGCGGTGGCATTGGCCATCTTGCCGTGGGCAGTCGACGCCCGCGGGTTGACGGGGGCGGCTGAGACAATGGCATTCAGTATGGGAATCGTCGCGATCATCAACGCAGGCCTCGTGGGATACGCGCTGGCCGGCCGTGGCGGTTTAACGCCTGTTTCCGGGAGGGAGACGGTCGGCCGGACCGTGTAACGGAATGTGCGGGATTTTTGGACAAGTGACCCCTGGCCGGCCGGTTGATTGCGTCCGTTGCCACCTGGCGACCGAATCGATGCGGCACCGCGGCCCGGACGGATCCGGGATGGCGCTGGGGCGGCTGGCGGAACAGGCGGCAACGTTTCTGCGCGATCCCGAAATGGGGCAAATCCAGCCGCTGGCGAGAAAGACGGTTCCGGATTTCTTTCTGGGCCACCGCAGACTGGCGATCATCGACCTGGCGGAGTCGGCCGCTCAGCCGATGGCCAACGAGGATGGCACAATCTGGGTCGTGTTCAACGGCGAGATCTACAACCACGAGAGCCTGCGGCAGGTTCTGGAGACCAACGGCCATCGGTTCCGAACTGACCACAGTGATACCGAGGTGCTCGTCCACGGCTACGAGCAGTGGGGCGCGGCACTGGTGGATCGGTTGCGAGGCATGTTCGCGCTGGCCGTGCTCGATCTGCGGCAAAAGTCCCTGTTTCTGGCCCGCGACCGGTTCGGCGAGAAACCGCTCTACTATCGGACCGATCCGCGCGGCGTTGCCTTCGCCTCGGAATTGAAGGCCATGCGGTTCCTGCCAGAAGTCGACAGCACCCCGAGCCCCGCTGCGCTGGTCGACTACGTGAGCCACGGTTTCATTCCGGCACCACGGACGGCCCTGGCCGGCATTTCCAAGCTGGCGGCGGCCCACGCCGTGACGATAGCGCTGGATTGGCCGGACAAGGCAGTTCCCTACCGCTACTGGTCGATCCGCTACCAGGCGGACCGTGACACCGACCAACGCAATTGGCTCGATCAGTTCGAGGAGGAGTTGGAACGATCGATCCGCCTGCGGCTGATGAGCGACGTGCCGCTGGGCGTATTTCTTTCAGGAGGACTCGACTCCACGATCGTGGCCAGGGGGGTCTCACGATCGGTTGCCAGGCCCGTTCGAAGTTTTTCGATCGGGTTCAGCGAGCCGCGTTTCGACGAATTGCCGTGGGCCCGGCAGGCCGCGAGGCGTTTTGGCCTGGAACACCGAACGCGGATCCTGACAGCCGGGGATCTTCTGGGTGAGATCGACACCGTTGCGGACACGTTCGACGAACCCTTTGCCGACTCCAGTGCCGTGCCCGCCTACCTGGTGGCAAAGCTCGCCAGGGAAGAAGTTACTGTGGCGCTCTCGGGAGACGGCGGCGACGAGCTGCTTGCCGGCTATACCCGTTACAGAACGATGGAGAAGATCGGCCGATCCATCGACTGGCTTCCCCCGACGCTGGTCCGCGGGGCAGTTGAACCTTGGCGCTGGATCTGGCCGGAACAGGCCCGCGGCCGGGCCATGCTGGATCTGCTCGTGCCAGGGGTGGAGGCACGTTATCGGAGGATGTTCAGCGACGAGACCCTGCGGCGGATGATGCATCCGGAACTCGCGGCGGGCTGGGACTGCCTGCTGCCCGCGATCTGGGGAGATGAAGGGGGAGCGGCCATCGATCGCTGGTGTTCCATGGATCGGCAGCTCTATCTGCCGGAAGACCTGATGGTCAAATCGGATCGCACGAGCATGCGGACCTCCCTGGAAGTGCGTGCACCGCTTCTCGATCACAAGCTTTTCGAGCTGGTCTCGCGGATGCCGCTGAGAACCCGATTCAACGGGCGGGTGGGCAAGCTCCCGTTTCGTGCGGCGTTGGAAGGGGAGTTCGAGCGTACTTTTGTTGACCGGCCGAAGAAGGGGTTCTCGGTGCCGCTGGGAGCATGGTTCCGCGGCGAACTCCGCCAGTCCCTCCGCGCGGCCCTGTTCCAGGCGGATGGGATTGTGACAAGACTCTTTCCTTCGCCGGCCGTTCATCGACTGGTCGAGGGGCATCAGAACGGCACTCGCGATCAGAGTGCCCGTCTGTGGCGGCTCTACATGCTCGCCCTGTGGCACGAACGGGTCCTCAAAGGGTTCAATGGCCTTGAGGCGGTAAAGGCTGCGGCGTGAAAGATATCGGGCAAGACTGGCGATTCGAGACAGAGCGGCAATGACGCGAAGGAAGATCCTCCACGTGCTTGGCGAACTGGGATGGGGCGGAGTGCCGATGCGCACCCTCGAACTCCTCCAGTATCTGGATTCGGAGCGATACGAACTGTGTCTCTGCGCGCTGGATGGCGTGGTTGGGGACTTCGGCGAGAGGATCGCGGCTGCCGGAGGGCGGGTCGTGGAGATTCCCTACGAAATCCTGCGGTTCTCTGGGCGTTTTTCGCGGCTGATCCGCGAAGAACGTTTCGATGTGGTTCACTCGCATGTGTACTACCAGTCGGGCAATATCCTCCGCCTTGCGGCCCGGTGCGGGGTGCCCATCCGCGTCGCCCATTTCCGCAGCTCCCGCGAACGCCCGCGGAACACGTGGCGTCGGCGGCTGGAGGCGGCCCTGCTTCGCCGATGGATCGACCGCCACGCCACAGACATTCTCGCGGTCAGCGAGGAGGCCATGTCGAAAGCCTGGCGGGAGGACTGGCGAGAGGATCCGAGGTGCCGCGTGGTGTACAACGGACTGGACCCTCGGCCGTTCGAGTCGCCGGCGGACCGGGCGGGAGTGCTCGCGGACTTCTCGCTTCCCGCCGGGGCGTTTCTCTGCATCCACGTGGGGCGGATGGTCGCCGCCAAGAACCATCTGCGGCTGGTGGACATTTTCGCCGCCGTGGCACGGAAGCGGGAAGACGCCTACCTGCTGCTGGTCGGTATCGGGGAGCGGGCAATCGAAGATGCCGTGCGGCGGCGGGTAGCCGAACGGGGAATTGCCGACCGGGTGCGGTTCGGCGAGTTGCGCAGAGATGTTCCGCGCCTGCTGATGGCAGCCGACGTGATGATCTATCCATCGCTCTGGGAAGGGTTGCCGGGCGTGGTCCTGGAGGCCTGCGCCGCCGGTGTGCCCGTCGTGGCCAGTAGTCTGCCGACGATCCGGGAAATCGCCCGACGCCTTCCGGGAATCGAACTGGTTTCGCTCGATGATCCCGACGAGTCCTGGGCGCTGCGGATCACGCGGCCGATCGACATGCGAAACTCGGCTCGATCGGCTCGATCGGCACGGGGGGCCGCGGCACGGCTGCGCGCGAGCGTCTTCGGAATCGAGTGCCATGCCGAGGCGATGTGTTCGATCTGGGACGGGCGGTCATTTGCCATGCCTTCTGGAGGATAGTGCCGATGGTGCGAGTTGTTCTCGGGCTGGCATTCATCATCTCTGCCGCCGGAATCCTCCAGAACAAGTTCTGGGAATTCCTCGGGCTATCGCCCATCCTGTTTCTCGACTTGGCACTCATGCTGCCGGCCGTCATGCTCGGCAGCGTCTACTGGTGGAAGGGCCGATCCTATGCAAGCGGCTGGCCGGTGGTGCTCTGCGTCGGCCTGGTATGGATCAGCCTCTTCTATCCGGGAAACGTGGAGAAGATGCGGGGCTTGTTGATTGCTGCCCTTGTCACGGTTCCCCTGCCGTTGGCGGCCTTGATGGTGGAGAAGCAGATGTGGACCTACTGCGCGAAGGTCTATGTCTGGGCGAATGCGGTGACCATGGCAATCGCCGTGTGGTTTGAATCGCGGGTCGAAAACACCGTCCTCGGGCTCGTGGGACGATTCGGGTTTCTCGTGAGCGCCGACGGGGTGTCCCACACCGGCAATCCCAACCAGGTCGGTGGGCAGTTTGCCTTTGCGGCCGTGGTGGCATTCATCCTCTATCTGAAGAGCAGCGAGAACGCCGACGAGAGGCCGGAGTCAAAATTCCCCGACGTGTACCTGATCCTGATGGTAATGCTTTCCATCGGTTGCATGATGACCGCCTCACGTGGCGCGTTCGCTGCCTGGTTTCCCGCCGCCGGAATCCTGTTCGTTCTCGGAACTCGTCGCCTGCCCATGACGCGGCTCCGCGACCTGGTCGCCTTGTCGGCCATGGGAGTCCTGGTTGTCGTTTCGCTTGCCGTCGCCGACCGGACCGCGCCCTGGGAAAAGCTGGCCGAACGGCTGGGAAACGAACGGGAACTCGGCAGCTTCTCCAGTCGTTCGGAAATCTGGCGCGGAGCCATTGAGGCCTGGCAATCGGATCCCGACTACCTCTGGCGCGGCACGGGGATCGGCATGGCCGACGATATCCTGGGGGAATACAGCCCCAGGCCCGAAGAGGACGACGAAGGCGTACTCCGAAAGAACTGCCACAATGCGGCCATCGAGTGGATACTGAGTCTTGGCGTGGTTGGCATCCTGGCCGCGTGCTGCCTCGGCGGGAGCATGATCTACCAGATCATCCGACTGGACGGCGGCGACCGGAATGTCGGCCGAAGTGCCATGGTCATCTGTGTGGTCGTTTTTGCCATGACGGCCGTCAACTACCGCCACAAGAGCTGGCCCGCGACCGGAGCACTCGTGCTGGCGATGCTCACGGAACCGGCAATTGTGCGCCGCAAGGAAGACGAGCAAGAGGGAAACGAGAACCAGACCCTCTCCACCCATTTGCAGGGGATGCATTCTGCCAGCCGGCCGTCGCTGCCTGTCTCTTGCTCCCTCGGTCGGCCGCTGGTCGAGCGGAATCCGGCAGGAAGTCGGCTGCAGTCTGCAGACTCGAGCGAAACAGCCCGCCGGACGTAACGGTCTGGGAATAACCAGAAATGCAGGAAGCGGGGGCCCCGCGGGCCCAGGTCCCGGCAGGGGTGACGGCTCGGCGTTGCGTCAGAATGGGGCATGGTTGCGCTGCACGTCGGCCGATGATACTCAACTGACCGTTTGTGCGAGTCGCCCGAAATGGTTAAATTGGCGAGAAGAGGTGCGATTCGGTAAAGTGGGCCGTTTTTTATGGCTGGCGGCGCATTGGCAGTGACAAGAATGCTCGGTCAGGACGATACCCCACGTGAGGGGGAGCTGCATATTGCAGGGCTCCTTGAGGCGAATCGTCAGCGGATCGCTGCCTGTGTGCTTCGGGGGTTGCCCGATGCGGCCCACTGCCAGACCGTTGGCATCGTCGGAGCGGGAGTCATGGGAACGGCCATCGGAGCCGCGGCCGTCGCCAAAGGACTCCACGTACGCGTCAACGACGCCGACCAAGCGATCCGGCTACGGGCTGAACAGACCATTGTCCGATCGGCGCTCGATCACTACGATTCGGCAACAGGCACGGCAAAGGCCGTGGAGGATCTTGCTGCCATCGCCGCTTGCGATCTTGTGATCGAGGCGGTTGTGGAGGATGAGCACAAAAAGGCAGCTTTGCTTCGCGACCTCGACCAGCGGATGCCGCCCGAGTGTACGCTGGCAACCAACACGTCGACGATCCCAATTGGCCGGTTGGCCCGAGCCCTGAGGAACCCGGACCGCTTGTGCGGCATGCACTTCTTCCTTCCGCTGCCCCAGCGCCGGCTGATCGAGGTGATTTTTGCAGCGCGCACGTCGGAGGGTGCTCGAACGAGAGCCCTGAGCCTGGCCAGAGCCTTGGGGCGGGATGTTTTGCTGGCCCCGGATGCCGTCGGATTCATCGTCAATCGATTGATGATGCCCTATGTGGGTGAAGCGATGCAGTTGTTGACCGAGGGCGTCGAGCCGGACACGATCGAGCGAGCGGCGACGCGATTCGGGATGCCGAAAGGGCCGCTCTCGCTCCTGGACGAAATCGGCCTGGATACGGCGCTCGACTGCGGCTGGATCTTCTCGGGAGCGTACGAGGATCGAGTCGCAGTGTCGCCGCTGCTGGTGGCGATGGTGAAAGCCGGGCGTCTGGGCATGAAGTCGGGTGCCGGGTTCTTTCGCTACGCCAGCCAGGAGGACGGCACGGTGCGGCAGGAAGACGATCCGAAGGTCGCGGAGATCGTGGCACGATGGTCGAGCAAGGCGACCGTCGCCACCGACGACGATGTTGCCGCCAGGCTGTTTTTTCCCATGCTGTTCGAGGGAATACGGATTCTCGACGAGCACGAAGGCACGCTGCCGGCCGACATCGACCTGGGAGTGGTGCTGGGATTGGGGATGTCGCCTTCGCGCGGGGGACCGATGTACTGGTGCGACCGGTTCGGCGCGGCGAGGGTGCTGGAGATCGCCGGGCCGCTCGAGGCAGTGGGAAAACGCATGGTGCCACCCGAACGACTTCGCCGGATGGGAGACCTGGGTGGAACGTTCTACGGCAGTAGCGTTGAGGCGTTGAGAACGAGGTGAACGGCTTGCGGCCGTCGGCAATGCGCCGCGTTTTCGCGAGTGTTGCGAGGTCCGCGGCAGTGTGTTCTCGGAACAAGAAGAACGGAGCGGGACTCGATTCCACGAGGATTGGCGATGTCAACCATGGTAGAACCCCGGCACAACATGCCACAATCTGCTGATAAGACCGGCTCGCGAGCCATGCCATGGCATCCGCGGATGTGGCACGGCATGACCATGCGGGCGTGGTTCTCCATGCTGGCCCGGCAGCGTTTCGCCGTATCCCCCTCGCGCTGGAGCATGGCCGCGATCATCTCGATGATCTCGCCGATCAACTCGGCCCTGGCGGTCTCGCAGAGGGTCTTCTGGGGCAGGAAGATCCGCGAAGCTCGGATCGATCCCGATCCGATCTTCATCGTCGGCCATTGGCGATCCGGAACAACGCTGCTCCACGAACTCCTGGTACTCGACCGGCAGTTCACCTATCCGAACACCTATACCTGCTTCACGCCGGAACATTTTCTCCTTTCCCGCTACCTGATTCCCTGGTGGCTCAAGTTCATCATGCCGTCGCACCGACCGATGGACAACATGGAGGTGAGCTGGGAACGTCCTCAGGAGGACGAGTTCGCGTTGTGCAACATGGGCGTGCCCTCGCCGTACCTGGCATTTGCGTTCCCCAACATACCGGGCATCGACGAGGAGTATCTCGACCTGTGCGGCCTGTCCCAAGCCGAGTTGAAGCGATGGAAGGAAGCGTTCGTCCAGTTTCTGAAGTGCGTCACGGTGGGAGGCCAGGGGCGGCAGATCGTGCTCAAGACACCGCTCCACACGGCACGAATCGATGTCATCCGTGAAATGTTTCCCAACGCCAAGTTCATCCACATCGTCCGCGATCCCTACGTCATTTTCCCTTCGACAGTCCGTACATGGATGCGGCTCTCGGAAGACGAGGGACTTCAGCGACCCAAGAACGAAGGGCTCGAAGAGGCAGTCCTCGAACGATTCACGCGGATCTACGAAGTCTTCGAAGACAGCAAGTCGCGGATTGCCCCGGACCACTTCTGGGAAGTCCGCTACGAGGATCTCGTCGCGGACCCCGTCGGACAGGTCCGCTCGATCTACGATCACCTGGGGCTCGACGGCTTCGAGAAGGTGCTGCCGGCCCTGGAAGAACGGGCTGTCGGCATGCGCGGCTACAAGGTGAATCGCCACAAGCTGTCGGACGAGATGCGCGATCAGGTTACCGAACGCTGGAGCGATTTCATCGGCCGGTACCATTACTGGGACTCGGCGCATTGATGAGCCCTTGACGGCTCGGCGGGAAGATCGATGAGCAAGGCGGCGGAAGTCGAGCGAGCGGTTCTGATCACCGGTGCGTCGAGCGGGATCGGTGCGGCCTGCGCCCTGAGCCTGGCGGCTCGCGGGTTCTGCGTCTATGCCGGTGTGCGCCGGAAGGACGACGGAGAGCGGCTGGCCGCGGAGGCTGCCGGACGACTGCTGCCGCTGTGCCTCGACGTGACCAATCGGACCCAGATCGATGCTGCCACCAGTCGCATTCGGCTCGAGCAGGGCGAGCGCGGGCTCAGCGGGCTGGTGAACAATGCCGGGATTCTCGTCTCCGCCCCGATGGAGTTTGTGGCGACCGAGGCGCTGCGGCGGCAGTTCGAAGTGAATTTCTTCGGCACCGTGGCGGTCATCCAGGCGGCGCTGCCGCTGCTGCGCTGCGGCCGCGGACGCATTGTCACCATCGGATCGATCGCCGGCCGGGCGGCTCCCCCCTATTTCGGCCCCTACGCGGCCAGCAAGCATGCCCTGGAAGCGATCACCGACTCGCTGCGGATGGAGTTGCGGCACTCCGGTATCGAGGTCTCGATCGTCGAGCCGGATGCCGTCACCACGCCCATCTGGAGCAAACTGGAGTCGGCTCCGGAGGACCAGGATGTCGAGCTGGTGGAGGACGCGAGGCATCTCTACGGCACCGACTTCGACACTATGATGGAGGCGTCGCGAAGGATGGATCGCCGTGGCATGCCGGTTGACCGCGTCGTGCGAGCAGTCCATCATGCCCTGACCGCCCGCCGGCCCAAAACCCGCTATCCGCTCGGATTCCGCACGCATCTGGCCGCCTGGGCGATCAGCCGCATCCCCGACCGGATTCGCGACTGGTACATGCTGCGCGAGCTGGGAATGAAGTAGCAGGTGGGCCGCTTCCCCGAACAGGCCGGTCTGCCTCCACATCGTGGGCTTTCACCCTGCGATCCAGATTCGCTCCCAAAACTTTCGCCGGCCCTGTCGCTGGCTGGCCTCGCTCCCGGCAGATGACACGCCGTGAATCCGGGCATTGCCGGGCCGGGGGAGCGTCAAAGCGACTGGGGGCCCGCCAGCCCCCAGTCACCCTGCTAGAATCGGCAAAACGCTACTGGCGAACGCTGGCTTTATCGGCAGTGGGGAAATCATCGGGGACCTTCTGGGTCACCTTGCCGGTGGCGGCCCATTCAGCACAGCGTTGAAAGGTGGCGATGAACGCGACACTCTTCAGTTCCGTGGCAGTATGGCCGAGGGCATTCTGAACCACACGACCTTTGCCGTATCCGACGGTGAACAGAATCGGTTCGTGTTCGCCCGATCCGCCCTTGTCCGCCGGGGCGAATGCAGTCGCCAGTACAGTCAGATTCTTGGCAGGACCGCGAAGCCAACCGTAGAGTTCATCATCAACGTGCATGAACTCGGCAGGAAGGCCCTGGGTGATCGGATGGTTGGGCTCGCGCACCACCAGCTTGAATGGCTGCATCGGCCCGTGGGACCCCGTCTTCTTGCTGTCGGGAGCCGCGTCGCGGACGATCTTGCCGTCGCGCCAGCGGATGTAGGGGCCCCACTCGGGCGTACGGCCGCCCCAGCCGCCAAGCCCCATGATTTCGTTGTACTCTTTCCAGTTGGGGAATGCGGCACAGGCAAAGTGGTAGATCACGACTCCGCCGCCGCCTTTCACATACTCAACAAAGGCCTTCTTGGTGTCTTCCGGCCACTCGTCACCCTGGTAGTTGCTCACGACCACGTCGTAGGCGGCGAAATTCGGCTTGAAGCCGCTCATATCCTGTCCCTTCTCCGGCGACGTGGCTACGTCCACCTTGAACAGGCCGGTCTCCTCCAGGAGTTGCTTCAGAACGGGCGTCGTTTCTGCCCATTTGTGACCGTTCTGGCCGTCAACAATCAGAGCCGAATATGGCGGCGCTGCGGCGGCGATGGCGGCCAGTGCCAGCCAGATTCCCAGGGGTGCCATCCAGTGTCTGCAAAACATCGCTTTCATCCTCCATCAAGAGAATCAACTGATCGAGAACTGCTCAGTATCGTTATACCCGAGGGCACGGAGAATTCAAGTTTTCCAGCAAATTCGCAAAAATCGGGCATCGGGCTGCCTCAGCCGAGTTCATCACCGGCGGCAGGCAGCTCCAGAGAGCTGTACCAGGGAGCATCGGGGTCGCTACAATCAGCTGGATGAACGGAATTTGCCTGTGTATCGACCGGCTCCATGCCGGATTCCTGGGGACCTGCGGAAGCACGTGGGTCCATACGCCCGCTCTGGACCAGATGGCGGCTGACGGCTTCGTGTTCGATCAGTTTCACGTCGATTCCCTTGAAGTCGAATCGCTCTACCGATCACACTGGTTCGGCCGGCACGCCCTGGAACCGGCGACGACCAGTCCTTCGGGAAGCCAGTCCTTGGCGGCTCTTCTGCGAGGGCACGGAATACGAACCTTGTTGGCCATGGACAACGCCGATATTGCAGCGTTGCCTGGCGCGGAGGGATTCGACGAACAGATTCCTCTGCCGCAACCGGTCAACCGGCAGTCGGCTTCCTCGGTCGAAGCAACGCACCTGGGACGGGCCTTTGCCCAGGTTGTCCAGAGAATTGCCTCGATCAGAAGTCCGTTCTTCTTGTGGTGCCATCTGTCCAGCCTGGGGTGGGTGTGGGATGCCCCCTGGGAAATGCGAAGTCAGTGTGCGGAGGCCGACGATCCAGACCCGCCGACCGGGATCGAGGTACCGTGCCGCTGGATGGAAGAAGGCGAGGATCCGGACCTGCTGCTGGGGATCTCCCAGGCCTACGCCGGACAGATATCGCTCCTGGACCTGTGTGTGGGCGCGGTTTGCGATGCCCTGGCCGATGCTCGGCTGGACC
>CAZLWV010000028.1:45366-63047 GCA_964563135.1 uncultured Planctomycetaceae bacterium
GCGCTGGTTGGCCTTCGCGGTCTGGCCCTTGGCGAGCACGGCTGCATTGGCCCCACAGAGGATCGGCTCGATGGGGAACTGGTCCATGTTCCCCTGGTAATCCGACTGCCCGACCCTGCCAGGATCGCGGGACGGTCGCAGGAGCTTGTTCAGCCACCGGATCTCTATTCCACTTGGCTTGGCCTTCTCGCCCACGCTGCTCCGCCAGCCAGGTATGCTGCCTGCGACCTCAGTTCGGTCGTCTATAATGACGCGACACTTGGCCGCGACCGAATTGGGCTGGCAGGACGCGAAGGCCGTCGGGGGCTGCGTACATCAGCCTGGTACCTCAAAATGGGGTCCGTCCCCGAGTTGTTTGCCAAGCCCGACGATCGCTGGGAAGTAAACGATGTGGCAGACCGGCACCGTGACGTGGCAGAGGAGCTTGCAGCGGTCCTCGGAGAATACCAGTCGAGTCTATCCACCGCCCAGCTCGGCGGTTTGTCGCCGTTGAGTGAGGTGTTGCGATCTGGGTTATCGTGAGCCGGCAGGCACCGCCGCCGGATAAACTGGGCAATTCAGGCAATCTGAGGCGGGATGATTTCGGACTGGTGACCGGGATCAGGTTCTCGCTATAATCCGCCTTTGATCGGGATAATCTCAGCGCCGAGCATACTGCACTGTGCTCAAGGATCCGGGCAAGCGTGCGGTGGCAGGAGTCCATTCGGCGTCGAACTGCCGGCGAGATCTCCAACATGGTCGGACAGGGAGGTCCGAAAACCTCGCAGCTATGCGGCCCTGCACCTCGCGGTTCAGCGCGATGGGGTGCCATGGTTCTCTCTGCGCTGATCTGGTTTGGCGGTAGCGCTGTGTCATGGGGGGAAGAGTATTGTCTGCGGATCTCCTGGGGAGGAAATGCCCGCCAGTGGTACGGATCGATCTGGCTCTCGGAGGGGAGCATCGAGGATCCGCAACTCTTGGGAGTCGAGGCCGACGAACCCGGTTCGATGTGGGTCGACAACGGGCGTCTCAACATTCGCCAACGGAGCGTTCGCAAGTACGACGGCGTCGACCTGTTGGTTCGCGCTCCCCGCAGTGCCAAACTGGCTATACAACTTGCGGCCGTCGGTGACAAGCCGTCGGAACGGGTGATCGAGGTTCCTCTGGAAGAGATTCTCCGCGCCACGTTCGGAACCGGACTGGACGATCAGGGGAGCCGGCTCAGCATCGCCAGAAAACCTGGGGATCTTCTTCCGGTCGAGCTGGACAGCCCGTCGCTCGTTTTTGCCCCCGGGGATCGCCTTGCGTTCCGATTGGAGACGGCGCGTCTGGGTATCGCCCCCGGGGAGAAGATCCGTTTCGTTGCGCAGTTGAAGAACCCCAACGCGGAGAAACCGGTCTGGCAGTCGGTTTCCAAGCCGGTGTGGGAATCGGAGCAGACAGCAACCGCAGGCGAAGGGAAGACCCTTTCCTGGGAGGTCCCTCTGGATGTTGCGGAAGGCATCTATCAACTCACGATCACCGCAACGCAGCCAAGCTGGCTCTCGCTGCCCCAGGTTGAGGCTCCCTTGGTGGGAGTCCGGCCTCACGCCAGCCGGATGATCGAGTTGGTGGTCATCGCCCCCGAGCGACCGAGGATCCCCGCGGGAATGCTGGACGACCTGAAATCGATGAAGGTCGTGGAGGAGATTGACCCGACGCATCCCGACTGGTGGAAACGATTCGCAAATCTTCCCCAGTTGCCACGGTTGAGACGTTTATGGAGCGGGCCGCTCGGCAACATGCATTCGGAGATCGTGACTCACTCCTCGCTCGGGCCAGTCGTGCGGCTGAAGCCCAACGAGGGGAGGGACGATCTGAGCTGGGAGGCTTACACGATTCCGATCAAAGAGCCCGGCAAGCCGCACGTCCTCGAGGTGCGGTATCCGAGCGACTGCTCCCAGACGTTCGGCGTGAGCATCGTGGAGCCCAACCAGTCGGGCGCTTCGCAGGTGGCAAACCTCGACACGGGAGTGGACCAGTTCGAGGAAGTCGTGTCCGACAATCATCCGGCGGTGTGGCGGAACCATCGCGTGATCTTCTGGCCGAAAACGAAGACGCCGATCGTGCTGATCACCAATCGGCGCGACGACGATCCTGTGTTCTACGGTGCAATCCGTGTCTCGAGCCTCGGGGATCATCTGCCGCGCGCCTACCCGGCAGGCGGGCCGCCCCCGGCGCGACTGTATGCGGCCTATCTGGATCGCCCGGTGTTTCCGGAGTCGTTTTCCGCAGAGGAAGTGTTCGTCGCCCCGGGGCAACTGGAAATGGACGACTGGAAGACCTTCTATCAGGGCGGAACACGCCTGATCGAGTATCTCAACCACGTCGGCTATGGGGGACTGTTCCTGTCGGTCTATGCGGATGGGAGCGCTATCTATCCCAGCGAGATTCTGCAGGCCACCACCCGCTACGATACAGGCACCTACCTGGAAACGGGCCAGGATCCGGATCGCAAAGACGTTCTGGAGATGCTGTTGCGGCTCTTCGATCGCGAGGGGCTCAAGCTCATCCCATCCCTGGAGTTCTCGGCCCCGCTGCCGCAGCTCGAGGCGATCCTTCGCCAGGGCGGACCGGAGGCCCAGGGGCTCGTTTGCATTGGGCGCGACGGCCGAAGCTGGCCCGAGGTCTGTCCCTCGAGCCAAGGACGGGCTCCTTACTACAACTTGCTCAACGAGCGGGTCCAGCAGGCCATGCTCAGCGTGGTTCGGGAAGTCGTGAAACGATACAGCCATCATCCGTCCTTTGCGGGTATCGCCGTCCAGTTGTCGGCCGACGGTTTTGCCCAACTCCCTGCACGCACGTTCGACGCTGCCTGGGGGTTTGATGATGAGACGATGAGCCGATTCCAGGCCGCCACCGGCGTCGAAGTCTCGGGCGAGGGTCCGAAACGCTTCGAGGCGCGATTCGTGCAGTTGGCATCCTCGCAGGCCTCGCCCCAGGCAGAAACGGCATGGCTGGCGTGGCGAGCCGAGCAGGTCGCAGCATTCTATCGGCGGGCGCACCAGGAACTTTCGTCCGAGCGGCCCGACACACGGCTTTACCTGGCCGGTGCAAGGATGTTCGAAGGCGAAGCGATGCAGCAGATGCTCCGGCCCACTCTCCCCCGCCGGCTCACGCTCGATCGGACGATGAAACAGGTGGGCATCGATCCACAACAGTTCTCCGCTGCGGAAGGTCCAGTGCTTCTGTTTGGCGAAACGGTGCTGCCCTGGACGTCTCTGGCGAATCAGGCGGTGGCGCTGGAACTGGAAGGCATGCGCAACGCGGAGGACCTGGCTTCGCGCTACGGGGCGACCGGTGCCCTGTTCTATCATCAACCGCAAGAAACCTGGCTTGCCTCCTTCGATCGTCTCAGCCCGTTCCAGCCCAGCAGCCGGACCCGCCTGACGACTCAGGCCATTCCCTCGGCCGCCCAGAACCGGCGCCGTCTTGTGAGGGCAATGGCGCGTTTCGACCCGACGATCGCGGTCGACGGCGGCCTGCGGATCCCGCTGGGCCAGGAAGAGGCGTTGCGGGACCTGATCGCGCTCTATCGGCGGCTGCCGGCGGTTCGAGCGAGCCGCTGACGGTTCGCTTTGTCCGGCACGCCGATGCAACGTACCTGCTGGTAGTGAACGAGGCGGGGTTCCCGGTCACGGCGCGGATCCGCCTTCGCGTGCCCAACGGTTGTGGGCTGGAAGAACTGACCGGAATGCGCCAGGTGCCGCCCCTGCGAGCCGACGCCCAGGGCTGTTACTGGGACCTTCAGCTCGACGCATACGATGCGATCGGTGCTTGCTTGCCTTCGCATCAGGTGGATGTCGCCGAGGCGTCGGCCAACTGGTCGCCCGAGATCGAACGTGCGCTGGAGGCGAAGGTCTCGGACCTGGAGAATCGCCGCGTTTCCCTCTCCCGGTTGCGGGTATTGGAGGGGATGGAGAATCCCGGATTCGAGGCCGGCGTGCTCGATGCGGGGCAGATTCCCGGCTGGAGTATCCGGCGGGGCAGCGAGGCCAATGTCGAGGTCGACGCGACCCAGAGCCGTAGTGGGAAGGCTTCCTTGCGGCTCGCCGGCGCCGAGCAGCCGCCTTCCGTGATGAGCTCTCCCTTCAAAGCTCCCAAGACGGGCCGCCTGACGGTCAGGCTCTGGGCCCGATCGAGCAGTCCCGCGTCCGGACTGCGTTTGCAGGTGGGAGTTCTCGGCGAGCATGACGGAAAAACGTTCTACCGGCTGGGACAGGTTCAGGAGATCGGCAACGATTGGGGGCCGCGCCCCGCGGAGATCTACATTCCCGACGTGCCCGAGCAGGGCCTCGAGACGCTGAGACTTCATCTGCAACTCGTCGGACAAGGCGAAGTCTGGATCGACGACGTGCAGCTCGACGCCCTCGACTTCTCGGCCCAGCAGGAACAGATTGCCCTGATCAAGACCGTGCATTCAGCGCGGGCAACCCTGCTGGGACGGCAGGTGCCGCAATGCATCCGGATTCTCGAGGGCTATTGGCCGCGGTTTCTCCTGGAACACGTGCCTCCGTTCGAAAGCCCGCAGCCCGCAGTCGCCCAGACGCCCCAACAGCCTGTTCCGCCTCCGCAACCGAAGGACGAGGACAAGAAGGAGTCGGGCAAATTCCTCGGCCGGATTCGCGACCTGGTTCCAGAACGGCTGCGATTCTGACATCCAGCCAGCCGGCGCTGCCGCCCGTCCGGACCCACCGCAGAATCAGGAACGGACGTTGCGTCCGGAACCCCAGTTGTCCCATCGGGGCCGATCGTACCGGTTGCGCGGTTTCTGTGTCCACTCCGGAGGAACCGTTCCGGACTGGGCCCCAGTATGGGCTAATCTTGAGGAGTCGCGAGGGACGCGGGATTTCCCTCGAGAAACGCCCGACAGGGATCAGGACGAGAAGAGGTACGACGTTGACTGCGATCTGGCTGGGAATGGGGCTCGGACTCCTGCAACTGTTTGCCGGAGTGGTGATCGGCTGGTCGTGGGCCCGTCGGGCCGGACGAGAGCCGTATGCCGCAGCCGCATCGCAGCTCCACCGGCTGGCGCAAGACGTGCACGGCATGATCCGCGATGTCCACGGCCAGGTCGACGAACACCAGACGGAGATCCAGCGGCTTCATGGTCAGCTCTCTTACGAGCCCGGCGATCAGGACAGCCTGGCCGCAGTGATCTTTCGCTCCGTGTCGCAGGTGATTCAAATCAACGAGCGGCTCCAGGACCAGCTCCACCACTCCGAGCAGCTCCTTGAATGCAAGGAGCGCGAGATCCAATCGCACATGGCGGCGGCAAGAACCGATCCGCTGACGTTGCTGCCGAACCGGCGGGCTTTCGACGATTTTCTGAGGCAGCAAGCGGCCCTGTACCAACGCAACGAAATCCGATACGGCCTGATCCATGTGGACGTCGACCATTTCAAGAACGTCAACGATCGCTGGGGACACCCGGCGGGCGACGAGCTTCTGAAGGCTGTGGCCGCGGTGATCCGCCGGGCGGCGAGGCAGGCCGACCTCGTGGCCCGGACGGGCGGTGAGGAGTTCACCGTGGTGCTTCCTGACTCTTCTGTCGAGTCCCTGGTGGCAGCGTCCGAACGATTGCGCAGCGCCGTCGAGGCAGCGCCGATCTGCGTCCAGCAGGTTCGGATTCCTGTAACAATCAGCGTGGGAGCGGCACTGATCATGCCGGGCGAGAACAGCAAATCCCTGGTCGGCCGCTCCGACGCGGCGCTCTACGCATCCAAGCAGGATGGACGCAATTGCGCGCACTGGCACGATGGCCATTGCTGCCGACGCATCACTCTCGCCGCACAGCCGCCGACCGAGGAATCCGTCTTGGCGGCGGCCTGTGAGCCCGCCGCTTGGCAGGACGAACCGGGCTGGCGCAAGGTTTGCGAAGACCTGCGTCAGAGCCTGAGCCAGTTCGTTCGCGGCGACGGATAAACGCGGCCACTCCGCGTCGGGGACATCTCCGAAGCGGGCTTCAGACAGCGTCGCCTTGTGGCGCGAACACCCTCTGTCCCAGTTCGCGGTCGATCATGAACAGCCCGCCGGGCGCGTCTTTCATCAATCGCAGTTGCTGAAGCACCCGGTCGGCCGCGGATTCTTCCTCGACCTGTTCGGCCACGAACCATTGAAGGAAATTGTTCGTGGCGTGGTCGCTTTCCGCCAACGCCAGGTCGACGAGCTTGTTGATCAGGCCGGTCACGTGCTGTTCGTGGGCCAGGACTGCTTCAAACACGGCAAGCGGGCTTGCCCACTGCGTCTCCGGGCCCTCGATGGCGGTGAGCTTCACTCGCCCGCTGCGCTCGGCAACGAAGTCGAAGAACTTCAGTGCGTGGAGCAACTCCTCCTGCTGCTGGATTCGCATCCAGTTGGCAAAACCCGACAGATTGATCGAGTCGAAATAGGCCGCCATCGAGAGGTAGAGGTAGGAGGAGTAGTACTCGGCGTTGATCTGACTGTTGAGAGCCGCTTCCATCTTCGAACTGAGCATCGGTTCTTCCTTTTCGCCATTCAGTGGGGAGGACTATTGATCCAGACTTTGTTCCAGAGCGCTCACGATCCGCTGAGAATGTCATTCTCACCAGGGCGGCGCCCGCGGCAAGCCCCGCTGCGTTAAACGCCTATGAGGCAACGACTTGAGACTGCCGAGCCAGTTCTGGTTCGGACACCCCGCGGGCCCGGCGCATCGTGCGCCGGACGGAAAAACGGCAGGCCGTTGGCACGGGGCCGCCCTGGATGCTCGCTCGTCTGCGGCCGCGCGCGGGATATGCCGGCAGGCGGCAAGCTGGCGCCACTTGCCGACGCTCCGATGTTGCGGCTATCTTGAAGCCAAACTGGAGAAGTGGAACCGGGCCCCCGTCGCGACCTTGAGGACGAGCGAACAGGGACCCGCGCCAGATTCCAACCGGATGGAGGCCGTCATGTCGCGTCGAGAACTGCTGCCTGGTATGGTCGGATTGGCAATCGCCGTTGTCAGCTTCCCACTCCTGGCAGCCGACGTCGTTGCGCCGGGGGCTGTGGTCGAAAAGCTCGCCGGGGGATTCCAATTCACGGAAGGCCCGGCGTGCGATGCCGAAGGGAACGTGTATTTCTCGGATATTCCCAACAATCGCATCCACCGATGGTCGGTGGATGGGCAATTGACGACGTTTCGAGAGAATTCCGGTGGGGCTAACGGGCTCTATTTCGACACGAAGGGGAACCTCGTTGCCTGCGAAGGAAAGAACCGCCGTCTGACTTCGATCGCCCCCGACGGTACGGTGAGCGTGCTGGCGGAACGTTACCAGGGGAAGAGACTCAACAGTCCCAACGATCTCTGGATCGATCCGAAGGGAGGAATCTTCTTCAGCGATCCCCGTTACGGTCAGGACCTGGAAATCGAGCAGAATGGATTCTACGTATTCTACCTTCCGCCCGGCGGAAAAGACCTGGTACGGGTGATCGACGATCTGCAGAAGCCAAACGGGGTGGTCGGCTCGGCCGACGGCAAGCTGCTCTACGTGGCCGATGCCGGCGGCGGGAAGACCTATGTGTACAAGATCCGCTCGGGCTGGGAGCTGGCCGATCGCAAGGTGATTGCGGAGGTTGGTTCGGATGGGATGACTCTCGATGAGAGGGGAAACCTGTACCTGGCCAGAGACGTCGTCCACGTGTACAGTCCGGACGGCAAGGCGCTGACCAAGATCGACGTGCCGGAGGCGCCCGCCAACATGTGCTTTGGCGGGAAGGATCGCAAGACGCTGTTCATCACGGCCAGACGAGGCCTCTACTCGCTGAAGATGAGTGTGCGAGGACAGTAGGCGGGATGGCGAGGCGTTCGACCGGCGGCAACCTGGACGACATTGACGGAGGTGAATCGTGAAACTGGTTTTCGTGAACAACTCGATCGGTCCCTGGATCCTGGCAGCCAGCCTGGGTGCACTGCTCAGTGGACATGCTACCGCAGACGAGTTCCGCCGCCTTCCCGTGTCCGAATACCGCGACCGCATGGCCGCCGGCTGGATCGGGCAGATGGTCGGGGTGGGCTGGGGAGCGCCGACGGAGTTCAAGTACAAGGGGGAGATCATTCCCGAGGACCAGGTGCCCCGATGGACGCCGGACATGGTCAATCAGTTCCGCCAGGACGACATCTATGTGGAGATGACGTTTCTGCGGACGATGGAACTCCACGGGCTGGATTGTCCGATTCGCCAGGCGGGGATCGATTTCGCCAACAGCGGTTACCCCCTCTGGCATGCCAACAAGGCGGGACGCGACAACCTGCGCGGCGGAATCGCGCCGCCCGACTCCGGTCATCCCAAGTTCAACTCGCATGCCGACGACATCGACTACCAGATCGAAGCCGATTTCTCCGGATTGATCGCGCCGGGCATGCCGAACGCGGTGATCGAACTGGGCGAGAAGTTCGGACGGCTGATGAACTACGGAGACGGCCTCTATGGCGGCCAGTTCGTGGGCGGGATGTATGCCGAGGCCTTCTTCGAGGACGCCCCGGCCAGGATCGTCGAGGCCGGCCTGGCGTGCATCCCGGCGGAGAGCCAGTATGCCGAGTGTGTTCGCGACACGCTCGCCTGGTGGAAGGCCAATCCGGATGACTGGCAGAAGACGTGGCAACTCATCGAGGAGAAGTATCAGCGGAACCCGGCATACCGCAAGTTCTCCTGCGGCGGACCGCAGGACCCGTTCAATATCGACGCCAAGATCAACGGGGCCTACATCGTCATGGGGTTGCTTTACGGAAATCGCAACCTCGATGCCACGATTGCCGTCTCGATGCGCTGCGGCCAGGATTCCGACTGCAATCCCTCCAACGCCGGTGGAGTGCTGTGCACCACGGTGGGGCAGTCGAAGATGGCTCCCGAGTATGTATCGCAGTTGAATCCGGAAGGCGTTTTCAGCCACACGGCCTACAACTTCCCGGCGCTCGTCGAAGTCTGCGAGAAACTGGCACGCCAGGCGGTCGTCAAGTATGGCGGGCGGATCGAGGAGACAGCCAAAGGCGACGTGCTCGTGATCCCGGTTGTGAAACCGAAACCGAGCCGGCTGGAGCAGTGCTGGCAGGCCGGTCCTGCGGCGCGAAGCGTCTTCACGGAAGAAGAAAAGGCCAAGATCGAGGCCTTGAGTGCCGCACAGCAGCAGCAGGCCGATCTTCAAAAGGTCGCGCCGGGCTGGAAGATGACCAACTGCGGCCCGGATATGGATCCGGGGCTGCGGGGGGAGTACCTCGGGCGCGAGAACGTGTTCATGACCCATCCGCTGAACAAGGAGGTGGGCTGCTCGCTCAGCCGCCAGGTCGAGGTGCCTGCCAGCGGAAGGACCTTTCTACGGGCGCTCGTTGCCAGCGACAATCGCGGCGATTTCCGGTTGATCGTGAAGCTGTCGGGCGAAGCGGTGCTCGAGCAGACGGTCTCGCCGGAAACGGGTTGGGCGACGATCGAAGTGGAACTGACGGCCCATGGGGGAAAGACCGTCCCGGTCGAACTTGTCAACCAGCCCGACGGCTGGAGCTGGGAAGCCGCCTATTGGGGAAAGGTTGAGGTCGTGACCGAGAAGGCCGGATCTTCCTAAATCTCCGTCCACGCGCCGGGGATCGGCGGAGCGTAGCGACCTTCAGAGTCGGCTTTCATCGGGGGCTCGCTGTTCTCGTCCAACGTGTCGATGTTGGGGCAGAACTGGAAGTTCGAGGCGAGGGCCTCTTCCCACGTGATGATCCGGCCCGAATGCACCGCGGCACGGCCCATGATGGAGGCCAGGTCCGAGTAGGCCGCGCGACGGGCTTCGTTGTGCGACCGGTCCTCGCGAATCGCCGCCAGGAGCACGTTCCATTCTTCCTGCCAGGGGCTCTCGGCCCCGCGGAACCTCGTCGACCAGGATTTCGTTTCCTTGTAGCCGTAGTTCCAGTCGACATTGTCGGGGGCAACCACCTGGTTCTTATAGGTCTGCACCGTGGGGGCGTGGATATTGCCCGAAAACTGGGCGGCACACTTCGTGCCATGCACAAACGTGGCAAAATCGTTGTAGCAGTTGGGGATATACCGCCCCACCACCATGGCCTTGGTCCCGTCGGCGAACGTGTATTCGATCGAGTAGGAGTCAAAGTTCTCGCTTGAGTCGGGGCTGTTGGCGATCCGGCCGCCCACGCCGTGGGCGCTCACCGGCCAGGAGTCTTTGAGCCAGCAGCATTCGTCGATCTGGTGGACCATCAGGCCGATAAACCGTCCCGAGGAACCCCAGAGAAACCAGGGCGCGCGGCGGATCTGATACATGAGCTCATTCTCGTCCGGCTTGCGCAGCGGCGGGCCGCCACCGGCATCCATGCGGTAGGCGCGGATCAGCAGCACCTCGCCGAGCTGGCCGTCGCGGATCTTGCCAATCAGCGCCTGACGAGCGGGCGAGTGCCGGCACATGAGTCCGGCCGCGATCTTGAGGTTCTTCTTCTCGGCCGCCTCGCCGGCCTTCACGATCCGGCGGATGCCAACCGGATCGGGAGCAAAACTCTTCTCCATGAAGACGTTCACACCCTTTTCCACCGCGTACTCCAGGTGCACCGGCCGGAAGGCCGAATGGGTCGTCAGCAGGGCTACGTCGCCGGGCCGCAGGCAGTCGATCGCCTTGCGATAGGCGTCGAAGCCCTGGAATTGGCGGTCCTGGGGCACGTCGATAGCCGCACCGAATTCCTGGGCCAGGTTCTTCTGGGCCGAGGTAAGTCGCTCGGGAAACACATCGGCCATCGCCACCAGTTTGGCGTTGCCGTTGGGAACACTCAGGGCGTTGGCCACGGCCCCCGAGCCTCGACCCCCACAGCCGATCAGCGCCAGGCGGATCGTGTTGTCTTCGGCCGCATGGACCCGCGGAATGGCCATGGCCGCCAGAGCCGAACCGCCGGCCAGCTTGCCGCCCCACTTGACAAAGTCGCGCCGCGAAATCGAGTTCAAGGACGAATCGTTCGGGTTCATGATGGTTGCTCCTGGATCGGTGGTGAGGATCGGCTGCGCGACGAGGCATCCACCGCCAGCGTAGTCGCCGGCCGTGCAAAAGGGAAGACGTTCGAGGGCGTCTGCGGCATCCACCTGCACGCGGAAGCCCATACTCCAGCGGCTCCAACCTGGCTCACTCCAGATCGTTTCAGCATCAAGCGGCGAGAAACGGCGTCCATGGCTGGGGGCCTCCTGGGGCAGGCTTCTCGACCAGATTGCCCCCTCCCTGGCTTAGCGCCAGGCTGCCAGGGAGGAAGAAAACGGTTCCGCAAGGCTACTGGGCGTCGGTCTCGGGAATCATCTTCTGTTCGGCCAGCCACTTGAGCGAACGCGTCTGCCAGGCATCCCACATGGGCCCTTGATAGCCGCTCAGTCCGTGGCCGCCGCTGGCCAGTTTCAGGTACTCTGCGGCTATGTCGTGCGCCTTCAGTGCGTCGTAGAGCATCTGGCTGTGAGCCGGCGGCACCACCTTGTCGTCCTGGGCGTGGGCCAGGAACATCGGCGGTGTCTGGGCGGTCACTTGCTTCTCACTGGAGAACAGCTCCAGCATCTCCGGTTTCGGATCCGAGCCGAGCAGGTTGCGCATCGACCCGCCGTGAGTCTGCGTACCCATCGTCACCACCGGGTACACCAGGATGACGAAATCCGGGCGGCAGCTCACTCGTTCAACCGGGTCGGCAGCTTCGGGCTTGCCGCCATCGAAATGGGTGCCGGCCGTCGACGCCAGGTGCCCGCCCGCCGAGAACCCGATGATGCCGATGCGCTGCGGGTCGATGCCCCACTGGCTGGCCCTCGATCGGACGGTGCGGATCGCGCGCTGTGCATCCAGGAGCGGTACAAAGGCCCGCCCCTCCGGCATCCGGTATTCCAGCACGATCCCCGCGATGCCATGCCCGCCGAGCCAGCCGGCGATCCCGTGCCCTTCTGCGCCCGTGACGAGCCCCCGATATCCGCCCCCCGGGCAGATGACGAGCGCTGCACCGTTGGCCTTGGCCGGGGCGGGCCGATGGACCGTGATGAAGACTTCCGCCGCCTCGGACTTGCCATCGCCAACAGGCGCCTGGCCGGGCCAGAGCAACAGCCTCTCGGGTTCCTGCCCAACAACCTCGCTGGTAACGGCCGATTCCGCCCCGGCGACCGGCAACGCGTTTGCCGACACGGCGATTGCCCAAACCATGATCCACACAAATCGGCAACGAACGAAAACAGACACGTGCATCCTCCAAGTCTTTGATGAATCGGGGCGGCGAGTGAGAAAGGACGGGTATCAGACTTCGAACCGGTTGCGGCTGGTCAGCCGGCCGGAGTTGACCAGGCCGGCGATCAGTTCACGGATGACATCGTCCTTCTGCATCTCCATCGCAACCTCGAGATTGTACCGCCATGCGGGCACACGGCGCCGATCGAAGACCGTAGCCCCCATCGTCAGGTCGCCCCGTGTCTCCACATCGCCGGCCATTTCCCTGGTGGTAAACAGTTCCGGATGGGCAACCGCCATGAGGGTCACCGAATCGTGGACGTGAATCCCCTCCAGACCGAACTGCTGGCGATACGCGCGAAACGCCGGCGGCAAGATCTGGTGCAGCAGGGCACCCACCTTGGTCGTTTCCGACGGAAGCTGATTCAGAAAGTCGTACGACAAAACCACACGGTTGGTGACATCCAGCGGCACGAGGGTCTTCGTGCAGAGCGAGCGGACAACAGCCCGTGCCGATTCGGGGTCGCAGTAGAAATTGAACTCGGCCGCCGGCGTGATATTACCGGGCACCGCCACCGCCCCCCCGCTGATCGCTAATCGCCCGACGAGGGACGGAAGTTCCGGATCGCGCTGAAAGGCGCGGGCGATGTTCGTAAGCGGACCGAGGGCAACGATCGTCACCTCCTCCGGATTGGCGCGAACCTCGTCGCAGATGATCTTCTCAGAAGGATGCCGTGTTCGCAGTTCGGCCACATCCAGCCGAACGCCTCCCAGTCCGTCAATCCCGTGCAGGTGGCGGCCATCGACCGGCAGCCCGTTGTCGGCATAAGAGGCCACGCCCAGACGGGGCCATTTGGGAGGATCCAATTGCTCGATCAGGGCCTGGACATTGCGCGTGGCGACCTGGGGCGACACGTTGCCGGCAACGGCCGTCACGGCTATCACATCGAGCCCGGGATCAAAAAGCGCCATGCAGAGGGCCAGGGCGTCGTCAATTCCAGGGTCGAGGTCCAAAATCACCTTTTTTGGCATCCGAATCCTCGTATCCCGCGTCGCACGGACGGTTTGCAGCTACGCGGGGATTGTAGAGGACCCGGCGCGCTGCGACAAGGGGAGCGCTCTGAAAGCTCTTGCCTGGGAAGTTTGGATAAAATAGAAAATAAACAGATCGCAGAACGAGACCCTGCCAGCCGTTTGCCTCAGTATCCCTGCCCGCTAAAATGGCTGGCTTCTCTCCAGCCATTCCTCGCGTGTCGGGTCGGATTAGGGAAGGAAATCTCCTGAGGTCAGGGTAGAACCGCTCTCGCCGATGGACCGGCCTCAGCGTTTCCCTTGCCCCGCGATAAGCCCGTCGTCACGGGCGGAAGGCTCGGAATCACCGCCCGTGACGCAAAAGAGGACCAGCATGATCAAACCGATCGTCGCACGCGTGCAGCGAGGCGAGAACCTTACCATGGAAGAAATGTCCGAGGCGATCGGACAGATCATGGATGGGGTCTGCGCCGAAGAAGAAATTGCCGGCCTGCTCGTCGGCCTGCACGAAAAGGGAGAAACGGTGGCAGAGGTAGCGGGGGCTGCAGCAGCGATGCGGCTCCACATGACCCCGATCCACACGGTGCGGGAGGACATCATCGACGTGGTTGGGACAGGGGGCGATGGCTCGGGAACCTTCAACATCAGCACAGCGGCGGCCCTGGTGACGGCCGCCGCCGGGCAGCCGGTTGCCAAGCACGGGAACCGCCGGTTCACCAGCAAGAGCGGCTCGGCCGACGTCCTGGCGGCGCTGGGAGTGAACATTGAAGCCAGCGTCGAGCTGGTCGAATCCTGCCTTGAGGAACTGGGGATCTGTTTCTGTTTTGCCCCGCTGCTGCATCAGGCCATGAAACATGTCGGTCCGGTCCGCAAGAAGATTGCCACGCCCACGATCTTCAACATCTTGGGCCCGCTGGCCAATCCCGCCGGTGCCCCCTACCAGTTGCTCGGGGTCGGCAAACCCCACCTGCGACCGCTCCTCTCTGAGGCGCTGGCGCTGTTAGGCTCCCACCGGGTCCTGGTCGTGCACGGCACCGACGGGTTGGACGAGGTGACCGTTGGTGCGAGCACGGAGGTGACGGAGGCAAGCGGCGGGCAGCTCAGACAATTCACCTGGACGCCCGGCGATTTCGGGCTGGCCACCAGCTCCAGCCAGTCGATGCTGGTGGAAACGCCGGCCGAGAGCGCCGAGCTGATCCGGCGGATCCTGGCGGGCCAGAAGGGTCCGCCCCGCGACGTTGTCGTGGCCAACGCAGCCGCTGCCTTGTGGACCGTGGGAAAATGCGACTCGCTGCCCGCCTGCGCCGCACGCGCCGCCGAGGCGATCGACGGAGGAGGCGCAGCCGAGCTGCTGGCGCGATTGGTGGAGCGGAGCAACCGATGTTGAGCCGCTCCGCTTTCCGACTCGGTTTGCCGGTGTCGCTCGCCCATGCGCTGGTGCACGTTTCGGTCAACAGCCCGATCGCCAGGCATTTTTCGCCGGCGGCGGAGCCTGTGTTTGGGCCTGAGCATCTCCGTCGGCTTGGCACTCGGCAGCATCGGACCGACCGTGTCGGGCCTTGCACGGAACGAAGTGATGAAGTTCGCCATTCTGAATCGACTGGCACGATTCCTGGAGATCCAGACTCCGCCGCCACCCTTCGGGAGGCGGCTTCAAGGAGATGGCCCATTCTGGGAGTCACGCAACCCGATTTGGGTACCTTGCCGACAATCGTCGCAACCCGGCGCTATGGCCGGGCTGCGGCCGAGTGGTAGACTGCCTGAGGAGTCGACCATGCCGCATATCGTCCTGACCTTCGCACTCCTGGCCGTTCTTGCGGCGGCCTGCCCAGCCGCCGTGCCCGTCATTTACTCCACCGATCTCTACCACCCGCACGACGATCCGGACGACCACTACGACCTGGCGACCCTCTATGCGCTGCCGGAACTGGAGGTCAAATGCGTCATCATCGACATGGTCAATATCCGCCAGAAGCGGAGCTACCAGGAGGCCGGCAAGGCACCGGGGCGTGTCGCTCTGCAGCAACTGGAGCATCTGACCGGCAGGTCGGTTCCATGCGTGACCGGGTTGGAGCGCGCCTTGAAGTCGGCTGACGATCCCGCGACGGACCAGCCCGAGGCGACCCAGGAGGCGGCGAGCAGGATCCTCTCCGTGCTGCGGAGTTCGAAGGAGAAGGTCTGCATCTTCACCGTGGGAAGCCTGGTCGATGTGGCGGCCGCCTTCAACCGCCAGCCGGACCTGCTGCGTGAGAAAGTGCGGGCCATCTACGTCAATGCAGGCACCGGGCCTGACGGTTCTCAGGAAGAATGGAACGTCCGCCTCGACCCGCATGCCTACCGGCGGATCCTGCTCTCGGATCTGCCGATCCAGTGGTATCCTTGCTACGGGCGGGAGGGTTATTTTACGCACTTCGTCGTCGACCAGCCTGCGGTGCTCGGCTCGGCCGCGGCGCCCCTGCGGGCTTATTTTGCCTATGCGCTCAGTCGCTCCACGGCCGAGCCAATCTCCTTCCTGGCCGGCCAGTACCCGCCTCCCGAGGGCCCGCGCAACATGTGGTGTACGGCCTCGTTCCTCGACCTGGCGGGGAGGAAGATCTACCGCACCGACAAGGGCTACGAGGCCCTGCCAAAACCGCCCCGCACTGACGCGGTTGCACTCGAGTGTTACCGCATGCTGCCGGTCCGACTGGCGATCGATCGGGTCCCGAACCGCGTAACGGAAGCAGGTATCACCACGACCTGTCTTGGACAGATGCAGGACCGCCTCGGCAGGAAGGCGTGGGAGCCGGACGGGGAGCCCGACTGCATGGTCCGCATCGAGGGACTGCCGAAGGACAAGACGATTCAGAAGGCGACCCTCGCCGGACCCCGCGATGGTGTGTGGCTCGACGCTCTTAATCCCGACCGCTGGCTGCTCAAGCTGGAACCTGAAAACGACGCGCTCTTGCTGACGTTCTCATTCTGGGCGTCCGGGCCGCACCGGCTGGAAATTGAGTTTGCCGACGGCACCAAAGAAACCGTGTCTTTCCACGTACCACTGGCCGGTTCGCCTGTCTTTCGCGCCGATTTCCAGATGCAAGACAGCAATGTCCGGGTCGTGCGGAAGACGGAGCCGGAGTATTCGCAGGTGATGGCGTCGGTGCTGAAGAATCTCCTTTCTTCAGCCGCAAGGTAAGAAACTACCATGAACTCCAAGTCGCGAATGCGGGCCGCCATGGCCCACCAGCCGGTCGATCGTGTGCCGGTCATGTGTCAACTGGCGATCGGCCACTACCTGCTCCACACCGACGTGAAGCCGGCCGAACTCTGGTTCACCAGCGAGGGATTCGCCCGGGCGCTTGTCGAGTTGGCCGATCGGTATCAGTTCGACGGCGTGCTCATCAACCTGCCCGGGACCGATCCCGGTTGGATGAGGGTCGTGGATCGGATCGAGACGGCCGAAGACGGCGGACAAACACTCTGGTTCCTGGGCGGTGATCATGCCCGTTGTCCGGCAGACGACAACGTGCACCACTCTCCGAAGACTCCGCGGCGGTTGCCCACGATCGACGAAGTCGACCCGGCGGTGCTGTATTACGATGACCCGCACGGCCTCGGAGGGTTGAAGTATCCTTTCTATTTCGGACTGGAGCCCTACGAACCGGCACGCAACGACTACTGGCCCGACTATTTCTTTCGCACGATCGACCTGGTGCTGGAGCAGGTCGGCGGCCGGCTCTCGGTGCACAGCGAGCTGTTCTCGCCATTCACCCAACTCATGGAGCTTTTTGGCTACCAGCAGGCGCTCATGTATCTGCTCGACGAACCGCAGCGTGTCGAGGCGATCCTGGAGGCTTACACCGCGGGAGCAGCCGATCTGGGCGTGCGGCAGGCCCGCCGGGGCGTCGATGCGGTGCTGATCTCGTCGGCCTTCGCGGGCGGCGGATTCATCTCGCCCCGGCAGTATCAGCAGTTCGTCCTGCCGTACGAGACCGAGGTGGTCCGGCGGATCAAGGCCGAAGGTGTGTTTGTCTACACCCACACTTGCGGGGACATCGGCGACCGCCTCGAATTGATGGCCGATTCGGAAATCGACGGAATCGACACGCTCGACCCGCCGCCCCTTGGGAGCGTCGATCTGGCCGATGCGAAGAAGCGGGTGGGCGACCGCCTATTCTTCAAAGGCAACGTCGATCCCGTGCACACCCTGCTGGAGGCGACCCCGGAACAGGTCTACCGCGACGCCCTTCATCGCCTGAAAACAGGTTCTCCGGGGAGCGGGTATATCCTCTCGAGTGCGTGTTCCGTGTCGCCGCGGGTAGCGCCGGAGAACCTGCAGATGCTGGTGAAGGCCAGCCACGATTTCGGCACACCTCCGTAAGGATCCCCGGCAAACCGCGGGAGAATCCTGCTTGGATCGCCGACCTCCGCACCGTCGCAAAGGAAATCGGCTTTTCAACAACGGACCAGATATCCTTTCACGGTTGGCG
>CAZLWV010000028.1:63057-64028 GCA_964563135.1 uncultured Planctomycetaceae bacterium
TGGGCCATCTCCTTGAAGCCGCCAGAATGTGCTCGATCAGCAGGATTCAGTCGCCCGGGAGGAGGTCGCCGAGCACAACACGTTCGGCCACAACCACGGCAGCATCATAGACCGGGAGCCGAAGGAAGACGCAGCCCTCGCCATCGGCCCTCCAGAGAGCATCGTCGAACCGGTAGACGCTGCCGGAAACCATGTCGACCCAGACCGGATTCTTGAAGGAACCTTTCGCAACCGCCAGTTTCACCGATTCCAGTTCGGGACGCGCGCCGGGGGTGTCACTGCTGCGCCACAGGGTGATCAGTTGGGCGCCTTCCGGCCAGCGGTAACCGAAAACCGCGTATTCCGATCCTTCGGAACCGCCGGAAAGCTTCGCCTGGAAATCCGGGTTTCGCTGGAAGCGATTGTCGAAGACCGCCGTTATGTGCTGGACGGCCTGGTAGGCCTGTTTGGCATGGTGAATCGTCCGGTCGGGGTTGATTTCCAGGAGCCCCTTGGAGTTCACGAGGACTTCCAGGTTGGCCTGCTCGTCGCGGAGATCCGAATCGCCGCGGGTGCCCTGGCGGACCAGATAGGCCATGTCGCAGATCGAGAAGTACGACGAGGGGATGTCGTGTCCGAGGTCGCCGAGCAGGCGGCGAGTGGCCCACTTGGCCTGCCGCAGTTCACTCCAGTTGTATTTCGACACCGCCCCGAAGGAACCGGCACGCGAGGGCACGCCATTCTCGTCCTGGCGAAGGATGATCTCGGGGGAGAACGAACGGACACACTGCCGCAGCTCGGCCACCTTGGCGTAGCTGTCGTCGGGGTTGTACGAATAGGGATGGTAGACGACCTCGTTGCACAGCGAGAGCTTGTCGTGGTCGCGAAGCCATGTGAGCATCTGCTCCACAAAAGCAATGTCAAACGCCCCTCCGGCCGCCAGCATGAACCGCGCTTTGGGCTGACGGCTGCGAATGACCTCCGCAGTACGG
>CAZLWV010000029.1:0-28853 GCA_964563135.1 uncultured Planctomycetaceae bacterium
CGTCAACAAGTGCCACGAGCGGCACACCTGAACAGCGTCACCCTGCCCGATTGCAGCGCCCCCCGCTTGGCCGGTGATTCCGTCTTCAGGGGGGCGTTCCAATGAGCTGTTGAAAATTCTCTGACCATCGTGTTTAATTGCCGCCGTAGCAAGTGACAACCTGACGATCCCGACAGGGTATCAAGACAAGCCGGGCCTCGCCGCCCGGTATTGAAAGAGCCCGTCATCGGAAACACCTCGTTTCCGGCGACGGGCTTTTTTTGTTGTTTTCACCCAACCGTGAAACCGCGGAGGCCGAGGGGCCTTGGCGGTCAATTGTCCGTAACCCTCACCCACCACCAACCTAAGGAGGACTCCCATGCCCGAACCTTCCCCGACACTGATCCAGGTGTCCAACCATCCCCCGAGCATGTCCGTGCCACGCACACCCGACGTGCCGGACACCCGAGCAGCGCATCCGCTGCCGAACACCTCGCCGCCAGGGCCCGGCGGCCCCGGCCATCCGCCTTCGCTGGTCCGGCAGGCCTGGAACCTGGCCCGTTCGCTGGCCGACTTCGTGGCCGACGGCTGCAAGACGGTCACTCGCCCCTCGAGCGTTCCGACGCGTTCCGACACGATCCTGGTCACCTCGACCGAGTACAACGACGCCGGCCAGGCGTTCAAGACGATCGATCCGGCAGGCCGCGAGGACCGGCAGGAGCTCGACGACGCCGGACGGATAGTAAGACGCCCTCACAAAACGTACGAGGTTCCCACGGGCATGGATGTGCACAGCCAGTGGGTTTGTTAGCGGCTCCAAAAACCGTCCAGAATTACGTTGACGACGTGGTGAGCGCCGGCTACCCGGATGAAGACGTCACGGTCGAAATGGCCTACAATGCCGACGGGAATCTCTCGACCCTCACCGCAAAGAATCCGGCCACCGGCGACCAGGTCACCAGATACGTCTACGGTACGACACTTGCCGATTCAGGTGCAGCCACCAGCACGCTGAAGCGGGCGGAGATCTATCCCGATTCGGACGATACCGGCCACAACGAATGAGTGTGAAGGAGCTGAAGCCATGTGGATTCGAGCGGCATGCATTGTGTCAACAGTCCTTGTGTCTCAGTCAACTCTGGCTCATGCGGCAGATGCCGAAGCCCCGGCCACGCGCCACCTCGTCAGCAGGATCGACGTGAAGGACTTCGGCGCGGAGACCATCAGGATCGGCGACCTGAGTGGCGACGGGGCGCCCGACCTCCTCTTCGTGCAATCGGTTTACGGAACCCGCGAGATCACCTGCCTCACGGCCACCACCCTCTTCGGGGAAGTTCTTTGGCAGACCGGAGCCCCCCGGCTGCAAAACGGCCGGATCTACAGCGACCTTCCGGTCCAGATCTACGACTGGGACTCCGACGGGCGGAACGAGGTACTCTTCGTCCGCCAGGCCCGATATGCGGAGCCTCCCTACGCGGGCGGGGTGCGAGAAAGGGCCAGCCGCTACGAGGGCCACGCCACCATGCTGATTCTCGACGGCAGAACGGGCCAAGAAAAAAGCACCCTCTCTGTGCCAGCCCCTGCCGACGACTGCTTTCTCTTCGCCGATCTCACCGGCCGCGGCCGGCGCGAAGATCTTGTGGTCAAGGATCGCTACTGGAACATGTGGGGCGTCACACACCAAGGCAAGGTGCTCTGGCAATGGGCCGGGTCCACCGGCCATTTTCCTGCCATCGCCGACGTCGACGCGGATGGCAAGGACGAGACGTTCGTCGGTTTTGCCCTGGTCGATGACGACGGAAAGGTCGTTTTCGAAACAGATTCCAAGGGAGCACATCAAGACGCCTGCTGCATTGTGCGGCCAGGCGACGGGAAGTATCGCCTCTTGTTCGGAAATGGCGGCATCCACTGCCTGGCGGCCGACGGAAGCCAACTCTGGCACCACCCGCTCGGCGAGGCCCAACACGTCGTGGCCGGCCGGTTCCGGACCGACTCCGAGATGCAGCTGGCGGTTGTTGACCGCACTCCGGTTCCCACGCATCAACGAGATCGCAACGCCTGGGCGATCCTGTATCTCTACGACTTGAGCGGCAAGGAGATCTGGCAACGGCAGCAGGAGCCGGGCGCGTGGTGCATCGCCACGGTCCGTATCAATTGGTTCGGCCACGACGCGCCACACGGAGTCTTCGTCTACGGCCAGGGGGCAGGCCGCCCGGCCGTCATCTACGACGGCCAGGGGAACGTGGTCGATACTTTCCCCATGGTCTACGCGCCCGAAACGGTCCCCCCCGACCAACCCGCCGACTTCTATGGACTTGCAGCCGATGTCTGGGGAGACTCCCGCGACGAGGTCCTCCTGTTCAACGGCCGCAGCGCCTGCATCTACGCCAACGCACGCCCGTCGGCAATCCCGACTCTCTACAATGAAACGCTCTATCCAGGCATGTGACAATTCGAGAGTCTCGTCGGAGCCTCGGCTTGGCAACCATCGCCACAGCCAGAGGCTTCCGGCTCGCGACCAGATCCAAGGGCTACTCGACGCCCACCCCGAGGAAGCCCTCGAGCGAGCCCACGTCGACCATGCCCCGGATCTTCTGGAGAGCGACCTGTTCGACCTGGCGGACCCGCTCCCGGGTCACTCCCAGAAACGTGCCGATCTCCTTCAGCGTCTGGGTGTCGTCCAGTCCGAGGCCAAAACGGCGGCGAATCACCTCCTGTTCCTGCCGGTTGAGGCGGCTCACGACCTTGCTGATCCGCGCCTGAAGCATCTGGTGGTCCATCTCTGCAACCGGATCGTGCGATCCCGAGCAGGGAAGAAGCTGGGAGAACTCCCCTTCCTCGTTCGGGTCGGGTTGGTTCAGCGAGAGCATGGGTGCGTCGATGCGAAGCAGCATCTCAGCCTCCCTGGAACTCACCCCCATGGCTACGGCCGACTCCTCGATATTGGGCCTGTGTCCGTGGGCATGTCCGAAGGTGTGCAGCGTGGCCCGCACCTTGGCCGCCTTCTCTGCCTTCTGGGAAGGAACGTGAACTGTCCGGGAATGCTCGCGAATGGCCCGGCTGATCCCCTGCCGGATCCACCAGGTGGCATAGGTCGAGAACTTCAGCCCGCGCTGGCTCTCGAACCGGTCGACGGCCCGCAGCAGCCCGCTGTTCCCTTCCTGGATCAGGTCGAGGAAGCCGATGCCCCGGTCGCGGTAGCGCTTGGCGATCGAGATCACCAGCCGCAGATTGGCTGCCGCCAGGTACTGCCGGGCCTCATGGTACTGCTGCTGGCATTGACGCGCCAGGCGGATCCGTCGCTCGAGCGAGCGGGGCGATTCGCCGAGTATCGCAATGAGCTGGCGCCGCCTTCGCTTCAGAGCGGCCCTGCACGCGGTCCCGCCGCCCTCGCCGAGGGCTTGCCGAGCCCGTGCAATCTTCTGCAGCAGTCGCAGCGCCCGTTGAAGCCGGTCAATCCAGGGTTCGACGACTTCCATGCGCCACTCCACCCGCTGGATCACCGCGGCGGCCTCCTCGAGTTTGCCCGCCCCTTGGCTGACCGACTGGCGCCGGTGTGCCAGCGACGCGGTTGGCGCCGTCGCTCCGTCAAGCTGCCTGCGGCCGGCGGCCAGGCGGGCTTCGGCCTGGCGGATGCTCCCCTCGAGTGTCTTCTCGAGCCGCCGCTTCGCCGCCACGTCGTTGAATGGAACATCGAGCACCCGCTCGATCTTCAGTGTCCCCGCCCGGATGTCTTTCAATTGCCGGAGAAGGCTCCTGAGCACGTAACCGTTTCCAAGAATGATCGCCCGCAACTGACCACGGGTCCGTTCGATGCGGCGAGCCGTTGCGAGTTCATCCTCCCGTGCGAGCATGGGAATCCTGTCGACTTCGGCCAGGTACTCGCGAATTGCCTCCGAGGGTGCGGCTACCATCGTCGTCCTCCCTTTCCTGTTCTCGATCGACGCCTGCACCGTCCACGCACCAGGGCAACCCGCGGAAGCCCGGTTTCTCAGGCAAGCATCCATCATCCGATGAGAAGTAGGTATCGCACGACAAATGACTGTCCCGTGCTCGCACCCATCGCGCTCTGCCGCGATGAGCCACAGACAAACACGGGACAGCCATTCATTGAGCGATTGCAGTCAAGACAAGATCTGGCGGCTGGAACTCGCCCCCAGCCGGCATTCATTCCGGGCCCCAAGGAACACCCGTCCTTGCGGACCCGCTCGCGGCGGTCGTCTTGCGCTCCGCGAGGAGGTCGCTCGCGGAGCGGTCGACAGCCACCCGGACGGCTGGGTTATTGCCCTGCCTTCAGAACGAGGAATCGCGACCCCTGTTCCGACTTGATCAGGAGCAACACGCCGCCGTCTTTCGCCTCGTCGACGGCCTTCTTCAGGTCGGCAACCGACTTGACGGGCTGCCTGCCCGCCTCGACGATCACCATTCCGCTTTCCAGGCCGGCGCGATCGGCTGGGCTGCCGGAGGCTACGTCAGTAATCACTACGCCATGATCGGCCTTCAGGTTCAACTGGCCTGCGACCTCCGGCGTCAGGGTCTCGACCTCCAGGCCGAGGGTTTCCAGCCGCGACGCGGCCGGCTGGGCTGCTTCCGGTTTCAGGGCGTTGCCGCTCTCCGCCTCGTCCTTCGACTCCAGCGGCACGACCTGGAGCGTTTCCTCCTTGCCGGCCCGCCAGATCTTCACCTCGTGTTTGGCCCCGATCTTGGATCGTTCCACCACTTCTTGGAGCTCGCGGGGAGTGGACACCTTGTGGCCGTCGTACTGGAGGATCACATCGCCCGTCTTCAGGCCGGCCTTGGCTCCCGCCATGCCGTCCATCACGTCGGTGACGGCCACCCCTTCCGGAGCGGGCATACCAAACTGGCCGGCCAGGTCGGGGGTCATCGGCTGGATCATCACGCCCAACTGGGCTCGGCGAACCACGCCGTCGTCCATCAGTTCGATGCTCACCCACTTGGCAAGGTTCACGGGAATCGCGAATCCCACTCCCTGGTTGCCCCCCGAACTCGACGAGATGGCCGTGTTGATGCCGATCACCTCGCCGTCGAGATTGATGAGCGGGCCGCCGCTGTTGCCGGGATTGATCGCCGCGTCGGTCTGCAGAAACGTGGTCCGAGACGCTGCCCCGATCGGGCGCCCCTTGGCGCTGATGATGCCGGAGGTGACTGTGCCCTCCAGACCGAATGGATGCCCGAGGGCCAGAACCCAGTCCCCTACGTCGATCTTGTCGCTGTCCCCCAGCCTTGCCGGCTTGAGGTCCTTGGCTCCTTCGATGCGGAGGATCGCCAGATCGGTGTTGGGATCGGTGTGGATATCGACGGCCTTGAACTCGCGTCCGTCATGGAGACGCACTGTCACGTCCTTGCGCCCCTCAACCACGTGATTGTTCGTGAGGATCACGCCCTTGGCGTCGATGATCACGCCGGTGCCGATCCCGCTTTCGCCATGCGGCTGGTCCGGAATCGGGGGCATCTCGGGCATGCCTTCGAAGAATCGCCGCAGCTCGGGAATGTTGCCAAAGGGAGTTCCTGCGAACGGGTTGTCCTGCATGGGGCCCTTCGGCATCTCGCCGCCCCGGTGCCCATGCCACTGGACCGGCATGACCGCATCGGCCTTGATCAGCACAACCGACGGCTGGACCTCTTCGGCCGCATCGCGGAAGGCCTGCGACAAACTCTTGGCGTAGCCGGTTACCGCCGCCCGTTGCGACTGGTCGCCGCCCGCCGGCAGTGTGGCAGCGGCAGCCACCGCCAGCACCAAGGGCACCATGGCCACAGCGGCCCACGTTTTGGTGGATTTCCAGAGTCTCATTTCTTTCACAGCTCTTCTCCTGTCAAAAAGCAACTCATTACCGGGTTTTCCAGTTCCTTGGACCGAGGCTCATGCCTGCCCGCCAGAAAAGGCGAGGCCAACATGGCGCTTGACTATCGGCGCCAGCCGGCCCTGTGTGTGCCCTGCCGAGGCGATTGTCGTGCCGGACTGCGTTGGCCATAATGCACGTGCCGTGCCAATTTCCGCCGGAGTTTTGGCCAGCGGTTTGCATAGAGCTTCCATCTCCGGGAGTGTTCGTCCAGCCGCAGGCTCAGCAGGCCGTGCGCGGGCAAGAGGAGCGGTGCCAGCGGCTTCTCCCGCCGCCTTCCGGCTCGCTCAGAACCTCTCCCGGAACCGCCAGGGAAGCGTCCCTTGGGCGGAGATTGCCGGCAGCGGCAGGAGGCTGGGATCGGCTCTTGTTGAGGTCTGCATGGAAAACGCTTCGGGGCCACCCAAGGGAAGACCGCAGGCAACCGGGTTCCCCCCTTGGCCCTGGTGCATGGACTGTGCAGGCATCGATCGACCCGTGGCCGCCAGGGCTGGATGAGCTGCCGTAGCGACCCGAGAATCCGAGAAATCCATGCCAGACCGCACCCGCCGGCGCGCCCCAAAAATCCCCACTGTGGCAGAATGCCGCGCCCGGGTCCGACCGGAGGCCATCCCATGAAACTCGCCCTGAAGCTTGTCTCCGCCTTCATGCTTTGCGCCGCCCTCCTGGCGGTCGGCCACGCCTGGTTCGTCATCCGGCGCCAGACACAGGCCTTCGAGCAGCAGGCCAAGGCCGACGCTCAGAATCTGGCCGGCTCCCTCGAAGACCGGATTGCCCAGGCCTGGCAGCAGGCGGGTCCCGAAGGGCTCAGCACCGTGCTCCGCAACACGGCGGGTTTCTCCGTGACCCGCCACGTCCGCTGGGTCTGGCTCGATGCCCGGCCGGGCTCGCCCGACTCCCCGGCCGTGCCTGCCGAACGGCTCCAGGCGGTCGTGGTCGAGCGGTTTGTCTCCATCCCCGCCGAGGGAAGCGACGGCAACCGGCACCTGGTGACCTACTGTCCGATCGCACTGGACGCCGACCGCAAGGGGGCCCTGGAGGTAACCCGTCCGATGGCGGAACTGGAGGAGAACAAGCGGGTGATCATCTGGCAGACCGTCCAGCTCGTGGCATCGATGCTCGTTCTGACCGGTGGCGTTGCCGTGGTGCTCGGCGTGCGGATGGTGGGGCGGCCCCTGAATCGGTTGATCGAGAAGACGCATCGCATCGCCGCCGGCGACCTGTCGGAACCGATCCATCTCCACACCGCGGATGAACTGACCCAGCTCGGCGAAAGCCTCAACGAAATGTGCGATGCCCTGGCGGCGTCGAAGGAGAAGATCCGCGAGGAGACGGCGGCCCGGACTGCCGTCATGACCCAGCTTCGCCACGCCGATCGCCTCAAGACGGTCGGCCGGCTTGCCTCCGGAATGGCTCACGAGCTGGGAACCCCGCTGAACGTGGTCTCCGGACGGGCCGGATTGATTGCCTCCGGAAAGCTCTCCCAGGACGAAATCGCCAAAAGTGCCGAGGCAATCCAGGCCGAGGCCAACCGTATGACAGCCATCATCCGCCAGCTCCTGGACTTCGCACGCCGCAATACACCCCATCGGGTCAAGACGGAACTCTGGCAGATCGCTCACGACACGGCCGAACTGCTTGCCCCGCTGGCCCAGAAACAGCAGGTTTCCATCTGCCTGCCCGAAGATCGCCCTTCGGCTCCCGCCTTGGTCGACCCCGGCCAGCTCCAGCAGGTTCTCACCAACCTGATCATCAACGCCATCCACGCCATGCCCGGCGGCGGCCAGGTCAGGCTGGGAATTGCGGCAGATGTTGCCAGCCCGCCCGGCCAGTCGCAGGTTTCGGCCGGAGAGTTTTACCGCATCGACGTGGAAGACCAGGGCGTGGGCATCGCCGCCGAAGACATGGACCAGCTCTTCGAGCCGTTTTTCACCACCAAAGACGTTGGACAAGGAACCGGGCTCGGACTGTCGATCGCCTACGGCATTGTCCAGGAACACGGCGGATGGATCGCCGTCCGCAGCCAGCCCGGTCAGGGAAGTCGCTTCTCCGTGTATCTCCCCAAGGAGTCCCAAGCGTGAAACCTCGCGTCCTCATCGTCGACGACGAACGCAGCATGTGCGAACTGCTCGAGACGGATCTCAACCTCCGCCAGTTCGACGTCCTCTGGTTCACCTCGGCGGAAGAAGCTTACCGCGCCGTGCTGGAACAGCCGATCGACACGGTGCTGACGGACCTGAAGATGCCGGGGATCGACGGGCTGGAGTTCTGCCGCCGGATCGTTGCCAACCGGCCGGATATTCCCGTGGTCGTGATGACCGCCTTCGGCAGCCTGGAGACGGCCGTGGCCGCGATCCGCGCGGGAGCCTATGATTTCGTCACCAAGCCGGTGGAAATGGACATGCTCGCCCTGACGCTCGGACGGGCGGTCGGGCACCGGGAGCTTCAGGAGAAGATCAAGGTTCTCAGCCAGGCCGCCGAGCAGGCGGCGCGGTTCGAGGACCTGATCGGCGCCAGCCCGGCCATGCAGAGACTCTACGACCAGCTTGGCCGGATCGCCGACACGGAGACCTCGATTCTAATCACCGGCGAGAGCGGCACCGGCAAGGAACTGGTGGCCCGGTCGCTGCACGGCCGGTCACGCCGCCGCCGCCATCCCTTTGTGGCGGTCAACTGCGCCGCGCTGCCCGACGCCCTGCTCGAGAGCGAGCTGTTCGGGCACGCCCGGGGCGCCTTCACCGACGCCCGCAGCGACCGCAAGGGGCTTTTCGTTCAGGCGGAAGGCGGCACGCTCTTTCTGGACGAGATCGGCGAGCTGCCCCTGGCCATGCAGCCCAAGCTGCTCCGGGCCCTCGAGGAAAGCAGGGTGCGTCCCGTGGGAAGCGATCAGGAGGTGCCGTTCGACGTGCGCATCGTGACCGCCACGAACCGCGACCTCGAAACGGCCGTTGAAGAGAACCGCTTTCGCGAAGACCTCTTCTTCCGCATCAACGTCATTCAGCTCGACATTCCCCCGCTCCGCTCGCGCGGCACCGACGTTCTCCTCCTTGCCCAGCACTACCTCCAGCTCTTCGCCAAACGGGCCGGCAAGGAAGTGGAAGGGCTTTCCGAAGGGATTGCCGAACGGCTGCTCAACTACTCGTGGCCCGGCAACGTCCGCGAGCTGCGGAACGTGATCGAACGGGCGGTCGCCCTGACCCGCTACAACAAACTGGCCGTGGAGGACTTGCCGGAGAAGATCCGCGACTACCGCAGTTCGCAGGTCTTCATCGGCGGGGACGACCCGAGCGAGCTGGTGCCTGTCGAAGAGGTGGAACGCCGCTACATCGAGCACGTTCTCCGCACGGTCGACGGCAACAAGACCCTCGCCGCCCGCATTCTGGGGCTAGATAGAAAAACACTCTACCGGAAGCTGCAGCACTGATGCCTCAGACTTCCTCCACGACCTTCAAGCCCATGAGGTCCGCCAAGCGGCGAATGGTTCGGGTGTGATCGCCATAGTAGGCCACCCGGTGCAGGGAGGCATAATAGTCGAGGGCACTGTCTCCCAGGGCTCCGCCGCCCCAGTTGGCCAGCAGTTTCTCCCCGTCGTTGACCTCGACGACGATTTCCGTACGGCAGCCGCGCTCCTGCCCTTCGGGCACCTCGGGCACCGCCACGATCTTGCCGCGGAACACCAGGAGCGTGTCGAGGTGAATCAGCTTCGTGATCGTGACCTCCTGGCCGATCCGGTAATGGACTTCCGTGACGGCCCCGCCGCGGACCTCGGCATGGCGGCGGAGGAGATAGGGAGATCTCGGGCTGTCAGGCCCTTCCATCCGCAGCGGAGCAGAGCAGTGGGACAGGTGGAAGGCGTTTCTGGCGGTATCGACTCCCGCCGCATTGCCCAGAAAGCCGGCCCGATTGAGGGCATGCTGGAACATCAGCATGGTCAGCACGCAGTCCATGTCGCCATCGCAGGCAGCGGGGATGCCGCGATCGTTCAACCGCGAGAACCCCAGGCAAGGGAAACCCCGCGGCAGCCATCCCATGCACGTGCCGACGCATAGCCCCTGGCAGCCGTTTTCGGCCAGCAGCTTGTCGAGGGTCAGGCTCGCCCGGGCCGCCTTGAGCACGTCGTCGCGGGTTGGCTCGACGATCCGTTCGGCCTCCTGGAGCCACTCCTTCGCCAGGGCCTCGGCGGCCGCTTCGTCGACACCGTTGAGCACCTCGTCATAACGCCCGTCGGGTATCGCCACGAGCTCTGCTCCGAGACGTTCCTTGACTTTGTCCGGGGCGAAGGATTCAGGCGTGCCTTTGAACGGCGGCGAAGCGAGAATCCGGCTCTGCCGCAGGAGCGGAACCACCCTCAGCAGCGAGGCCGCCCGCTCCAGATCGCCGTAGTCGCTGCTGTTGAAGAGCGTGATCCGCTGCCCCTGGGCGCGCCACGGCCCGACCAGGCACCAGTCGTGGCCCCCGATGACCGGCAGATGGAACACGGCCAGCGGCCGCTTCTGCTCGAAGGCCACCGGAGCCACGGCCCGGCTCAGGCCGAAGATGCTCGCGCTGACGGCCAGCACGGGCGCGTCCGGGCCTGCCTCGTCGAGCAGTCGGGCCATTTCTTCAGGCGCGGCGACCTGGCCGGTTACGAACTGGACATTCTTCAGGTTGGCCTCGGCCTCCGCCAGCCGCTTCATGACCGGCACGAGTTCCTCTTCCGACAGGCCCCAGCTCCTTCCCTCGGGCTTGCCGGCAATCGCCACGCAGATCCGCACCTTGGCATCGCGGGGCGGGGGCGGCGTGTCGCTTCCTGCCGCCAACTGGGCCGTCGCCAATGCCATTCCTCCGACTCCCGCCACCTCTAAGAACTGCCGTCTCGTGCAATGGGTGCACATGATCGTTCCCCTTTTTCAGAAAGATTTACTGCAAGACCTCCAGCCGGAGGCGATACTCGCTGTGCTTTTCGTCGAACGGAATGCGGACCTCGATGCGCCCTTCGTGGATGCGAGCTTCACCTCCCTTTCGATAGGGATTGTGCGGCAGGGCGGGCCAATGCAAACCGGCGACCGCCGGGACATGCAGGCGGTAGCCGGAGTACTGAATCCAGTCGCCGATCCTTTCAGGTGCGAGGTCGAAGGGTTCTTTTCCCAACGGCTGCGAATAACCCGCGGCGGTTTGCAGGATCGCCTTGCCCACCTCCTCACCGGGGTCGGGGATCGGCGGGCCCTTCGCATCACCGGACTGTTCGCGCCGTGGCTGAGGCATGAGCGTCAGGTGCGCGGCGACGGGCAAACGGCCTTCGCGAGTGGTTCCGACGACGTAATCGAGCGTGTGATCGTCGACAAGTTCCACCTGGATGTGGCAATACTCTGGGCCATACCCGAGTGATAATCCCGGTTGGGGGCGGCGAACGTACTCGGCGACGTAGGGGATATGATAGAGGAGGCCCTGGGGGGTGAAGACCGGATTGTCATCGCCCGGCGTGTGGCGCAGCTTCGAAGTGTCGCCCACGGTGAAGTTGCTCCAGGCAGGCTGCATTTTTGTGTTGCCACCGCCGAGGATCAGTCCGACCCGATCGTGGTAGATGCTGACGAAATTCTGCCGGTCGCAGTACCAGCGCGTTTCGGATTGCGGGGTGACGATTGCCGAAAGGCAGATGTACCAGGGCCTCTGGCGGATGATTGCCGCTCGTGGTACGCCGTCGATTCTCATAATGTATTCATGCTCGGACTCCAGAGTCTCGAGCGGTTCGATTGTGCCTTCCTCGCCCATAACGATCATTCGGGCGGTCTGCTCGGGATCGAGGCGAGTCCATTGCCTCTTGAGATAGGCGCGGCCGACGGGCATCAGCGAGAAGGCCTCCCACGCCTCGTTTACCGGACCGGTGAAAGGATTCCGCTGGTCGATGGTTTCGACCGCGCTGCCGTCGGGATAGGTGAAGCGGTAGTGGTATTGGACCGCCCTTTCAAGGGCCGAAAGTACGACTTCGTCGTGCGATCGAGCGTAGTATCGCCCCAGGGACCCGATGTACTCGAAGTTGTAGAGGATCACAGGTCCTCCCCCTTCGGACCAATAGCCGTTGGGAGATTGCTGCTCGACGATAATCTTCATGTAGGCGGCGGCATGTTCGCGCCAATCTGGCCGGTTCAGGACCTGCCCGGCAGCAAAAATTGCGGCGGCCATTTCGGCACGGTGGTTGTCGACACACTCGCTCTGATTGCGCTCGACGAGATAGCGATCCATGTGAGTGAAGGCCAGTTCGAGCCCTTGCTGCCAGCGATTGCGATCCGCTTCCGGCATGTCGTCGCGAATTATTTCGAAGGTATCGACCCAGCGTGAATAGGTCCACTCCTGCCAACGCCAGCCCCACGTGCTGCCGTTGCTCTTGGTGTAGAGCCAGCGGCCGCGGTTGTCCTGGGCGTCGATGAGTGCATGGCCCGACTTGATGATGATGTCCAGGAGGGCGGCATCGTGATAGCGTGAGTTGAAGTCGGCCTTGGTCGTATACACGACCGCCAGCGGAAACATTCTCTGGTTGCTGCGTTGGTCCCAGGCACGGCCCGTCACAAAGCGCCCGGTTTCGGGCTGATACGACTCCAGCACTTCGGGAACGCGCTGGACGAGCTCCCGCAGCAGGCGATCTTTGAAGGTGAGTTCCTCCGCCCGAGCTGATGCCCAATAGATGAGCGTCGCGAGCGCGACGGCTACAGATGCTGGAAGCCTCGACATCTCGACCTGTCTCCTCTGGGCCCGGATCGTGAATCGATCGCCTATTGTACAGCCTGTGCCCCTACCACAGGAACAAGGACTGCATGGTCGCCGACCAGGACGAGGAATTGTATTCGAGGCGGGAAATCGCTTATCCTTACAATACGAACGTTCTTCTCCTGCCCCAAGGACCAAGGACTGACCACGATGTCCCGCCGCATCCAGCAACTCGCCCTTTTTATCGCCGGCATTTGCCTGTTGGCCGCTTCCGCAGCTCTCCATGGCGCTGAGACAGGCCCGTCCCTGGAACGAGGCTTCCACAACCCGCCCGCCCAAACGAAGCCGGCCGTCTACTGGTACTGGATCAGCGACAACATTTCCAGGGAGGGCATCAGCCGTGACCTGGAGGCGATGGCCCGGGTGGGGATCGGTGAGGCGTTCATCGGTAACATCTTTCTCGACAACGTTCCGGCCGGCCAGGTCAAGGTGATGACGCAAGAGTGGTGGAAACTCGTGGAACATGCGATCCGGGAAGGGGGGCGGGTCGGTGTGAACATCGGCATGTTCAACTGTCCCGGCTGGAGCCAGTCGGGCGGACCCTGGATCACACCCGATCGGGCCATGCGATACCTCACATGGACCGAATTGCGGGTTCAGGGACCTCGCGGGCTGGAGACCCGGCTGGAGGCACCGGCCGGCAACTTCCAGGATGTGAGCGTGCTTGCATTTCCCGCACCGACCGGTGATTCGGACTGCCTTGCGGCCCGGCAGCCGCAGCTTGTCGGCACACCCGAAGCACAGAACCTGCAGAACGCCGTCGACGGAAAACCGGAAACCCTGTTCGACATCCCGTCGGGCCAGTTCACCCTTGACGTCACCCTCCAACAGCCGATGACCGCGCGAAGCCTCACGCTCGTGCCGACGTCGTCCCCCTGGTCGGCCCAATGCGAGCTGCTGGCGGCCGGAGAGGATGGCCAGTTCCGTTCGCTGCGCAGATTCGACTACGACCGTTCCAACATGAAGATCCACGTGGGCCCCATGCCCGAAGGGGCGGTCGTGGCGTCGTTCGAGCCGACGACCGCCAGGCGTTTTCGACTCGTTCTGCGCCAGATCTCAGGCAAGGCTTCGCTCCGGGAAATCAACCTTTCGACGGCCGCGAGGATCGAGGCCTGCGTGGAGAAGCAGTTGGGAAAGATGCATCCCACGCCCCTTCCCATGTGGGACGACTACCTCTGGCCGGATCAGCCCGAGGTGGATGAGCCGGGATTGGCCGTTCCCGGCGATCGAGTCGTCGATCTCTCCTCGCGGATGTCGGCCGACGGAACGCTGCGCTGGCAGGTGCCCGAAGGAGACTGGGTCGTTCTCCGCATCGGCATGAAACCTACCGGAACCGAGAACAGCCCCTCGTCGCCCGAGGGGATCGGCCTGGAAGTCGACAAGATGAACCGCGCCCACGCCAGGCACCACTTCGACGCCTTCATCGGCCGGATTCTCCAGCGAATGCCCGCGGCCGATCGCAAGGCCTTCACGACCGTGGTGGCCGACAGTTACGAGCAAGGCTCCCAGAACTGGACCGAAGGTTTTGATGGGCTGTTCCGCGAGCGTTACGGCTATGATCCTGTGCCCTGGCTGGCGACGTTGTCGGGGCGGGTGGTGGGCACGGCGGACCAATCCAACCGTTTTCTCTGGGACCTGCGGCGGCTTGTGGCGGACCGCGTCGCCACCGAGTATGTGGGAGGGCTTCGCGATCTCTGCCAGCCCCACGGCCTTCAGCTCTGGCTGGAGAACTACGGGCACTGGGGATTTCCGGCCGAATTCCTGCAGTACGGCGGCCAGTCCCATCGCGTCAGCGGCGAGTTCTGGACCAAGGGGAGCCTCGGCTCGATCGAATGCCGGGCAGCATCCAGCGCGGCCAACATCTACGGATTTCCGGTGGTCTCGTCCGAGGCCTTTACTTCGAGCCCGTCGCTGTTCGACACGACGCCGTCGGACCTCAAGGCCCGCGGCGACTGGGCCCTCTGCGAAGGGGTGAACCACTTTGTCCTCCACGTCTGCATCCAGCAGCCCTGGGAGGACAGGCGTCCTGGGGTGAACGCATGGTTTGGTACCGAGTTCAACCGGCACAACACATGGTTCAGCGAGAGCCGAAGCTGGATCGACTATCTGCGCCGCTGCTGCTTCATGCTCCAGCAGGGCACCCGCGTGGCAGATGTGGCCTACTTCATCGGCGAAGACACGCCCAAGATGACCGGCGTGCGCCATCCCGAACTCCCGCCGGGGCACGACTTCGACTACATCAACGCAGAGGTTCTGCTCACGAAGGCGTCGGTCTGCGACGGCCGCCTTGCGCTCACCCACGGCACGAGTTACCGTGTGCTCGTTCTGCCAGAACAGGAAACGATGCGGCCGGAACTGCTCGAGAAGATCAGAGAACTGATCCACGGGGGTGCGGTCGTTTTCGGGCGGCCTCCTCGCCGGTCCCCCAGCATGGCAGGCTACCCGCAGTGCGACGAGCGGGTCCGTCAGCTTGCAGCCGAGATCTGGGGAAACGACCTGGGAAACGGGCCTGGGGAGCGTTCCTTCGGCAAAGGGCGGGTCATCTGGGGTGAGGATCTTCAGACCGTGCTGGACCGGTTGGGTGTGGTTCCCGATTTCCTCAGCCAAGCCCCGCTCCGCTGCACGCATCGATCCGCTGGGAACCAGGAGATCTACTTCGTGGCCAACCCCGAACCCCAGGAGACGGTCACGCTCGCCGAGTTTCGGGTGGGCGATCGGGCGCCGAGCCTGTGGTGTCCTGTTTCGGGCCGGATCGAGCGGTCGGCTGTCTACGAAAGCAGCAGCGGAAAGGTCCGCCTCCCGTTGGTCCTGGGACCGCATCAATCGGCGTTCGTCGTTTTCGGCAACGAACCGGCGAGCGCAGGGCGGATCGTTCGCGTTCAGCGGGGGGAAGAGAATCTCCTGGACGCGACCGCAACCGTCGAGCGACCGGCTCTGCCGGAACCCGGCGCGGGGGCGGCGACTGGCAGCTTCACCGTTGCCTTCTGGGCTCGCCCGGGGGTCGACACGACCATCGTGTCGGAGCAGACGGCCGGGGTGCATGGCATGGGTGAGCCGCGCAATGAGGTCACCGTACCGACCCACGGCAGCAGTTTCGGCGGCGACAACCACGCCGGCTGCGGGATCGCCGTGGGCCGAAACGGCGTCTGCGCGTTTGAACACGGGGCCAACTACTTTTCGCCCCCCTTGTCGTACGCTACGCCCATCACCGGCTGGACCCATGTCGCGGTCGTCTACGAGAACAACCGCCCGCGGCTGTATCTGAATGGCCAGCTCGTTCACACCGGATTGCAGAGCCTCCATGAGGTCCATCCCGGCAGCCCATCCGATTCGTTTGCAGGAGACCTGGGCCGGGTACGGCAACTCAACCGCGCACTCGATGCCGTCGAAGTGGCCGGGCTGGTCCGGGCGATGCGACGGCCGGACGAGTTGTTGCCGGGCAGAGCGGTCCAGTGCGTGCTGGACGAAAATGGCAAGGTCTTGCGCCGCTTCTGGGAGAACGGCAGATACCTGGTGGTCGATGCCCAGGGGCGGAAAGCCAGCGTGGAGATCTCCGACGTGCCCCAGCCGGTCGCAGTGAGCGGCCCATGGAGCGTGACCTTCCAACCGCCGCAAGGCGAAGCGACGAAAACGATCTTCGATTCGCTGGTTGACTGGACAGCCTACACGGATGCGGCGATCCGGTACTTTTCCGGCAAGGCCACGTACCGGCAGACGTTCGTGCTGCCCGATTCCATGGTGGGAAAGCCGCTTCGCCTCGACCTGGGAAAGGTTCACGATCTGGCCACGGTCCGCCTGAACGGCAAGCCGATGGCGACCCTCTGGATGGCTCCCTGGGAACTGGACGTAAGCCGGGCGGTCGAACCGGGAGAGAATCTGCTGGAGATCGACGTCGTGAACGCCTGGCACAACCGCCTGGCTGGCGATGCCGACTTGCCGGCCGAGCAGCGGACTACCTACCTTCATGCCCCGGTGGCGATTGCGAAAGGTGCTGAGCCGAGGCCGGCGGGGCTCCTCGGGCCGGTCACGATCCGTGCGGCCGTTGAGACCGAGTAATCGATGTCACCCTCTTTCAGGCAGCGACTGTTGGCGATTGCGCGACGTGCGGGGCGAATCGTCATCAACGGCGGTCTCCTGCTCGTTTGGTGCTGGGCGCTGCTGGCCCTCTGGTTCTTCAACCACGTGCCGGGCTGGGTGGCGGCCGGGATGGCGGTGGTGTGGATTCTGGGATCGGCCGTTGCGCTGCTCCGTGCGGGGGGTGCAGCGCGGCGCCTGTTGGCAGCCGGTGTTCTTGCGGTTGTCGTGCTGTGGTCATTGCAGTGTCCATCCAACGAGAGGAATTGGAGTCCCAACCACGCGCGGATGGCGAGAGCCGAGTTCCAGAACGAGGGGGCGGTCGTGATCCGGAACTTCCGCAACTCGACGTATGTTCCCGATGGTGAAGCGGAACCCCACTGGGAGACCCGGACGCTCGATCTCGACGAACTGGAGACGGTGGAATTCGTTGTCGCGCCCTTTGCACACTGGCGGGGGCCGGCGCACACCTTTCTGACGTTCGGCTTTTCCGGCGGGCGGCACGTGGCCATCTCGGTCGAAGCGCGCCGGGAGCGGGAGGAAGCCTATTCCCCCTGGAAGGGGCTCTATCGCGGTTACGAGATTCTCTACGTTGTGGGGGACGAAGCGGACCTGCTCGGACTGCGAGTCGACGTGTATCGGCAGTCCACCGACCTGTACCCGATTCGTGCCAGCAAGGAGCAGGTGCGCGAGGTGTTCGTTTCGATGTTGCGGCGGGCGAACGATCTGGAAGCGGATCCCGAGTTCTACAACACGCTCGTCAATACCTGCACGTCGAACATCGTGGGCCACGTGAACGAGTTGCGCCGCGCACCGGTGCGCAGCCAATGGCGCACCATCTTTCCAGGCTACTGCGACCAGTTGGCGCACGAACTGGGGCTGATTGACTTCGAGGGGACAATCGAAGAAGCCCGTGAGCGATTCCGCATCGGAAGCCCTGGGGGACCTGTCTGGCCGCGGCCATGACGGGCGTGCCCGGCGGAGCCGTGAGTGCCGGGACCGTGTGGGCTCAGGCGATGGGCGCAAAGAAAGTCGCGCTTGTCGCCGAGATCGTGTCTACGTGCTTGAACACGTTGTTTGGACCGTTCTCATGGGTGCCCCCCTGCGAATCGGCCCGCGGTATGAAAGACACGTTCATCGGCGGCAAGCGCGCTTCAGAACTTGTTCAACTGACAACAAACCGTGCTAATTCCCAAGGGTTACGGGTTGAGGGGTAAACGCACAAGCCTCGGAAAAACACTCCTCTTTTCGCGACAGACCCGGCGAGACGGCGGGTGAGGCGGCCCAATGTCTCGCCAATTCGACCTGACGTTCCTCCCGGCAGCTCGCCCGAGCGAGAAGCCGTCACTCAAGGGTCTCCACCCTGCGCCAAAAGGGGCGATTATCGGTGAGAACCGCCGGGATGACGGGGGATGCCGGGAAGGCGACACCGCGTCCCTGGGGACGCATGACCGGAGGTCACGCGCCCCGCATAACCGGTGCAGAGCGTGCAGCCCTGCGCAGTCGGGCGAATGCCCATGAAGATCGAATGGTGTGGAACATGTTCACAACTCCGGACCATTCGGAATAGGAGAGACGGCCCTGCAAGACCACGACGTCCCATTTCCGCTTGCGGATCTTGTCGATGGCACCGGTTTCCTTGACGTATTCGCCGCCGACTGCTCGCCTGTCACTAATCCCATTTTACCTTGACCACAGGTAATGGCAAGGCGATTTTCTGTCGTTCCGCGGTTGGCCCGGGTGCCGCCTGCGACGGGGCTGCGTGCTTCTGGCACGCTCATACGGGCGGGGCCAGGCACCGTTAACTCTCGGCTGGCCAACGGTTTAACGAGCGGCGGTGCGCCGCATCCCCGGGGGTGGTTGTCCCGGGAGTCAGGTCCAGCGGAGATCAGGGTGACGTGGTGGCCATACTCGCCTCCAGCAGGGCGTCGCGTCGGCTGGCGGCACTCGGGCCGCTTGAAGTCTCGGCGAAAGGGACGCGGGTGGGTAGTGGAGCAGGTCTCGCTTCCGATCCGGCCACCCGGTGGAGCTGTTACGCGCAGCTCCCCCGCATTCCCTCAGGCCGAGCGATACGATCAGGCATTATTGGGTAGCAGCCTCCTTCGACAAAGGGCATGAATCGTGGCAAACATGGGGCTGGTAGGAACCACCCTGAGAACGGCCTGCCGGCGACGCTTCCTCGGAGGTACCGCAGCACTCCGCGGCAGCCCCGGGGAAACACGCTGCTGTCATTCTGCATCGGCGATTCCGAGTCCATGGGTGCGAAGCCGAGCCGCAGCTCGAACCGTATTCCTCCGCTCCCGCGATTCGGGGCGTCTGCTATCGGCGGGGCCGCCGATCACGCACACGCCCCTGCCATGGGAGCCGAACCCGCATACCTCATGAGTTCACCCTTATCCAGAGCCGGAGAAGAACGAGAGGAGAAACTTCCTGGAAACGAGCGGCTGAGTGCCGCAGCGATCAACGTCGGGTTGAAGCACCGCCTGGGGAAAACCTTGCAGGCGGTGCTCCCATTTCTGGTGGATCATTGGCCCGGCGGGAGATAGTGCTCGAAGAGACAGGGCGAAGCGAGTTCTTCGAGCAATTGCGGCTCACGCTACGGCCACTCAGATATACACGACGCCGCCGACAAGTCAAAAAGAAATCTTGAAGAAAACCCAAGAAAACACTCGATTGGGGTTTTCGCCTACGACGAAACTCCGATGGCCCAACGAGATCGGACTTGAAAAAAATCCTGGAAGATCCGGCAGGCGTCTGATAGAGCATTTTGCCCTATGGCCACAGCCGCGTCGACTGGCGGTTCCTGCGCAACCGTAAGACACGGCCGAAAAGGCCGGCTTGGCTGCAGACCGCAGATTCTTCGGCTGCAGAATGGTCGCCGCAGGCGGCGCAGGCGCTTCTGTGCCTGGCCGGAGATTCCGTCCGGGGAAACTCTGCCGGCCGATGGAGTGCATTTGCCGGCGACAGCGCCGGGATTGGCGCCCCGGTGGCAAGGGAGAACGCCCGGCGAGGCCCGAATGCAGCCGGGAAAGGGGTTGGCGAGACGATTGCGGAATCGACACGGTCTGGAGAGCGACCCGCGGCGGTTCCGCCACCGGCCTCAGCCGGCAAAACGCTGGGCGATGAGCGTGATATTCTGGCCGCCGAACCCGAAGCTGTTCGTGAGCACGTTTTCGCACTTGTGCTCGCGGGCCGTGTTGGGGACGTAGTCCAGATCGCACTCCGGATCCGGGGTCTCGTAGTTCGTGGTGGGGGGCACCACGTTGTCGCGGAGGGTCAGGAGGCACACGATCAGTTCGGTGGCCCCGGCGGCTGCGATCAGGTGCCCCATCATGCTCTTGGTGCTCGATACGGGAAGCCTGTCGGCATACTCGCCGAACACCTGCCGGATCGCCAGAGTCTCCACCTTGTCGTTGACGGCGGTGCTGGTTCCGTGGGCGTTGATGTAATCGATCTGGTCGGGATTGAGGCCTGCATCGGCGATTGCCATTTTCATGCAACTGATGCCGCCGCGGCCTTCCGGGTGGGTGTCGGTGATGCGGAAGGCATCCGCTGTGGATCCGTAACCGACGATCTCACCGTAGATCTTCGCGCCCCGCGTCTTGGCTTGCTCGAGCTCCTCGAGAATGAGCATGCTGGCCCCTTCACCGAGCACGAATCCGTCCCGATTGCGATCGAACGGCCGGGAAGCTCCCTGGGGATTGTCGTTGTTGGTGCTGAGCGCGGTGAGCAGATTGAAACCCGTCACCCCGAAGGGATGAATCATGGTATGTGTACCGCCGGCGAGCATGACATCGGCCTCGTTACGGCGGATGATCTCGACGGCCTCGCCGATGGCCTGGCTGCTGGCGGCGCAGGCCGTCAGGCAGTTGACGTTCGGCCCCTGGGCATTGAACATACCGGCCAGATGGGCCGCAGGCATGTTCGGTTCCTGTTCCAGCTCGCAGATCGGGTTGAGGATTTCGAGGCCTTTCTTGGTGAACTTGACGACGTCGAGCGTTTTGTCGTCGAGGGCCGCGACCATCATCTCCGTGAATCGCACGAAGTCCTGCTGGCCTTCACCGCTTCCCGTATAGACGCCGAACCGTGTGGGATCGAGCGGAGCATCGGCCAGTCCCGAGTCGGCGAAGGCTTTTTTGCCGGCGCCGACCGCAAAACGGGTGTGGAGGCCCTGATGCTGCCAGTCCTGCGGGTTCTCGCCGACATCGGAGAGATCCCAATCACGCACTTCGGCGGCAATTTTCGTGGGGAAGTTGCTGGCGTCGAACCGCGTGATCATGCCCACTCCCGACTGGCCGGCAAGAAGCCGCTGCCAGACGGTCTCGATCTCCGTTCCCAGAGGATTGACCCACCCGATTCCGGTGACGACGACTCGCCTTCTCATGACTGGCCTCCCGAATTGGCTGGCATGGCCGACATATCCTCCTCGGGTTCCCGCAAGGGGCCGCCGTCGGGGCCGATCCCGACGTCGTAGGCCCGCAGAACGTGCATCATTCTCAAGAGATCGCCCGGGTTGTAGAGCTGCTTGTCCCGATACGCCTCATCGAGATGGGCGAAGAACATATTCATCTCGGCGTGCAGCTCGTCGTTCTTGTGGCTTGTGGCCGTAACCATTGCCCCGTCCTTGCGAATGTCGTCTACGATGACCGTGTAGACGAGCGTGTCGCCGGGCCTGGCATCGCTGTAGAACCTAGCCTTGGACAACTTGGCGAGGACGACCTTTTCGCGAAAACCGGTGGATTCGCAGACCAGCAGCCCTCCCGTCTGCGCCACTCCCTCGATGACCAGGGAATTCGGCATGAGGGGGAAGCCGGGAAAATGGTCGTGCAGGTGGTCTTCGGCCAGCGTGATGTTTTTCACGGATCTGGCCCGGCGGCCACTCTCAAACTCGAGAAATTTGTCGATCCAGTACCATCGCATGGTTCGTTCTTCCGCGAGAGAAGAAATACCGAAGGGCGGGCAGTTCCGCTTCGACGGGACGTTCGCCACGAAAGGCCGGTCACTCCGTGATCTGCACTTTGCCTTCCACGAACCGGCACATGTCAGCCACCGTGAGGAGATTGCCGAATTCCTGTACCACGGGATTCTTGGCGAATTCGTCGAGATTCGCGAAGGGCATGCGGCGCCGCAGTTCTTCGAGCCCGGCCTCGGTCACCTTGCCGTCGTGGACGTAATCGGCGTTGGTCCACACGTCCTCGGGAAACAGCTCGCCGCGGGGAATCTTGATGTCGAACGCTTTTTCCAACCGGAAGACGATGTCGAGGAAGTCGATCGACTCGGCGCCCAGGTCGCCGACCAACGTGGCTTCCGCAGTCACCTCGTCGTCGTCGACGCCGAGGGCCTCGACCAGAGCTTCCTGTACCTTCTCAAAAACTTCGTCTTTCGTCGGCATGTGCTTGATCTCCAGCAAAACGGTGTTTCAACGCAAAAGGGAGCTGCCGCGGCAGCCCGGAAAATGTCAACAACGAAGAGACTCTGGCAAGTCCGGCGGAACTTGGCCGGCAACAGCATCCGCCATCCGCGATCCTGCGCTGGTCCCTAGTAGGTGCCCAGACTCAGGCCTCCATCCACCAGGAGGACCTGTCCGGTCATGTAGCTTGCATCGTCGCCGGCTAGAAAGGCTACCACCAGGGCAATCTCCTCTGGCTGGCCGATCCGCTTCATCGGAATCGCTTTCTTGATCTGGTCGCCCGCAAGGTTGCGAACCGCCGCGCTCATGTCCGTCTCGATCATACCGGGGGCCACCGCGTTGACGCGGATCTTCCGGGGAGCCAGTTCCTTGGCCATTCCCTTGGTCAATCCGTTGATGCCCCCTTTGCTCGCCGCATAGTTCACCTGGCCGCGCGAGGCAAACTCCGCGGCCGTGCTCGACAGGTTGACCACGCTGCCGCTGCGCTGATACATCATCTGCTGCGTGACCGCCCGGCAGTAATTGAAAGCGCCGGTCAGGTTCGTGTCGATCACGCTTGCCCATTGATCGGGAAGCATCGACCCGAGCAGTCCATCGCTGACGATGCCGGCCGAATTGACGAGGATATCGATGCGGTCGTGCCGGGCAACGATTGCGTCGACGATCTGCTGGGCCCGAACTCCATCGCGGACGTCGGCCTGCTCCGCCTGAACCTTGAGGCCCTCCGCCGTCAGCTCTCCGACCAGAGCCTCGGCTGCCTGCGAGTTGCTGTGGTACACAAACGTCACGTTTGCGCCACGGCGAGCCAACTCGACCACGCAAGCCCGCCCGATGCCCCGACTTCCGCCAGTGACCAACGCGATTTTTCCGTCCAACTGCATCACGACTCTTCTTTCCAAGGTAACTGAAAGAGCTTGCATGACTTGCGCAAGCACGCCGCCCCAACCGGGCTGCGCCGGGCCGCAAGATACCGGCCCCGCGACTGTTCACGTCTCGGCAGGGGGTCGTAACGGCCCCCCGATGCCGCCAGTTATCGTCATCCGTCAGCGCCCCGGGCCGGCCGCCTGAAACCCAACTCCGTCACGGCAAAGCAATGCCAGTTGGGATCTCAGCTCCTCAACGAGCGATGCATCGATGGTCGCCTTCCCTGGCGACTCGTCCGCCAGGTTGTAGCGACGGAGGATCAGTTGCCCCCGAAGCGTCACTTGGCCATTCATCTGCCCCTGAGCCTTCAGCTTCGTCTCCTTCTCGTCGTGTTCAATGATCTGGGCCGATACCTCAAGGGTCTGGCCGGGCTGTACGAACTGCCCGTATTTCACGTTCCGGGCTTCCTGCAGAACGACCATGCTGTGGGCAAAATCCTCCGTGGCCCGCACCAGCCACGCACTGGCCTGTGTCATCGCCTCCAGCATCAACACTCCGGGCATGACGGGAAACCCGGGGAAGTGGTCAGCCAAGTATTCTTCGGCCATCGACAACGATTTGACCGCAGCAATTCGCTTGCCAGGTTCCAGTGCGTCGATTCGATCGATCAACGAGAATCGCATGGTATGTCCACGTTAATCCCTGAGCCCAAGGGAAACTCCCTTCCGGAAGGCAGCCGGCGCCACACAGCGAACGGAAATCGCCTCCGCTCGTCGCGTTACGCAAGCTGCCCAGCATACGCAAATTAGGGCAACTCTTCGCAAATTTAAGCCGTTTAGTATAGTGCGATCGGCAAAGATGAACAACCGCAGATCGATCTGCCCTTCCTACCTTCTCTTTCCGACGCCAGGCTGCCGGCCCACAGTCGGCCCGATCTGTACCCCCCGTTTCTGGCAAAGGCCAGAGCATGCCATTTTGGCACCACTGGCCTTGGTTTACTTCCAGTGGGTGGAATGTCAAACACATCGGCGCATGCCAATTTGGCAGTCCCTGGCGATGTCGTGTGATGGGTCAATGGCGTAATGTCTTATAAATCAAGAACTAATGGCTCGTGTTTTTCAATTGGCACGACGTTTGCGGCTAATGAGGAGCCGTGTGAATGACAGCGGGCTGTTCCGATCGGCATTGCCTGTCAGCCGAAGGCAGACCGCTCCGCAGAAACCAAGATGCCACCGGGAGGACTACCATGGTCTTTCAATGTCTCTACCCCGCCTATACCAACCGAATCCACCGAGAGATGAACGGTCTGCTCTCCACCTTGTTTGGGGAGTCTCCCTCACCCGCCTGTGGCGTTGGTTCGATTGCCGCCAACGTCTGGGAGCAGGACGACACCTGGATGGTCGAGATGGAACTGCCCGGCGTGACCGCCGATCAACTCGAAGTGACGGTGGTCAACGACGAGTTGACGGTCTCCGTCAACCGCCCTGAAACGGAGTCGCAGGACGCAGTCTTTCTGCGCCGCGAACGACCGCAAGGCCCGGTTGTGCGTACGCTGCAGTTGCCCTCGCCGGTCGATGCGGAGGCTGTCGTGGCGTCGCTGGTGCACGGCGTGCTCACGGTGACGCTGCCGAAAGCGGAGACCGCCCGACGCCGCAAGATCGAGGTGAATGCCTGACGAGAGAACCTCACTGACAGAAATCGTAGCAAGGAGATAGCCATCATGTCCCAAAACTGTACCGCCGCTGCCCGGGCTCCTCGGTCTGAGCCGTGCCCGGATTGCTGTTATCAGCCGAAAGTCGACATTCTGGAGAAGGATGAAGAGCTCTTGCTCCTGGCCGACCTGCCGGGCGCCGCGCCCGATTCGATCACGGTCGACTACGACAACGGCGAGCTCGCCATCGAGGCGAAGGTCGAACCTCGACAGCAGGCCGAGACCCGATACCTCGTTCGCCAGTACGGTGTGGGCAACTACCGCCGGACGTTCCGCGTCAGCGAGGTCGTGGATACGGACCGGATCTCGGCCAGTTTCACCGACGGGGTCCTCAGGGTGCAGCTTCCCAAGGTGCAGGCTGCCAAGGCTCGCCGGATCGCAATCCACGCGAACTGAAAGATGTCGACTGGGTGACGATCGGGCCCGTTGTTCCTCCTCTGTGGGGGCAACGGGCCCTTTCTCGTCGACCAGCGCTCATCTTCCGGCCGAGAAAAGGCTGCCCTGTCCCTCCCTGGGGGCTGTCGACTCGCTCGGCGACCGAGGGTAACTCCGGCGAAAACAGGGGCGGTGGAAGACGGGGCCGATCCCGGTTAGACTGGAGTCTCACCGAGTCTGATGCTCCTTGTCATCTCTTACTGTTCGGGGATCCTCTCATGCCGTGCCGTGGAGTTCGCGGGGCGACGACGGCCGACGCCAACACGAGCCAGGATATTCTCAAGGCAACCCGCGAGCTGCTCGCGCTCTTGATCCGCAGAAACGGCATCGAGGCCGAGGATGTGGCCAGCGCGATCTTTACCACGACTCCCGATCTGGATGCCGAGTTTCCCGCTCTGGCCGCTCGTCAACTCAATTGGCTGAACGTGGCCCTGATGTGCGGCCACGAACTAGGGGTGCCCGGCTCTCTGGAGAAGTGCGTTCGCGTGCTCATCCACTGGAATACCGACAAGACGGCCGACGAGATCCAGCACGTCTACATCAAGGGGGCCGTCAACCTCCGTCCCGACCTCTCCAAGATTCCGCCGGTCGACTGGGACGAGCTGGAGAAGTGGATCGCGGAGCATCTCAACCAGGATGCAAAGAGCCACCGGCGGTAAATCGCCTCCAGCTCGATCTTCTCGCCGCGATCCAGCAACGGTTGTCGGCCCTTCCGTACCTATTGTTGGCTCACTACTGTGTCCCACGTTTGGGTGGGCCAAGAAACTGTGCGAGTGGCCGAATAGTTGTTGGGCGACGTATGCCCCCGTGTGGAAAGCCCATTCCGGTGGCAAGACAAGGAGAAACACCATGCACGGCCGCTCTCGCAAGCTTCTTCGCCGCATACGCCTGATATTGGCGTTCTTCGTGTTGTGCCTCGTTGTGAGCGGCCTGACAGCAATTCCGGTTCGCCAGGAGGTGGATTGGCTCGCCCGCGCGGTGTTGATCTCCGACACGGATGTCCCGGAGCAGTTCACGGGTATGCGCTACTGGATCGCTCACGTTCGCGAAGGCCTCCATGCGGCAGAAGCAGACTATCCGTTTCTGGCCTACGGGACGGACTGGCTGGCCTTTGCGCACGTGATCATTGCCGTGGCCTTCATCGGGCCCTGGCTGGACCCGGTGCGGAACCGCTGGGTGGTCACATTTGGGATGATCGCCTGCGCCGCGGTCATTCCCACGGCGTTGTTCTTCGGCAATTTGCGGGGGATACCCTTCTCGTGGCAATTGATCGATTGCAGTTTTGGCCTGTTCGGAATCCTGCCGCTCCTGTTGGTGAAGTGGCACACTCACCAGCTCGCGATGTGCGAGATGAGGAAAGTCTGAGCTACGGTGCCTTCCAGGCCATCTCGGACCAGACGGGCTGCAGGACCGCGAGCAACTTCAGATAGCGATCGTATTTCGTCCGACAGCAGTCGTCCAGATCGGGATTGGGCCTGTGGGTCCGGGCGAAGCGGAGCATCGCGATGGACCTGCATCGACCAAGCCCATCGCTACGCTCTGGTCGTCCCACCCGATCCGGCACGTGCCCGGGGGCGGGCTCGGGCACGTGGGCGTCCGGAGGTGTCGCAACTATTCAGCGGTGGCGGCCTCCGTAGCGGCTTCGCTCTTGGCCTTGGGGTCGTCGTGGAACAAGGCCATGAAGACCAGCAGCAGCACGATGGAGCAACCAGTCGTTATCAACCAGATCGGCTGCCAGTCGTAGACCTTCACCCCGCCGGTCACGGTGGTGTAGTGCTCGAGCAATTTGCCGTTGAGGTAGTTGCCCAGGAGAAGTCCCAGGCCGAATCCGGCGAGGAACAGGAAACCTTGGGCCTGAGCTTTCAATTCCTTGGGCGCCTTGCGATCGACGTAGATCTGGGCCCCGACGTAGAAGAACCCGAAGATCAACCCGTGGACGAGAATGGCCACAAAGTACAAGGACTGGAGTCCCATCATCTCGCCCAGAAGGAGGGACGCGTAACGAACCACCAGCATTGCCAGGCCGATCGTCATGGCCCACTTCAAACCGACACGGGTGATTGCCAGCGGCACCGCAAGCATGAAGATCATTTCCGCTACCTGTCCCCAGTTCATCGTGACGGTGATGAACTCGAATTTCTTGTCTTGAAGGAAGATCGAGAAGAACGACCAGTAGATCGAGAAGGGGATCATGATCAGGAAGTAGCAGATCATGAAGATGGCGAACTGGAAGTCCTTCATCATCACGAGGGATCGCAACCCAAGCGCGTCGAGGATCGAGGCCGGTTGGCCCTTGGCCGGGGGGGGAGTATGGGGGAGCATGAGTGCGTAGATTGCCGCGACCAGCGACGTTGCGGCCCCGCAGTACAAGGTGATCGCAGTGCCGTCGATCGCCGTGTTGAAGCGGTAGCTGGCCACCAGGCTGAACACGCCGGAGGCAACCCAGCCGATGGACCCGAACACGCGAATCTGCGGAAACTGCTCCGAGGGGCTATGCCCCATGGCAATGGCGCTGGTCAGACCCCAGGTGGGCATGTAGCAGAGCATGACGGCCAGGAGCAGGATGAAGACCAGGAGCGGGCTGGATACCTGGGCCGCGACGACCAACAACACGGCAACCGCCAGGTTCAGCACGGCCAGGACACGTTCCGAGGCGAAGTGGCGGTCCGCCACCATTCCAACCAGCGGGGAAGTCAGACAGCCCAGGGCCATGGAGCTCATGATCCAGGCGATTTGAGTTCCACTCATCTTGAGCCCCTCAAGATAAGTGGCCAGGGGAAGGAACCAAACCGGCAGCAGCATGTACTGGAGGAACATCATGCCGCTGAGCTTGATGCGGTTGCCGATCGTAAAGGTTTCGGTCGTCATGGTAAACTCCCTGGGTTTTGTGGTTCAGTGACTTGCGGGTGCCCGCAATGACATCGCGGCCGAACTGGCCGGAACCTGGTGTACTGGCGGAAATCCAGAGTCCGGCGAACTCGGCTACAGTATCCGACTTATCCTTGACAGTCCATCGCTTGCCATTCCACCTCAATGCATCGCCAGTCCACCGCTTACGTCCACGGTCGCGCCGGTCATGTAGCTGGCACGGTCGGAGCAGAGGAAGACGGCCACATCGGCGATCTCCCGCGTCTGGCCGATCCGGCCCAGAGGCACGCGGCGACTGTATTTCTCCGGGTCGGCGTCGATGGGCTGGGCGAGCATTTCAGTGTACATCAGCCCCGGCGCGACACAATTGACATTGATCCCGTGCCTGGCCATTTCCAGTCCCAGCGAAATCGTCAGTCCCACGATGCCCGCCTTGCTGGAGTCGTAGGCCGTCTTGCCCGACTGGCTGCCGCGGAATGCCGCCTGCGACGAAATGTTGACGATCTTCCCGTGGCGCCCCGCAGCGAGCAGACGACGCACCATTTCCCTGCTGCACAGAAAGGTGCCGGTCATGTTGACGTTGAGGGCCCGCTGGTACTCCTCCACGCTCAGATCTACGGTCGCCCCGACGGGGCAGTAGGCCGCGTTGTTGATCAGGGCGTCGACGGGGCCGAGCTTCTCTTCGGCCTGGTCGAACATCTCTACCACGTCCTGCTCCTTGCTCACATCGCCGACCACCGGCGCCGATCTGGCGCCGAACTGGCAGGCCAGTTCCCGGGCCAGGGCCTCAGTTTGTTCCGGCGAGCAGCGATGGTTGATCGCGACCTTGGCACCTTCCGCGGCCAGGCTCCGACAGATGGCGCTGCCGAGCCCGCGGTATCCGCCGGTGACCAGCACGGTCTTGTCC
>CAZLWV010000029.1:28901-63957 GCA_964563135.1 uncultured Planctomycetaceae bacterium
TGAGGCCCAGATCCACGTTTGCTCCCCGGCAATCCCTCCCCCGAAGGAGAGGTTCTGCCTGATATCCACGGTTTGACCAGTCAGCTTCTGCCCGGGGTAGACGTTTCGAAACAAGGGGGCGTCAGGCATGACCTGACCACCGGATGAAGCAGTTGTCGCTCACTGTCCCACGAAGATACCCTCCCGGGAGGGCTACGTCCATAAGTCGACCCCCCAGGGCAAGCCATCTTCCCGACTTGTGGCGAGTCCTGCCACCCCGGGAGACGGCTGGTGGCTGTTCAAGAGATCCTCGCAAACGGCCGACCGCTCGGTGGTCAGCTCCAAGAAACCCGGCAGCCTCGCATGGGAGATCAAGCCCAGCGAGGCTGCGGAAACGGGAAAGGGGAGTGTTGTTGGCTCACCCAACCGTCGCGGCGGGTGAGAGGGGGCGGGAGTCGATCGGTCGCCGGGAGGGCTACGCGCTCTCAGCCATCGATCCTGAACCGTTTTACCAGTTCGCGGAGACTGCTGGCCTGCGCACCAAGCTCCTCGCTCGACGAGGCCAGTTCCTCGCTGCCGGAGGCTGCCTGGTCGGTGACCTGGGATATTCCACGGATCGCATCGACCACCTGTTGGGCATTGCCCGACTGTGCCACGGTCGCCTCCGCAATCGCGGAGATCATGGCGACCGTTTCCTCCACGCCGCCGAGGATCTCCTTGAGTGATTCCCCGGCGTCGTGGCTCAGTTGGGCTCCTTCCTGGACCCGGTTACTGGATTCCCTGATCAGCGACGTGATCTCGCCGGCGGCCCGGTTGGATCGTTCCGCCAGCTTGCGGACCTCGTCGGCCACCACGGCGAAGCCCATGCCGTGTTCGCCGGCCCGCGCGGCTTCGATCGCCGCGTTCAAGGTCAGCAAGTTGGTCTGGCTGGCGATCTCGGAGATCACCTGGATAATCTCGGCAATCTGGGTCGAACTGGTCTTGATCAGTTCCATCGCCTGCATCGATTGTTCGACCGCGTGGCTGCCCTGTTCGGCCAGTTCATTGGTTCTCTTGGCCGCTTTGTCGGCATCGCCGGCGTTGCTGCTTACGCGATTGATCGAAGCGGTCAGCTCCTCGACTGAGGCATTGACTTCTTCCACGGTGGCCATCTGTTGCTGGGCCCCAGAGGCCAGGACCTGAGAGTTCTCGGCGATCACACGAGCCCCTTCGTTGAACTGGCCCGCACTCTCGGCTACCTGGGCGATGATCGCCGACAGTTCCGTCAGCATCGTTTGAATGGCCCCGGCCAGTTCGTCGATCGGATCGTTGCCGGAGACTTCGATCCTGCGGGTCAGATCGCCCGAGGCGGCGGTCTGAACGACCTGGAGCAGATGGTCGACTTTTCGACGCAGGGTCTCGGCAGCCCGGCGCTCGACTTCGGCCTGTTGGCGTTCGCGATCGGCTTGTTCCTTCTCGAGACGCTGCTGTTCGGCTTGCCTGGCCTGTTCAAGTTGGGCCTGCTCTTCCTGGTGCTGACGTTCCACTTCGGCCTGGTGGCGTTCCGCGGCGATTCGTTCCTCCTGAGCCTGCTGTTCGCGGGCCGCCGCATTCTTGACCTCGTGCATTGCCCGGTCGCTTGCTTCGACGGCCGTATTGATGGCCTTCGCCAGGCGGGCGATTTCATCGGTCCCGGAGACGTTGAGGCGTTGCGAATAGTCGCCGCCGGCCACGCGTTCCATAAGCGTCATGGCGCTCACGATCGGCCTGGCAATGCGATGGGTACACACCAGCGCCACGCCGCCGCAGAGGAGGAGAGCCAGGGCGGATCCGACGGCGACCCAAAGCAGCAACTGGTTGAGCGCGACGCTGACCCGCTGGGCGGCTTCCTGATAATCGTCGTCGTAGGTGCCGGCACAGATCACCCAGTCCCAGGGCTCGAAGTAGGTGAGGGCCGTCGTCTTCCATCTTACGGGTTCGTCCGGAGAATTGCGCCAACTGTATCGATGATACTCAACCTGGCCGTTCTGTGTTCCGAGGGCTTTTGCGATGGCTTCCTGGATGAACGGTTTGCCGTCGGCATCTTCGGCATCATAGATATTCTCTCCATCGCGCTTGCCGCCCTGGGAAATAACGTACTTCCCTCTTTCGTCGCCACTCCCGCCGAGAACGAACACATATCCCGTCTTGCCGACCACCATATCCATGATCCCCTGGCGCAGTTCAGGCACCTCCTCTTGCGGGATCCCGAAGTATAGGACTCCGACAACCTTGTTGGTGTCGTCGACGATCGGCCGGTACGCCGCGATATACCACTGGTCGACGACCATCGCCCGTCCGACGAAAGTCTGGCCCTTGAGCACGGTGGCTACGACATCATTCGGCGAGCCGTCCGGATCGATTGCCGGAATGTAGGTTCCGATGGCCCGCGTTCCATCCTGCTTCTTCACGTTCGTGCAGACCCGCAGCATGTCGCCCGCCTCGTTCATTCGCTGAAAGACGGTGCAGGTACCTCCGACGAGCTTCTCGACTTCATCCACGATCGGCGACGGCACATCGGCATTCGTGTTCTGGCCGAGCCACTGCGAGCCGAACTGCATTCTGGGGAGATGGACTGTGCTGGCTTGTTTGCTGAACTGGTTGACGGCGTTCCAGGAAATGGCCTCGCTGTCCAAGGTGACGCGTCCGTGTTCATGGAGCACGTTCTCGGCCACGTTGAGACTGTGCTGCACCTCTTTCTGGAGTTTGCCGTGATTCGTGCGGAGCATGAGATAGACCGATTTTGCGATCTTGGCACATTCCTCCCCCCCTTGCGCGTTGAGTTCGGCCGTCACCCGCTGGTGGAGCTGCTGCCGCTGGATGCAGACTGCCCCGAAGAGGATCAGGCCGGTGACAACGATCCCCATCCCGCTCAACGCAAAAACTTTGGCCTTGAAACTTAGCTTCAACATGGCTGCCCTTTTTACCTCCGGAGGTGAACAACGGATGAAAGTCGACAAAAAAAAGGCACAATCGGGACAACTCGCACTCGATGCTGAGGCGGGTATTGTCTCGATTGTGCCTTCAATGGACGATTCGCTCATGTCGCCCAACCAGGCGCCCCGGGCAGATTTCCCGGCGGCTTCCATCCCGCGATACTTCCGAACGGGGATGTTTCCAACCAACCGTAGCTCACGTTCTGTGTATGTCAATTACCTCCACTGAAAATGTGGGGGGGAACCTATGCATGCGATTCGTCCAGCAGACGCTGCAACCGCAGTCGCAGCTCACCGAGTTCCTTTGACTTGAACGACTTGCGGGTCCGTTCGAGAACCAGCACGCCGTATTTGACAGCCTCCTGGAGCGCAATTTCGCGGCGCGACGTCACCATTGCCTGCACACTGGCGACCTCTCCGTCACTTGCGTAGCGGCGCCAAACGGGTTCGAGGGATCTGAGCGTTTCCAGCAGCACGCGAACGGCGCGGGTCACGGTTTCGGCGGTCTCCCTTCTCACGGAGTTCTGCGCCGTGTCCGACATCTCGGTCTCCAGCACTTCGAACTCCCTGGCACAGGCCAGGATCTTCTGCTGGACGTCGTGCAGCAGACGCCGCGTTGTCGATCGGGCGATGCACCGGTCCACATGCTCATAGAACGATTCCAGGTTCAGAGGCTTGGTCAGATAGGCCGCCACCGGGAGCTCGATCGAGCGTATCGCTGAATCGAGAGAAGGGGCGCCGGTAACCAGAATCACAGGCAATCCTGGATGCTCGCGGTGGATCTCTTCGACCAGTTGGAGCCCGGAATTGCCGGGCATTCGAATGTCTGCAACGACCAGGTCGAAAGGCCGATCTTTGAGAGCCGAGAGGACCGATTCCGACTCAGCAACGCAGTCGCAGCGATAGCCTCGCAGACGCAGGAGATCGGCAGTGGTCTCGCGAAAGACCTGTTCATCGTCGGCAATCAGAATCGACGCAGTCTCAACCATGGTGTGCTCCTGTCGGGCGGGTTGGTGAATCAAGGTGTGTATCTACGCAGCGCCCCGCCGGCAGGCGGAGATGTGCCCGGGCCGTTCGTTCGTCGCGGTGTCGGGTGTTGGACCTGGCAGTTCTGGAGAACGGGATATGGAGAAGGCAGCGCGTTCCTCGGCCGGGCCAGGAGTCGATTTTCAGGGTGCCCCCGAGTGATTGCACAATTCCCCATGAGATGGAAAGTCCCAGGCCCAGCTTCCCGCCACAATCGGTCTTCGTTGTGAAGAAAGGCTCGAGAACTCGATCCCTGATCTCGGCGGGAATGCCCTTGCCGCTGTCGGACACGGCGATCTCCACAAACGAGTCGGATTGCGATGCCTCCACGTGAACCGTGGCGCCGGCCGAGGAAGCCTCGATGGCGTTTGTCAGCAGATTGAACAACACCTGCCGCAACGACTCCTCGGGCAACAGGGCCGGCTTGCTCTGATCCGGCCCCCGCGATTCGACGCGCACACCCCGCTCGCCTGCAAGAGGCTGTAACATCAACAGGACTTCCTGGATCGTGGTGCCGAGGTGCACGTTGGAGGCCGTCTCCGGTCGGCAACGATGAAGCGTCAGCATCTGACGTACGATGCGGGTGATTCGCACCGTCTCTCTCTCGGCGGCGGCCAGGTATCGTTGGGCAGGGTGGGCGGGGCCCAACGTGGCCTTGACGAGGTGGAGGCAATTGACAATGCCGCTCATGGGGTTGTTGATTTCGTGGGCCACCATGGCAGCCAACCTGCCGCTGGCGGCGAACTTCTCAGCCTCCCGCCGCAGACATTCGCTTTCGAACAAGCGGCGATTCAGGACGAGAATCGTGCCGGTCACCGACCAAGCCACGGCAACCAGGAAGCATCCCCCGGCAAGCCAAGGCCAGCCAGCGCGGACGGCGGCGGCCAAGGTCATTTTTCCAAGATGTTCGCAGGGGCCGACGCGAAGCTGGCGAAGGCACTCGTGGACCGGCTCGTAGGGGAGCGGGATGGTCCACCCTGCCACGTCGGCCGAATTTGCGGCTCTGCTGCCGGATGGCATCTGCAGGAGTGCCGCGGCAACCCGCCTGGCCAATTCATCGTCGGTATGCCGCAGTTTGGCGAAAGCCAATTGGGGATAGGCTCGCGTGGCCACCCGCGTCGTGCAGTTCGTTTGCTCGCAAACAGCGTAGAGAGCCGGATTGGTCACGACGAAATCGATCTCAGCGGTTTTGATCGCCGGCAGAAACTCTTCATAGGTGAGGGGGCGAACTACAAAATGGGCTTGGGGGATTGCTCGCGAAAGATAGTCAGCCGTTGGCTGCCATTGCGTGAGGCAGACCTCCGGGCTCCAGGTGGCCAACGCGCCGATCACGATTTCCGGACGTTGAACCGAAACGCCATGGAGGGGATCCACTGGAAGGGATCCCACAATCAGCAGGCAGAGAAATGGAACGACACCGTTGTGACAGTCTGATCGCATGGCGGGAGTCTGGAACGACGGTTGCTATACCCCACCAGAGGACGGTACTTACCGCCCCTGCAACAATCCTGCTCTCCCCCCAACTGTATGCGTTTATCGGAAAAGCATCCGAGGAAACTCACGGCAATTGCCGTGGAGAAGCCGAATCTTGGAAGCTGGTCATCCGTACAACCCGCAGACTCTGAGTTCGATGCCGCTGATCGCCACCTATCCGTCTGACAGAAGGCTCGGCTTTGGGTAGAATGGATCGCGCGGCGGATTCCTTCCTTGCCCAAAGCAGTTCCCGCTGGCCAGCCAGGTTGCACGCGCAGTCCGTGCCGACAGTTTTGCATAACTATTCTGCAGTCGTCCGGCTTTTCCATGTCCAGACAACACCCTCCGTCTCTCTTTCAGGCCGGCGAAGATGCAAACCGACGGCAGGCCTTGCCGCTGGCGGCTCGAATGCGACCTGCAAGGCTGGACGAGTTCGTTGGGCAACAGCACTTCCTGGGGCCTGGCAGACTACTCAGGCGATTGCTGGAGGCGGATCGGCTGGGGTCGGTGGTGTTCTATGGACCGCCTGGCACCGGGAAAACCACGTTGGCCCGGTTGTTAGCCACGGAGAGCCGGAGCAGGTTTCGGCAGATCAGTGCGGTGACCAGCGGCGTGAAGGAGCTTCGCGAGGTGCTGGCGGAGGCCGACACCCTGTTGGCCACCGAGTCCCGAAAGACGCTGCTCTTTGTAGACGAGATCCACCGCTTCAACAAGGCTCAGCAGGACGTGTTGTTGCCGGAGGTTGAGAATGGGATCGTTATTCTCGTGGGGGCGACGACCGAGAATCCGTTCTTCACGATCAACAGTGCCCTGGTCAGCCGCAGCCGGGTCTTTCAGTTCGAGCCACTTTCGATCGACGACATCAAGACGCTCATCCGCCGCGCTCTGGCCGACACAGTCCGCGGACTGGGTGGCCACGATGTGCGGATGCACGACGACGCGCTTCAGTTTCTTGCCGAGGTCAGCGACGGCGATGCGCGGCGGGCGCTCTCTACCCTGGAAATAGGCGTGCTCTCGAGCCACCAGTTGCCCATCGAGTTCACCCGGGAATTGGTCCAGGAATCGGTTCAGCGCAAGGCGGTGGCCTACGACCGCCAGGGTGATTCGCACTACGACACGATCAGCGCGCTGATCAAGAGCATCCGCGGCAGCGACCCCGATGCGGCTCTCTACTGGCTCGCACGGATGCTCGAAGGAGGCGAGGATGTGCGATTCCTCGCCCGCCGGCTGGTGATTCTGGCCAGCGAGGACGTTGGCAACGCGGATCCGCAGGGTCTGGTACTGGCCGTTGCTGCGGCCCATGCCTGCGAACTGGTGGGCCTGCCGGAGTGCCAGCTCACGTTGGCCCAGGCGGTGACCTATCTGGCTTGCGCTCCCAAGTCGAACGCTGCCACCATCGGTATCGGCGAGGCGCGGCAGGATGTTCGCGAGGGGCGTCTGCTTCCCGTGCCCGTCCACCTGCGCGACGCCCATTACGGCGGTTCGAAGCGTTTGGGGCACGGCAAGGAGTACCAGTATGCTCACGACTACGAAGGAGGCGTGGCGGAACAGGATTATCTGGGCGTGGAGCGGGAGTATTACCGGCCGGTCGATCGAGGGTATGAGAAGGAGCTGGCAGAGCGGCTCAAGAGCATTCGCGAGCGACTCCGAGCCGGGAAGAAGAGATAGTCGCCGGGATGTCTGGGTGGGCGACGCAGCGGAGAGACGAGATGTCACCATCGAGAGACCTGGACGGCGCGAGGGAAGCGTATCGCAATCGCGATCCGGGGGCTTCCGTCGCCGCGCATTCTCGCCGTGCTGACGAAGAACACCAGCAGGCCCAGGGCCAGTATCTCAAGAGCGCCGTCTACGGCGGCCTCGACGGCATCATCACCACCTTTGCCGTGGTGGCCGGTGTGGCAGGCGCCGAGCTGAGTGCCGGAATCGTGCTCATCCTCGGCTTCGCCAACCTGCTGGCCGACGGGCTATCGATGGCGGTGGGCGATTACCTCAGCACCAAGTCGGAACTGGAGTACGAGAAAGCCGAAAGGCAAAGGGAACGCTGGGAGATCGACAACTTCCCGGCGGGGGAGAAGAAGGAGATGGTCGAGCTCTACATGGCCAAGGGCTTGCCCCAGGAAGATGCCCAGACCATTGTCGACATCTTTGAACGCCACAAGGAGACCTGGGTCGAAGTGATGATGGTCGAGGAACTGGGGATCGTCGGAACCGACGATTCGCCGGTTCGAAACGCCGTTGTCACGTTTTTGTCGTTCTTCTCCTTCGGCCTCGTTCCCCTCCTGGCCTATGTTGCCGCCCGCGCGGTGCCCTCCCTCCAGGTCAGTACTTTCCTCGCGGCCAGTGTCCTGACCGCGGCTACCCTTTTTGCCCTGGGAGCGATCAAGGTCCGGATCACGGGGAAGAACTGGGTGAAATCAGGCCTCGAAACCCTTGCCGTCGGCGGCCTTGCTGCCGGTGCCGCGTTCCTCGTGGGCCGGGTGCTCGGCGGCTTGGCATGAGCTATCTCCACCGGGTGCAATTGGCTAGAGCGCACTCATGGATGACTTGAACAAATTGCCGCCGTGGTGGCACGTCGCTGAGCGAGAGCGAAGGGCGTGGTTTGTGGGAGCACCACGCCGTTGGTTCCTCAAGGCGCGCCACCCAATTGACCAACTTGTTTCCGGGTACGCCCTTACTCGTGCGCACGAAACTGCTTCCAGTCGATCTTCAGTTTTCGCATTTTCGAGCGGAGAGTGTGGGGATTGATGTCGAGCAGTTCTGCGGCACCGTACGGCCCTTCCACCCGGCCGGCGGTTCGCTGGAGGGCCGCCTCGATGTGCCGGCGAATGGCGTCGTCCAGGGAAGCGGTTCTTGAAGCGTTCACGGGCACGGCCGCTTCAGTAGCCGCCGGCCTTAACAGCGGCAAGGGCGACACGCCCAGTGCGGCGGCAATCTCCAGCGTCCGGCCATCGCCGAGGATCGCCGCACGATCGATCACCGTGCCCAGCTCGCGCACGTTGCCCGGCCACGCGTAACTCCGTAGCAACTCGAGGTCGTCTTCGTTCGGGGCAACCTCAGCCAGGCCGAAACGCACCGCTGCGCGACGGGCGAAATGGGCAGCCAGCTCGGAGATGTCATTGAGTCGCTCACGCAGCGGCGGCAGCACGATCGGGAACACGGCAATCCGGTACCAGAGGTCCTCCCGGAAGGTCCCCTCCGCCACCATGGCCGAAAGGTCCCGATGGGTGGCCGCCACGATCCGCACGTCGACGTGGAGTGTCCTCTCGCCCCCCACTCGTTGCAGGCAGCCATCCTGCAGAACACGCAACAACCGCACCTGGACCGCCGGCGGCAGTTCCCCGATCTCGTCGAGAAACAGGGTGCCGCCATGCGCCTGTTCGAACCACCCTCGCCGTGACTCACCTGCCCCCGTGAACGCGCCCCGCTCGTGCCCGAACAGTTCCGAGTCGATCAGTTCCGGCGGTATGGCCCCGCAGTTGACACGGATGACCGGCCCCTGCGAGCGCGGCGAGCGGTTGTGAATCGTACGGGCGACAAGTTCCTTGCCTGTCCCGGTCTCGCCGAATATCAGCACCGGCACATCCGATCCGACCACCAGCTCGATCCGGTTCATGACCGCCTTGAGCCCCGAATTGGAGCCGACGATCGTGTCATCTGCGCCCTGCCGCCCAAGCTTGGTCAACAACCTCCGGTTCTGCGCCTCCGCCGCTTCGCGAAGGCAGGTCAGTTCGCGCAATTGGTGGTCGTTCGCCAGGGCCGCCGAGAATGGATCGAGCAGGGCCGCCGCCAACTGGCGGTCCGGGTCGTTGAAATGTCCACCGGGGCGGCCGACCAGGAGCAGGGCCCCGCGGCGATCGGCAGTCTCGCCCAGAGGCCCAACAAGTACGTCCGAATCCGGCTCCTCGTGAAAGAGCGGTCTCAAAGCAGGGGGAACGGGAGCGGTTGGTCCGATATCTACAACCTCCCCGCGGCGACACCAGGCCTCCAGACGTTTCATTTCGTCGGGCGGGCATTCCCGGCGCGACTGGAGCTGTTCCGGTCCGTCGGACGCCCGTCCGATTCCGACCGTTTCGAGCACGTTCCGTGTCTGGTCAATTCGGCACACGAGAATGGCCCGAATCGGCAGGTGCCGGGCAACGATGCGGCCGATCGTCTCGGTGGACTGGTCGATTTCGATATGGCGGCAGGCCTCGCGCCAGACATCCAGCAAGACATCGCGGAACGGCTGCACGGCGCTCTCCGTGATATTTCATAGAATGGCAGTTTCCGGAAACGGTTCTCTTCTATGATATATCACAGGCCGGCAGGACCGCCAGCCAGTACGAGCAACGTTTCGCGAGACGCTTCTCCGTCGGCGGCTAAGTCCCGCCATCGCTCCAGAACTCAGACTGCTCGTGCATGTCGTACTTCTTGGCCACTTCCGGATCGGTGGTGACAAGAGCGACATACCTCTCGGACACGTGGACGCTGGGATCCAGGGTCACGCCGTCGTCTCGCATCTGTTTCAGCAATCTGGTGTCATCTGGAAGGAGCTCAATCAATTCGTCGATGCTATGGATTTCCTCAAGCAAGGACTTGTTTGGCCACAGCCGAATGTATCGTCGGCCGCTACTTATGGTCGCTTGCCAAAGCTCGTGGTACTTCGACTGGACGTAGGGCTTCAGTCGATCGCCAAAATCCTCAGAAAGGTAAAACAGCTTGATCAGTTCCTGCACATCGGCGAGATCTTTGATTCGGTCAGCACCCGTCATTCCCGAGGCGAGTTTCAGCTCCACGATGGTTAGTAGATTGAGGACACGTACATCATCCTTCCATTCGGCCACTTCCGCTGGATCCGGAAAGGCGACCGGCTTCTGTTTGCCGTCGCCCGGATAGTCGCCCGTCAGGAGGAACTCGATCCGGACCCCCGATCTGGTGTCGCGGAGGTTCTTGCTGCCCTCGAATAGCGGAAGGTAGCCGAGGCCGCTGAGCTGGCCGTGAATACGTTTCAAGTTTTCCCGCGAGACGAGGATGTCAACGTCTTCCGTGAACCGCCGGTAGCCATGTTTGAAAAGCGCCATACCTCCGGCGACGGCATACGGAATCTGCAACTCATGGAGACGTTTGCAGATTCGCTCGAGAGTAGCATGAACTTCGCTCGTTCCGTCGAAGTATCGACTCCCCTCACTCAACGCCCACCTCCCATCCGCATCAAGGCGTCGCTCGTAACTCAAACCGGCTGGTTGGGTCGTTCCGTCGGCCATGGAACCGAACTCGCAGCGGACACAAGTGTTGACGAGGACTGCCTCCAACTACTATATCCTATCGGCCACCCGGGGGGGCAATCCAGCCTGCAAGTGGCGGCTTCTGCCTTACCGTCCGATTCCCAGCACGTCGCGGCAGTACTGGAGGCTTTTTTCCAGATCGAATTTCTGCTGGGCCTGCTCCAAGTCCGGCGAGGGCTCGCCGGCCGGCCGGCCCGCAGGAATCTGGTACTCTTTGCCGCGTCGGGCGAGTGCCACATATCGGGCCAGCTCGTTGGCCCGAGCCTTGGGGTAGCGGGACCAGAACGCCGGCTCGAGGTACTTCATCTCGTTGGGCCATTTGTAGGAGATCACTTCGAGAACGAACGGCACATTGGGGCACAACTGGCGGAATCGCTCGAGATAGGCAGGCCAGTCGACGCTGCCTTGGCCCATGTTGACCCACATGGCCTTGGCTCCCTCTTTCGTTTCCCAGACGGCCGTGTCGCGAATGCCGGTGGTGACCACGTAGGGGCCGAGTGCTTCCAGGTTGACCATCGGGTCTTCCATCATCCAGGCGGCGTTGCCTGGATCCATCGTGGCCCCCACGAAGCTGGTACCCGCCTGGTCGATCAGGCCGGCGAGCTCCCAGGCCTGCATGTCGCCGGCGTGGTTCTCGATGGCAATCTTCACGCCCGCATCTTCGGCTTCACTCCGGACGGCTTTGAGGACCTTGGCCATGGCGTCGATGTGGCGATAGATGCCCCGTTGGCCGTCGCGATCGCGGGAGCTGCCGAGGTAGCAGCGGGCCACGCCGGTTCCCAGCTGCCGGGCGGTGCGGATCAACAGGCGGGCATGGTCCTCGGCCTTGCCCCATCGCTTCTGGTCGTAGGAGGTGGAGGTGGGGCAGAGGCTGCCGGTGCCGGCCTGGAGTTCCACCCCGGCGCTGCGGGCCCGGGCCGCCACCTCTTTCAGGTAGCCGGGTTCGAGGCTTTCGTAGACTTCGAGGTCGGAAAGGAGGAGCGTGTCGACCTTGAGCGAGGCCGCGTAGTCGATGAGCTGGGGCGCTTTCCAGTTGAAGGCCCGGACCGAGAAATTGTCGAATCCGAGTTTCATCTTGTTGCCACTGTCGGCTCCGGCCGCACGGGCGACACCCGTGAGGCTGGCGGCGCCGGCTGCGGCCAGAGAAGCGAGGAAGGACCGTCGATTCCAGAGTTGGTTGGGTTGGGCCATGTTGACTTCCTGCGGCTGTATTCAGGGGTCCCACGTACGAACTTACAGTAATTGGCCCGAACTCGGAGTGCAACCAGGCCTGTGCCTTGCGCGAACCGGACGAAGGTGGTACGATGACGGCTACGATTGAGGTCCCATGGAGTCTGCGGAATGGATCCGTTTCTGAACGTGATTGCCCTCGGCGATTGCATCGAGCAGATGCACAAGCTCCGGGCCGGGAGCGTCAATTTGGCCTTTGCCGATCCGCCGTTCAATATCGGCTACCAGTACGATGTCTACGACGACTCGCTTGAGCACCAGCAGTACATCAACTGGTCGAAGGAGTGGATTTCGGCCGTCCATCGAGTGCTCAAGCCGAACGGGACATTCTGGCTTGCGATCGGCGACGAGTATGCGGCCGAGTTGAAGCTGGCCAGCCAGCAGATCGGCTTCCACTGCCGGAGTTGGGTGGTTTGGTACTACACTTTCGGCGTGAACTGTTCGAAGAAGTTCACCCGCTCTCACGCACACCTGTTCCATTTCGTCAAGGATCCGGCCAACTTCACATTCCGCGACGAAGATCTCGACAATCGCGTCCCCTCGGCCCGGGAACTGGTCTACAATGACAAACGGGCCAACCCGACGGGCCGTTTGCCGGACGATACATGGATTATTCGCCCGGCCGATGTCGTCGGCGAGATCATTGGCGACGAAGACCGGACCTGGTCGCCCGATTTGCTGAAACCACCGGCAGACGCCAACCGAACTTTCACGCTCCGCCCGCAGGATCTCGACCAGTGCTTCACACCGGCGGAGGATACATGGTATTTTCCCAGGGTTGCAGGCACGTTCAAGGAACGGGCCGGTTTCCACGGCTGCCAGATGCCCGAGCAGTTGCTCGGCCGGATCATTCGTACGTGCTCGAATCCCGGCGACGTGGTGCTCGATCCGTTCTCGGGCAGTGCAACGACGCTGGCCGTGGCCAAGAAGCTTGGCCGCCGCTATCTAGGTTTTGAGCTTTCCAAGGACTATGTCCGTTACGGGATGGAGCGGCTCGATTCGATCCGTGTGGGTGACCGCCTCGACGGTTCTCCAGAGCCGCTCAAGAGCGCTCCTCGCACCGGCGAGAAGAACCAGTCCAAGCAGAAGCGGGCTCGAGCCGCCGATGCCGCTGCCGACGAGAGGAAACGCCGGGTCGAACATCGCTATGAGGAGATTCAGCTCGAATTGACCCTGCATGGGATTGTGGAAGCCTTCCGCCTTACCCACGCCGGGTTCTCGGCCGACCGGGTCGTGGCGGATCCCGACCTGAACGAAGCGTTCGTCGCGGCCTGCAACCGGCTGGGCATCGTAGGCGATCCCCGCATCTGGAATACCCTCCTGTTCCGGCTGAGAAAAACGGGCAAGCTCGCGCACATCGAAACGTCGCAGCGGACGGCGGTCGAGTGGAAGGACTGCGACGAGTACCTATTTGCCAGCGAGATCGCCTTGCAGGGAATGCTTGACGATGGCAGGGCCGAAAGTCTTGACGAGATCCTGTGCGATCCGGTTCTCGCCGTCGAGTTCGACCGCTTTGCCGGCCGGCTCGCCCCGGGCCGCCGCTCCTTCGAGTATCGTTGGGCCGCCCTCCGGCTCCGCAAGGTGGCGAAGCAAGCCCGGACCCGGGCCGCCGTGCTCAGTGCCCCAAAACGATTCGACTCGATGATGCCCCTGGAGGAGTTTGACGTCGCCCGTCAGCCAGAATCGTCGGGCCTGTACATCCTCAGCGAGAGTCCAACCCGCAGGCTCTATGTGGGCGAGACACTGAACCTGTGGCGACGGCTCAATCTCCAGTTCGATGCGCCTCAGCGGGCCGAGTGGTCCAGGTTTGCCAAGGCCATCTTCATCCAAACCCTGCCGATCGCCAATTCTGGTACCGGCATGCTCGCCTGGCAGAGCTGCCTGGTCCGGAAGTACAAACACCGGCCTCGGCTGAACTACTTTGAGCTTGCCTTGATCGACTAGCGCTCTGTCACAGCTTGATTTTGGGATCCATGGCGTAGAATCACGCGACAATCGCCGGGTTGTTCCGCAGCCTCGATCCCAATTCTCAGCTGAGGCGAAGCGCCAGGCCGGATGATCCGTGCATGCCGGGGGACGTAGCGGATTGCCAGGATTGTGGCGATGCAGGCTTTCGTGGCGATGCGATATCAACACGCAACGCCTTCGTGATGCCGGAGGCCAAGAGCTCCGTGGTGGGAGGCTGGGGCGAACGTGAGCGAGCTTGCCAGGTTCTCGCACTCACGGCCGGACAGCCGATCCGGCTGCTATTGCGACTGCACGGATTGGAGGAACGCCCGGTGTGTGGACGCAATGCGTACCGCCGCGCCAGACCTGCATGCAGCGAGGGCCCCGGTTCACGCCGCCGAATCGCGCAGCTGGGAGAGTGCGTGCTGGGCCTCGGTTCGGACCCGGGGGTCTTCGTCGTCGACCAGTCGGGCCAATTCTGCCAGGGCACACGATGCCCGCCGCCCGTGCAGCCGCAAGGCGCCGGCGGCATTGCGACGAACGGCCGGATCGGCATCGTGCAGCCGATCGATCAACCTGGAGATCACCGAATCGAAGGACGGGCACATGACAACTACTCCGACAACCAACCACGTGAATCGCGGACCACGAGCCGGCAAAGCAGGCCTGGTTTGGCCAGGCTTTCAGGGGCGAGAGCCGAGGAATCTGTCTGACCTCGATGCAGATCGCGAAGGACCGGGGAACTGGAGCGGGCCCTCTCCGAGACTCCGCAAAGCTCCCATTCGACTCTATCGGCACAGGGCGACGGCCAACTTCAGCCGCGTGCGGTGCCACACGGCTGTCACTTACCGTTTGACCTCAAACACCGCCTCGATTTCCACCGGAACCCCCAGTGGAAGCGAGCCGGCTCCCATGGCACTGCGGACGCCAATACCATGCTCCGGGCCAAATACGTCGGCCAGCAGGCGGCTGGCTCCATTGATAACCGCCGGTTGCTGGTCGAAATCTGCCGTGCAATTGACCATTCCGAAGACCTTCACCACGCGGAGAACGCGGTCAAGTGAGCCAAGGGCGGCCTTCATCGTAGCCAGTATTCCCAGGGCGGTCAGCTCGGCCGCCTTGGTTCCAGCCTCCACGTCGCAGTCGGCGCCCAGCTTGCCCTTGAGAATCTGCCCCTCCGCCGTGATCGGCAAATGCCCCGACGTGTAGGCCAGATGGCCGTCGAACAACACCGTCTTGTACAGGCCCTTGGCTTCGGCGGCGGCCGGCATCTTCAGCCCCGTTTCCGTCAGCCTGGCCGAGAGTCGTTCCTCCGCGCTCATGGGCTCACCTCAGTCGATGATTTTCGTCAAGGGATATTCGACAATACCCCGGGCCCCGGCCGCTTTCAAGCGCGGAATGATATGCCGGACGATTGTTTCGTCGATGATCGTATTGACCGCCACCCAGGCCTCTTCCGAAAGACCGGAAATCGTTGGCTTCTGCAGGGCCGGAAGGAGAGCCAGGACCTTGTTGAGGCAATCCTGGGGCACGTTCATCATCAGCCCCACCTTCCCCTCGGCGGCCATCGCCCCCTGGAGCATCAGGGCAATGTCGTCGATCTTCTGCCGCTTCCAGGGGTCGGCATAGGCCCCGTTGTTGGCAATGAACCGGGGCGTACTCTGAATCACCTCGTCCACAATCCGCAGGTTGTTCGCCCGCAGCGAACTGCCGGTCTCGGTGACTTCGACGATCGCGTCCACCAGTTTGGGTGGCTTGACCTCGGTCGCCCCCCAGCTGAACTCCACCTTGGCCGTCCCGCCGTGTTTGGCCAGATAGCGGCTGGTCAGCCCCACCGCCTCCGTCGCGATCCGCTTGCCGTCGAGGTCCTTCACGCTCTGTACGGGCGAGTCTTCCGGCACACAAAGCACCCACCGCACCGGACGACGGCTGACCTTGGAGAATACCAGTTCCACCACCTCCTGCACGTCGGCCCCCGTTTCCTGGATCCAGTCGTAGCCCGTCAACCCGGCGTCGAGCACCCCGTCTTCCACGTATCGTGCCATCTCCTGGGCACGGATGAGCAGGCACTCGATCTCGTCGTCGTCGATCGCCGGATAGTAGCTCCGCGAACTGAACGTGATTTTGAAACCGGCTCGCCGAAACAGTTCCGCCGTTGCCTCCTGCAGGCTGCCGGCCGGAATCCCAAGCTTCAGAATGTTTCCCATGAGATCTCGCACCCAATGCTGTTATCTGTGAATTGCCGCGGGGTTGTCCGCCAATTGCGCCCTTCGATGCCGGGTTTCAATCCGCAGCCGAAATGGCCGGTTTCTGGAGGTCCCCGCGGTCCGGCTGGAATCCGATCCGTACGACAACAACGGACTGGCCGACGCCCTCCGTCATTTCTTATACACCTCGGCCGGGTCGAAAACCCGGTCGCCCTCCACCTCGAGTCCCGCAGGCGTCACTCTGCGGAAGAAGCAACTCTTGTATCCCTCGTGGCAAGCCGCACCGCCGATCTGTTCCACCTTCAGCAGGATCGTGTCGCGGTCGCAGTCCACATAGATCGCGTGCACCATCTGGACATTGCCGCTCTCCTCGCCTTTCCGCCAGAGTTTCTTCCTGCTCCGGCTGTAATAAACGGCTCGGCCCGTCTCCACCGTTTCCGCGTAGCTCTCCGGATTCATGTAGGCCATCATCAGGACCTCACCGGAAACCACGTCCTGGGCAATGGCGGGCAGGAGGCCGTCGCACTTTGCGAAATCCGGTCCCTGCTCTGACTTGTCATTCACTGCCGACATCTGGTTCTCTCCAACGCTGCTCAGACTGATATACCTGCCGCTGCTTCTGGCCAATGACACCTCTTCCGGCCGAGGAGTTCTCCTTTTCTTGAAACTCTTCAGCATAACCGGCCAGCTCGGCGCTCGCCAGATCCATCCTGTGGTGGGGTAACGATTACTCCTGGGATATCAATTTGAACCGAGGCAACGGATCCCCATGTTCTGAGTCGATAGCATTCGTGTGAATTCCAGCGGAGGAGGAGGCCTCTTCTCCTTTCCAGGCCCCGTTTTCGGTCTGATCATTCGACATGACCGGCGTGTCCCGAAAGAATCACCCAAAGGGGTCGGTTCAGGGATCATTTCAGCGGCCACGCCCATTGGGCCGACTATGAAAGCGATGCCACTTCCCTTCTCGCACAAAGGAAAGTCAGTGGAACGCTCACTCACCGTCCTCCTTCCGGTCGAAAACTCCCAGGCGACGCTCACGAAGAACGTTCGCCGGCTGCTTGAGGTTCTCCCCGAACTGACGGATCGATTTGAGCTTCTCATCGTGGACGACGGGTCCACGGATGCGACTTTCGAGGTGGCTGACGAGCTGGCCACGCAGTTCCCGCAGATTCGAATCCTTCGCAACGCGACCCCGAGGGGACGAACTCGTTCCATCCAGCAGGGCATCCGGGAGAGCCAGTGCGAGTACCTGCTCCTGATCGACGACGACTCGAACCTCCCGGTCGACGACATCGGGCGTCTCTGGGCAGCGGCCCAAACGCACGATATCGTGCTGGGACGCCTTCCGTCCGCCGCCGCCTACGACCCAAGCCGTTTCCGACGCCTTGACGGACCGACCCAGGGGGGCTACCAGATCCTCCACCGCGACGTGGTTGGTACGATCTGGGATTCTCTCGGGCATCAACTCACGCTTCGCGCGGAACTGGCAAGAACCGGGATGGCCTGGTTCGAAATCGAGATCGGCTCCAGTCTTGCCGGCACCAGCCGCCGAGGCCCGTCGCCGGCCACTCACCCCAGGGGCCCGAACTATCTCCAGGCCCTCCGCGATTTCACGCTTGGAGAATAGCCGGGAGAGGTCGCTGCATATCCGTCTCTCCTCCATTTCTGGGTGGATTCAGCCAGCGGAAATGTAGCCTTTTCCCTGGCGTCGACCTTTGTTCCCCATGGCCCTTTGGGGGTGGCACGTTCGGCAGCGACGGGCACGGTGGTCGCCGCCAGGGTGCCACGGTTTCCGGCCCCGCCGATTCTTGTTTCGCCACTCTTGTGCACAGTCGGCCTTTCGAGTATCATTCTGTTGGAATGATTGCCGTCAGCCGTTCGGCTCATCCTTATCTTCAGAGGCTGGCAATCACCGGAACAGGTCACAATCGCACGTCACGGTGTGGGGAACCTCTTTAGGCAGGGGGTTGATCACACCAACACCGGGAGGCAAAGCCCTTGCTTTTGAAGTGTTCCTTCAAGTTCGGGTAGTCTCCATCGTCATCAGACTTTTGGGCGGGTGACGTAGTGTGTTCGTTTGTGGAAGTGTCGCGCATCATATTGTGCATTTCCACCGGCTACGGAACGTTGCGGAAGCGGCTGGATGCTGCAACATCTGCGGCAGCCAGCGGACTGTGAACTGAGGAGGCACGGGTTATGAGTCTTGCAGAACTGAGCATTCATCGTGCGGACGCCGACCAGGTTCCCAGCGTGCGTGTGCGTCGGGCGGATCGCCCCTTGCACCGCCTTGCGGAGGTTCGGCGAATTCAGGGTGTGTCGCGGAGAACTGTGGCGCGCCGGCTCCATCTCGACATGGCAAGTGTCAAGCACATGGAGCAGGGAGACACGGACCTGCCCTTGAGCACCCTCTACCAGTGGCAGCAGATCCTCGATGTGCCGGTCAACGAGCTGCTGGTCGAGGCCCAGGATCCACTCTCGACTCCGGTCATGAAGCGGGCCCAGCTACTCAAGCTGATGAAGACCGCCATGGCCATCAAGCAGCGATCCGCCCAGGGCCCGATTCAGAGAATGGCCGAGGTTCTCGTCAACCAGCTCGTCGAGATCATGCCCGAATTGGCCGAGGTCAGTCCCTGGCATGCCGTCGGCAAACGGCGCAGCCAGTCCGAGCTGGGCCAGGCTGCCCTGCGAACGATCTCCGCAGACCTGTTTCCCGATCTGAACGACTGATCTGGCGAGCGAGGGATCCGCGCCGGGTTTCCGGCGCTTGCAGACCAGGACTCACTCCAGAGGATCTGGCGAGACGGCCCCGGTGGCCGCCGTCCGGACCGCCTCCAGAAAAACGTCCAGAGAGAACGGCTTGTTCAGCGACTGGGCGAAAGGAACCTCGCGCATCTGGCTCTCCAGTCGCGAAGTCCGGTAACCCGTGATGAAGATCGTCTTCAGCTCCGGGTTCGTTGCCCGCAGGCCGTGCGCGACCTGGACTCCATCCATTTCGTCGCGAAGCATCCAGTCGACGATCAGAATATCGGGCAGAAACTCCGGCATCAGCCCCATGGCCGATTTTCCACTCGAAGCCGTACGGACCTCGTATCCCTCCTGTGAAAGAATGTGCCCAAGAGAATCGCGGTAAGCTGGCTCGTCGTCGACCAACAGAACCTTTCGACCGAGAATAGTGGCCGGCGAAACCTTCTTCCCGTCCTGTTCCGACAGGCTCTCACTCATCTTTGCGGCTCTCCCCAAAAAATTGCCACGACGGTCGCTGCCCAACACGGCTACCCTGTGACGCATCACCACCAACGAGAAATTTACGCTTCCCTGCGGAAAGAGGCAACCCACAGCCGCCTCCTGAAATTGCCACCAGCCGCTGCCGGCTACGGCGACGCTCCCAGCCGCATATCACAGTTCTCTTGAGCGATTTCAACAAAACAGGCGGGGCTTTTCTCTCCCCGGCCGGCGGACCGAATCTGCCGGCGCTGCGAACCCGAAGCGTCAGGCATCCCTCCTTGTTCTCCGGCAGCTCCCGAATGCCGACCCGCGGAGCCCTGCGATAGTCGGGAACCGGCAACTTGTGCCGGGCCCAATCGCTTGGCGCTGCGGAACTGCTGCGATACGCTGGCAATTTCCCTCACCGGTCTCGCTAATGGCTGAACCCATCGAATGGGTGGCCGGTCGCCTCCGGCCCGCCGCGGAACCGCATCCGGAGCAGCCACGCGAGATAGTACGTATTTCGTATTCGATTGGATCCTGCAAGAGCCATGAGCGATCCCTATTTTCAGACACTATTCGCCGAGCGTATCGGTGGTGCCGGTTACGGCAAAGGCAGCGAGATCTACAAGTTCGAGAAGATCAAGCGGGCCAAGCGCAAGGTCCTGGCCGAGCATCCCGAGCGTCCTCTGCTGGATTTCGGCATTGGCGAGAATGATGAGATGGCTCCCGCCGGCGTTCGCCGCGTCATGGCCGCGGAGATCGATAAGCCCGAAAACCGCGGCTACGCCGACAACGGGATCGCCGACTTCAAGCACGCGGCCGCCCGCTTCATGAAACGCCAGTTTGGCGTCGACATCGACCCGGTGACCGAGGTCAACCACTGCATCGGTTCCAAGACCGCCCTGGCCATTTTCCCGGCGACTCTTATCAACCCGGGCGACGTCACCCTGATGACGGTACCCGGCTACCCCGTTGCGGGAACCCACACGCGATACTACGGGGGCGAGGTCTACCGCCTTCCCCTGCGGGCCGAGAACCATTTCTTTCCGGACCTGGATGCGGTTCCTCAGGAGATCTGCCGGAAGGCCAAGCTGCTGGTGATCAACTACCCGAACAGCCCCACCGGCAAGACGGCAACTCGCCCGTTCTTCGAAAGAGTGGTGGATTTCGCCAGGCAGAACGAGATCGTCGTTGTCCAGGATGCCGCCCACGGCATGTTGAGCTTCGACCAGAACCCCCTCAGTTTCCTCGAGATTCCAGGAGCGAAGGAAGTTGGCGTGGAGGTCCATTCCCTCTCGAAAGGCTGGAACATGATCGGCTGGCGAATGGGGTTCGTCTGCGGGCACCCGTTGCTGGTCCGGGCCTTCGCCGACGTCAAGGACAACTGTGATTCTGGGCAATTCATTGCCATCCAGAAGGCGGCCGCGGCGGCGCTCGACGACGATTCGATCCCCGAGGCAACCCGCAAGAAATACCTCCGCCGACTCCGCAAGCTGGTCGATACCCTCCGGTCCTGCGGCTTCCAGTGCGAGGTACCCGGCGGGTCCTACTTCCTTTACACGAGAAGCCCCGCCGGCCTGGCCTGCGGACGCACCTTTGCCAATGCCGAAGAGGCCAGCCAGTACCTGATCACCGAGCACTCGATTTGCACGGTTCCCTGGGACGACGCCGGCGCTTACCTCCGCTTCTCGGTTACTTATGTGGCCGACGACGAGGCTGCCGAGGACGCCCTGATGGCCCAGACCAAGGCCAGGCTGGAGAAGATCGGTCCGGTGTTCTGATCTTCACAGAAGCGACGTGCTGAAATACCGCTCTGCTCGGTCCGGAAGCACTGTGCCGATCTTGCCGGGGTAGCGTTTGGCCAACTGGCGGGCGGCCCACACGTTGGCTCCCGACGAAACGCCGACGAGCAGCCCGTACCGTTTTGCCAGTTCCCGCGTGGTCTCGATGGCGTCGTTGTCGGTCACCTCGATGACCTCGTCGACAAGCGAGATATCGAGCACGGCAGGGACGAATCCGTCGCCGATTCCTTGGATCTGGTGCAGGCCCGGTTCGTGCCCCAGCAGCGCCGCCACGTTCTTCGGCTCCACCGCCACGATCTTCACGTCCGACTTGTGCTCTTTCAGGTACTTGCCGACGCCTTGGAGGGTGCCGCCGCTCCCCACGCCTGCCACGAAACAATCGATGTCACCGCGAACCTGCCGCCACAGTTCGTGCGCGGTGTTCTCGTAGTGGCAGCGCGGATTGTCGGGATTCTCGAACTGCTGGGGAACAAACACCCGTGGGTCGCTTGCGGCGATCTCGTTCACCTTCCGCACCGCTCCCCCCACGCTCTCTTCGTCCGGCGTCAGGATCAATTCCGCGCCGAGTGCCCGGATGATCTTCTTGCGTTCTTCGCTCATCCCCTCCGGCATGACGATCTTGACCGTATAACCTTTCATCCGCCCGATCAGGGCGATGCCGATCCCCGTGTTGCCGCTCGTCGGTTCACAGAGGATTGAGTCGGGTTTGAGCCGGCCGTCGCGTTCGGCTCCTTCCAGCATCGCCAGGGCCACGCGGTCCTTGATGCTGCCGCCGGGATTGAGGAATTCGGCCTTGCCGTAGACGTTTTCTTTGCCCAACCGCACGAGGGGAGTGTTGCCGATCAGGTCGAGAATACTGTCAGTATGCATCGCAGTTCAGGTCTCCTTGTGTTGCCCAAATTCCCCAGAATACTCGATTATCCCCAGTGAACGGAAAGGAAATCAATAGCGCTCCGATGGGGAATGGGGATTGCCGTGCCCTGCGGAGTCGGTCCAAGCCGGTCGAGCTTGCGACCGGCGCGCAGCATGTGTGCTGGCAGTCTGCACGACCGGCCCGGCAGCCGGGCTCGGCCGACCAGCGGCCTCGATGCTGGAGGGACGGCAGACTGGAGGAGCGGGATGGTCCCGACGGTCGCTTCTGTCTGCCACTCCAGCATTGCTCGGCTGACGTGTTCCGGCCCGGGCACGGGGCGGCTTGAAGAGCCGGACTTCCGGCGACCCTTATTCGGGCTGGCCGTTCTCTGGTCCGCCGTTTTGGGTTGTGCCGTTCTCGTCGGCCGCCTCGTCGTCGTGGCCGTTTTCCGACTCTTCGTGGGGCACGCGTTTGACCGCCACGAGCGTATCGTCTTCATCAAGGCTCATCACCCGCACCCCCTGCGTGTTGCGGCCGACAATACTGATCTCGTTGGCCGCGATCCGCTGGAGCTTGCCTCGAGCGGTGATCATCAGCAGTTCGTCGTCGTCGTGAATCCGCACGATGCCGACGACCGGGCCGTTGCGATCGGAGGTTTTGATGTCGCGCAGGCCCTTGCCGCCCCGCCGCTGGGTGCGATAGCTGCGTTGCGACGAAGGTTCCTCTTCGTGTTCCTCGGCCTCGGCCGGCTCCTCGGCTGCTTCAGTGACCGGACCAGGATCGGCTGCGGAATCCAGGTCCTGCTGGCCGGTCGGCGATTCCTCTTCTTCGGCTGGCGAGTTGGGGCCGAAGGGAGTTCGTTTTCCGTAGCCGTTGGCGCAGACTGTCAGCAGGCACGCATCCGGATCGGCCACGACCATGCCGATGACCCTGTCGTCGCCGATCAGGTTGATGCCTTTCACTCCGGTCGCATTTCGTCCCATCGCCCGGGCGTCGGACTGGCGGAAGCGGATCGCCATCCCGTGGGCCGTCGAGAGCACCAGTTCGTCCCCCGGCTGGGCCACGACCACGTCGACCAGTTCGTCGCCTTCTCGCAGCTTGATGGCGATGATCCCGGTCTTCATGGGGCGGCTGTAGGCCTTCAGCGGCGTTTTCTTCACCAGCCCGCTGGCAGTCGCCATCACCAGGAAGCTGCCCTCCGTCTCGAAATCGCGCACGGCGCGGCAGTCCATGATCTGCTCCCCCTCCGCGAGTTGAAGCAGATTGACGATCGCCCGTCCCCGGCTGTCGCGGGCCAGTTGCGGGAGTTCGTAGACCTTGCGCCAATAGACTTTGCCCAGGTTCGTGAAGAAGAGCAGGTAGGCATGGGTGCTGGCCACAAACAGATGCTGGATAGGGTCTTCTTCCTCGGTTGCCGCCCCTTTGAGTCCTTTGCCTCCGCGGCGCTGCGAACGGTAGGCCGTGATCGGCGTCCGCTTGATGTAGCCGTTGGAGCTGATCGAGACCACCATCGTCTCTTCCTCGATCAGATCCTCCAGGTCGATGTCGCCCATTTCTTCGCCGGTGATCTCGGTCCGGCGGTCATCGGCGTATTTGCGTTTGATTTCCAGCAGGTCCTCGCGAATGATCTGGCGGATCCGCTTCTCGTCGGCCAGGATCTGCAGATACTCGCCGATATCCGAAAGCAGATTGCGGTGCTCGTCCCCCAGTTTCTCCTGCTCCAGGTTGACCAGTTGCCCGAGCGTCATCCGCAGGATCGCATCGGCCTGAATCGGCGTGAGCGTGTAGTTTTCCGCCGCGCCGCGTTCGTTCTGGAATTCTGCGAAACCATCCTCCCCCAGGGCCCGTGCGAGCAGGGCGGACGGGCACTGGATCAGCATCAATCGCTGTTTTGCCTCGGCCTGCGTCTTCGACGACCGGATCACCCGGATCACCTCGTCGATATTCGCATGCGCCAGCAGCAGCCCTTCCACAATGTGTTTCCGCTGGCGGGCGCGGGCCAGCAGGAACTGGGTCCGCCGGCGAATTACCGTGATCCGGTGGCGGAGGAATTCCTCCAGGAGCCCCTTCAGCGAGAGAATTCGCGGCTTGCCGTCAACGAGGGCCAGGAAGATCAGGGAGAAGGTGTCCTGCAGCGGTGAAAACTTGTAGAGCTGGTTGAGGACGATCTCCGGATCGGCATCGCGTTTCAACTCGAGCACCAGGCGGACCGGCTCCTTGAGGTCGCTTTCGTTGCGAATCGCCCGGATTTCCGGGATCCTGCCATCGTGCACCAGTGCTGCGATCCGCTCTTCCACCCGGTCGCGAGCCTGCTGGTAGGGAATCTCGGAGACGACGATCCGGTGGCCGCGCCCTTCTTCTTCGATCTGTGCCCGCGCTCGGACCACGAGCGTGCCTCGCCCCGTGTGGTATCCGCGCCGGATTCCGGTCCGCCCGCAGACCACGCCCCCGGTGGGAAAGTCGGGGCCGGGGATCACCTCGAGCAGCTCATCGACCGATACGTCCGGATCGTCGATCAATCGCACCAGTCCGTCGCAGACTTCGCCCAGGTTGTGCGGCGGAATGGAGGTGGCCATGCCGACCGCGATGCCGTTGGCACCGTTGACCAGCAGGTTGGGGAACTTCGAGGGCAGCACCGTTGGTTCCGATCGCCGCTCGTCATAGGTGGGAACGAAATCGACCGTGTCGAGTTTGAGATCTTCCAGCATCATGGCCGCGATTGGCGACATGCGGGCTTCCGTATACCGCATGGCGGCGGCAGGCAGGCCGGCGATCGATCCGAAATTCCCCTGCTTGTCGACCAGCACGTGCCGCAGGTTCCACTCCTGGGCCATGCGGACCAGGGTCGGGTAGACGATGCTTTCCCCGTGGGGATGGTAATTGCCGCTCGTATCGCCGGAGATCTTGGCGCACTTGATCCGCCCTGCGGTGGGGCCCAGATTCAGGTCGTTCATCGCCACCAGGATCCGCCGCTGCGACGGCTTCAGCCCGTCGCGCACGTCGGGCAGCGCCCGGCTGACGATCACACTCATCGCATAGGTGAGGTAGCTGCCTCTGAGCTCGTCCTCGATGGCCATGGGAAGAATCCTGCCCGCGGATTCTCCCTCGCCACCTTCTGTGGGGGAGTTGCCTTGAGACTCAGGTGGGTCCGGAGGGAGATTCGAGTCGGTGGACAAGGAAAGACCTTTCGCAAGAAATCGCGCCGCAGAGCAGTGGCGGACCGGCCGTTGGCTGGCCAGTGCCCAGGGCGTTTCAGTTCATCGTCAACAAACCCGCAATATACCGATTTTTGCCGTGATCGACAACCGCAACGCACCAAAATCGTCTGCCGTAACCCTCTAAGAGAGAAGCACTTGCAGGCCAAGTTTTGCCGGCCGGTCCGCAACCGGCCGGCTGCGCGGATCGGCCCGTGGATTCTGCTCGAAACGGGTCGTCCAAGGCCGTCAGTCAGATTCGGCAAAATGAGGTCTGGACGAGGAAACGGCGGCCAAGGCGACTGGCAGTGATCACCGGCCGCGACCGCATCGCGGCCATCAAGGAATGGCTCGATCACGACGACCGGCGGCAACTGCCGGACGGCGGTGCGTGGCGGCAGCAGTGGCGTGACAGGCCGTCAGGAGCGGGCCTGGACGTCCGATTTTGAGGGCACCACCGGCGCTTGTGCGAAATCGGCCTGGGTAGCAGCGTGTATGAGCAAGCACGTTCGCTCTGGGACGTGCCACCCGAATCATGCCGCCTCACTCCCTTCGCCAACTTGCCCCCGCATCCGGTGGGGATAGAATTCTGTTCCAACCCCTGTCCTGCCGCATCCGAGGAGACCCATGGCAATGGGCGAAGAGGAAATCTACCAGGAACACGTCCTCGACCATTATGAGGATCCCTACCACCGCGGGCATGCCCCCCACTGCACCCACCGCCATGAGGACGACAACCCGCTCTGCGGCGATACGGTGTCGATCGAACTGGACATCGACGCTGAGGGCCGGCTGCGGGAGGCCTACTTCGATGGCGACGGCTGCTGCATCAGTCAGGCCTCCGCCTCCATGCTGATCGAAAAATTCGACGGCAGGACTGTCGACGACGTGCGCCGCTTCAAGGCGGAAGACATGCTCGAACTGTTCGGGGCCAAACTCACGCCCAACCGGCAGAAATGCTGCCTCCTCCCCTGGCGAGTCCTGCAATCGGCCGTCTTCTCGCCCGTCGACAAGGCCGAGGACCATAGCGCCGGCCGCAGGGCTGAAGGGAGCCGATCATGACCACCGGCGTCTGCCAACTCGATACCGGGAAGATCCGCGCCGATTTTCCGATCCTTTCCACCACGCTCCACGGCGGCATCCCGCTCACCTACCTCGACAACGCCGCCACCACCCAGCGCCCGCGCCAGGTGATCCAGGCGATCGTCGACACCTACGAGTGCAGCTACGCCAACGTCCATCGCGGTATCCACTGGCTCTCGGACCAGTCGACCGACCTCTACGAAGAGGCCCGGGAAAAGGTCCGCGCATTTCTGGGCGCCTCGGCCCGGGAAGAGATCATCTTCACCACCGGTGCGACCGCCGCGATCAACCTGGTTGCGCGAAGCTGGGGCGACGCCAACGTGCGGCCCGGCGACGAGATTCTCGTCACCGAGATGGAGCACCACTCGAACCTCGTGCCCTGGCACCAGTTGGCTGAACGTACCGGCGCAACGGTGACCCATGTGCCCATCACCGACGACGGCAAGCTCGACCTGGAGGCTTTTGACCGGCTGCTGACGGAGAAGACGCGGCTGGTTGCCGTGACGGCCATCTCGAACGTGCTGGGAACCATCAACCCGGTTGAAGAAATCGTCACCAGGGCCCGCGCCGCCGGCGCGCGGGTGCTGGTCGACGGCGCCCAGAGCGTTCCCCACCGATCGATCGACGTCGAGGCCCTCGGCGCCGACTTTCTCGCCTTCAGCGGCCATAAGATGATGGGCCCTTCGGGTGTCGGCGTCCTCTGGGGCAGGCGGGAAGTGCTCGAGGCCATGCCCCCCTTCCTCGGCGGCGGCAGCATGATCCGCCGGGTGCGGCTCGACGGCTTCGAGCCTGCCGACTTGCCGGCCCGATTTGAGGCGGGTACTCCACCCATCGTACCGGCCATTGGTTTGGGCGCGGCCATCGACTACCTCAACGCCATCGGGCTGGAAGCCGTGGCCCAGCATGAACACGACTTGACCCTCTATGCCCACGAGGTCCTCAGCGAGCTTGGTACGCTGCGGTTTCTCGGCCCCGCTCCGGAAGAGAAATCGGGGATCGTGAGCTTTGTCTTCGAGAACAACCATCCCCACGCCCACGACGTTGCCCAGCTCGTGGATCGCCACGGCGTGGCCGTTCGTGCCGGCCACCACTGCGCCATGCCGCTCCACAAGCGACTGAACGTGAGCGCCAGCGCTCGGGCCAGTTTCTATCTGTACAACACCCGCGAAGAAGTCGACCGCCTGGGCGCAGCCCTCAAGCAAGTGCAGCAGGTTTTCCAGCGGCGGCGGATGTGAGGCGGCAGGGCCACCGGCCGGTACGAGCTGCCGCTCGGTTGCCGTGGTGAGGCTTTGCAGAGAGCACAACGTTTTTTCCTCAGGTGAGCGGGGCGGCAGGGCCGCCGGCCGGTACGAGCTGCCGCTCGGCTGCCGTGGTGAGGCTTTGCAGAAAGCACAAGGCCTTTTCCTCGGGTGGGCGGGGCGGCAGGGCCGCCAATTGTCACTGGCGGCCGCCACCTTGCCCATCCGCCCGCGCTGGTTGCTTCCGCTCGAAGGTCAGTAGATCCTGCAGCACTTCGCGGCTTGTGGACTCGTTCAGGATTGCAGTATGCCCGTCGGCAAACAGGACACTCACCCCCGGATGGCCGCTGGAAATCCCGCGGCCTCCGGCCCGATGGACTTCCCGCAAAGCCTCGTCGAGCGTGAGATCTCTCGGCTCCAGCAGAGCCACATCCGATCCGGCCATTTCCACCAGCAGGATTGTGCGGCTCGGGTCGTCGATGTCTTTCAGACGGATCGACTCTCCGGTCGACCACGCGGTACCGGGTCCGACGACGGCCAGGTAGCTTGTGCACCCGCCAGACAGCTCTGCGTTGCCGGGACAGCGGAATGTCCCGAGATTCAGATGGGCGAGCTTGCGGTTGTTGGGCCCGTTCCAGGGCTGGTCGAGGCGATAGCGGGTGTAGACGTCGTTACCTTCCAGATACGGGAGAATCATCGTGCGCCAACTGGCAAGGGACTGGCCATTCTGGTCCAGCGTGCACGGCGGAGGCAGGCAGCCGTTGGCAGCCTCGTATTGGAGGATCGCTCGACCGATGCAAGTCAGGTTGTAGATGCAGGTATCCCGGCGGGAACCAGGCTCCCTCAACGCCGGCGGCAGAATCAGGGCGGCAAGCATGGAAACCACGATCAGAAGAAACGAGGTTGCCAGGACGGGTTCACCGCAGCGCCGGGCCAGGATCACAAGGGGAACCGACAGGGCCAGAATGGCCGCAGGAAGACCGAGTGCGGCCGCAATCGCGCAAAAACCGGCCAGGTAGAGCGGCAGAGTCAACAGCGTCGCCAAGCCGAATTGGAGACGGTGTTTCGGATGGTGCCCGACCGGTGGTTTTCCAGCCGCATTCACCACGAGCAGAGCCTTGCGTCAGGGGTTGCCTCAGCCTCCGCTTTCAGTATGGCTGCAGGAAGGCGGAATGCAAGTCAGGTGGAATGGCCAGGCGCTTCCACCGCGCTGTGGCTGAATCACTCGGCCCCCCCGCCTTCCCCGTTGCGGATCGCCTCGAGCAGGTGCTCCAGCGAGCCGTCTTTTCGCAGATACACGTTTGCCCCGGCGTCGAGCATCGCCCTGGCCATGTCGCCTTCCTCGTGCATCGAAAGCCCCACGACGCGGACGTTGGGCAGGATCTCGCGGACCCGCTGGGTGGCCTCGATTCCGCTCAGTTCCGGCATGGTCACGTCCATGACGATCACGTCGGGGCGCAGTTCCCCGGCCAGCTTGACGGCCGACAGGCCGTCTCCCGCCTCGGCCACGATTTCCAGATCCGGATGCTCCCGCAGGAGATTGCCCAGGCCCTTGCGAAACATCATGTGATCGTCGGCCAGCAGGATGCGGAGCACCGACTTGGCTTCTTTTGCGACTGCGGCACTCGAGGGCTGGACTTCGTGCGGCGTGCAGGCGGCGGGGCGTGGAGATCGCTTTGCCAGCCCGCCGGGCACGAACAGGCGAATCCGCGTGCCCTGGTTGACGGACGAATCGATTTCCATCCGCCCGCCGACCATTTCGAGCCGCTCGCGGATACTGAACAGTCCGAACCCCGATTCCCGGGTCGGCGATTCGTCGCCCCTGGGCACCATGCCCACTCCCTGGTCTTCGACCACGATCTGGAGGTCTGCACCGTCGGCAGCCGACATCCGCACGGTTGCTTCGGAGGTTCCTCCGTGTTTGACCACGTTGAACAGGAGTTCGCGCACGGCGTCGAACAAGAAGATCCGCAGATCTTCCGTGGCCGGTTCGATATCGGTGTCGACCTCGATCTGCACACAGAAGCCGTGCTTGTCCTTCATCTGGCGGGCCAGCCACTCCACGGCGGCGGCGAAGCCTGCGTCGTAGAGCACTGGCGGGCTGAGTTGCACGGTCAACGAGCGCGACACGCCGATCGACTCATCGAGCAGCTCGCCGACTCTCTGCAGACGATCACGATGCTCCTGGTTCTCGATCCGTTTCTTCAGGAGCCCCACCTTGAGCTTACCGGCCACCAGGAGCTGCTGCAGGTGGTCGTGCAGGACTTGGGCCAGCCGCCTCCGTTCTCGCTGCTCGGTGAGCGCCAACTCGGAGGCCAGCGCCCGCAACTGGGCCGCCCTCTGCCGGGCAACCAGCGTTCGCTCGGCCACTCGCTGCTCGAGGGTCTCGTTCATTTCCCGCAGCCGCTGCTCGCTCTCCTGCATGCTGCGGAACAGCACCGAGTAGGGATGGGTCAACCCGACCTCCACGAACGCCACGTACATCGAGTACGACGCCACCATCTTCAGGCAATGGCCGATCAGGTTCGCCAGCCCGTCCACCTCCTGGTAGAAGGTGAACGACAGTTCCGATGCGACTGTGAGCGCAATGGTGATCGAAAGCAGGTGCAGCACGCGTTTGTCGAGGAGCATACGCCACCGGTAGAACAGTCCCAGGGCGATCAGCAACAGCGACGAAACCGCATACTCGCTGTAGATCTTGAACGGGGTGAGCCCCTGCCCTTTGACGAAACAGGCGGGGAACACCTTCCAGTAGAAGATCGATGCCAAAAGGAGGGCGGTGGCCGCCGCATACAGTCCGAGGATCAGGCGGGCGTCGAACCGGCTCCGCAGAAACAAGGGAGCGGCCAGAAAAGAGGCCGCGTGCACGAAACGCGCGGCCACCCACAGTTGCGTGGCCAGGTTCGCTCCCCCGTCGAAGACGCCCATTCCCTCATAGGCCATGGCGTGGAGCAGATCGATCAGGCCGACGAACAGGGATCCGATCCCCACGAAGAGAAAACAGCCGTTGTCGAGGAAGTGGCGGGCGTTCCAGAAGATGGTGAAAACGCCGAACGCCACGACGACGCTGAAGAACTCGACGAACCAGTGGAAAAGGAGAAAGTTGTGGAGCCTTGCCAGAAGCACGGTTGTCAGCAAGATCCCCAGGACCGCCGCCGGCGTGCTCCAGTTTGGCAAGCCCCGTCTTGGCTCCATCGATTCCATGCGCCGTGTCCTTGCTCAATCCAGTTGCCACGTCGCTCCCAGCATAACCGAGCGCCGGACGCGGGACACCCCCATGCATCGGGGGAACCGCCTCGGGCGATGCCGACGACGGCGATTGGGCCTTGTGGCTCTCGCTGAGCAGGAGCCGGTCCTTTCTCTTAACTCGTTTCGCGGCAATCAGTACTGCGAAACGGCCTCGCAGCGGGCGTCTTGCCGCGGCTTGCGGGGCTAGGGATTTTCCCGATTTCTGGTCGGGAATTACCCCCGGACGACAGAGTCGCTATTCCTGATTTTCGGGTCTCCGAACAGGCCATAGAATCGGGCACACGATGACGATCCTGATATCCATTCAGCCGTCTGATGCAGCAGGAGTGCCGACTGGAAGGCGAGGAGCGCAGGCCGGATTGGAGGAGCATGTTGCAGGCATCTGAGTGTGCCGGCAAGCGACCGTGATTTTGCAGCCTGCCGACCTTTCGAGCGACTTCACCCGGCTGAGGTGTCACTGAACTGGAAGAGATACGGAACCGACCGAGAACCTCGATAGTACCGACCCCATGCCCGCCAATCCCATTTCCGCCACGATCATGAATCGCAGATCCCGAGGAGCGCACCAGATGCTGGAACCGATCGATGGGGATCCAGGTCGCTCCCTTGCCGAAATCGCAGCGGTCGTTCAGGCCTGCTTGAGGGATTCTCCATCACTGGCCGGCAACCGCATTCGCTGCGAGTTGGGGGGGGATCGGATTATTCTGCGCGGTTACGTGGCGACGTATTCGATGAAACAGATGGCACGGGTCCTGGCCGAGAGCGTTTCAAGCGACCATCGTGTTGAGGATCGCCTCGACGTGATCCCCTTTCCAGCGAAGTGGCGTCAGAACGCGGACCGAGGCAACGAACTCTAGCAGCGGCAAACGAGGAAACAACCATGATCACGGCAGTATGCGAACCCGTTCGACGGCAATCTCGCGCCTGTAAGGCCGAGGTGGACCGGCAAGTCTGCGGTTACCCGGACCCGTATGAGCGGGACACTCCGGTTTTGCTGACGGGGCACGAGGAGCTTTCGCTCCTGACGGTCGAGCAGTTGGCCGAGCGGCTCAACGTTTCGACCAAGACGATCTCGCGCTGGCGGAATCAGGGCCTTGTCGCCCGGTCGTTCTCGCGTGACGGGCGGCACCGGGTTGGATTTACCCACCAGGACGTGGCCCGTTTCATTGCGGAGAACCCGGTGCGGGTCAGCCGGGGCGCCCACTTTTCGCAATTGAGCGAGGCCGAAAAAGCCTCGATCATCCGCAGGGCCAGGCACCTGGCCCACGAAGGCGGGCGTCCGGCAACGGTGGCCAAGATCCTCGCGGGCGAGACGGGCCGCAGCATCGAGACGATCCGCTACACGCTCAAGAACTACGATCGGCGCAACCCCGACAGCCCGGTCTTCCCGCACGGTTACGGTCCTCTGTCGCAAGACACCAAGCGGAAGATCTACCGGCGGAGTTGCCGCGGGGAGACGGCCGAGGCGCTGGCCCACAAGTTCCACCGTCCCAAGACGGTCATTGCGCGGGTCATCCGGGAAATGCGGGCCCAGCGGATCATGGATCTCCCGCTGGACTACATTCCCAACGAGGAGTTTCATCGCATCCGTTCCCACCGGGAGGAAGAGGCGATTCTTGCCGATCCGCCGGTGTGCGAAGGCAAGCCGGCTGCGCCCCGCGTTCTTGCGGGCCTCCCCTCGTATCTGCAGAGTCTGTACGAGGTGCCGCTGTTGAGCCGCGAGCAGGAAGTTCATCTGTTCCGGCGGATGAACTACCTGAAGTACAAGGCGTCCTGCATGCGCGAGGACCTCAATCTGGAGCGTCCCAAGATCCGGTTGATGGATCGCATCGAGCGTCTGTACGCGGAGGTCGTGGCGACGAAGAACCAGATCATCCGGGCCAACCTGCGTCTGGTTGTTTCCATTGCCAAGCGGCACGTGCAGCAGAACGGCACGCTGTTCGAGCTGGTCAGCGACGGCAACATATCGCTGATCCGGGCGGTGGAGAAGTTCGACTTCGCCCTGGGGAACAAGTTCAGCACCTATGCCACGTGGGCGATCATGAAGAACTTCGCCCGTTCGATTCCCAGTGAACGGGTGCAGCTCGACCGGTTCCGCACGGGGCACGAGGAGCTTTTCGGGGCCACGTCCGACGACCGCACGGATGCCGTGGAGCTGGAGACGGCGCAGAGCAGGCGGGAAGCGGAGGTTGAGAAGATTCTGCGTCATCTCGACGAGCGGGAGCGGGAGATCGTGGCCCGGCGATTCGGCCTGGACCGGCAGCTCGAGCCTCGCACGCTCAAGGAGATCGGCCAGGAACTGGGGGTGAGCAAGGAGCGGATTCGCCAGATCGAGGCCCGGGCCCTGGCCAAGCTCCGCCAGGCGGCGCTGGAGGAAAACATTCAACTCCAAGAATAAGGCATGGTCGTACCGCAGGACAGGATGGCATTTGTCCACACAGGTTACAGATTACAGACCTGTGACCGTTTCTGAACCTTCAGTCCTGAGAAACGGACGACGCGTGGCCACGACAGAGCAGAGCCAGAGAGCCGGTTCCTGAGGGATCGGCTCTCCGATAGAAACGAACGTGTTTCCGCCTTGGAAACAGAGTCAATACAACTTCATCGGAACTCGAAGCGGGGCATGCAGGAAGCACCGTCCCGTTTTGTGTTTCTTGTTACCGCTCATTCAAATAGACATCAATTCTCGGGGCATTGTGGTGGTACGGCTTCGCCACGATATCCAGATCGCCGTCACCATCCAAATCCCCCAACTGACCTTCGTGGATCCCCTGGCCGGTGGCGACGGTCTGCAGTTCGAACCCCCCCTGACCGTCGCCATACCAGACGAGCAGGCGAGCCTTGTCGCCGGCCCCCGGCGACCCCATCTCCCCAATGAAAATGTCGTCGTTCCCGTCTCCGTTGATGTCGCGGATCTCGCACGTGTGGCCGTGGATGATGAAACCCAGCGAGTTGGCCTGCCACCGATGGCCGTCCCATCGATACCACTTCGCGTCCCCGTCCATGTCGCCCGGCGAGAATACGATCTCCGGCCGGTCTCCTTTCACCAGTTGGCCCGCCGCGCACTGCGTGAACCGCATTGCGTCGTCGATCACATTCGTATCAAACTCGTTCCCTCGCCGCTCCAGGAACCACCGCCCGCCGCCCACCAGGTCAAGCTTGCCGTCCAGATTCACGTCCACCGGGCGCGAGGGAAAACCCTCATGCTCCGCGCCGGATTCCCAACGATAGATCGGAGCCCCCTTCCACGCCCCGGCCACTTGGGGATCGTCAGGCAATTCATACCATAACAGGCTCTTTGCCATCTGGTTCCACGTGACCAACTCGATCCGGCCGTCGTTGTCGTAGTCGGCGGCCGTCTGGTCATGATGTTTCCGCCCGCCCGATGTCTTGATCTCCCGCCGGACCCAGGGCCGGTCGAACTGGGGCCGTGGGTTTTCCCACCACCAGACCTTCGGCCCGCTGCTGTCCTGACCCAGAATCAAATCCAGGTCGCCGTCGCCGTCCACGTCGCAGGCGGCGCCCCCTGCCTCCGGCTTGAGCTGCGTGTCGTCGATCACGTATCGCTTCCACAGGCGTCCCTTCCAGCCGTACCAGACGACCGACGGGGCCTGGGTCCGTTCGCCAACTACAAAGTCGTCCGCCCCGTCACCGTCGATGTCAAACACCACACAGCACGTCTGCTGGTCCCCCGAATTCGGCACGGGCAAGTCGGCTGTCGCGCTCGACAGACATTTCCACCCGACTCCTTTCTCAGCCGGCGCAGGGTTCACAACGCCAACCGTCACAACAATTGCCAGGATCGAGAGAAAGTATTGCACGAGATCGCCACCTTGAGTTTCGCGGATTCAGTGGAGTCCGAGCTCACACGGGCAATTCTAACTCATCGACCGCGCCGGATCACCAGCCGCGTCCAGCCGAGCTTCTGACCGACCCACTTCACGCAGCCCAGAGATTGCCATAGCGACCCCAGAATCGTTCACGGCGTTGCCCTGCGCGGCCAAGTGGGCCGTGAGAATCCCGGGGCGACTGGATAGCGCCAGTGGGCACTGCCAGCGGCCATCATCTCCAGCGGCACCCGAGTGGCGGGCGTCGCCGCCGGCCTCTATTACTATTCCAGAATCTTTCAGATTCAGGAGCCCGCTCATGATCCGTCCCGCCGCCGCTTTTTTCTGGTTTTCTCGTTCTGCCTTGTCGCTCAGGCCGCCGAAGTCGCTCCCCCGGAGCCGTTTGGAGCGGTTCCCAGCGAGGCCCACCTTGCCTGGCACGACCTGGAGTAGTTGGGCAGCAAAGTGGTGTTTTGCCGGTTTCATGCCTCGGCGGCATTGGTCAACAGGGAGGTGATTCTGC
>CAZLWV010000030.1:0-63396 GCA_964563135.1 uncultured Planctomycetaceae bacterium
GCTCACCGGCAGCGCTCGCGAGCCTCCGCGGCGATCACCAGGCGGCTTGGGAACTGCTCAAGACCCTTGAACCGGATGCGCCCGCGACCATGAAGCCATCCCTCCAGCGCCCCGGGCTCTCACGATGCCAGTGAGCCGGCGGTCCGCTCCGCCTCCGAAACCTGAGGGGCGACCATGGGTTTGTCCACATCGGGCGGGAGTTTTGGCCGCACGATCAGGAAGCCCCCTGCGATCAGTAGTCCGATGGTGATTCCCAGCACGGTGCCCAACTGAGGATCGAGCCCGAAACCGATCTTCTCCACGAGGATATAGGTTGTGGTGACCACGGTCATGAACACGGCCGGTACAAAGGCCAGCCACCAGTGGCTTGCCCGTCGGGCAAGAAACACCGCCCCCGCCCAGAGCGCGACCGCCGCCAGCGTCTGGTTGGCCCAGCCAAAGTATCTCCAGAGGATGTCGAAGTTCACGAAATTGAGCGACAGCGAGATCGCAAACAGCGGAAGGGCCAGCACGTAACGGTTGAAGAGCCGTTTTTGAGGAAGACGGAGGTAATCGGCCAGCATCAGCCGGCCGACGCGGAAGGCTGTGTCGCCCGAGGTGATCGGCAGGACAACCACGCCCAGCATGGCCAGCACGCCTCCAAAGTGCCCCATCGTGGCGATACATGCCTGATGGACCACGCCGCCTGGACCAGAGGTGGCAATGGCCCTGGCCAGCCCTTCGCTCCCGCCGTAGAAACCCTGGGCTACAGCCGCCCACACCAGGGCGATGATCCCTTCAGAAATCATTGCCCCGTAGAACACCAGCCGCATGTACTTCTCGCTCTTCAGGCAGCGAACCATCAGTGGGGTCTGGGTCGCGTGGAATCCGCTCACCGCACCGCAACTCACCGTGATGAAAATCAGGGGCCAGGCGGGCAGTTGCTCGGGGTGCAGATTGGCGAGCGTGAAAGACGGCATGGGGATCCGGCCGCTGAGGAGGGCCAAACCCAGCCCGGCGACCATCACCAACAGTGCGGCGGCGAACAGCGGGTACAGCCGCCCGATCAGCACGTCGATCGGCAGGAGCGTGGCCAGAATATAGTAGCCATAGATCAGCACCATCACCATCCACAGCCACCGGGAGATCCCAAAGGCCGGCGTCTGGAGCCACGACACGGCCTCCGGCCCGAACCACGAGCCGATCGTTTCGGGCGGCAGAACCTCCACCAGCAACAGGGCCGGTCCTTTCACAAACACGGTGCCCACCAGCACCATGAGGACGAGGATGAAGAAGGTGGCGAAGTGACGGGTGACATTGCCGAGATACTCGCTCACCAGATCCGGCAGGCCGGCGCCCCGATTGCGGATCGACATGGCGCCCACAAGAAAGTCGTGAACGGCGCCGCCGAAAATGCATCCCAGCACAACCCAGAGGAAGACCTGCGGACCCCACAGCGCACCCATGATCGGGCCAAAGACCGGCCCCAGGCCTGCGATGTTCAAGAGCTGGATCAGGTAGACTCGCCATGTTGGCATGGCCACGTAATCAACGCCATCGGCCAGGGCCACGGCGGGAGTCGTTCTGGCTGGGTCTGTTCGGACCGCCGACTCGGTCAGCCTTCCGTAGAAGAAATAGCCTCCCACAAGCAGTGCCAGAGCGACGACAAACGGGACCATGTCAGACTCCTGAAGATGGATGCGACTTCAGCCTGCGCCCACATTCCCATTCTCGTCATTTGGGCTGGATGTCGCAAGTACTGGCCCGATTGCCGCGGCAAGTCCCCTCATCGCCCCCTGGCAGGTCAGGGACGGAGTGTATTCGTATGTATATACACCGGGTTTCTTCGAGGGCTGTTCGCCGGCAGTCATCGCGGAGCCGGGACTCTGCCGTCCACCGGCCACCGGGATCGTTCGCGCTGTCGCTGTGACGGTCTCACTGCGGCCATCATGCTCTGGGCTGGCGCTCTGCAAAGAAGCTTGGACAGCCCTTTGCCCGGGGATTCACGGTGGCGGGTCGATCGGCAAGGTTCCCGGATGCCGTGCTCGGGAACTTCCAGGATCCCTCGGCGGCCCATCAGGGGAGGTCCAGATCCAGTTGCATCAGGTAGCACTGTTCCCTTCCCGGGTTCTGGTCCCAGTTCGCCGCCCAAACCACCTTCGATCCGTCGCTGCTGATCGCTCCGTGGGTTTCCTCCCAGTAGGTTGTGGTGGTGTTGTGGATCTTCGCCAGGTAGAACGCCTGTGGGTTGCGGGGATCCAGCCGCACCAGAACGATCGAGCGGTCGAGCCAGTTCTGCTCCTTGACGCCCGGTTCGGCATAGGTCGAGACCACGCACCAGCCGGGCGCATTGCACGAAATGTGGACTCCGCAGTTGAAGCCGTGGGGCGAATCGGAGGCGTACAGTAGCCGCACAAGCGGCGTCCGGCCGGTGCCTTCGTAGCGCCCCTCGGACTCGAGGATCGGCAAGGTCTTTTCATCCAGAGGAACCATGTCGATGTGGTCGGTGCGCGGGTTCTGGGTGACAAGCACTTCACGGCCGGCGGTGTCGGTGCCCACATCGCCGTGAGCGCCCGAGAAGTCGATCCGATGGAACCGGCTGAACCTCTTGTCGGCAATCTGCACACCGGCGAGTCGGCCCTTGTTGGTCGCTTCGGCGGAGATCAGAACCCAGTTGCCCAGCGGTGACATCCCGATCCAGTCGATCTCCTTCTCCTCCCTCGATACCTTGACGAGGCCGAGGATCTGATCGGCCTTGCCGTCCCAGGTGAAAAGATACCGGAGCCGGTAATCGTCCTGGCTCCCCTGGATCGCCAGGGCCCAGTACCGCTTGTCCCGCGACGACTCCCCCTCGTCCTTCATCGTGATCCGGTACAGATCCTGCTCGGACCGCAGAAGCGGGCCGATTTGGGGATCGGCGGCAAAGTCCTTGATCGTGGTGGTCTGTCCGTTGGCCACATTGAGCGTGAGGATGCTGAAATCCCGGGTCCCCCAAAGAAGATCGCGGTTCTCGGGGTCCCATCGAGGCTCCTCCAAGTCCACGGCGCACACATGGTTTGCCTCGGCATCATAGGGCATCGAGCCGGTTCGCCAGACGCAGAACCGGCTCTCGCTGGGGGCCAGGAGCAGGATCAGCGACTGGTCGCGATTGAAAGGATCGAACCTTGCGTACTCATGGCGGATGCCTGCCTGCCGCGTTGCTCGTCTCATGCAGGTACCGAGCGAGCCATCGCCGCAAGCCCTGCCGGCTTCGGGGAGCGGTTGGGGCAACTGCCGGTAGACCGGATTCTCCCCGGAAAGCGGTTGGGGAACAGCAACAAGGTGCAGCTCCGCTCCGCTGATTGCCGGCAATCGCAGCACGGCCAGAACTACCAGAATCCCCACGGGCCAATCGTTGCGGTTTCGCTGCGTCATGGCTTCTGTCCCCCCCGGGCATGTGCCTGTTTCCCGCCTGCTCACGTCAGGATACAACTCGGCACGGAGGGCGACAAGCATTACAAGTCGCCCAGGGTGCCCGTGTGCCCCTGAAGCCTGGTCCCCATGGGCGTGCTTCCGTGTGGGGGCCGCCATGCAGTGTGGCAGATCGTCGCTCTTCGCTCCGCGGGAACACGCCTGTTCGCGGCGCTGCAGAACAACCGCTTCACCCGCCTGGGCGCAAAACGGCCGCCGGGGCGTGGGTCATGGGGAGATGCGAAGAAGCTTTCCGCCGCCGGGCGGCAGTTGCAGCGAGGCTCGCGCGCTGCCGACGGCCGACCAGGTGCCGGCCGTCGCATCGAAGACGTCGAGGCGATCGGGGCCGGCCAGCTTGAGGGTCGTTTCGGCCTTGTAGTCCAGGTTGACCACGACCACATGGGTTGGCTTGCCGGCCGTGCCAGAATACCCGAGCAGGACGCCGCGGACCGGCTCCGGCGGATTGTAGGCCAGCGAAGGCAGCGGCGGATCGAGACGGAAGGGGGCACTCTCGGGCAGCGGCTCGGCGCCCGAGGGCAACATGCCGGCGTGGTAGACTGCCAGCGACCGGCAGGGCTGAAGCTCGGCGGCAATGGTCACAAACTCTCGATTCAGCGTTTTCAGGGCGTGGTAGATCGGAGTCGGAGTGCCGTCCGGCAGGGCGATTGCGCCGCTGTGCCCCGGATGGCAATAGACGTAGTAGGAGATCCCCTGGGCCCCGTAGGCCAGGGTGGTGTAGACGAGGTAACGCATCTCGTCGCCTTGCGGTACTCGCCTGACGGGAGTCCAAGAGCATGCCTGCACGATGTTGAGGAAGGGAATGCCCGCGTCCTGGGCGGCACGGCGGATCATCGCCAGGTTGAGGAAGTAGCCGTCCAGGTCCCCCTCGGTGGCAAACTGGTAATGGTCGTAGCTCATCAGCGCCGGCCGGACAACCCCGACATACTGGCGCAGATGCTCGCGATAGGCAGTCACCGTATCGCCGCTGGTGCCGAGCTGCTCGTTGTTGGCGTAGGTCGGGAAGAGATTGACGTAGGCCAGATGCGCCGGATCCTGCTGGCGGAGGTGGGCGACCAGTTTACCCAGCGGGGGAAACGCGGCGGCACTGGGTTCGTCGGTGATGTAATAGCTGTAAAGGGCCGGATGATTGCGGACGCGGGCGATCAAGGCATCGAGCTTCTCCCGCCCGGCCGGGTCGTCGAGCGAGGCCGGCGAGAGGAGCCCGTTCTGGAGCAGTGCCCGCAGCCCGTGCCGCTGGGCCACGTCGAGTTCCTTCTCACTGCACCAGACGAGATTGAATCCTCCTTCGGCCATCTGACGGGCCGTCTGGTCGGTCATGGCCGGCCCGGCCCAGTAGGTCACGATCGGCGTATTGATCTTCCAGGCACCCTGGCCCGCAGAGTCGGAATCCGCAGCCGGGACAGGGGAAACGGTCGCAGCGACCAACAGCAGCAAAACGACAGTCGGAAATCTCTTCATCACGAGTCTCCTGTTTTCGGCCTGTTGTCTCCAGAAGCGCGTTCTGGATTCTGCCGGCTAGCTGGAATCGTCAGACATTTCGACACAGCGGAGGCCATTGTAGCTCTCGGCGTCCGGGGCCACAAACAGCAGGGCGTGCGTAAGAACTCGCAGAGCGATAGCTTGCCCAAGTCGATGCGAGACACTCCCTTAAGGCTCAGACGAAGGGTCTGGATCTCATGCCCTTTTGCGGGCGTCTTTGGTCGCTCGATCTCAATCGCTTCGCTCGGAGCGTGTCACCCGAACAGTTCGGGCGGAATTTCGACTTGACAGGTCCGCAGACTTGTGTATAGTGTACCGTAGCAAGCGGTACACTAGACAGCAGGCAGCCATGCTTCCAATCCGAGTCACTCCCGGCGGCAATCGACCCATCTACTGGCAGGTCATCGACCAGATCCGCCAGGCGGTGGCGGCTGGCCAGTTGCAGGTGGGGGATGCACTGCCCAGCGTCCGGCAACTGGCGGAACAACTGGTGGTGAACCACAACACCGTGGCCAAGGCGTATGCCGAACTGGTTCGCGACGGGGTTCTGGAGAGCCGGCATGGCCGGGGCGTGTTTGTTGCGAAGCGACGCTGCGTGTTCTCTGCGAGCGAGAGAAGGCGGCGACTGGACAGCGCCCTGAACGTTTTTCTGTCGGAGGCCCTGACACTCGACTTCGATCCCCAGCAGATTCAGGAAGAGGTTGCCAGGCGGCTGGAACAGATGACGGCAAAGGAATGACGGAGCTTGATCGATGCTTGACGACACGATGGTCATTCGAACGCACGGCCTGACGCGCTACTTTGGCCGTAAGGCGGCACTCGCGAGCCTGACGCTCGAGGTTCCGAGAGGCCAGGTCACCGCTCTGGTGGGACGCAACGGTGCGGGCAAAACGACGCTGATCCGCATGTTGCTCGGCCTGCTGCCCCCCACGCGAGGCCGATCGGAGCTGCTGGGGTGCGACAGCCAGTCGCTCACGCCGCAGGTGCGAACGCGTGTGGGCTATCTGGCCGAAGGGCACTTTTTGTGGCGGTGGATGCGCGTCTGTGACGTGGCCCGATGGCAACGCGGCACGTTTCCGCGCTGGGACCAGGCCTTGTTCGACGCGATCCTCAAGTTCTTTGCCGTCGATCCACGGGATCGAGGTGACCGGATCTCGCGAGGCCAGCGAGCGGGTGTGTGCCTGGCCATGACCCTGGCCACCGATCCGGAACTGCTGGTGCTGGACGATCCCTCGATGGGCCTGGACCCGATCGCCCGTCGGGCACTGGTCGAAGGGCTCTTGGCCTTCGCGCGTCGTGAGGGACGTACGATCTTCATCTGCACGCATCTGCTGGACGATGTTGAACGGCTGGCCGATCGGATCGCGATCCTCGGCAACGGCCGCCTGCTGGTCGACGCCGGCCTGTCGGACTTTCGCGAGCGGGTCGGGGGCTGGATCGTCGACTCAGACCCCCAGGCCGCCGAGCTCGCTCGGATTCCCCGGCTGATCGATTCGCGGCCAGTGGGCGAGCACACACAGCAGCTTGTCGTGGCGGACCCAGACGCGGACACCGAGGCGGCTATCGGGCGGCTCGGCGACTCGGCCCGGCGCGAACCGTTGACGCTGGAAGACGCCGTGCTGGCCTACCTGCGACCCGAGGCCACGGCCGGTTCGATTTCCGCAGCTTTGGAGAACGCGCGATGATCAGTGTTTTCTGGAAGGAGATACGCGAAAACTGGCGATGGGCGCTGCTGGCCTTCGCTGCGATGGCGGCAGCTTTGGCTCTCGCGTGGCTGGAGTCTCCCTTGGTGTTTGACGGCGCTCTTGTGTTGGCCGGCATGGTTGCCGTGTTCACGACAATCGCCCTGGGAATCATGCAGACTCGGCGGGACAACCGTCCTGCGGCACGGGCGTTGTTGCTGCATCGTGGCATCACGGCCGACGCCGCGTTTGCCGGAAAGCTGCTGGCTGGTTTTGCGTTCTACTCGTTCGCCGTGTTCGTACCGATCCTGGCGATGGCGATCTTCATTGCGATCAACGGCATTGAGCACAGAGCGGCATCCGCCATGTCGCTGGTGCCGATGGCGCTCTTGGCGATCGCCGCGTTCGGACTGTGGCCGGCCTCGCTGCTGATCGTGCAGCGGGATGCGAGGAGCCTTGGGAGCCGTCTGATGCCGGCGGTGCCGGCTCTGCTGGCGGTCTTCATGGGCCTTGCCGCCGCGAGCGTCAGGGATGGCGGTTTTGTGTTCTTGCTGATTTCCGTGCTGAATTTGTCTGTCTTGCTCTTCGCTGCGCGAAGTGTTTTTACCAATAACGGTCAAATCGCAACCGGCATCGCTCGAGCGACGTTGGCACTGACGATCAGTATAGGCTTCCTCGTCGTGTTCTTGTTCGGAGCCTTGACGGTCGAGACGTATCGTGTGACAAATGGACATGCGAGTTCGGATCCTCGCGGCGTCTATGCGGTGCTACTGGGGCCCGAAGGAGAACCGTGGCTCGGACTTCGGGACTATTCGGACCGCGACGCCACGTATCAACTTGGACAGGTGGCGAAGCTATCTGCCGGCCGCTCCGTGCGCGATGAACTCGGGCCGGTTGCCGAAGGCTGGGAAGAGACGCCCTCCTGGCTGATTGACGAGTACTGCGATCACCTTGTGCAACAGTATTGGGCTCGGTTTGTGCGAATCGCCGGTGCGGCCGGTCCAGGTTCCGTGGGATCCATGCCACGCGAGTGGGTATTCGACCACAAGGCCGATGCCATTCTGGTGTATCAGCTCACCGTATCCGGAGGATGGCAACAGCCTCGCTGGCAACTGGTGGAGCAGTTGCGCGCACCTGGGCAAGTCCGATCGTTCGGCGAGATCCGACAGATTGGAAAGAGCGACCGAGAAGGCACTTTCACGCTCGTCACTTCGACAGGCGCTTTCTACATTCCGGGCGACGGCTCGGCCGTGGTCGCGATGTATCAAGCCCCAAGCGAGTCTCCGATCCTGGATTCTGTGGACAATTCGCACAGGCCAGAGTATCGCTATCCCATGAAGGCGCTACAGGAAAAAGGCGAGCCTTTCAGCATGATGCTGCGACTGGCAGATCGTGTGGTGCTGCTGGAAAGCCATCTCGATGGAACTGCGGTGGCGCAAGCCAGGCCGGTCGGCGAGGTAGGCAAGCTTGGCCGTTTGTATGCCACGGAGATTCAACTGCCCGACGAGTTGGCAGAGCCCGAGACGCTCAGCATTGCCAGGGATCCACTGCACAGCGGCACCTATCTGGGCCTGGCACAGAGCGGAGACCCTAGTGAACGCCGCATCGTCTGGGCCCGATTCGACGGGAGCGGACGAATCGCGGCCCAACAGGAATACACCGAGAACACCGGTTCCGATGTTGCCTCCAACAGTGACGTTTTCATTGCATCCGTTCCGCCCGGCTTGTGGGGAGCTGCCATAATCATCGGAATCGCGATGACGGATGACTACTCGATTGCGAAGGCCTGGAAGGAGGCATGGGCGAAGGCCAAGGAGGACCCATCGCGAACAGCGGCGACCGTTCTGCACTATCTGTGCTCGGCAGTCGTGGGAGTGCCTCTATCGATCTGGGCGGCTCGTCGGCGGCGGCTCGGCAAAGGCCAGACGTGGCTCTGTATCGCCTGGGGATTCCTGATGGGCCCGGCCGGAAGCCTCTCCATCCTGGCCGTCTATCCGCAGATCATACGGGAAGAGTGCGTTTCGTGCCGGCAACCCACAAGGATCGATCTGGATCGTTGTGAGCACTGCGGCCACTGTGCGGACGACGTGCCGAGACTCGGTATCGAGGTTTTCGATCGAGACCTGCCCGCAACATCCCAGATGACCGCAGAGATCCGGTCATGTTGAGTAGCAATCACGGGTCGACGTCAGACTGCGTCGTTCTCTCATCATTCCGCTATCCCAGCACTCCACAGGGCATCACGATGACGATCAAGCGTGCTTGGCCAGTCCATCGTCCCTGGTGTTCAGATCAGCCTGGTTTGCAGGCCGCTCAGGCGGAATGATGGGTGGAGGACCCGTTTTCCGAAACGGTGGCGCGATTTTCTGGGCCGACAGTCTCGATTGCCAATCCGTACCAGCAAGAATACCCGGCTCCGGTTCTCAGCGGCTCCTGGCTGCGGCCCCGATCTCGTAGCACCACAGGCAACCGTGATCCCGCAGGTAGAGCCTTCCCCCGGCAACCACGGGGTATGCCCAGGCTTTCTCCATATTGTTGGCCCGTTTTGGCGGGTCGGGGGGCGTGAAGCGGCCGTGCTCGCGATAGCCTTCCGGTGTGGGCTCGACCAGGGCCACCTCGCCGTTTTCCCCGTGCATGTACAAACGCCCGTCGCCGTAGCACAGAGAGGCCGCTCCCAGGGCACGGTCCGTCCATTTCACCCGGCCCGTCTTGAACTCGAGGCACACCAGGGCCGACCCCGTGGTTCCGTACAGCCAGTCGCCCACTTTCACCGCCCCGCCGATGGCGGTGGGCAGATTGGCTTCGAAATACAGTGGCTCGGCCGTCACACGGCCGTCCCTGGCCTCCAGTCGGACCGCTCCTCCACCGGTGCCCGCGGAGCCGGCGTAGACGATGCCGTCGGCGAAGACCGGGGTGGGAATGTTGGCATTGAAACGGCTCACCGGCTTCTCGAATCGCCACAGGAGCTTGCCCGTTTTCGCCTCGACGCCAACCAGACCCTTCTGCAGAAGCTGGACGACCTGGGCGGTGCCGCCGACCTCCACGGCCAGGGCCGAGGCATAGGCGGCCTCGTCCCCCTCGGGGACGGCGCATTTCCAGATCACGTTGCCGCTCTTCTTGTCGAGCGCCACCAGGGTCGCTTCGCTGCCTCCCGGCGTCGCAAACAGGGTGTCGCCGGCAATCAAGGGCGACTCCGCGTAGGCCCACGCGCCGGGCTTTCCGCCGAAATCGGAGCGGAGGTGCTTCTGCCAGCGGATGCCGCCGGAAGCCGTGTCGAGGCAGGCCAGGTCGCCGTCGGAGCCCAGCGCGTAGAGCACGTCGCCTTCCACGGTGGGCGTCGAACGGGCGGCCGGAAAGCGGGGCATCTGGTCCGGCTACCCCACATTTCCCAGCCGGGTGCTCCAGACGCGCTTACCGTCGCTGGCGGAGATGGCCGCGACAAACTCATTCTCGAGGCCCTCGTTGGCCAGCAGGTAGATTCGATCGCCAACCACCGACGGCGTTGAGTAACCGGAACCGATTTCCGTGGCCTTCCAGAGCAGTTTGGGTCCCCCCTCGGGCCATTGTTGGAGCAAACCCTTCTCCGGCGAGATGCCGTCACGGCCGGGCCCTCGCCACTGGGGCCAGTCGGCCGCCGCTGCCATGGTTGCAGCGGCAAGAATGAGGGCGAATGCCATGAAGGTGGAAGATGTTCGATGCACGAGTCTCATCGGATGGCTCCCTTGGGTGTTGGCTGGCTGCTGGGTACGAGAGGGTCAATATACACTCAATCGCAGGCGCAGCGCCAGTAGCAGCGGCGCAGATTTTTCGGGGGGGCTACTCGGGGCTGCTCAAGGTCCAGGGCGTGTTCCGTCGCTCGGAGGTGCTGATCGTCTCCTCTCCACGGCGGCCAGGCGATCGGCCGCGCCGGCCCGCTACTCGACCTTGGCGACACCCTGAAACATCGGGTAGTGGACCTTGATCGGGAGCTTTTCCATCCAGGCTCGCACTTCCAGGGTTCGCCAGGGGCCCGAATTCTTCCCGCCGCCCTTGTCGTTTTCCCACAGCCAGTCGGGCGTGGGCCACAGGCAGTAGCTGGGGTTGACTCGCCGGTAGAAGGCCTCGTTCACGCCGTTCTGGCCGTGGTGGGCCATCTGCACGTAGTCCGACGGCAGGCGGTCAGCCAACGGACTTTGCAGAAGCTTCTCGCCCCCTTGCACACCGAGGTCGGCAAGAAACAGCACCGACTTGGATTTGTCCGAAATCCGCAGCACCAGGCTCGAATTGTTGACGGGGTTGACCGTGATCTCGGGATTCTTCACGCCCAGAACCTCGATGCGGATGCCGTCGATCTCCATTTCCTGGCCGAGGGAAAGTTCGGTGACAGTCCGCTTCCCCTGGGCAAGGGCCTCCTGGAACCGGGCGAACGACGCCTTTTCGCTGGCCACACCGTGTTGGTCGATCCATGCCTGAGTGGGCAGCGAAGAGTAGATCGCACCAATCTTCAAGGCACCGGGGTTCTTCAGGATTTCCCCCAACGCGTCAAAATGGTCGTCATGGGCATGGGTGATGAACCATGCGTCCACCGTGCCACCCTGCCCCTTGAGGAAGTCTGCCAAATACGCGGCGTCGCCGGCGTTGCCCCCGTCGATCACGATCACCTTCCCCCCATCGCTACGGATCACGTACGACATCATCTGCGTGCGGGTCTGGTTGGGAAGCTGCCAGAGCGTGAATCTTCCACTTGCATTCGACTCTCCCCCTTGGGTACCGGAGCCGACCGCCGGCGCGAGGCGGCAAAGGCGGATCTCGCCCAGAGGCACGGAAAACTCCAGCCGCATCGTGCCGTCCGCGTCCCGAGTGAAAGCAGCCGGCTGGCCGGAGCCCAGATCGGTGATTGTGCCGACCGGAAACGGCAGATCGGCCAGATGCACCACTGTCTCCGGCGTCTGGGCTTCGTGATTGATGACGAAAAGGAAACCTCCGCGCTTGTCCGCCCGCACGGCGGCCTCGATGTCGGCATTCGATGAAGCCACGTGCGGACAGACACCGGCCGCTCGCGTCATGGCCGTCAGCAGATCGCCAAGCTGCTCACGGCCGGCCGCATTGTCGTCTTCCCAAGTCTTGAAATACGTGTCCTGGAGACAGAACCCCAGCAGAAAGACTTCTCCCTGCCCGGCTTTGCGGTGGACGACGGCCGGCTGACCGGCGCCCGTCGAGGCCAGCACCTGCCCGGTCGTGACCGTCGAGGGACGCGGGCTCACGAGGGTGAGATCCACAGCAACTCCCATCGCTTCCGTCTTGACGGTGTCGGTCGTGTAGACCGACTCATCGGGGACCTCCGACGGCCGGTTCGCCCACGTGGGAGCCTGCGTCTTGTACGGAACCCAGTGCCCAGCGCGTCGGATTCGACCGGTTGCCGCGTCTTTCACGCCAAACAACTCCTCCATGGCCGACATGGGCTTCCGGTCCGCACCCAGTCGCGGCACGCAATCGGCGATCACCACGCCGCCGTTCTCCACGAATCGGGCGATGTGCCTTGCCACGTTTTCCGGCAGAAGTTCCACATCAAAGAGCACCAGCAGTTCGTAACCGTGCAGCTTCTCATCGGTGACCTGATCCTCGTGCAGGACGTCGAGCTCGCCGAAGGCTCGCAGGAAGAGCTCGAACGAAAGGCCCACATTGAAGTACTCCTGCTGCAATTGGATGTACTGGGTCCTGGGAAACAGCATGCAGGCCTTGGCCTTGATCTTCGGGGCGTCGAGCAATCCGGCGCCGGCCTTCTGCAGCAGCCGGAGACCCTCTCCCATGGCTTCCCAGTGACCGGGGTCGGATGGGATCTTGTAGCCCGTCAGGAGAAAGTCGGCGCCCGCCGCGGCGGCGGTCATGCACATCTCCCGTTCCGACCACGACATGGCTTCCAGCTCGGGGCAGAAGTAGCCCCCGAACCATGCCGGGTTGTAGGTACCTACCCAGAATCCCAGGTCCTTGCCGTAGCTCTGCGTCAGGTTCCGCATCTGGGCGAAGGAGTAGTGGGTCTGGCTGATCCGCGGTTTCGGCAGTTGGGCGGGACGGCCGAATCGAAAGTCGAACATCATGTAAGGGTAGATGTCGAACACAAACATGTCGGAAAAATCGCCCCCCCAGTGATACACGTCGTCGATCGCGATCTCGGAGTGCGAACTGTACCCCGCCCCGAACGTGTTGTGGCTGTCGTGCGTCAGAACCGTCTTGAAGTTGGGGTTGAGCTCCTTGACGATCGCGTAGACCTGTCGCCACCCGTCGGGAAAGTAGCCGGACCGGAAGTCGATCACGTCCTGCCATTTGCGAGGGTCGTCGCGGATGCTGTCCAGGTCGGGCGGGAGCTCGTAGCCGTAGCGTTTGCGGAATTCGGTCTTCACCTCGTTGTTGTAGCCGAACGATTTCGGTCCCCAATGGAACGGCTCGTCCTGGTAGATGAAAGCGTTGTAGAGCCGCGGGATGCTCTTGAGCGGGGCGAGCAGTTTTTCGGCATTGGCCCGCGCCGCCCCGGCGTACTGTGGCGAATAGACGCATATCTCGGGCGGATCGGTGCGTCCGAACAGCTCCAGGGCCCCAACGTGCCACGTGACGAACATGCCTTTCGACTGGGCGTATTCCAGAATAAAAGCCTCCTCGGCAGCCGGCCGGTGCGTCGGCCCTTCGATGCCGGTGAAGCCGTGCTGGCGGATGTTGTCGATCGTGTCTCGGAGGATCTCCTCGCTGAGGGCCCCTTGCTCGCCTTTCCAGCCCTTGCCGGAAGGCACGGGCGAGAACTGCGTCGTGACCGGGAAACAGTCGGGCTTGGCGATCTGACAAACGCCTTCGCGTCCGGCGACGAGAAGCACAAGCGGCAAGAGACAACAGGCCCTGAATAGAGTCATGCGGGAATCCTTCCGGGAGGCGGGAGACGTTGGAATGCGGTTTGCCATCGAGCCGTTGATTCTATCCCGGTCCAAGACGGCGAGCAACGATCCACGCTGTCCGCCCAGGAGAACTACAAAGTAGCAGCCCACTCTCCGAGCTCTCCGAGTGCCGTCCGCAGAAGTGCCAGAAACCCCTATTTCCCGCAAGCGCCCTTTCGGAGAGTGCCTGCTGCTTTTCTTGCCACATCAGGACTTCGCAGTTCTCCACGCTGCCCGCCTCGACGGGCAAATCGTTATCCACCGGTCGGCCGAAGGCCTGTTCCACTCGCATTGCAGCCTGGGCAACAGTAACTAGTAGAGACATTCCAACCAGGACTGCCGCCACCCCACTCCAAGCAGCCGCCGAGAACCCGACTGCCCATCCCCGCCAATCCCGACAACCCGAACAACCTCTGCCGGCCAGCAGCGGCTTCTGCCACTGTCCAGCCGGTGGCCGATGAACAACAGTGTCCAGTGCCGGTGTTCACTGGACACAGCGGTGACCCTCATCCCGCCAGTGGGGGTGGAATGGACCGTCTGTGATAACTCATTGGCCATGCATGACTTGCGAAAAGGCGCTTCGATTCGCCACTCTTTCGGCACGAGGCTTGCTCTTCTATCGGCCGCAATTGGGAAAGAAGAGGTCGGCCGCAAGCCGTGCGGCCCTCTCCTCGGGCAACTGTCAGATCGAGCGGGCCAGCGGGGCCGCAGCGGTCGAGCCCTTCCCCCATATAGGATGTTGAAGATCGAGGAGCACAGAATCATGACCACTCTCTTGATGGCGGTTGTGTTGCAGACAACGGTTGCGGCAGGTACTGGCGAGAAGAGCTATGCGGAGGCTTATTATCAGAGCACGCAGACGGGTCGCCCGCTGGTGGTCCTGCTGGGCGCCCAGTGGTGCCCGGCCTGCGTGAAACTCAAGACATCGGTCATGCCGCAAGTGGCCGAGAACGGGGGCCTGGCGGGTGTTGAACTGGCCTATGTCGATATCGATAGGGAACCTGATCTGGCCAGGCAACTTGTCAAAGGCACCTCGATTCCCCAACTCGTCCGATTCGACCGGGGCCCGAAGGGCTGGCAGAGCCGCCACATGATCGGTGCCCAAAGCCCCGCCAAGGTGGCCCAGTTCCTTGCCGGTTCGGAGACAAAGCTCACGGACAAGAAAGCCTTTCCCATCACTCTTGGAACAATCACCCGCGCTATCGGTCTTGAGCATTGAGACCCGCTGAGTTGCCTGCCTCCGTCGATCGTCTGGAATTGCCGTGGTGTTTCGTTCACAATGGAGAACACTGCCACCCGGCACGACGCCATCCACGACGAGACAGGAGCAGCCCGACATGGCACAGCCGATTGACCGACGACGTTTCTTCCAGACCGGAACCGTGGCCGCCCTGGGACTCTCAGGCACCGCCTTCGCAGCCCCTGCCGCCGGGCCTGTCTCCGGCATGGCAACCGTGGAGGAACCCGCTCGAAGCACTCCGGTTGTGGAAGAAACCGACGTCGTCGTCTGCGGCGGCGGGCCCGCCGGCGTGGCGGCCGCGATTGCCGCGGCTCGTTCCGGTGCGACGACGCGGCTCATCGAACTGAACGGCTGCCTGGGAGGAGTCTGGACGGCAGGGCTCTTGAGCTGGATTCTCGACACCAGCAACAAGACCGGCTTGATGCCGGAAATGCTTGGCCGTCTCGAGAGCAGCGGTGGCCTGACTCGCCGCGGGGGAGTGGGCTACGACGTCGAGGAGATGAAACTCCTGCTGGAAGAGATGTGCCAGGAAGCAGGAGTGCGGATCCGGCTCCACACGCGGGTCTGCGACGCCCTTTGCAGCCCCGCTGGCCGGCTGGAGGCGGTGATTGCCGACTCCAAATCCGGCCGCCAGGCCTTCCGTGCAAAAGTGTTTATCGACGCGTCCGGCGATGGCGACCTCGCCGCCCAGGCAGGCTGCGGATTCGACTACGGCAGTCCCGACACCGGTCAGGCCCAGCCGATGAGCTTCATCTGCCTCCTGTCGGGGATTGAGGCGGAGGCTGTGACGCCCTTTGTTCGCGAACTGGCGGAACGAGCCAACTGGTCAGCGCCCAAAGACAACCTCCGCAAGGCCATGAACGAAGCGGGTGTCGATCCGTCCTACGGGAAACCTACGCTGTTCTACATCCGGCCCGGCCTGTTCTGCCTCATGGCCAACCATGAATACGGCGTCGCCGGGACCAATGCCGACGAAATCACCCAGGCCAGCCTGCGAGGCCGTGCGGAGGTGCACCGGCTGGTCAGTGCGTTGCGGGCCAGCGGTGGCGTCTGGAAAGACGTTCGCATCATGGCTACTCCCGAGCACATCGGTGTTCGCGAAGGGCGGCGGATTCACGGCCGTTACACCGTGACCACCGAGGACCTGATCCAAGGTGCAACCCACGAAGACGCGGTTTGCCAGGTGCGGTTCGGAGTCGATGTCCACTCGACCGACCCCAACAAGACCAAGGGGATCGCCTCCCAAAGCGTTCGTGCCAAGCCCTACGATGTACCCTACCGGGCCCTTGTGGCCAAAGATGTCGACGCCCTGCTGATGGCGGGGAGAAACATCAGCGGCGACTTCATCGCCCATTCCAGCTACCGCGTTACCGGCGACTCGGTGCCCATGGGCGAGGCCGCAGGTGTCGCCGCGGCCTTGGCGGCCAAGACCGGCCGCCTTCCCCACGAAGTGCCCTGGTCTGAGATCCGCAAAGGACGCGATGCCCTTGTTTCTGCGGAGGTGCGCAGCCAAGGGTGACCCGAGTGTCGCTGTTGCTGCCGCGAGCCAGGGGCCTTTGGCGAAGCGGATGGCTGCGACCTGCCGGAATTCTCTGCTGCCCGACACTGGCCGGTTCATGGGCCGGCGGACTTGCCGATACCCCCTGCCGGAAGACAGAATGGAGTGGAGGTGGCAGCCGGTGGTGCGCGACGGAAGGCAGACGCGAATGCGAACGAAAGACCTCATCGAGATTCTCAAGCGGTTCGACCCTGAATCGAACGTCCGGCTGTGTGTCAACATGCCCGGTCGCGTGATCGAAACGCATGATACGCTCTGGGTGGCCGACTACGGGGCCGGTCCGCAGATCAACGCCGCGCTGGATTTCCGGCCGTTCTCCGTCTACGTCGGCTGCGGCCTCGAGCAGTTTGTCCACAAGGTCTCGGAAATCGCCGTCGACCTCGGCCAGTACGACAGTCCGGAAACCACCGCCAGAGTCCGCGACTTCTACATCCTCCACCAGGAACTGGATGAGCCGCTCAACTATCCCGACTTCGACTACTACGACTGGATCCCCCCCAGAACGATGTCCGGCGAGTACAACGAACACATCGCCCGGATTCTCAAAGAGAAACTGCTCCGCGACTGAAGGAACGGCCAGGACGCCTGTTCGCAGTCTCTGCCGGTTGGGCTGATCGGTCAGACCGTGGACTGCTGCCCGGTCACGGATCCAGCCAAGAAAAGACGGCCCGCCGAACGCGGGGCAGGATGCGTTCGGCGGGACTCGGGTCCGGCTCTACGCCGGCAACCTTTCTGAACTGGTCGACGCGCCGCCCAACCGGTCAGTGCGTTTTCCAGCCCATGACCACCTGCTCGGAGGCAAAGAGGGCTTGCCCAAGGAAGTTGACCGCCTGGTCCGAGGCATGCTGGCGAATCACGGAACCGAGCTTCTCGCCCAGCAGATTGATGATGGCTCGCCCCTCCTTCTCGGGAATGTTCCTGGTCTCCACGCAGAGGGCGGCATCGTACTTCTTCTCCAGCCCGCCAAGAAGGGTCGCCGGATTGGTCGCCACATAGGCAAGGTCCTTCGGCGTGGCGGCCACGTAGATCCAATCGCCGTTCAGCCGGGCGTACAGCTCTTTGCCCGGCTCGGTTCCGGTCACGTGATAGATCCCCTGGCCGACTTCCTTCGTTTCCTTGATGTAGCTGCTCAGCGCCCAGCGCAGTCCCTCCGGATCGTTGACCGGCACGAAACCGTAGGCGCTCAGTCCGTCACCCAACTGCAGTACCACACCCCAGGGACGGGCCGCGTCGAGCCCGTTGGCATCTTTCCCCTCGGCGAACAGGGTGAGCATGCTGGACAACCAGGTCGGAAGGTCCGAGACCTTGGCCAGTTCGCCGATTCCGGCCGTGTCCCCTTGCAGATCCTGGTGGGCCGTCAGCGAGAGAACGGCGATCGGCTTGAGGCCGGCAGCCTCGACCGCCGTGGGAACGACAAGTCCTGCCGTCAAAGCTGCGAACCATACGAAGGATGCCACATACTTCATTTTCAGAACCTCCTACAAAGTGTGAGAGAACCGAGAGCCGCCCGACTCCAATTCGGAGCGGCCAGAGAAGCCTTATCTGTCAATACAGGAAGTGCGGATCCGTCTTACAGGATTTCCGCGGAAAATTTCCGCCCCACCAATCTCCTGCTGAATTCACGTCCCGCCATGCGACGTTCTGGGGCGGTCTGCGGATCGCAAGCGGCGCAGCAGCAGGCACTTGCGTTGCCGGTCGGCTCTTGGATGCCCGTTCAGCCGCCCAGCGAGGCAAAAAGGCGGCGAATCTCGTCATCGACGTCTGCCGGGTCGGTGAGGGTTTGGGCGATCTCGGCTCGGAGGAGCTCCCGGTAGCGGCTGCGGAGCCGATGGGCGGCAACCATGGCTGCCCCCTCCGTGATACCGAGCCGTCTGGAAGCCTCGGCATAGGCTCCCTCTCCGACGGCCCCGGCCAGGAGCGGTGAAAGAGCTTCGAACTGTCTTTGCTTCCCGGCCGCGGCCATGGCGTCGCGAAGCCGGCCCAGCACCGTTTCCAGCAGGGCAACCGTCCACTGGCGATCGTAGAGTCGTTCCGCCGTCACCTGGTCCGCAGGTTCACGCTGCAAGTGGGACTCGCCGCGGCCGAAATCGAGCGAAAGGACCGGTTGCCCGCCGCCGCGTTTCTGAGCCTGGCTTCTGGCATGCTCATTGGTGAGGAAATTGCGGAAGGCCGTCAACAGGAACGAGCGAAACCTTCCGCGTTGCCGCTCTGCGACGGCGATCGTGTTCTTCTCCAGCAGGTGAGAAAAGAACCCCTGCACGGCATCTTGCGCCTCGTGAATGTCGCGGGTGCGCCGACGGGCATAGGCGTAGAGCGGCACCCAGTAGCGGCGGCACAGTTCCTCCAACGCCGTCTGCGAATGCACTCCACCGCGCTGCCCAGCCGCCAGTACGAGACTCCACCGCGTGCTGGCGAATCCTGCAGCACTGGAGCATCGACGAGGGTCGTGGTGCGGTTCGGGAAGAGACACAGTGGAATCATCCGTCGTCAGAGGCGGTATGTCGGCAAAAAGGCTTCGGCCTGCGGAGCCGTCAACGAGCAGCGTCGAGCAGTTGTTGAACCTCACTTCGCAATTGATCAAACAGTCTCCGCGCGGGACCATCGGCAGGAGCTTCTGCGAGAAGGGCCATCTCGTACCACCGCCTGGCCTCATCGTGGTGGCCAAGACGGGCATGCGCCAGGGCCAGCAGCACCGCTGCCAGCGGCTGCGGCTGGCTTGTGGCGGAATCGGCGCACTTTTCGAGCGGGGCGATCGCATCATCCCATCTTCCGGCCCGACAGTACACGATCCCGAGTGTCTGTTGGTACTGCGGCACGTCGGGCATGTGGCGGACGGCCATCTTGCCCAATTCGACGGCATTCTCAGCGACGTGCGACTCCAGGTCGGGGGAAGTGGCGATGACCCAGGCCAGGTCGTTGTAGATCTGGGCCAGCTCGCGGCGCTGTTCCGAGTTCTGCGGCGTGGCCGAGACGGTCTTCTCCAGCAGCTCGATGGCCCTTCGATAATACTCCTCGGCGGTTACGTAGATCAGCGTACTCCGCTGCTTCTCCCGTTCGGCTCGATCTCGGGCTAGATCGTGTTGGCGAGCCAGCCTTCGTTCGTGCATGGCGATCAACGGCCCGGCAATCGCCAGGGCCACCAGCAGACTGCCGAGCACAGCAACCATGGTGGCCAGGAGCGGACTGCGGACACACCATCGCCAGACGCGGGCAATGCCCGTGACGGGCCGCGCCCCGATCGGCCGGCCGTCGAGAAATCGCTCCAGGTCGTCGGCCAGCAGGGCCGCCGAATCATAGCGGCTGCGGGGGTCCTTCTCCAGGCACTTCAGGCAGATGGTTTCAAGGTCTCGCGGCACCAAGGCGTTCAAGGTCCGAGGTGCCGGAGCGTCGTGCTCCACCACTTGCCGAAGCAGCGAACTCAGGTTGCCGCGAAAGGGGCGTTCGCTCGTCAGCATCTCAAACAGCACGACGCCGAGTGAGTAGAGATCCGCACGATGATCCACCGACTGCGACTCCCCCCGTGCCTGCTCGGGAGCCATGTAGGCCGGCGTTCCCAGGATGCGTCCCTCGAGAGTGACGCTCGTCTCGGTCGGCTCGCGTTTGGCCAGCCCGAAGTCGACCAGGTGCGGTTCGCCATCTGCCGCGATGAGAATGTTGGACGGCTTCAGGTCCCGATGCACGATGCCAGCCCGATGGGCATGCTCCAGCGCCCCGGCCACCTTCAGACAGATCGCGGCCGCTTCAGGAGGGGTAACGGGGTGAACGGCAAGCCAGTCCGCCAGGTTCGGCCCATCGATCAGCTCGTGGACTATGTAGGCCTGACCGTTTTCGTACCCGAGTTCCAGCACCTTGACAATGTTGGCGTGATTCAGTCTGGCAGCCGCTCGGGCCTCGTGAAAGAACTCCTCGGCTTCCACCGCCGAGATCCGGTCCCGGTAGGCGATTTTGATCGCCACGGTACGGTCGAGTTCCCGGTCCCGTGCCCGCCAGACGGCGCCGAACCCGCCGGAACCGACTTCTTCCAGCAGATCAAAACGTCCCAGCGACCGGGTCTCTGTCTCCGCTTCGGAGATCAGGCTGAACCGGTTTCCACAGGCCGGACAGGCCAGGTTCCGCAGCGTTGAATCGGCACAGGTTTCCACCGGCCCGGCACAATTCGGACAGCGAACCCGCACGGCCGGCATCTCGCCCGGATGGTCGAGTCCGGCTTGCAGCAAACAGCCTTGGCACAACCCGCCGAGAATCTCGCCGGAAACGATCTTATGGCATTGAGGGCAGTGTTGAGGAGCAGGCATGCATTGCCGCCATCACGGCGGGTGGATTAGCCGGGATAGGATCCTTTTGAGTTTAAGCGGCGGAGTGGGGAATTCAAGAGCGGCTCCTGCAACAGACCGTTGGCGGGGTGAGGGATGAACCCGCGTCCGACACATCACCAGGCCGGTGTCGTCCCTCTGGTCGGCTGCCGACGGTCCGACGGTACGAAGGCTTGCCCAGGGAAAATAGGCTCCCCCTGGGTAAAGCAACCGTTTCAACCTCCTGCCCGCACTGGCGTCAGACGGGCTCACTCATGCCGATCGCCGCGACTTGGGCGTCTCGCACCTCAAGAGGGGCCAGAGCGTCACTTGGCAACATTGGCTTGGAGTTCCGGTGCGGCCGCCTTTCCCTGGTCGGGCTTGGGCTCGACGGGAAAGCCCGTCCGTTCTGCCACCAGGAGGCTCATCAAGGTGCCAAGCAGCCCTTGCAGGGCGTTGCCGTCACCGTGGGCACCGCTGCCGCTGAGGAAGACCCGTTCGGGAACCAGTGGCTGTTGGCTCTGCGACAGGTGCCGGGCCACGAGCGACAGGGCGTAGATTTTCGGGTCGCCGTAGGAGGCGACCTTTCGGGCCAGCACGTCGGCTTCCGCCTGGCCTTCGAGCGAGACCTTGGTAGCCTGGCCTTCGCCTAGCAGAGCTCTCGCCCGCCCTTCCGCTTCGGCTGCCAGCAATTTGCTCTTCTTGGCGGCCTCGGCAGTCACCACCATCTGTTCAGCCTGTTTCCTTGCCCGCGACAGTTCGGCACCGCCCTGGTTCTCGGCAATTTCCACCTGGATCAGCGAGTTGGTCAGTTCGGTCTGCTTCTCGGCCTTCGCCTCGGCCATCTTCAACTCGCGAAGTTTGTCGGCCGCCGCGGACTGCTGCTGGTAGGTTTCGATCCGTTCGCGGGAGAGCTGCCGCTGGCGGAGCTGCTCCAGCAGCGTTTCGATCTCGCCGCTGGATTCCGCCGTGTCGGGCTTGCCGATCAGTACGTCCACCAATTCGATGTCGAAGTCGAAGAACCGAGCCTTCAGTTCCGCCTTCGCTTCTTTCTGGATTACATCGCGGTCATGAAGCAGTTCGAGCATGGTCTTCTTGTGGGCGATGTCGCGAAAGTAGGCGCTCAGGAGCGGATCGAGCGTCTGCGTGATCAACTTCTTGATGTCACCAAACCGCTGAACGACGCCGGGAGCCTTTTGGTAATCGATGTGGACAACGACCGACAGGGGCAGGATGGGTTCGTAGGCGTCGGCCGTTACCAGGTCGATCGACTTGAGACTCTCGTCGTAGCGATGGGTTTCCACCCGTCCCGTGATCCAATGGAGCACGAAGTTCGTCGTTGGCACAAGATGAACGTGCCCGGCAAAGGTGTTGAATGCGTACTTGCCCGGGCAGAGTGTCTGGGCCTGCACGCCGCGGCTCCCGTCGTCCACCAGTTCGCCGTGTCGAAAACCGTCGCCGGAGACGTCATGCCCCGGCTTGCCGTGGTAGCTGACCACCACCCCCACGTGTCCAATGGGCACAATGGTCTTTGGGATCATTTCCACCGTGGCGAACCAGCGATTGATGAAATAGGTTCCATCGGTCAGCGTGATCAGTTGCCGGCCGCGGCGTCCCCCCGCCGCCAGGAAGGCCTCGATGTCCTGGTAGTTGTTGTGGTAGTCTGTGTCGGCAGCATTCGTGCCAACGGCCGGGGCAATGATCTCCCCCGGTTCGAGGGCCGGTCCATCGTGGACCGTCACGATGCCAATGTCATCGCTTGCGGCCGCCTCGGGAGTTTCCGATTCCGCAACCACGTTGAGCGCCTTGCGCGCGCCCACCACGACCGGATCGAATCCCCGCCGCTCTTTCAGTTCCGCATGCCAGCGCTCGATCGTGCGTGTTTCCTCGCGGCCGCCAATCGGCAGCAGGTAGCTCTGTTCCTCGGTGATCACCAGGAACAGGGCGAGATTGATCGCATAAACGCCCTCCCGCAAAATCGCCCGTTGGCGCCCCCGCTGCCCGACGCAGTTGGCTTCACCAGACTGGCCCATAAGAAACGCACGGGCGCTCTGGAAGTTGTTGCACGGCACCACGCGAGCCAGAGTCTGATCCGGGCGCAGCGGCTGTCCGTCGCGGGCGAAGACGTATCCGATCTTGCCTTCGGAAATAACGACCAGCGGTACCTTGTGGATCCGGTAGACCCAGGGCCAGTATCCGAAGTGAAGCCCGCCGCGGAGCACCTCAGACTGGTAGCCGGCCTCACGTCCAAGGGCGATGAACCGTCCCTGGGCGATGGGCCCTTCGCTCGACCAGAGCTTCTCAACGATTCCCACTCGCGTGTTGGGAATGAACCGGATCCCCAGCAAGGTTGGCCCCGCTGCAACAAGCACCAGCAAACCGACCACCGTGCCAAGGGCTTTCAGAATCATCACAACTTCGGGGTTCATTGCCAGCTCCTTTCTGTTGGCCGGCTGTGGCCAGGATGCGTCTGCCTCTTGTCTGCGAATTGTTGGCAAGACGCACAGTGGAAGTCTCCAAGCAAACCCCGAACCCAATCCGTCAATCGTCTGTAAACTGTTTTACAGCAATAGATTACACAGATTGCTTTGATGCAGTCGGTGTGATAGAATTTCTCACTCGGTGAGACATTTTGTCATTCCGCCGCCGAGGTGAAGGCCAGGCGAGAACAGGACCAAACGCCCGACCGCTGGCAGCCGTGCCACGGTGAGCGTTTTGTCGCCGCTGGCGGGCAGCTCCGGCTGCTCGAAACGGATTCTCCACCAGGCTTGTGCGTCTTCGTGTCATGCTCGCTCCCGTTTCAGGTTCGCATGAAAGTTTCCACCCATCTTGTCCTGACCGAAGGTGAGTCCTTTGCAGAACTCCAACGGGCGTTCTGCGAAGAGGCACCGGCGGACTGGGACGTTTCCCTGGTGCCGTCGGTCGATCGCCTCTTGCCCCGTCTGGCCGATCCCTCGAAATACCACCTGGTGGTGATTTCCTATTCGCAGCAGGCCGCGGATGTTGCCGCTGCCATCCGCCATGCAGCGCGGGACGCGGCGATCGTGGTGGTGGCAGAGCGGGGGAATGTCGACCTGGCTGCCGAGGCGATCAAGGCCGGAGCGACCGATTTCCTCGTCTGCGGCGATCGGCTGCGGCAAAGGATTGCAACCCTGCTGGGCAAGCTCAACAAGCTGTTCGAGGTAGTCGACCGGAACCGGATGCTCGATGAGCACAATACCCAGTTGCGGGAAGCCATCCAGTCGCGATCGCGGATCGTGGGCAACTCCCCGCAGGTTCGCCGCCTGCTGGACGAGATTCGCCGTGTGGCAGCCATCCCCCGCCCGTTGTTGATCGTCGGCGAGCGAGGGACCGGCAAGGAGTTGGTGGCTCGGGCGATCCATTTCGCGGCTGGTTCCAGCGAACGGCCGATGGTGACCGTCAACTGCGCCGCGTTCAGCGACGCTTTGCTGGAAAGCGAGTTGTTCGGTCACGAGAAAGGGGCGTTTACCGGTGCCGAAACCCTGCGCCGCGGGAAGTTCGAACAGGCCGATGGCGGAACTCTGTTCCTCGACGAAATCGGCAATATGTCACTTCCTTTTCAGGAGAAGATTCTTCGAGTCGTGGAATACGGCCATTACGCCCGCGTGGGAGGAACCGCGGATCGGACCACCTCCGCGCGAGTCATTGCCGCCACCAACCAGAACCTGCAGCAACTGATCGATCGCGGCGAGTTTCTTGCCGACCTGTACGATCGGCTGACCTTCGAGACGATCCACGTGCCGCCGCTGCGGGAACGCGACGGAGACGTGGAAGTCCTATCGCGGCACTTTCTGGAGGAGTTCGGAAGGGAAACACCCTCGCTTGGCAAGAAGAGCCTCGCCCCAGAGACCCTCGAAGTCCTTCGGCAATATCACTTTCCCGGCAACGTGCGCGAGTTGAAGAACCTGATCGAACGGGCTGCCTACCGTGATGCGGCAACCATCATCACGCCGGATCACCTGGGCCTCTCGCCTCTGAACGGTGCAGGAGCGGAGGGAGGTTCCTTTCAAGACAAGGTCGACGCCCTGGCGGTGAGGCTTCTCTCGGACGCGTTGAAACAGACGGGCGGAAACCAGAAGGCGGCCGCAAGTCTGCTGGGGCTGAAATACCATCAGATGCGGTACTACCTGAAGAAGCACAATGTCCATTGATTCCCATGACCGGCCTCCAATCGTGTTGCCACTCGCAGTGGTGGGTGGAAACGGCATGGAGTCGCAGGTTGCCAAGGACAGATCTGTCGGTCCACCCGACAGACCGCTGCCTTCCATGAGGCTCGCATGACCGGCAACCGGCTATCTCGCGCGCTGTTCTTCTGGCCGGGGGCCCTGCTGATCCAGTTCGGCCAAGGGCTTCTCGCTTTGTCGACCAAAGGAATCGGACGCTACAGCCTCCGACCGGTGTTCCGCGTGTTCTGCCGCTTCGTCCTCTATGCCCGGCCATTTGTGCTCCGCGGCCCGCGAACAAATGACGTCGTATCGTTGCTCCAATTGTGCGAGCTGATCGACCGCCAATGGTTGATTGCCGCCATTCCGTGTGCCTGCCGGGCAGGCCGTCGCGCCTGCGCGATTCCTTTTCACACGGAGCACGATCCCGACGTTTGCCTTTCCTTCGGGCTTGCCGCATTCATCCAGATCGGGAGCGGACTGGCCAGACGACTCACACACGAAGAGGCCAAGGAGTTGTGCCGACGAGGGGCCGATTCCGGTCTGGTGCACCACGCCATCTTCAGCTTCGGTTCTCTGCTGGAAGTCTGCAACTGCTGTGTAGAAACGTGTTCGGTGGTGCGGGCCTACAGGGCAGGAGTCCGGCAGGCCGTGCGCCGGACACCCTACGCGGCCGTTCGGGGGCCCGAGTGCAACGGGTGCCAAGGCAGAGATTCCCGAATCTGCGAGGAGGTTTGTCCGTACGGGCATCGCCCCTCGTCCCCCGATTGCCTCGGCTGCCGCGCCTGCGTCGACCGCTGTCCCCAGGAAGCGATTCGCATGATCCTCCGCGAAACACCGACTGGCCAGTGAGACGCAATGGACCGGCGGAGCGATGCCCGTGACCGGCTGCAATTTCACTTCAACTCTTTCGTGAAGTGGCAATCGATGTGAAACGCCCCGTATTCCTGGACGTCGATTCCGCGCACGTCGCCAGCCATTGTCACCAGACCCGGCATGAACCCCGCTGAGATCCGGATCCGGCTGTCGACCGCCTCCAGGTTCGCACTGTCGAAATGCAGGTCGAAACAGTAGCGACGGAATCGTCCCTGATGCTTGAATACGAGCGTCTGCGACAACATCTCCCGAATCGTGCCCAGCGATCGATTGCCGGATTCAATGGGGCGAGGCGACTCACTGGTTCCATGGGCGGTGAAGATCAACTCTCCGCCGGGATTCCAGATGCGGTGGTCCCGCCCCTGATCGGCAAGACGTGTGCACGTCTTCTCCCAGCCGAAACGTTGAATCCCCTCTTTCGTCGCACGGGGACTGTCGAGATACACCTGGGCGAAATAGAAGACATGTTCGTCGCGGCGGTCGTTGTCCAGTCGAAGATAGGGAACCGCCACGAAGGTCTCCAGGTAGCGCTTCCCGAACGGCAGGTATCGTGTGAAACGCTTGGTCCGCGCGAGATTCCGTTGGGTCCCGTAGAGAATCACCACGGGGTGCAATTCGAAGGGGCTGTCTTCCGCCACCCTCAGCCCGCTCGGCAGCCAGGACTGAATCGTCTTGCGATTCAGGAAGACGGTCACCACTTCTCCGGAAAAGTCTCCCGACATGACCTCCGCAGGGGCGGCCACGACGCTGCTTGCGGTGCCGGGAGGAAAAACTGCAGTGGTGGCGAACACAACCGCCATGAGAACGGCGCGACGCGAAGACACTTCGACATCCCCCAGATTTTGGCCACGCGGCGAGAGCCTCCGCTTGCTGTGACCCGTTCTGCTGAGAACGCCCTTTCTCCCTCTCGGTTCACCCTCCGCTTTTCCACTCTAATTCCGCGGCCACGTCGTGCAACTAAAACGGGCTGCCCCACGTGGGCAGCCCGCTTGCTCTGCAGATTGGAACAGAGCGTCCCTCTCGGGGGGGGGCTCAGCTCCGCCTATCCGTCCAACGGGGTGTGATTTCTCAAGCACCTCGCGAACCGGACCGATTGCCATCTCGAGAAAGTACCAGGTGATACCTCTGGGGTGGTACTGTGTTCCTGCGTTTCAGTCGCTGATCTGGAGTTTCAGCTCGTTGGAGTTGGCCTTCAGTTCCGGAGCGTACATCGCCCAGGCCCTGGTCGGCAGGGCGCTGAATTTGCCGGGGATCTCGGCCCGCATACGGTAGGCAACGCTGTGATTGCCCCTTGCGAGACTGCCCACGAAGAACACGACGCGGTTATCGCGGAACTCCACGTAGGCTCCCAGGGCATTGCCGGTGTAACCGCTGCGGAGATCCACCGGTTCAAAGCCCGCGGCCTTCATGTCTTCGAAGATCAGGTACTCGTAGTCGTTCTTGCTGTCGATCTCCAGCTCGATCTCCACCAACTCGCCGCTCTTCAGTGTCGACAAGTCCGGTAGCAGCTCGCGCTGGTACTTCTCGACCCGCTGATCGGCGGCCTGGCCACGGGAGCCGGCGACTTTGACCGTCTTCTCCACCGACGTGAGCCGGTAGTACTTCCGCTGGATCTTGATTTCCAGTCCCGCAGCCGCAATCGGGTCCTCGAGCGTGAAGTTGGTCAGGTAGGCGTTGTAGTAGAGCGGCCCGGTGCCCTTCTTCTTCAGCTCGATCTTGTGCTGGCCGTCGGCCAGGTTGGCCCCTTCGACGACGAGTTTGTTGTCAAACTGGAACAGGTTGGCCGATGTGATTTCGACCGCCTTATGCAGCTTGCCGTCGAGCCAGATTTCGACCGTCATTTCTGGCTTGGCCTCGCCGCTGGCCCGGAGAAAATCGGCCATGGCCTCCACGCAAAGGGCCGTGTCGCGAGTCGAGTTCCAGTAGGTGGCGTGCTTGCGGTTGTTGAGCAGGTATTTCACCAGCCGCGATGCAACTGGCCCCTTCGGATCGGTCTTCGACAGTAGCTTGAGATAGTAGGCGTGAGCCTCGTACTCGCTCCCGTACCAGTACCACCAGAATCCGTCGGGCAGGTTGAGCCAGGCCGTCTGGTTCTCGTCGTCCTGGACGAGGTACTGCCCGATGTTGCGCAGGATCATGTCGAGCTTTTCCCGCTCCCCCTGCTTGTGCAGGGCCAGGCCGAAGGTGGCCAGGCTGTAGACGGCCAGATTCGAACGGTCACGGTAGAGGAAGTCGAGCATCTGGCGGTTCTCGACCCCCGCATCCACAAGCACCATGTAGACCAGGGCGTCTGTATTGTCCGCGTGCTCCTTCCACGGCTTGACCTTCGGATCCTTCAGGGCATTCTCCAGTCTCTGCACCTGCTCTTTCTGATACCGCGTAAGCCACGCAACGCCCCGTTCCAGAATCCCCGGTACGAGGGCGACATCGTTCTGCTGGGCGATCTGGAGCCCATGCACAACAATGGCCGTCGTATGCGGCGACGGATATTCGCCGTATCCGGTGAACCAGCCCCAGCCGCCGTCGGATAGCTGCATCTCGGTGAGCCGGTTGACGCCGTCCTTCACCGCCTGCTGTACCTCTTCAACGTTGAACACCGGATTGCGGTCGTACCGCTTCCAACCCTCCGCACGCTGGCGATCGTCTCCGATTTCCTGGGCGTTCAGGTTGGTCTGCTTCTTACGGATCTCCTCCAGTTCAAGCCCCATGTCGATCAGGACCTTCTGGGTGATCACCGTCGGCAGGAAGCGATTGAGCGTTTGCTCGGTGCAGCCGTAAGGATACTCCACCAGGTAAGGCAGAGCGTCGACCATCGCCCCGGCCAGCGTCGGTGAGTAACGCACTTCCAACCGCGTCTGCTCCGGTCGCCGTTCGGCCGGCACCCGGATCGCGAACGCACTTCCGTCCTCGTCCGGCCGGATCGCGCCACTGACGGCCTCCATCTTCAGCATGCCATGCACATAGGCCGGGAACCGCATCTCCATGGCGTCCGATTCCTCGTCCGTCACGGCCAGCATACGGATGACGGCTTCACCCTCAGTGGTCACCCGCACGCGCCAGTCGATCCGGGCTTCGCTGTCAGCCTCGATCTCCACGGTCCGAGGCAGGTCTCCCAGCGGCGCCAGAACGTTGCCGTCCAGTTCCAGCTTGACCTCGACCGACTTCTTCGTCTTCAGATAGTTGTGAACGTTGGCGGAAAGGACCACTTCGTCCTTTTCCACGAAGAACCGGGGTGCCTGCATCCGCAGGATCAGGTTCTTGCGGGTGACGACGTCCGAAGTGCCTTCGCCCACGCGGGTACCGTGTCCCATCGCCCAGCACTTGATTCGCCAGGTGGTCAGGTTCTCCGGCATGTCGAGCGATACCTCCGCCGTACCGTCGTCCCTCGTCGCAAGCGCGCCGACCCATAGCGCCGTGTCGGCAAACTGGCTGCGAATCGTCGGTTGCACGGCAGCAGCCGCGCCCGCCGGTCCCCCGCCGGGAGCCGGGGGCGGTTCCTCCGCCGCCGGCGCAGCAGCGTCCATGGCCATCCCTTCTGCCATCGCCATGGGGGCCGCCGCCATCATGGGCCGGGCTGCCTTGGCCATGGGAGCACCGCGAGTGGCCGTTGCTCTTCCCAGCATCATGCCACCCCTGCCGCCGCCGTACCCCATGCCGCTCATTCCGTTCATCTGCCGCAACTCGTCGGCCACGGTCTCGCCGAACACGCCGATGTTCTGCATCTCCGGTTTGTCTTTGGGCGGGATATTGTCCGAGTAACGGTTCAGGCTGGTTTCGGTATTCTCGTTGTGGTGCCGCCGCCACTTCCAGAAGAACTCGCGGATTTCGGGCACGTTGGAGCCCCCCGAAATGTACTCCACCGACTTGTCGTAGATCGCAACCACGGTCGAGCCGTGGAATGGCTTTCCGTCAAAGTCGGTCAGTTTCAACAGCACGGTGGCCTTCTTGCCCGGCAGGTACTCGGGTTTCGAAGGCAGTACCTCGACGTTGACAACCCGCTTCTCGGGCGGAACGACGATCTCCTTCACTTCCGAGTGGATCTGGCCGCCGGCCAGAGTGACGGCTTCCACGAAGAAGTTCGGCATGTCGCGCAGAACGACCGGAATCTCGTGAACGGTACTCTTCCCCTCCAGGCGTACGATCTCCGGTGGCAGGTAGATTCCGTTGGAGGGCCGAACGAACAACAGCACGGTGCTGCCGGGGCGATCCGTGTTGATCATCAACTGCACCTTCTCTCCCGGCTTGTATTCGGCCTTGTCGGGAACCAACTCGATGCTGTTGAACCGGTAGTCCGAGCCCTCGAAACTCTCGCCGCGAACGGTGAAGATGTACCCTCCCTCGATCGTGTGCTCCTTCTTGTCGGTCAGGGTGTACGACAGGCGATATTGCCCCGGGGCCGCAGCCTTCAGTTGCAGGTCGGCATCCCCTTGCGCATTGGTGTCCAGGAGCGCGTCGTAAACGGACGTTTCCACCGGTTTGCCATCCTGGTACCGGATCTTGAACAGTCGGACCTTGCCACTCCCTTCCACGGGCTGGTTATCCAGCGTGTGGGCCGAGAAATGGGCAGCGATCGTGTCCCCCACCCGGTAGTAGCCGCGGTCGACCCAGGTGTAAACCTTGAACGGTCGACGGGCGACCAGCACATGACCTGTGCCGACAATTGTCCGCCGCGACTGGTCGACCACCTCGGCCGTTACCGTGTACTGATGGTCCTCGTCGGGATGCAGTTCCTTGGCCGGCAGGGTATCGATCTGGACCTTCAGTTTTCCGTCCGGACCGATTTCTACCTCGCGCTCAGCCACCAGTTCTGGCGGTGCCGACGCATGGGGCCACCAGAAAGGCAAGGGCCGCAGGCAGCCCCACCCGGCAAACCCGGGATACCAGTGGTAGTCGTAGCCGAACCACCAGTAGCCGGGTCCATAGAACCAGTCCCAGGGGCGGGGCGGATACCACGGCTTGTCGACGGCCGTGCGTGTGATCTTGTATTTCACCTTGGCCTCGGTAACCGGCGAACCGAAGTAGTACTTGGCTGCAATCTCGGCCTCGATCTTCTCACCCAGCATCACCGGTTCCTTGGGAGCGTCGATCGTCACCTCGTACTCGGGCTTCTTGTACTCCTCAACGCGGTAGTTTCCGCCCCCATGGTTGGCGATGTTGAGCTGCCACACGCCCAGTGCCGCATCGGCCGGCAAATCCAGTTCGCCCTCCACTCCGCCGTACTCGTCCAGCTTGACGCGCTCGTTCCGCACCCGCTGGTTCTTCGGGTCGTGAATCTCGACGTTGACGGTCTGACCGGCAAAATCCGAAGTGTCGGCCATGTCGTACTTGGCGTGCCGGAGCCAGAACTTGTAGCGCACTTTCTGTCCCGGTCGGTACACGGGGCGATCGGTGATCGTAAACACCCGCGTCTGCTGGTACTCCTGGTCGTGATGGCGTCCAAACCAGACACCCGTGTAGCCCAGGTAGGCAAACCGCCCCCCATCGGCACGGGCGGTGATCAGCCACTGATAGTTCGACGGCACCTCGTTTTCACCGAGAATCACCTGCCCGTCAGCGTCGGAGAACTCCGCAAATTGCTTGGTGAGCAGATCGAAGTCGCGTCCCCGGCGGTGCTCCTGGCGGAACCCGAACAGTTCGACATTCGCCTTGGGAACCGGCTTGCCCGAAACGGCATCACCCACGAACAGATAGACTTTCTGGTCCAGCGGTTTCTTGACGATCGCCGTGTCGGCCACCCACAGCACCACGTGGCTCGTGTTGCCTCCCTTCATCCGCGCCGTGACAAGGTAGGCTCCGGGCCTGGTGAGCGGGCTGGCAACAGTGATACGGCTATCGAAGTGGCCTTCCCGAGGCTCTAGTGTGGTCGTCCACGAAGCGACCTCCCTGGAGGCGTATTTCGCTTCGTTTTCGTAGACGAGGCGGTAGCCGATGTTCTCCACGTTGATCCTGTTGCCATCCAGTTGATTGGGCCGCGATTTGAGATAGGCCTTCACGTCGTCGAGCAACCGGGCGACTTCGATCTCGCGGGCGGTGAACTTCACTTCGTCGCCGTTTCGGAAGCGGTAGTCGACCGTGGCGCCCTTGCCTGCAGCCTGCGCGGCAACCGGCTCGAACCGTCCCCAGTTGCCCATGATCTGGTCCAGCCGGAACTGCCAATGCTCGCGATTGGCCGCGTGCTCCTTCAGACAACGTTGCCAGTACTCGGCCGCCTTGGGATATTGCCGCCGATTCTCGAATAGTTCGGCCAGTTGCTGGCAGGCCTGTTCCGAAAAGGGAGCCTTCGGATCCGCTGCGACTTCCTGGTAGATCTTGACGAAGTTGAATTCATCCGGCAGGGTAAATCGCTTTACCCCGGTCGAAAGCCGGGCGATCGTCTCATTCTCGGCGAGCGTGTGGAGGGCATATGTGCCGCTCTCGTCCTCCTTCGTGTCGTCCACGTCCCCTCGACCGAACGGAAATCCCAAATAGCCAAGCGTCTGCACGTCGAACTGGTTCTGCAGGAATTGGGCAAACTGGAAGCGAACCTCGTTGCGGCGATCCGGCGCGATCTCGATCGCCGTCTCCAGACACCACCGCCACCGCTGGCCGTCCGTCTTCGCCGCTTCAAAGCTCTCGGGCACTTGGTGGTAGACAGGATTCCCCTCGGCGTCGACCGCTGCGGCGGTCATCTCCCGGCCGTATCCCCAACCCTGTTCGTAGTCGGGCAACGTTCCCAGATCCGTCAGGTATTGAAGACGCCAGGCCTCGTCGTACCCACGCTGGTTCAGCACGATCCCGGCCAGTTCGATCAGGAAGCCACCCACCTCCCCGCGATTGTCATCCTCCAGGGCCAAAGGAAGGGCCTCGGCCATCAACTGCATGGCCCGCACACGGTCCCGCTCCGTGGCATGGAACACCTCGCCGCCGCCTCGGTGCGGCCCCCGTTGGAACTCGCCCGCGATCATGAATCCCTGGTGATCCACGTTCACGTAACTCTGGGCCACTGCCATGAGCGCCCGCCAGTTCTTGGCCTGGGCCTCGGAGACCGCCTCGCGAAAGGCGTCGATCTCGCCGGTCCGATTGAGTTGCTGGAGGCAGGCAATCGCCATGCTGAGGTCGTTGCCGACCTGGCCGGGTTCCTTCGTGCCCGAGTTGAGTGCCAGCCGACTCAGTATCTCGTATGCATCCTTGTAGTTGCGATCGTCGAACGCTTTTTGGGCGTCTGATCGGGATCCGGTCATTGGCGGGGCCTCGCGGGCAAGAGTGTAGGCAAGGCCGCCGAGGAGCATTGCGGCCACGAGCGAAAGAACGGTAAGACGCGAGCCAGTCATGGTGCCTTCTCCTTGCGGCGATAGGTCTTGTCCCTGCAGAAGCGGAAGAGGGGACTCCCGGGATTGGTAGACGAGGCAAAGGCCGAAAGAGTTTCTTACTGAAACGATTTCTGCTATTTTTTGTATCGGGTCGGCCTTCTCGGTGGTCCGGCCGCCTCATAATAGATGCGGAGCAAATTCTTTCCCAGCCCAGGTTCTTCCATGCTTGAGGGGAGATCGATCTGTGGTGGATTCCTTCGATCCCTATTCCGAGTGGCTCGGGCGTCCCGGCCATCGTACGCCTCAGGATCACTATGAACTACTGGGCCTGGCGCGTTTTGAGTCGGACCTGGACCTGATTGCGGACACCGCCGACGCGCTCCGCGCGAAAATACGCAAGATCCGCCCCGGCCCGCACGTTGCTGCATGGCAGCGGCTCCTCGACCACCTGGAGGCGGCCAAGATATGTCTCAGCGATCCGATCGCGAAAGCGGCATACGACGAGAGCATCGACACGACGCCCCACTCTATCCACGTTTCCAGTGGGCCTGTCGTTACACAGGATGCTTCCGATCCCGATCCGCGGCGGTGGGGGAACCGGGAATCCCTGGAGGCCAAGGGAGCTGTCCTGCCCTGTCCCCAGCCCATCGAGGCCCCCCCCGTGATCGGGAGTAACGACGCGGACATTCCACCCGGACAGCAAACGGGCGTCGCTCGCCCGCAGACGCAGCCTTCCAGACCAAGCCCCCGGTGGTCGCGAGCTGTCGTGGGCGGCCTCACTGCTGTCATGCTTCTCCTGCTGATTGGCATCGGCCTCGTCCTTGTAGGACAATGGCAGACCACCCCGGGACCGGTCGCCAGGACCGGGCAGCCATCTGCGGAGAACTTGCCGCAGGGTGTGGCTGATCCGGGCAAGACCCTCCGCCCCGTTGAACCTGTCGTTCCTCCTCCCGACCCCGTGGCCCGCGCGGCGACTGTGCCCCCTGGGGTCTCGCCGCCTCCACCCTCCCCAGGAGGTGCTGCTGCGAATCCTCAGCGAACGACGCCTGGGGAATCAGACGCAGGGCCTGCTCGTTCGCCCGCAATTCCCCCGCCGCGAGCCGCACCCGCCGTGGATCCAGCCCGGCAGCAGGCGTACTTGCGGGCCATTGGCTCGGCCCGTTCAGCCCTGGCAAGACGAGACCTGGCGGCTGCCGCAAACCACCTGAACGACGCGGTTTCCCTTGCCCAGACGGACGCGGAGGTGGCCGAAACCGACCAGGTGGAGGCGCTGCGGGCGCATCTGGATGCGTTCTGGGGGAGCCTGCAGGAACTAGTCCCCAAGCTGGAGAGCGGCTCCGAAATCCGTGTCGGTAGCGCTATGGTTGTGGTTGTCGAAGCAGCCCGCCAGCGCGTGACCTTGCGCGTCGCTGGTCAGAATCGGCCCTATTCCATTCTCGGAATGCCCCACCCGTTGGCGGCAGCCATGGCGGAACAGCTTTTCACTAAGTCGTTTAACGCAAATACCTTGCGTGCGGCGTTCCTGATTGCGGAGCCCGAGGGAGACTCCCAGCAGGCACGGCAACTCCTGGAAGAAGCTTCCCAAGGAGGAGCGGAGGTTGACGAACTACTGGCGGAATTGAACCGACGCCCGCCGCATGGCAACTGAGGCTCTGGCGGGGCAGTCCCACATGCCCTGGCAATCTGTTTGGGGGAGACCTACAATGGGGCTTCACGCTTCTTTGGGGCAGGTCTGCTGCCCGGCCACTCAGGGAGGAGATCGCCGGGGCGCTGTGCCTCCCCTCTATGCGAAGGGATATCGCGAGTGTCAAACGAGTTAGAAACTGAGCTCGAGATCACGGTCGACCTGAAGAATCCGGTCCTGGCGGGAGTGCTTGCCTGGTTGATTCCCGGGCTGGGCCACTTCTACCAGGGCCGCACGGCCAAGGGAATCGTGTTCTTCGTGTGCATTCTCAGTACTTTCGCCTACGGCGTTTATTTCGGCGGGAGTTCCGACCTTCATTGGGGACGCGCGGTCTACGCTTCCTGGCGCCCTTCGTACCGGCGTTACCCTTACCTGTGCCAGATCGGAGTCGGCCTGGCTGCGATGCCTGCCCTGCTGGAGGCGCAACGGGCGGCGGAAGGCAAGAAACCCATGTTTGGCGGTTTCATGGCCCCGCCTCGCCCCGACGGCGGAGACAATCAGGCCGGTCGCCGCGTCGAGGCCCTCAGGGAACAGCCCACCCTGGATGAACTGCACAGCCGGCTGGGGCGTTACTTCGACATCGGCACGGCCTACACCATGATTGCCGGCCTCCTCAACGTGTTGGCGATCTACGACGCGTGCTGCGGACCGGTGATTGCGGAAAACCGAAAAGACGACGAAGAACACTCCTCCGAGGAGTCCGGCGAGGCGGCCTGACCATGGCGAATATGCTGCTTGCTGCGATGGAAGTCAAAGATTTCTGGTTCTCGCTGCCGCTGATCGTGGCCGTGAGTCTGGTCTACGCGGCGACTCGCCACGAACTGATGGGACCGATCCTGGCCCACGCGGTGCGGATCGGTGTCTGGATCGTCGGATTCATGACGATCGTCCTGGCGGTCCTGCTGACGATCTCCTGGTGTACCTGATTGGAGAGACATCGGTTGTCGGTATGAGAATCGTCGTGCTGGGAGCCGGAACCGTCGGCACATCGGTAGCGGAATTGCTCTGCCAGTCTGGCCACAGCGTCACAGTTGTGGACCACGACCCCGCCGTGGCACGGCGTGTCAACGACGAACTCGATGTCCGCGGCATTGCCGGGTCAGCAGCCCAATCCAGCGTGCTGTTTCAGGCTGGCGTGATGGACGCCGATCTCTGCCTTGCCGTGACCAGCAGTGACGAGGGCAACTTGATCGCGGCCAGCATGGCCAAGGCCATGGGAGCCCACCGGGCTGTGGCCCGCGTGTATGCGCCTGTGTTTCGCGATCTCAGCACGTTCGACTACCAGCGCCATTTCCATATCGATCGACTCCTGAGCCTCGAGCACCTCTCAGCCATGGAACTGGCCCGAAAGGTCCGCGAACCGGGCTCGCTTGCGATCGAAAACTTCGCCCACGGCGACATCGAGATGCAGGAACTGGCGGTCACCCAATCGACTTCGGCCGTCGGCGTGCCGCTGAAGGACCTTCGCTTGCCCAGGGTGGTGCGAATCGGGTCGATTCTCCGCGACGGGAAACTCTCCATTGCCGAGGCAAACGACATGGTGGCCGTGGGCGATCGCGTCACCTTGATCGGATCCCGTGAAGACATCGACAACGTCAAGTCACGCTTTGAAAGCGAACCGCCGCAGAAGCGGGGAGTCGTGATTGCCGGAGGCGGTGAGACCGGCTACCACCTTGCTCGTGTTCTCGAGGGACCTCGCTTCGCCATCGTCCTCATGGATGCCGACCGGAGCCGCTGCGAATTCCTGGCCTCCCATCTGAGGCACACCACGGTGGTCAACTGTGACGCCCAGCGCCGAGCCGACCTGGAGGAAGAGCGGGTGGGCAGTGCCGATGTCTTCGTGGCTTGCACTGGCGAGGACGAAAACAACATTATGGCCTGTGTGGAGGCAAAGGAATTAGGGGCCCGAATGACCGCCGCCCTTGTGAGCCGCCCTGACTATGCCAATGTGGTGGGAAAGCTCGGCATCGACGAGACCGTCAGTCCCCGGGAGGTCGTTGCCAAGCAGGTCCTCGGCTTTCTCAACTCCGGTCCCGTCATTTTCCGCAATCCCCTTCTGGCGGGCGGCGGTCTGGAGGTTCTGGAAGTCGAGGTTCTCCCGGGCACTCCCATCACCGAGCACGTGCTTGCCAAGGTCGACTTGCCCGCCCAATGCCTGATGGCGGCGGTCATCAAGGAGAGCTTCGTCCAGGTGCCTGGGGCCGACGATCGGCTCAAACCGGGTGATACGGTTCTCCTGCTGGTTGCCGAGAAGTCCGTCGAGGAAGCCCTGAAGGCCTTTCAGCCCGCCAGAACCGCAGGCTAGACGGCGGGACTGCGATCCGGCAACCTATCGGTGAGCCCGCGGCCGTGCAACCGCCTGCCGGCTGGCCCTTCAACCATCGACGAGTTCCCCAAAACCATCAGCCAATTTGATCGTCCATCCTGCCGTGGGCGAGAGAAGACGTTCGAGGTGACCGGTATCGCCATGAATTACCGACTGCTCAGCAGGCTCCTCGGCCTGATCACCAACCTGATCGGCATCGCGATGCTCTTCAGCCTCCCCTGGGCCTTTCTGGAAGGCGACTGGTCGATGCCGCGCGAACGCGACGGGTTCCTCGGGCTGATTGCGGCAATCGCGGTCTGCCTGGCCGTCGGCGCCGTCCTGCGGCGTTTTGGCCGCGACGCTCGGGGCCAATTGTTCCGCAAGGAAGCCATGGCCGTGGTCGGCCTCAGTTGGATGCTGGCCACCGTCTTCGGCGGCCTTCCCTACCTGTTCAGTGGCACGCTCCGCGCTCCCCACGTGCGGATGAACCTTGCCGATGCCATGTTCGAATCTCAGTCCGGATTCAGCACCACCGGGGCCACCGTGCTCAGCGACGTCGAGGATCCGAACATGATCCCCCGCTGCATCCTGTTCTGGCGGTCGAGCACCCACTATCTCGGCGGGCTGGGGATCATTGTGCTGTTCGTGGCAATCCTCGGCCAGGGATCGGCCGGTAAGGCCCTCATGCGAGCCGAAATCTCTGGCCATAGCCATGCGACGCCCCAGGCCCGAATGCAGCATACGGCATGGGTCCTATTCCTGATCTACAACGGCCTGAACGCGGTCTTGACGTTGGCCCTCTGGGCCCAGGGAATCCCGCTTTTTCACTCCCTCTGCCACTCCTTCGGCACGATGGCCACCGGCGGTTTCAGCACCTACAACGCCAGCGTGGGACATTTTGCCACCAACCCGGATCTGAACGGAACCATGATCGAGATGACGATCGTGCTCTTCATGGTCGTGGCCGGCACAAACTTCATGCTCCTTTATTGGGTGTTCGTCGGCCACCCCCGCAAGGTCCTGGGCGATCCGGAATGGCGTGCTTACATCGCCATCATCGTCGTCGCAACGGCGGTCATCCTGGCCACCGGCCTCGTTCACGGCGACTTCGACCGCTACGGCACGTCGGACCTGGCTGTCCACGGCTCCCACCCCGACCAGTCGTATGCCTCCACCGTGTTCCTCGGCTTCCGCTACTCCCTGTTCCACGCGGTCTCGCTGATCACCACCACCGGCTTTTGCACCGATGAGTTCGAACACTGGAACGCGCTTTCGACAGCCATTCTTCTGGTGCTGATGTTCATCGGCGGATGTGCCGGAAGCACCGGAGGTGGACTCAAGGTCATTCGCCACGTCCTGTTCGTCAAAATTCTGCGGCTGGAGGTCGAGCAGGCATTCCATCCGCGAGTCGTGCGCCCCCTGCGAATCAGCGGAGAGTCGGTCGAGGATCCGTCGCTCCGAAAGAGTGTCATGGTCTACTTCGGATTGATCCTGATCATTTCTGTGGCCAGTTGGCTGTTTGTGGTCGGCGTCGAGCCTGATCGCACCTGGACCGGGGCGGGGCACGATGTCGATCATAAGCTCATCGACAGCGCCAGTTGCGTTGCCGCAACGATCAACGACGTCGGCCCCGGAATGGGGGTCGTAGGCGCACGTCAGAACTACGGGTCCTTCACTGTCCCGTCGAAACTGCTCTTCGTCTGGCTGATGATGCTTGGCCGGCTCGAAGTGTTCGCAGTTCTCGTACTGTTCCTGCCCGGCTTCTGGCGCAGCCAGTGATCCCCGCTTCTTCCCGCAGAAAACGATCCTGCACCAGTACCACACCGACGTGGTCATTGCCGTCGGCGGCCTCCCTACCGGCCGAAACACGAGTCTTACCAGGCACCGCCTGAATCTGGAGCGACGATCTCTCGCCACTTTCTTCCGGGGGGCGTGGGGCCCAGGCGTGGGGCGTGGGGCTGGCTCGTTGACGATTTGCCCCCCCAGCCAGTAAACTTGCGGCTTAGCGCGCCTGCGGCCACCACGGGGTGCTGCGCGCTGTCGGCGATACCTTCGAAACCCCATTGGAGAGAATATGTCGGGCATGGCTGACAATAACATCGAGCAACTTGCAATCAATACGATTCGTACTCTTTCCATGGACGCTGTTCAGGCAGCCAACAGCGGCCACCCCGGAACGCCGATGGCTCTGGCGCCCCTGGCCTATCTCCTCTACAACGAACAGTTGCGCTACGATCCGGCAGCCCCCGCCTGGCCCGCCCGCGATCGGTTTGTTCTGTCGGCCGGCCACGCCTCCATGCTTCTTTACTCGGTTCTCCACCTGGCCGGTGTCCGTCAGACGGGCCCCGACGGAACTCTCGACGAACCGGCCGTCTCCTGGGAAGACATCAGAAGCTTCCGCCAGCTCAACAGCCGCTGTCCGGGGCATCCGGAGCACGGGCACACCGGCGGTGTGGAGACGACGACCGGCCCCCTCGGCCAGGGCGTTGCCAACAGCGTGGGAATGGCCATTGCCGCTTGCTGGCTTGCAGGGCGTTACAACAGGCCGGGATTCAAGCTTTTTGACTACAATGTTTACGCCGTCTGCGGCGACGGCGACATGATGGAAGGCATCAGTTCCGAGGCCGCCTCGCTGGCCGGCCATCTCAAGCTGTCGAACCTCTGCTGGATCTACGACGACAACAAGATCACGATCGAAGGCAGCACGTCGCTGGCGTTCAGCGAGAACGTTGCTGCGCGCTTCGCCGCCTATGGCTGGAACGTGGCCCAAGTCGACGACGTCAACGATCTGGCCAGCCTGCGCGGGGCCCTGAAACTCTTCCTCGATACCACCGACCGGCCGACCCTGATTATCGCCCGCAGCCATATTGCCTGGGGAGCTCCCAATGCCCAGGACACGCACCAAGCCCACGGCGCCCCCCTGGGCGACGAAGAGATCCGGCTTGCCAAGCGCTTCTACGGCTGGCCCGAGGACGCGAAGTTCCTCGTGCCTGACGAAGTGGTCGACCACTTCCGCCAAGGGATCGGAACCAGGGGACGGAACTTGCACGCAGCCTGGGACCGGTTGCTCTCCGACTACCGCCAGAGGTTTCCGGAACAGGCCGCCGAGATCGACGCCATCATCAAAGGCCGTCTCCCCGAGGCCTGGGATAGCGGCATTGCCCCGTTTGCGGCAGACGCCAAGGGGGTTGCCAGCCGGGCCTCGTCAGGGAAGGTACTCAACCAGGTGGCCAGAAAGGTGCCGTGGCTCCTCGGAGGATCGGCGGATCTGGCCTCGTCGAACAAGTCGGATCTGACTTTCGAAGAAGCCGGCCAGTTCAGCGTGGACACTCCCGCCGGCAGGAATTTCCATTTCGGCATTCGGGAACATGCCATGGGGGCCATCGTCAATGGGATGGCCCTCAGCGGCCTGCGGGCTTACGGGGCCACGTTCTTCGTGTTCGCCGACTATCTCCGCCCTTCCATGCGGTTGGCCGCGTTGATGAAACTGCCGGTCTTCTACATTTTCACCCACGATTCGATCGGGGTGGGCGAAGACGGGCCGACTCATCAGCCCGTCGAACACTTGGCCTCCTTGCGTTCGATTCCCGGCCTGGTGGTCCTCCGGCCCGCCGACGCCAATGAGGTGGCGGAGGCCTATCGTGTGGTTCTTTCCCAGAAAGACCGCCCCTCGGCGTTGGTGCTCACCCGCCAGAACCTGCCGACCCTCGACCGGTCGGTCTATGCCCCCGCGGCAGGGACCGCCAGGGGCGCCTATGTCCTGTCCGACAGCGATGGCAAGCCCGACGTCATCCTCATCGGCACCGGCAGCGAGGTGAGCCTCTGCCTTGCCGCCCAGAAGAAACTGGCAGCCGACGGGTATCACGCCCGCGTCGTGAGCATGCCGAGCTGGGAGTTGTTCGATGAGCAGGATCGGTCCTACCAGGAGTCGGTGCTGCCTTCCGATATCGCCCACCGGGTAGCCGTGGAAGCTGGGATCGCCCAGGGATGGGAGAAATACGTCGGACCTTGCGGAAGGATCGTCGCCATGGAAGGCTTCGGAGCCTCTGCCCCTTACGACAAACTCATGGTGCACTTCGGGCTCACTGCCGACAACGTGGCGGCCCAGGCACGGGCGATCCTCGGGAAATGAGATGCCGTCTCGAGACCTTGGAGGAGAGCTCGCACAGGCCGAGACCGCCCCTATTGGTGAACGCATCAAGACCGTTCGCGGGGAATCCCGGCAAAACGTGGAATCGGTGGGCCCCAAGACACGCCCGCCGGCAACAACGCACCGAAAAACACGACCCCCCTCAAAGGGATGGGGCAGGGAATCCCTTGATTGCGAGGGGGGTCGCGTGTATGAAGGTCTCGATTGAGCCGACGAGCTTTTCAGTTCGTAGAATAATATGCTTCGACCACGGATAAGTTAAGAAGATGAGATCCGGTCAGACAAGAACATCGGCGGATGTTTCTACAAAATTCTAGTCTGTATCTCAACTTTTGGTCGTGTATTTCTCTGCCCCGACGTCAACAATCGTCGTTTTCAGCCTCGATCGTGTGTTTTGATCATAACAACCCGCCCTTGCCCTGAGGGGAATACGGTGTTGGAACAGGGCGGACCCCGTATTTCAGTCTGCAAAAAGACCTTTACTTTTCTCCGATCGTGGCCACAATGGGAAGTCAGCCCGGGTGCCGGGCGAGTGATCCCGGCCCGGGCGCGTCTGGCTTCTCGAGAAGCGGTCGCCGGAGAGCGGCTTTATGGGGGCCGTTGCGGTCCAGCGTGGTGTTTTCCCATACCATGGATGTCTGCATGGAAGATGCTTGTGGCAACCCGACGGCAGACCACAAAGAGCCGGGTTTCCGCCCGTCGCCTTCGCACATCGACTGCGCAGGCGTCAATCGTGCTGGATAGTCGTGTTTTTTTGAACGAGCATACGCACCGGCCGGTGATTCCCACTGGCAGAGGATCAACGAATCGGATACACCCGCGGTTGCCGAGTTCTCGGGCAACCGCAGTTTTTTTGTGTTCTCAGGAGGAACGAGATGTCGGATCGTATCCCGATGACCCAGACGGGCTACAACAAGAAGAAGGCAGAGTTGGAGCGACTCCAGAACGAAGAAATGCCCATCATCGAGAAACGTATTGCCAACGCGAGAGCGGAAGGCGACCTGAAAGAGAACGCCGAGTATCACGGCGCCCGTGAAAGTCAGGGTCTCTTGCAGGCGAAGATCAACCAGATCCGCGGCGAACTGGCCCGCGCGGTTCTGGTCGATTCCTCCAAGCTGGCGAAGGATGAAGTCGGCTTCGGTTGCACCGTAGTTGTCAACGACCTCGATCTGGACGACAAGGAGGAGTTCACCCTTGTTGGTGCGGGCGAAGAGGACTACATGAACGGCAAGATCCTGATCACCAGTCCGCTCGCCCAGGGGCTGGTGGGCAAGAGGGTTGGCGACAAGGTCGAGATCCAGGTGCCCGCCGGGACGACTCGGTTCGAGATCCTTGATATCCGGTTCGACGAGGGCTAGCGAGATCCTGACGATTCTGGGTTGGAGCACTGACGCGAGCCCAAGTCAGCCACCTGGAAACTTGGGCTCGCCGATCGGCTGCCTCTCTCCCCTTCACTGCCCCGTTTCGGCGGCGGGAAGATCGTTAGCTGGGCCGGGCCACTTCCACCAGCGGCCCGATGGTCATGATGGTCGACTCCGTCAGGGGGTATTTTGCCACCACGGCGGCCACCTGCTCGAGCGTCACTGCGGCCACGGCATCCAGGTCGGCGCGGACCGGCCGGTACTCACCGCGTTGGACCCAGTCACTCCCGACGGCAAACAGCCGACCCTGCGGCCGTTCGCTGCCCAGTACGATTCGCGAACTCACCTTGTTCTTTGCCTGGGCGAGTTCTTCAGCGGTAACGCCGTCCCGCCCCAAGTTGGTCAGCAGCGTGTGAATGCGCTGGAGGTTCTCGGCCGCCAGCTCCGGAACGCAGCTCAGGTAGGTCATGAAGACACCCGCGTCGTCGTATTCGTAGTGGCCCAGGCTGGCCTGCTCGGCGATTCCGCTGTCGACCAGATCCCAGTAGATACGGCTGCCGGTGTCGTCTCCGACGACCGTTGCCAACAGCTTGGCGGCAAAGCGGTCCTCGTCGAAGCAGGTGGGGCCAGGCGAAAACTCGACTACGTACTGCTGTGCGGCCGTGTCCTTGCACACGACGTGGAATCCCTTGGCCGGCGATGCGGCAACCTGGGTCCGGTCACCTCCGTTTCGCGGCCAGATGCCGCACATGCGATCGGCCGTGGCGACAAGCTGCTCGAAGTCGACGCAACCGGCGGCCGCCAGCACCAGGTTCTGCGGGCTGTATCGCTTGCAGAAATAATCACGCATTGCGTCCACGGAAAGCGACTTGATGCTCTCCGCGCTTCCCAGGACACTGCGGGCCAGGGGATGGCTGCCGAAGTACAATGCGCGACATTTTTCGTCGGCGCCAAATGGAGGCTGGTCCTCGTACATGCTGATCTCTTCCAGGATCACCTGCTTCTCCATCTCGAAGTCGTCGACTCGCAGCGATGGGCGAAGGATGTCGGCCAGCAACTGGGCTGCCCGATCCTGGTATTCCGGGAGGACCGCGGCGTAGTAAACCGTGTGCTCTTCGCTCGTGAACGCATTGTACGACGCGCCCATCTCGTCGAACTCGCGATTCACGTCGTCGGCCGTTCGCGTCGGCGTTCCCTTGAACATCATGTGCTCGAGAAAATGGCTTACCCCGGCCACCTCGTCGCTTTCGTCTCGCGATCCGGCGCGGACAAAGAAGCCCACCGCCGTCGAGTATGCCTGGGGATTGCACTCGGCAACGATCTCCAGGCCGTTCGGCAAGACGTGCTTAAGAAACTCCAACGGGCACCTCCAGTTCCTTGCGGCCAAGCGTGACGATCGTGAAATCTGCCGGCGGGCTCTTCTTCAGGTAGGCGTTGATCCGGTCCGCGGTGAGCTGGTCGACCAGTTCGTTGATTTCGTCCAGAGAACGGCAGCGGCCGAGGTGGTACCAGTCGCGGGCAATCGAGGCGCTTCGCGAAGAACTCGATTCCTGCTGCATGATCAAGGCGCTCTTGATTCTCGCCTTCAACCGGTCGAGCTCGTGCTCCTCGACCCCATCGGCCAGACGCTGCAACTCGCTGAGCGTCACGTCGAGCGTCTCCTGGGCCCGTTCGGCGCTCGTACCTGCGTAGCAGAATACGCTCCCGCGATCCAGCAGCGTGTGATGGGTGGCGTAAACGCTGTAGCACAGCCCTCGCCGCTCCCGCACTTCGGTGAAAAGCCGGGCACTCATGCCGCCTGACAAGACTCCCACCGCTCCCCAGGCAAGGTAGTAGTCGTCGCTCCGGTAGGGCACGCTCGGATAGGCTATCCCGATGTGCGTCTGGCTCGAATCGTACTCCACGTGCGTGTACGCGCTGAGCTGCGAGGACTCCGTTACCGGGGGATTCTCCAGAGGCTCCCAGTCGGCGAGCAGCCGTTCCACCGTGTCCTTGAGTGTCTCCCATTCCAACCGGCCGGCAACGCCGAGGACCGTCCCTTGCGGGCGGTAGCATCGCTCGAAATAGCGGCGGATGTCCTCGATCGTGGTGGCTTCGATCCCTGCCATGTTCCCCTGGCTCGGACGTCCCCAAGGATCCGGATAGTGGTACTCCCTGAGCTTGAGCATCAACTTCTGGGCGGGCTCGTCCTCCACGGCGCGAAGATCCTGGATCATTACCTGCCGCCCGGCCTCGAGCTGCTCTGCAGGCAGACGGGGATTCCGAAGCAGATCCGCGAAGATGCCCAGCGTCTGCGGCAGATTGTCCGCCACCGTGGCGCCGCCGTAGCGAGTGTGCGCCTCGGCTACCGACTCGCTCCGCTCCACCCCCAGAAAATCCAGGTCGTTGATGAACTGGCGGCTGTCGCGCGGACCGGCACCGCGAAGCGCCATCTCGCAGGTGAAACCGCTCAGCCCGCTCCGATCCGGCGGTTCAAAAATGCACCCCGCAGGCACGAGGATGGTGAACGCCGCCGATTCGAGCCACTCCATGGGCTCCGCCAGCAGGACGAGCCCGTTGTTCAGTTGGTGCGTGTGGATCATAGGTGGTCCGGGGCGATGGGGCTGCCAGCCGATCCAGACGGCCGTTCGGCTGGCTTGACCCGCCGTGGGTAGACGGTGCGGGCCTCAATAGGAATAGCAGACCTCGGCGACTTTGAAAACGGTCTTCACCGTCCGGAAGCCAAGCCGTTGGTAGAGACGGATGGCTCCCTCGTTCTCCGCCGTAACCTCCAGGTACACCCGGCCCACACCCGATTCCCTGAATCCCTGAAGGGCCCTCAGAAGCAAGCACGATCCGAGCCCCCGGTCACGAAAATCCGGTATGATCCCGAGATTCTGCACGGCGCCGATCCCCGCCTGGTCACGGATTCCCTGGATCGTGCCGCAGTTCACGCGGTTTCGAATGTCGCGGGTCTCCGTGACGGCCAGCCACGTGGCCCGTTCGAGAAAGCCCTTCTTTCGCGTGATCTCACGCATCAATCGCCGGCAGCCGGCCAGTTCGCCGAGGCACGGGAACACGTTCGCATCGATCTCGTTGCGAAAACTCCGGTACTTGACCTCGGCGTGCTGCTCCAGGAGCGACTTGCACCATGGAACCAGCATGAACCCCTCTGGAACGCGGGAAACCGAGCAGTCGCAGTGGTGCAGATCGATCTCCATGCGATAGCGTTTGAAGTACGTCAACACCATCTCGCTCACAGTCCCGGTGGCGCCCAAATCGCCAACCTCTACGGGATTCCGCACGGCCGAAGCGGTTCACTTTTTTAATGTACCGGCCCCTCTCCGTACGGTCAACGAGCCGGAAGCGGCGTTTCCGCCCACCAGGCCTCGCAGCGTCTTGAGGTTGGCCCGATCCAGCGCGTCCCCGCTGCCTTTCGGAGTCTCCAGGATCATCGGAACCTCCCGAAAACGGGGATCGTTCAAGATCCAACGAAAGGGATCCAGCCCCATCTTTCCTTGCCCGATGTGAGCGTGGCGATCGACCCGGCTCCCGAGTTCCTTCTGGCTGTCGTTGAGGTGAAAGACGCGGATTCGGCCCAGCCCGATCAGCCGGTCAAACTGGTTCATCGTCTCCTCGTACTGCCGCCGGCTGCCCATCGGGAAGCCGGCGGCAAACACGTGGCAGGTGTCGAAACAGAACCCCAGCCGGTCGGGCTGCCTGACTCGGTGCAGAATCTCGGCCAGTTGCTCTGGTTGCCAGCCCAGGGCGGTTCCCTGGCCTGCCGTGGTTTCCAGCACGCACTGTGCCCTCAGCTTGCCGGTCCGGCGGTGGATTTCGTTCACGGCACGAATGATCCGCCGCAAACCCAGTTCCTCGGACCCCGAGGTGTAGGCTCCCGGATGGGTGACGACCAGCGGAATCCCGAGCAGATCGGCCCGCCTGAGCTCCTCCACAAACATGTCGACAGAACGCCGCCATAGGGCGTCGTCAGGGGAAGCCAGATTGATCAGGTATGAGTCGTGTGCAACCGTGTGGCTCAGTTGCGAATCTCCGAACGCTTTTCGGAACCGCAACGCTTCTTCGTGCGTAATGTCCTTGATCCGCCACTGGCTGCAGTTCCTGGTAAAGACCTGAACACACTGGCAACCCGCCGCTACGGCACGCTCGATCGCCCTGTGATAACCGCCCGCAATCGACATGTGAGCGCCAAGTATCGCCATTGCCTGAGAAAGCCTCTGCGGTTGGATCTGCCGGCGGAATACCGTCGAGATGGATTTGCCTGCGAAAACTGCTTTGCCCCTGGCGGCCCGCCGGTGCCAGCACCCCGTTGGCAGGGATTGCCCGTGTTTCGGCAGGCCTCCACGGGTGCCCTTGGTCTCTGGCGCCCATGCGGCCTGCGACCACGGCCTGGCGCGGTCGGGTCACCCAGGCACCCATTGTGGGAGGATGACCGCGGAATTGTCCATATTTGCTTGCAAATCGGAGGGGGAAACTCTTAGAATGCATGCATAGGGAACGCTGCCTAATCACTCACGGGGGTGAATGATGCAAGGATACTGGTGGATCATGCTGGCGACGGCGCTCCTGGGGATGATCGCCATTGCCGTCTTGTGGCGTCCTCTTCTCGCCAGTTGGCGCGAGACCCGCTTTGCCGAGGCCTGCCGCGATTTCCACCGCCATCGCGAGCGTCTGGAAGCCAAGTTCATGATTCTCGGCATGACTGGCAATCGCCCCGCAGAGGATCGCTGGAATGACTGCTGTTTCGACGACGACGTTGCCTATGCACGAAGTCGCGCTTCCGGAGAATTGTCGGCTTTCGTTGCGGTGACCATTCATCTGGATGTCCCTTCGGATTCCTTGATCCTCGAAACCGATATGGACGGTACCTCCTGCGCGGCAACCGCTGTCTTTCGATTCGACGGTTCCCATTGGGATACCGACGGGCGTGCGATCTTCAACCTCACGCCGACCGAGGCAATCCACTTCTTTGAACGCGATCTGGAAATGGTGGGTCAAGAATTGTCCCATCGCTCTTGACAAGACGTCCAGAAGATCTCCCTTCGCTGGTTGCCTCATGTTGAGGATCGCTTGCAGCCGATTCTTGATGACGGGGGACCATTGCCACGCTATCCAGGGGTGTGCAGCCTGAGGGAGCGGACCTGCCCTGCCTCCGCCAGTTACCGAGAGTCGCACCGATGCGGATTCCTTTTCACACGGAAAACATCCCATGTCTCGCGGTTGCCCCCGCTGATTCTTCTCCTCCTCAGACTCTCGTCTCTCCGCCGACTATTGCTGGCGATACCGTACCCCGAAGTTGTGGGGATTGCCACGCCTGCTGCATCCATCTGCCCATCTCGGCAGGCGAGACTTGTATCGGCGAAAAACCCGCCGGCATGGTCTGCCCCCACCTGGCGGCTGGCGGATGCCGGATCTACTCGGTACGCCCCGCAACCTGCCGCCAGTTTCGATGTGTCTGGCTTGCTGAGCCGTCCTGGCCGCTCGCATGGCGTCCCGACCAGTGCGGGCTGCTGTGTCTCCGCGAAGAGGTCCACGAGGGAGTCGCCGCGGCACTGGTCTACGAGATCCAGGCGGACGCAGTCGCCCGACCAACGACGGAAAGCATCCTGGCCAGCCTCCAGGATTCGACCGCGGTGGTTGCCCTGGTCAACCTCCACCAGCAACGGCACCTTCTCCGCGGAAGCCAATGGGTCGAGAATGGTGAATATGCCATCCGCCGGCCCCATTTCCTGCGGCGCATCCATGCTGTGGAGAACCTGCAGCCTTCCGAAACCCGCGCAGAGGCTCGGTAGCACATCAGGGCGACAGGGCCGCCGACCGGTACGAACTAGCGCTCGGTTGCCGATTGACCAGGTTTATCGCGAACCATGGACCGGAAGATCGGTGAGCTATCCATCGACCGATCCCAATAGCTTCCTGAGCACGGTCTGGAGAATCCCGCCGTTGCGGTAGTACTCCAGTTCGACCGGGGTATCGATCCGGACCCGGGCGACGAACTCGATCGCGGGGCCGTTCTCCCTGGCGGCCGTCACTCGGAGCGTTCCCCCGGGTACCAGGCTGCTGTCCGACTGGGGAATGTCGAACACTTCCTCGCCGGTCAGCCCCAGAGACTGCCATGTCGCGCCGTTGGGCAGTTCCAGGGGCAGGACTCCCATTCCCACTAGATTGCTGCGGTGAATCCGCTCGAAACTGCTGGCGATTACAGCCCGGACTCCCAGCAGATGCGTCCCCTTCGCCGCCCAATCGCGGCTGCTTCCCGTTCCGTATTCTGCACCGGCAAGCACGACCAGAGGAACTGCTTCCTCCGCGTACTGCATCGCCGCCTCGTAGATCGACGTTACCTTGCCGTCCGGCAAGTGCCGGGTAATTCCCCCTTCCGTGCCCAGAGCGAGCTGGTTGCGGATCCGGATGTTGGCAAAGGTGCCCCGCGTCATCACCCGGTCGTTGCCGCGGCGCGACCCGAAGCTGTTGAAATCCGCCGGCCGAACACCGTGTTCCTGCAGGAACTTGCCGGCGGGTCCGTCGGGCTTGATCGATCCGGCCGGCGAGATGTGGTCTGTCGTCACCGAATCGCCCAACGCCACCAGCACCCGAGCGCCCCGGATCGGCTCGATCGGACCAGGTTCTGCCGCGAGATCCAGCAGGAAGGGCGGCTCCTGGATATAGGTGCTTTCCTCGTCCCAGGCAAACAGACTTCCCTCGGTCACCTTGATCGCATTCCAGCGCGGATTCGACGAGAACACGTCTGTGTATTGCCGGCGGAACATCTCCGCCCGCACGACTTCCCTCGCCACGGCATCGATTTCTTCGGCTCGGGGCCAGATGTCCTCGAGAAACACGGCCTTCCCGTCGCTCCCGATGCCAAGCGGATCCCGCGCAAGGTCGATATCGGTCGTGCCGGCCAGGGCATAGGCTACAACAAGCGGTGGACTGGCCAGGTAGTTCGCCTTGACCAGCGGGTTGACTCGACCTTCGAAATTGCGGTTCCCGCTGAGCACCGCCGAGGCGACGAGATTCCCTTCCGTAACGGCCTGGGCCACAGGCTCGGGCAGCGGGCCGCTATTGCCGATGCAGGTCATGCAGCCATACCCGACCGTGGTGAATCCCAATTGGTCAAGCGGCTTGTCGAGCCCGGCTGCCTTCAGATAATCGCTCACCACGCGCGAACCCGGCGCAAGGCTCGTCTTCACATGGCAAGGCACCTTCAAACCCTTCTCCACCGCCTTCTGGGCCAGAAGACCTGCTGCCAGCATGACGCTCGGGTTGCTCGTGTTCGTACAACTGGTTATCGAAGCGATCACGACCGCGCCGTGCCCCACCTGCCCGGCGGCGCCGCCGCATTTCACCTCCACGCGGGTCCCCAGTTCGCTTTCCTTCAGGCCGAAACCTCGCTGGGCCACTGGGGCCACCAGCGCGCTGCGAAAGGCGCTCTGCATCTGCGACAGCGGTACCCTGTCCTGCGGCCGTTTTGGGCCGGCCAGGCTCGGTTCCACCGTGGCAAGATCAAGGCTGAGAACCTTGGTGAACTTCGGCACCGGGCTCTCCGAAGTCCGCAACAGCCGCTGCTCGGCCGTGTAACGCTCCACAAGTTCCACTTCCCCGGCGGTTCGTCCCGTCTCGCGGAGGTACTCAATGGTCTGGGCATCGATCGGAAAGAACCCCATCGTGGCCCCGTACTCCGGTCCCATGTTGGCCAGCGTGGCCCGGTCGGCAAGCTTCATCGAATCGACACCCGAACCGAAGTACTCGACGAACTTGCCGACCACGCCCTCCTTGCGAAGCAGTTGCACCACCGTCAGAACCAGATCGGTGGCGTTGGTCCCCGCCGGCAACCGCCCCGTCAGTTCCAGCCCGATGACCTCGGGCATGAGCATGTGGAGCGGCTGGCCCAGCATCATGGCTTCGGCCTCGATCCCGCCAACTCCCCACCCGAGAACTCCCAGGCCGTTGATCATCGTCGTGTGGCTGTCGGTGCCGACCAGGGAATCAGGGAAGGCCACCGGACCGCGGGCATCCTCGCGGACGAAAACACCTTTGGCCAGGTATTCCAGGTTGACCTGGTGAATGATCCCGACCGACGGCGGGATCACGCGAAAATTGTCAAACGCGTCCTGGGCCCAGCGCAGCAGTTCGTATCGTTCCCGGTTCCTTTCGAATTCCAGGGCCACATTCGCCTCCAACGCGTCGGCCGTGCCGAATCGGTCCGTCTGGATCGAGTGGTCGATGACTAGGTCGACCGGAATAAGGGGATTGATCTTGGCCGGATCGCCACCAAGACGGTTCATGGCACTCCGCATCGCGGCCAGATCGACCACGGCCGGCACCCCCGTGAAATCCTGGAGAATAACCCTGGCGGGCATGAATGGAATCTCCACGGGGGGGCCCAAACGGTTGGCCCATCCCGCCAGGTTGCGGACATCCTCTTCCCTGACCGCAAAACCATCGCAGTTTCGCAGAACCGACTCCAGCAGCACACGGATCGAAAACGGCAGTTCGTCGATCCTCGTCAGGCCAGCCTCTTCCAGCGCCGCAAGGCGGTAGATGCCCACGGGCCCCGATGTCGTTTGAAGCGTATCTCGCGCACCGAACGGATCTTGGGAAGTCTGCGTCGAACTCATCGGTGGACTCGTCTCCTGGGGATGATTCAGCGGTTGTCTGCCGAAGCCGGGACCGGCTCCGATACCCCGCGTGCATGGTGGATACGGCGCTGCGGGGCCTGTCCCCTCTCGGGGCGACCGCCTCGCGTCTGGGCTGCCCTTCCCACAGCGGAACCTATTCGAGAAATCTTATCCGGCAGCACAGTTCCTTGGAACCCGGTGCCGCCGGGGCCTACCCGGCCGGAATCTCGATTCCCAGCAGTCTCCAGGCCTCGGGAAGCGGGGCCACAAACCGCAGCGGCAGGTGGGTCATCGGGTGGTCGAACGCCAGCATCCGGGAATGGAGCGCAATGGCCCGCAGTCGCGGATCCTCGTATTGACGGCCGAACGTCGTCGTCGCCCCGTATTGAACATCGCCCAGCAGGGCGTGCCCTCGCGACGCACATTGGATGCGAATCTGATGCATCCGCCCAGTCTCGAGCTGGATCTCCAGCCAGGTCGAACCGGCCAGACGCTCCACCGTGCGAAAGTGCATCACCGCCTCGCGCGCGTCTTCTTCGTCGGGCGACACGATCTCGGCTTGCGCCACGTCCGGGATCTTCCGCAGGTAGTCGCACCACGTCCCTGCGCCCGCAGCCACATGACCTTCCACCAGCGCCCAGTACACCTTCTCGACCCGCCGCGATTCGAATTGCTCGGCTATCCGCCGCGCCGCCCGTGCGTGTTTGGCAAACACCATTGCCCCGCTTGCCGGCCGGTCGAGCCGGTGGGGTACCCCCAGATAGACCCGGCCGGGCTTGTTGTCGCGCACCTTGAGAAACCGTCGGATTCGGTCCTCCAGGCTGTCGATTCCCGCGGGAGCCTGGGTCAGCAGCCCGGGGGGCTTCGAAACCACCAGACACGGTCCTGTTTCGCACAGTATTTCGAATTCCGGTTCGTCCATAGTCAGCCCATTCTATTGAACCTTGCGTCGATTGGGAAACGAGGGCGACCAGGAGGAGCCCGGTTCGTGACGCGACCGCATAGCCGGCTGCTGCTCCACAAGCCAGCTGCGTTCGAAGCTTGCATCGGCCACAGGCAGCCTCTAAAGTGGCCCCAGCGAGCCGTTCCATTCCCGCCGGGCCAAACCTCCTCCGCCGGCGTTGGTTTTACTCTCGCCGCTGCATTGCCCCTTGGACACGAAAAAAGAGAGGAACCACCATGAGACTCACGCTCGGCCCTGTTTCTGCGATTCTTCTGGCGGCCCTGCCCCTCTCCCAAGGCCTGGCCCAAGAGGCTGCCAAAGACTGTCCCGTCGACATGTTCGGGCCCAAGGCAGCCGGCGCCATCACCTGGATAGCCTTCAGCGAAACCGAGGCAACCCAGCTCGAGGATGTCTGGACGATCACCCCCGAGTCCATCGTCTGCAAGGGAGCCCCTCGTGGTTACCTTCGTACTGAACAGGATTTCACCGACTACGTCCTCCAGTTCGACTGGCGCTGGCCCCAGGACCGACCCGGCAAGGGAGGTGTTCTGCTCCGCATGACCGGCAGCGACAAGATCTGGCCCAAGAGCCTCGAAGCACAGATCAACGCCGGCGATGCCGGAGACTTCTGGGGACTCGGCGGATTCCGCCTCGCCGGTCCTGCCGAGCGGATGAAAACGCTCGAAAGCCCGCAGCTGGGTACCCTCGTCAATCTGAAGAAAACCGAACCGGGCGAACGGGCCGCCGGCCAGTGGAACCACTACGAGGTCATTGCCCGGGGCGGCCAGGTCACCCTCAAGGTGAACGGCAAAGAGGTCAACAAGACATCCTCTTGCGACGTGGTTCCCGGCAAGATCTGTCTGACCGCCGAAGGCACCGAAATCCACTTCCGCAACGTCAAAATCCGCGATCTGTCCACCAGGTAGGACAACAGGAAAGGTCGCGATCGGCGGCAGCTCGAAAACCGGGGCGGATCTCCTTTCGTAAGGATGAAATCCAGATCCTGGGCCCACGGATGGCTCCATATCCTTGGCCCCCCTCTGGTTGGTGGATACCGTGTGTTTCTGGACGATCGAAAACATCGGCCGGATTCTCCATCTCCTCTGATCGGAAAAACCTGCCCGGCAATTCCCCCCGGACGGCGAGAAATGTCTGCACCGGGAGGTCAACTGGAGGGCAAGATCGATTAAACTCGGAACTTGAGGACCTCAGACGTCGTCCCAATCGACGGCAGCCTGAACGCACTTCTTTCCAGCTCCGCAGGGAGGGCCAAGGGAACGGAAAGGCGGTGGGACTGGTCCCGAACAGGTACCCAGGTACGGCAGAAGAGCACCAGATGAGCACGCTCCCGAATTCTCGCAGTCTGCTGCGGACGAAGAAGGCAACACCCCGCTGTTCTCGCATGGAGGCTCTCGAGAAACGACGCGTGCTGGCATCGCCCACCCTGGCGGAGCTTCCCGACGAGATCAACATCTACGCCGGGGCTCCCGTCCAGATTGCCCTGAACGGCGAAGATGCCGATGGCGACGCCCTCACCTACACGGTCGCAAGCGACAATTCGGCCATCAGCGTCTCGGTGCCCAAGCAAGAGCTCGCCAGCGGGCGCCAGAGCTTGCGCATCACCGTGCAGGGCTACGGCGAAATGGTGTTCGAGCTCTTCGAGGACCTGGCCCCCGAAACCACCGCGCGGATCATCGACATCGTCGAATCCGGCTGGTATGAGAACCGGGTCTTTCACCGCATCATCGACGGGTTCATGATCCAGGGTGGTTCGGCCAACGGCGACGGACTCACCGGCACCGGCACCCAGATCGACGACGAATACAGCACCAGTCTCCAGTTCACCACGTCGGGCCTGCTGGCCATGGCCAAATCGGGAGACGATACCAACGACTCCCAGTTCTTCATCACGGATGTTCCTTCCGGCGGTTATACGCTGCCCCGCACTCTGGACTTCAACTACACGATTTTCGGAAAGCTCACGGAAGGAGACACTGTCCGCGAAGCGATTTCGCAGGTGGCCACCAATTCCAGCGACTACCCGTCCGGCGGCGATATCGTGATCCAGTCGATCGAGGTCTTCACCAATGATGAAGACGCCGTGATGATGATCTCGGCTCCCAACGGGACCTACGACAGCGGCGAAGTCACCATCACCGTCAGCGACGGGCACGGCGGTACGGCCGCCAAGACCATCGCCGTCAACGTCCTCCCCGACACCAAGAACAACAACCCCTTTCTCGCCAAGATCGATCCCATCCGGCTCCAGATCGACCAGCCGTACACCTTCCAACTCGAAGCCATCGATGTGGAAGGTGACAAGATCTACTACTCCGTGGAGCTCCTGACGGAAACCGACGATATCACCGTCGAGGTGACCGACAGCGGCCTGGTGACCATCACTCCCTCCAACGAGGTCGTGGGGGTCGCGGAGATCGCGCTGCGTGTGGGGCCCACGGCCGAGTCGCTCGTGGCCGACGGAGACGGCGGTTACGACGAGGCCGTCATCGACACCCAGATCGTCACGATCGCCATTCCCCCCGCACAGCCCACGGTCAGTTTCGCATCGGGTGCAGACACTGGCGCCAAAGACGGGATAACCGCCAAGGACAATTCCGAAGACAAGGAACTCAACTTCAAGATCGGTGGTCTTCAGGCCACCTCCCAGTTAACCGTCTATCTGAACGGCGCCGAAACGCCCTACGAGCAGATCACGAGAATCGCGCAGGGCGACGGCACCAGCAACTACGTTGCCACCATCCGCGTCTTGCTCGGCGATGCATTCGACGACGGCGACTACACCCTCCATGTCCAGCAGTGGTACCAGCTCGGCTCCGACTACGGCAACCAGATTCTCGCCAGCGACCTGTCCGAACCCTTCGATTTCACCGTCGATACGGCCCCGCCCGTGATCACCAGCGAGGCGATCGACCACGCCCTTCAGGGAGAAGACTACTTCTACGACGTCGATTGCGACGACGAGGGCGACGCGGACGTGTACTACGAGATTCAGTTCCCTGCCCCCGACGGGATGTCGATCGACTCCAAAACGGGTGTGATCACTTGGGTTCCCGCCACGAATGCCGGTTATCAGCAGGAAGTGGTGGTCCGGGTCACCGATGGGGCTGGAAACAAGGCCGAGCAGGAGTTTACAATTACGGTCTTCAGCCCTGTTGACATCACGATCGAAGGCGATCGGACTGTCGACGAACTGCAGACGGTCGAGTTGATTGTCACCGCAAGCGATCCCTCGGACCTCGCCTCGTCGTTGACAATCACCCTTCGCGACGGCGTCCTGCCGGCCGATGCCGACTACTCGCTGGAACAACTCGGCGGCAATCGCGCCAGGTTCACCTGGAACACGGCCGAGGCGGATGGCCCCGGCCTCTACGATCTCGTCTTCAGCGCAACCAACGGCACCACCGCGGCATCCTCCCAAACGGTCCAGGTTACCGTGTCCGATGTCAACGTGGCGCCTGAGTTCTCCCAGGTCTTCGACGAGTGGAGCGGCGAGGAACACCAGCCGGTCAGCCTCCAGTTTGTTGCCCACGACGACGATCTGCCTGCCAACGAGCTGGTCTTCGACCTCTTCGGCAACGTGCCGGACGGGGCCGTCATCGATGAGGCAAGCGGCCTCCTGTCCTGGACGCCCGACGAGAACGACGGCGGCCAGACCTTCCAGTTCGGCGTTCGCGTAACCGACTCCGGAGGCCTCTCCGCCGAGCATACGATCGTCATCAGCGTCGCCGAGAATCAAAAGGCTCCCCGGTTCGATGCCACGCCCTCCCAACGCGTGACCGAGGGAGAAGTCCTCGATTTCACCGTTGCAGCCCGTGACCAGGACCTTCCCGCCGCCACTGTCCGCTACCAGCTGGAGGGCGAAGTTCCCGACGGGCTGACCATCGACGCGGAAACCGGCCGCATCCGCTGGCATGTTCCCTCGGCATACCTCCCCCTATCTGCCCTCGAGTCGACCATCGAATTGACCGTCGTTGCCCGTGAGGTTGCCGCCGGCGAGGCCCTCGCGCTATCGGCTCGACAAACCGTTGAGATAACCGTTGTCGATGCCCTCTCCGAGATCGTGACCGATGCCATCGCCTTCCTGGCCGAGATCACCCCTCGATCCATGAGCATGGCCTTCAGCCCCGTGGCGGCGCCGATCGCCGTCTCGCTCGCCTCGCCCTCTTTCCCCCGATCGCTTTCATCCCCTGCGGTTCGGCCACTGGCCGACACCACGGAGGACCGCGGATTCTTCGGAACTCAGTTCGGCCCCACCGGCGCTGCCGGAGGCGATTCGGAACTCCGCGATCAGTCACCATCCGGGGAAGAAGGCGGAAGCGACGGGGAATCGGCCCCCGAAACCGGCGAGGGGCCCGCCGAGGGACAACAGTCTTCCAGCCTCCAGCGGCTCCTCGACGAGATCGCCGACGACGCGAACACCAGTCTGGTCGAATCGCTCCTGGCCGTTGACGTTCCTGAGGATCGCTGGGCCGACGAAGCGGTTGTCTTGGTGGAGCCGGAGCCCCTGCCCGCTGAAGTCCCACCCCCTCGAAACGACCGAGAGCCTGTCCCCACGCCGGCTCCCGACGCTGAAGATCCCTCTCAGGCCGTCCAGCCGGCCGCTCCCGACACCCAGCCGCCGCCGGATTCCGCTGAGCCCGAGACAGTCCCCCCGTCCCACTCGGTGCAAGCCTGACCCGCTCAATGCGGGCATTCGGGATCGATGGGCTGGATGGCTGGGTCAAATGGCTGAAGCCAGACCAGAGAAACCCTCCGCCCGGCCGGCCCTCTCCAGAGTGCCTCACTCGTCCGGCGCGTTTCCCCGCTCAGGCCAGCGGCTGACCATCGGTCTCGTAACGTAAGTGCCTGTAGTGCAATCGCTTACAGTGTAGTCGTCCGCAGGCATCGCCCCTCCATCCAGGCCGATCTAGTGCCCCTCGCCCGACACGACGAGGGATTTTTTACCATCGGGCTGAAGGTCTGGGCAAACTTTGTCGATTATTCCTATCACACAGTCTTTCCGGATTGCGCAAAGATTTTGTGCTTACCCCCAGTTTTGGTTATGGGTTCCAGGAATCCGACAATGGCCAGACCGCTAACGTGCGCTTCAGACAGGGTAGTTGGTGTCCGTTGGTGGACTTGGGTGATGGCAACCGCAATGGCCTGGCCATTGCTCTGCCTCAGTACGAGGGGCGATGACTATCGCCGCCCGGTCTATTCGGCCTCGCCGACCGTGCATCAGCAGGCGGGGTACCCAGGAGCGCCAGCCGCTCCTGCAAGGACGCCCGCGGAGCCTATTCCCGCGTATGCCGCAACCGGTTCGCCTTCCGGCCTCCGTCAGGCAACCTATGCCGAGGCAGCCGCGGTCGGAACCGAGCCCTTGTTGCGGGCGCACCCGTGCACGCCGGCCCAAGGCGCCGTCCTGGAGGCCGCGCTCAACGAGCAATACGCCCGTCAGGGAAACGTCCGCATCGTTCATGATCCGCGATCGGGCCAGTTGCTCGTCATGGCCCCCGAAGCGGTTCAGCAGCAGGTGGCCGCCCAGTTGCGCGCGGTGTCTTCGATCGCGCCGCAGACCGTCGTCATGCGGCCGGCCGCAACCGCTGCCAGCGCGCCGGCAGTTCCCTCCGCGGTTTCGGGAAACCTGCAGCGCCGGGAGTATCAGCTCCGGAATGCAACCGCCGCCCGCCTGCAGTCTGTCCTGGGCGTCGCCCTGGGAACGCGGTGGAGTCAGGTGCCGTCGTCGTCGGGAGTCCCCACGGCATTCCGGCTCGTCGTCGGCGGCCGGCCCGATTTCACATTCCACTTCGACCATGGCACGAATCGGCTGCTGCTCGAAGGTCCCAGTGGCAGATCCTACGATTCTTGTGTGCGTCTCATCGAATCCCTCGACGCTCCCCCCTCCACGAACGAGCAGAGCCGATGCCTGGTGGCACTCACCTCGCTCACGACCGACGATCTGACCCAGACCGTCAATGCTATCCATTCCAGCAATGGCCCGGTTGCACCGAGACGGAGCACGATCGGACCGGGCAATATCCTCCTCGCCCAGGCCGAAGGGCCGGCTCCCCCGGCCTCTGCGCCCGGCGCCGTCCCCAATGAAGAAGTCACCGCCACGGTTCCCATTCCCGGAGCCGCAGAAGGCGCGCCGGCAGGTGCCGGTCTGATCGGGCCGGTTCAGATCGAGATGATCGATGGACTCGACTCCCTGATCATCAAGGGCAACAAACGCGACGTTCAACAGGTCGTCGACCTGATCCGGCAAATCGAGAAGATGGGCGAAGTCACGGAACCCGCCGTCGTCGTCCATCCTCTCACCCACGTCAATTGCGAAGCCTTGGCCACCCTCGTCACCACGCTCTACAGCGAGGTGTTCTCGTTGCGGCAGGGGTCGGTCAGCATCACCGCGCTCGTCAAACCCAACGCCCTGCTGCTCATCGGCCGCCCCGAGAGTGTCGAGACCGTCGTCAACCTGGTCAAACGCCTCGACACCCCCGTTCCACCCGAATCTCAATTCAAGGTCTTCCGCCTCCGCTACGCGGCGGCCGCCGTCGCCCAGGAAACGATCGACCAGTTCTTCCAGGACAGCGAAGGGGAACAACTCGCCGGGCTCGGTGCACGGGTCCGCGTGCTGGCCGACGTCCGCTCCAATTCGTTGATCGTGCGGGCGAGCCCCCGCGACATGCTCGAAGTGGGGCACATGATCACCGAACTCGATACCCGCGATACCCCCGCCGTCAACGACCTCCGCGTCTTCAAACTGAAGAACTCCCTGGCCGAAGATCTCCAGCCGATTCTGCAGGAGGCGATCAACGGCCAGCGAACCGGCCAGAACCAGCAGGCTCGGCAGAACGCTGAAGACAAGTCGATCGGTTTGCGGTTTGTAACCATCGATTCCGCCGGTCAGAAGCTCCTCAGTTCGGGGATTCTCACCGACGTTCGCGTCACCGCCGATTCCCGCGCAAACGCCCTCCTCGTGTCGGCTCCAGCCGAAAGCATGCCGCTTATCGAGGCCCTGATCACCCAGCTCGATCAGCTCCCCGCGGCTCAGGCCCAGTTGAAGGTCTTCACGATCGTCAACGGCGATGCGGCCGCCCTGGTCGAAATGCTGGAGTCTCTCTTCGGCCAGACCACCGCCAACCAGAGCGAGCCGCCCGTGCGCACGGGGGCCGCGGAGGGCGACAGCTCCCTCGTCTCGCTGCGGTTCGCCACCGATGTCCGCACCAACAGCATCATCGCCTCCGGCTCCGTCGGAGACCTGGCCGTCGTCGAGGCCGTCCTCTTGCGGCTCGATGAGAGCGAGGTCAAGTCCCGCAAGACGATCGTCTATCGCTTGAAGAACGCCCCGGCCGAAGAGGTCGCCGATGCCATCAACCAGTACCTCGATGACGAACGCTCCGTTCGCGAAGACCAGGAGGATCTGTTCAGCACCTTCGAGATCTTCGAGCAGGAAGTGATTGTCGTCGCCGAGGCCGTCAGCAACAGCCTGATCGTCAGCGCCACCCCCGAGTACTACGACGAGATCGCCGACCTGGTCGAACAGCTCGACGAACGCCCCGCCATGGTCATGATCCAGGTGCTCATCGCCGAAGTCCGACTCAACGACACCGAAGAGTTCGGCATCGAAATGGGCCTCCAGGACTCGATCCTCTTCGACCGCAGCTTGCTGGGCGATATCAGCACCATCACCAATACCACGCAGCAGTCAACGGCAGACGGCGTGGTCACGGTTACCGAGCAGGTGATCAGCTCGGCTACGAACAAGCCCGGATTCTTGTTCAACGATGTCACCAGCTCCCTGGGAAACAGTGGGGCGTCCGGCGCAACGAGGAGCGCCAACGTCGTCGGCACCCAAGGCCTCTCCAACTTCGGCGTGGGCCGGCTCAACAGCGAACTCGGCTTCGGCGGCCTCGTCATGTCCGCCTCGAGCGAATCGGTGAGCCTGCTCCTCCGGGCCCTCAAAGAGGACCGGCGGATCAATATCCTCAGCCGGCCGCAGATCATGACCCTCGACAACCAGGGGGCCAATATCCAGGTCGGCGAGCGCGTTCCCCGCGTCACCGGAACCGAGACCAACGAGTCCGGAGGCATCACCAACAGCATCGATATGGACGACGTCGGCCTGATCATCGGGGTCACGCCGCGTATCAGTCCCGACGGGCTGGTCGTGATGGAAATCGATGCCGAGAAGTCGGAAGTCGGTGCCGAGGCCGACGGTATCCCCATCTCGGTCTCCGAAGGCATCGTCATCCGCAGCCCCCGTATCAGCACCATCACCGCCGCCACCACGGTCAGTGCCCTCGACGGCCAGACGGTCGTCATCGGCGGCTTGATCACAAGCAACAAGGCCAAGGTTGATCGCCGCGTGCCGTTCCTCTCGGAGATCCCCGTCCTCGGAGAACTGTTCCGCTACCGCGGCTTCACCAGCGAACGCAGCGAGCTCCTCATCGTCCTGACCCCGCGGATCGTCAACAGCGAGGAAGATGCCGAACTCGTCATGCAGGAAGAAGCGGCTCGCATGCACTGGTGCCTCAACGACGTGCTCGAACTGCACGAAGAGGTCTCCTTCCGCCCCCGCAATGGCCAGTGGGGTGATGGCGAAACCAACACGATCTACCCGGACGGCAAAAAGGAGATGGAAGACTTCGAGCCCCTGGAAAACACGCCCGGCGACTCGTCCTCCACTCCGGCCGAGGCACCGACTCTGGCTCCTACCGACGCCCACGGCTCCCACTCGCCCGGCTTGCCGAATCAGGCAACAACCTCCGGTGGCGTATCTCCCGCCAGCTTCCAGTCGCAAACCGGTGCCCGAGCCCAAGGCTCCGGCGAGGTTTACCCGGCCACCGGCGGCTACGGAACCGCCGGCCCCGTCTATCCGTCCACCGCTTCCTACCCGTCCACATCAGGCTATTGACGCAATCGAGTCGCAAGGAAATCGTTCCGATGAGAAACTGGTTTCAAATAGTGGCAGTCCGCTGCGGGTGCCTCCTCGTGGCGGCATCAGCCTGTCTCTTCGGCGGATGCGCCCAACTGGATGTTGACAAGTCCTTCTCCATTCCGTTTTTCGGCGACGACAAGGACGAACCCAAGATTCCCAACCGCCTTGTCACGATCTGGGTCGATACCGTCCGCTACACCCAGGGCGCTGCCCCGGTTCGCGGTTTCGGCGGCCGCCTGGTCTTCTACGAACAGGGGGAAGAGAAGCCGGTCAAAGTCGACGGCGATCTGATCATCTACGCCTTCGATGAAGACGGCCGCAGGCCGGGCGACCCTCGTCCTACCCGGAAGTACGTGTTCACCTCCGACCAGTTGGAGGCCCACTACAGCGAGTCCAAGGTCGGCCACTCCTACAGCTTCTTCGTTCCCTGGGACGAAGTGGGGGGCTACCGCAAAGCGATCAGCCTCATTGCCCGCTTCCAGCCGAAACTGGGGCCCGTCGTGGTCAGCGAACAGGCAAAACAGATCCTCCCCGGCAAACCCTTGCCGAAGGACACCGAGGTTGCCGAGCCCGTCCCACCGGCTGAAGCGGTCCGGGCGGCTTCCTTCAACTCGTCACCCAGCACCGAAATCCGCCGCCGCATGCAGACGGCTACGATCGCCGTGCCTCCCACCTTCGGCCAGCAGATTCCAAAAGCCGACGTCCGCTCCAGAATCACTCGTTCCCAGACTCAGGCACTGGCTGCAGCAAAGCAGGCGCGTCCTGAGGAGGCGACGCTGGCGACTCAACCTGCAGGAGATTCTCAACTCTCCAAATCCCTCCCTCAAGCATCACCAGCCGCTCGGCCAAAACACGGTCGTGCTCGGTCACAACCGAACCTCGCAAGGTGGCAGTCCCCTGCTCGATCGAGACTTGCAGAGGAGAGCTCTTCTGAATCCAACTAGACCGCTGCATCCGTTCGGCCAGTCGTGACGCGACCACCGCAGGCGCCCGCGAAGCTGCAATGCTGGCAGGATCGGGTGGGGTGAAGCCCAGTTGCAGGACGACGCGAACTTCGTCCTGCTGGCGACCCCGCCCGCGGCCTTGGTTGGCGTTCGCCCGATTGCTGCTCCCGCCGCGGCGCGCGCTCCGCGACGATCGATTGCTGGAGGAGGAAGACGAAGTCGATGCGCCCACAAAGTTCGTATCCTCGGTGTCGGCACCCACGAAGGCTCCATCCCGGTTGTCTCGCATGTAACGGGCACTCGTGTCCACTTGGCCCGCCGTCCCCACGCCAAAACTGCCGGAACTCCCCTGGCCTCCGCCGCTGCTCCCCGCTACCGTGAATGCCTGGTTCCCCGTCCCCGTTCCGCTGGATCTCTGCCGCTGCTGGGCGATCCCCCCCTCCGTCATCAGGCCAATCACCAGCACGATACTCACGGCGGTCACAGGGCGGCGCATTCCACTCTCCCTTGAGAAACTCACCCTTGTTTCAGGTGACGATCCATTCCTACATCGTACACCTGCACCCGACCCGTGCAATACACCCCCGGGAGGCGGTATAACGCGAGTGACCAGTGAAACTTGCCGAGGCTACCAGGGACCGGTGCCATCGGTCGTAAGGGCCCTTCCGGTCGACGGGGCTGCTACCGGCATGCCGAATGTGCCGCCTTTAGGGCCCCCGGGCAAAGACCATTTCCCCTATTTGCCCCATTTCCTCAATCTGATCCGGAACGTCAGAATCGTGTGGGGGATTCCCACTGCTCGCCAGACTGTTGAAGAGCCCTCGTCGACGGGTAGACAGGAATCGATCCGTCTGCCAGGGGGGGCAGAACGGGCCCTCGAACCGAGGTGTCGACCGGTGGCAACAAGGTCAGACCCGGCGGGGGGGATGTCGAGGAACGGTCTGGCTGTTGGGCGTCCTGGTCTCGGTAGCCCGAAGAAACGCCCCCAGAGCTCCCCAGCCGGTCGCTCCCCCAGGCGGTCGACCTGTCCGACTCATCCGTCACCGGCACAAGACCGAGACTGCTGCTCTTCGGAACCACGTTGGCAGACGCTGCTGCCGAGCTTCCATACGACCCCGAGCCGTAAGCATAGGGGCCGGCCGGAGCGGCAGCCACCGGTGCGCCGCCAGGCCAAGTGCTGGTTTCATCGGCAGCGGACTGCTGCCCTTCGCCGTAGCGAGTAGCCGACTCGTGACCGCCGTAGACAGAATCGCTTGAATCTGTAGTTGCGCCCTGCGATTTCACACCTTCCCAGGCGCCGTACGACTCCTCGCTCGACGGGCTCCTGTTACCCCAACCGGACTTGCCGGTTGACGAATCGTCCAGCGGCCCGGTTCCGTCCGACGATCCACCGCTCCCGTAGCGGTCCTCGTACCCCTGCGACGACGAACCCTTCACGTTCGGCGAGGTGCCGCTCCCGGATCCGTACGAACTGCCGTACCCGGAAGAGCTGCCCTTCGTG